>CAJUPZ010000005.1 GCA_910588065.1 uncultured Muribaculaceae bacterium
GTTTCTCTAATGCAAATTCCTCCTCAAATTTTGCACTTCGATTTGGAATCTACACCTGTGATGGGCATCCACGAGGGTGTCGTTGCGGGTAAGGATGTCTTTGGTCTGCTCTGTCCTGTCCATGAGCAGGGCTACAAAAGCTATCTCGCGCTCTGCGGCTCGGATGTGAGGGGTGATGGTTTCGTCTGTGGCGGTGCAGTACTTTTTGAGTGCTTCGCGCAGGGTGCCGAGGGTGTCGGCAAGGGTATCGGCTTCGAGTGCGGTGCGCATGAGCAGGCGTGAAATCCGGTCGCGCAGGGCGTTGTTTTTGGGCAGGACTTCTGAGAGTTGGATGCGTTCATTGTCAATGAGGGTCTGCTTCTGGATTTCGAGGTCGCGTATCTGCTGCGCTATTTTTGCGGCTTTAGGGGGGAGCACTGCCTTGCCGCGGGTGAGCTGCAGGTATTGGGCTTGCAGGTCGCGGATTCTGGCGTCTGTTCGTTCAATCGGTGTCATGGGTGTTGGTGGTGTGGGTTTTGGTAATTTGAGGTGGCCGTCCGTAGGAGCGCATGAAGATGAGTGCTGAGCGGCAGGCGGCGCGGATGCTGACGCGGTCATCTTCGGTCAGGGGAAAGCCGAGGGTGGCCGCCGGTGCTTTGTGGCGGTAGCGGTCGGGGTCGTCCGGGGTATGCAGCCCGGTGGGGTCGTCAAATTCAGGTAGTGTCATGATTGGTCAGAATGGAACTTGGTTGTCATTTTCGGTCAGGAAGTCTTCATTTGGTGAAAACCGGAAAGAGGATTGGGCATAAGTGGGCGTATCAGACAAAGTCTCACGCAGGTAATTGCGGTCGTCAAATGCAGCTATGGCCGATGGGTCTAAAGAGGGCAGCGGGGCGTAGCGGCCATTTCGGATGTCAAACTTGAAATATGCATCGCCTCCTTCTCCGAGATGCCGGAATTTGACTTTGCTGACTCTGACAAGGGTGTACCCGGCATGACGGTCGCGGTGTACGACTATGCCGAAGTCGGCTTTGTTGTAGAAGTGGGCCGAGCCGTTGATATTGTACAGCGACGGGATTCCGGCCTCGGAATTGTCTTTGGTTATCTTATGGGGGTGAGCCATCAGTATCACCAGCACATCGTTCTTTTGGGCAAAGGTTGTCATCATGTCGAGCTGCCGGGAGATAGTCTGCGTTTCGTTCAGTTTACTATCGAGCTCCTGCTCAAGTCGGTTGTATGGGTCAATGACAAGGATTTTGATTCCTTTGCGTCTGACAAGAGCCTGAGCCTTGGCAAGAATGTTCGAAAGGGTATTCCCTTCCTCGGGCATTATATGGAAGAAGTTTTCAGAGAGATACTTTTTTGCAAGGGAGTAGCTCTGGTATGGCATCGAGCCGTTGGCGAGGCGGCACCCGACAATTTTTTCAATGAGTTTTGTAGCATGGTATGCGATGGGCATATTCTCGGGGGAGAAGAAAGCGGTCTTCAGCCCGTAACGGTTGTTTAGCCTCACACACATCTCGTCGATAAACTCGGATTTGCCGCTGGAGGGTATGCCTGTGACGACGCACAGACGCTTTGTCTCAAAAGAAATCAGATTGTCAAATGCGGTGTGGCCGAGGGTCATGCCCTTGCGCAGACCGTGGTTGTAGATGTCGTCAAGGCTCTCCTCGTAGTCATCGACAGTGAATATGCCAGAGATTTTCACATCCTTGGCTTCATCAAGCCGGGTCAGCAGAGCCGCTTTACCATACTTCTGCAGGTACTCGTTGGCGTCCTTGCACTCATCGCCAAATGTGACAATCCTGCATCTTTCAGCGCCGAAGCGTCTGATTAGCTCCTGCCGTAGAGACAGCCCGGCGCTGTCGGTGTCAACAGCGATGTAGATAGTGTCCTTGGTGTCGAACCAGCCCTCCATAAATTCATCGAGGAAGGCTGTGTTTTTTGCTCCGTTAGGAACACTGATGACATCCTTGCGCCCGCATTCGATGAAGGACAGACAGTCAATCTCACCTTCGGTTATGACGCACTCGGGAGTGTCACGTATGGAGTCGATATTGTATGGCACCAGCTCTGCCTCCGGAATTAGCCGGAAGTGTTTCTTGTTGGTGCGCGACTTCACATTCACAAGCTCCCCATCAAGGAAATAGTTGAAGCGAATCACTGTCACTTCCCCGCCATCCTCGGCAACATACTCCTTGCCGACATCAACTTTGGCTGCCTCAAGTGTAGCCTTGCTTATGCCGCGATTCAGGAAGTATGCCGCCACACTCGGTGCAACCGGTGCGATAGGCCGTGGCTGCGGGCGCTTGTACTCCTTGGCGGTTGGCGGGCGCTTGCGCCAGTCATCTGACTTGAGGGCGCCGCTCCATCCGCAGTGGTGGCAGTTCCACAGGCCACGGTCAAGGTCTACGGATAGCGACTTATCCCCTTTGTTGGAGCGCGTGGGATTGCACTGAGGGCATATGAGCTTTAGCTTACCGGTGCGCCGTCTGTGTGGGATTACTATGCCGTAGTCTTCAAACTTTTCCATAGAGGGGGATTATTGGTGGACCCATTGGCCGTTGTACCACACATGGGTGTGGCTTGGCGGGTCGGGGGTCCCGACGGGTATGGGCTCAGTGGAGCCGAGCTGGTGCACGACCCATTCGGTGTTGCTGCGCCGCTCTATTCGAGCCGCCCAGTGCTCGCGTGGGATGGCAGGGGCTTGCGGTTGCTTGCCATTGCGCCGGAGCCAAGCAAGCGCTTTTTCCTTGATTTGGACGGTGAGGTAGCTGTGTGCTCTGGTCATGTCGGAGAATATGCGCCCGGACAGGCCCCAGTCGTTGACAAACTCTTTCGCCATTGCTTGCAGATCCTCCATGCCAACGTGCAAGGTCATCATCAATTGTTCGAGCGATGCGCGCCTGGAATCGTCGAAATATGTCCTAACTACATCGGCCGCAGCCACCGCCTTTTCTTTTACGTAGTTTTCTTTTAGATCCTTATCATTATCATTATAGTCCCCACTGGGTTGTTTGGGTGCCATTGGGTTATTTGGCCCCCACTGGGTGCCACTGGGTGCCACTGGGTTATTTGGGTGCCATTGGGCTGTCTTGGCTGACTTGCTATCTTTAGGTTGTTTCGTTTCATCCGCCGCTACCCCCTTGCGTCCGTTGCTCCGGTTTCTCTCGACAATGCCCTGATATTTGCTTTCATCAAGCTCAAACTGATTCTTGAAGAACTCAAATGCCATTTCAATGTCCTCCTCTACCGTTGCCTCCCCGTCAATTTGGTATAAGTAAATTGCGCGAAACAATCTGCCGAGTTGCTTGTCTGATAGCCTTGATATGGGTTTGTAAAAGGATTTATACAAAATGAAACTATCCTTGGCCATAATCTAAGGTATTGTCAATCTCTTTCTTTATGAACATGAAGGCTATCTTAGCCAAAGGTCTCAGTACTGGAATTTCGCCCGATTTGGCATACTTTATTATGGCATCGTAAACTTCGTACTTGACCTCCTTTGGCAACTCCGAGAGTATCTCGTCCCATTCAAGGTTAAATATGAATGTATTTTTTCTTTCCATGAGAAATTGTGTTTATTTAGGGAATAACTTTGTCAGCTCGGCCTCTAGCTCGGGGGTGAACCATGTTTTCTCCCGCAGGTGCAGAATCCAATCTTCAAGAGACTGCTCTGTGGGGTCTATCTCGTAGAATGTCCTCAGCACACCGAACACGACTACCGGCAGCCTTATATAGCCGTTGTCTTTGTAAGCGTGGTATCTCATATCAGTTCAGTTAGGGTGAATTCTATGCGGGGGTTGTCCTTGTCTATGAGTTTGCGGGCGTGAATCTCAGCACACAGGCGGTCGTTCTTGATAGCTTTGCATGATTGCAGGCAGTCAAGGGTGACTTTGAGCGCGTTGTCAAGGTCGGGGCGGTCGCTGTTGAAGTACACGTCGACCGATAATTTGAACCGCCGGGTAATGTTGGCGTTGCGGAGCGAGCATTGCATGAAGAAGCTCTCCTCATACTTTTTTGTGGCGTCAGTCTTGGCGAGGGAGCCGTGGCCGCGGATGGTCACCACCCGGTAAGCGTTGCTTTTACTGGGTGGTTGACCGTGGATAATCTGCCTATTCATCTGATGACAGCTTTGCGGGGTAATAGTCAAGTATCGGTGTCTCCACCACCGAGGCTATCTCGTAGTCGGCCATCGTGCCGCGCATCGCTTCCTTGAAGGAGGCCACGGCCGAGTCGAAGTCGGATGCCTGGACCAGCATGAAGCTGCGTGAGCGCTTTTCGGCGGCGGTGCGCTCGTCGATGGTGATGAAGTCTGTGGCTATTTTGTAGAAGCGGTTGTCGGCGGAGGAGTCAAGGATCACCTCGGCCAGGCGCGGACGCTTGATGTCGGAGATGGCGAACTCGCCGGAGATGAATGGGGTGAGCTCCTCTATTGTCCGGGCTTCGGCCTCGGTGTAGCTCAGTGCCTCGAACAGGTAGTGCTCGGTGACGGGGCGCAGCTCTCCGGATTCGGAGATTTTCTGGTATTTCACAGAAGATAGATAGAAATTGTTCATGATTTGTTTCTGATCAGCATGGGTTCTTTGTTGATTGTGATTCGTGCGGTGTATTCGCCGTTGCGGGCGAGGGTGCGCATACATTCGAGGATGTCGGCTTTGGCCTCCTCTATGATTTCCCGGTACAGGCAGCCTGCCGGCGAGGTGTTGCGCTGCTCTTTTTCAGCGATGTTGCGCTCTGTGATGTTGCGCACATAGTCAAGTAGCATATTGGTCTGCGATGTATCGTTTTGCTTTTTCAATCTCCGCTTCCATGAGCAGCAGCTGGTCATGCTCCTGCGGCGAGGGTATGTATATGCCGCCCTCCCGGGCCGCCCAGTCGCGGAACCGGTCTATGGCGAGGGTCATCTCCTCTGTAGTGAGCGCTGCCGATGAGCGGAGCACCTTAATCTCGCCGCGGAAGCGGTCGCTGCGGGTGATGATGAATATGTCGGGGTTGCAGAGCAGTTTGAAGTACTGTGTCTTGACATATTCAGGCTCGCAGCCTGTCAGCGCGCCGAAGTAGGCGAGGCAGGCGTGGAGATAGCGGTTCTGGCGGACGGTGCGCGGTGGCCGCCTTGCTTTCAGCTCTATGATGCAGCCCTCGGATATGAGCTTTTCGAGCTGCAGGCGGCTGTTCTGCACGTCCAGTGGATTCGAGAGATTGTAAAGCATGGGGTTAGAACGGGAGGTCGTCGTTTGATTGAGCCGGTGGCGCAGCGGCGGGTGTGGCTTCTGATGCTGTGGCGGCAGCTGCCGTTTCAGGCTGGCGGAGGGCGCGGGCGGTGACTCTGACAGAGGTGACGTTGATGTCGGTGATTATCTTCTCCTTGTTGCTTTCGGGGTCGCGGTATCGGCGTCCGCGCAGGTAGAAGTCAACACTCACTATGTCGCCGGGGGTCACGCCGTCCAGCTGGGCGCAGCGGTCGCCGGTGAGGGTGAGCTGCGGGGTGTTGTCGGGGTCGATGGCGGGTTCGCCGGTGTCGCGGTCAAATGATTGCAGGGCAATCACGAAGTCGCGTTTTGTGAAGGTGTTGCCGCTCTTGGAGGTCAGCTGTGCCGTGGGGTAGATGTACACCACTTTTCCTGATAGTTTTGCCATGATGGGTTATTGTTGGTTGAATATTTTCTTGTTGGTAATCAAATGCCGGTTGTCCTCGATAAGCCTGATTAGCTCCTCACAGCGGGCTGTGAGGATGGGAATATCGCGGTCGGGGTCGAAGCTGTAGGATTCGGTGAATGTCTCCCACCGGCCATATTTGTCTATCTGCGCCACGTTGTACTCAAACAGGCGGATGGCTGAGCCGTCCATATAGGAGCAGTAAGGGTAGACAAGATGCTGGGAGTTGTTTTTGAACTTGCCGACTGAATAGCTGCCGGTGGTCTTGAGGTCGTTGATGCTCTGGGGCAGCAGGTAGTCGAGGTTGCCATATACTTCAACATCGCCGTAGGCCGTGGGCAGGATGGCACTTACTCTCTGCTGGGTGAGCGCTCCTTTATAATAGTTGGCGAATTCGCGGCATAGGCGGATGTCAAACACAAATTCTCTTGAGTTGTACACCGCTTTGATTGCGGTGACTTTGCCGGCGTCGGGGTTATCGATGTATTCAACATCCGCCCAGCGTTCGTCGGGGTCGCAGCCGTCCACCTGCCCGGTGACTTTGGTGATGACCCCGGGCTCGACAACCCGCGATATTATGAATTTGTCGGCGGGCTTGCGCTGCTCCACCATACAGTCAATTATCTCGTTGAACGCGGTGCCTTTGTCGGCGGCCTCGCTGTCAAAGGGCACTCGGTTGATGCGGTCGATGAGCTGCTGGAACTGCGCCTGTCGGAACTCCTCCGGGGTATGGGGAGGAGTTTCACTCCAGCCCCAGTACTTTTCCCAGATGGTGTCGCTCTCGACATAGTTCATGAAGGTGTCGAGCAGCGTGCTATAAATTTTGTAGGTTATTCTTTTTTCTTCCATATAAATCCTTTATACGTTTTACCTTTGCCTCTACAAAGTCTCGAAATACTCGTAGAAAAATACCCCAATTCTTTCTCCACTTGAAAAGCAGATTCCCATTCCTTAATTAATTCGCCATTAATGGAATATTGCTGAATTGGGATGCGATTGTTTTTGCCTGCATTTTTTGCATGAAGGATGTTGTCCTTAATTGATAGCCATTCAAGGTTATCGGCAGAATTATTTGTTTTATCAAAATTCTTATGATTTACGGTGCTGAGATTGTTGGGGTTGGGGATAAAAGCGAGTGCAACTTCTTTATGGACAGAAATTGTTTTCCTTTTACCATTATGAGATAAGGTCATTCTCATATAGCCATTTGGCGTAGGAGCGGGTATCCGTAGTCTTTCTCTACCCGCATTATCGATATGTTTAATCCGACCGAGATTGCTGACCATATATATGCCCTCATAGCCCTTTATATCTCTCCAAATTTCACCAACGTCGTCTTCAACTCTATTTGGAGTTATGAACATCATTTTTTCACAAGACTTATAGTGGGAGCAAAGTACGCTTTGTTTGTTTTTATCGCGGTGAAATTCGCTCAAAGATAGTTGACGAATACTTTTCATACATTTTTTACACATAATTAGTATTTCAATATTAAATGCCAGTCATATAGGATACTAAGCCATTGCGTCATACACAACGTTTAATTTTTGAAAGAAGGTCGCCTCAGCTTCTTTCTTCATCTCGGCTCTCAAGAAGTCGCGGCAGGCGCGAACTATCTTCATAAAGAGTACCATTTCAATCGGTTGAACTTTCCCAATAGGCGTCGTCATTACCCGCGGTATATATTTTTCAACTGCGCGCCAGTTTACGTTTTTGGGATTTCGATTGCCAAATTTTATGCCGTCGAAATAGAAGTGCGACTTTATCTTTGATGCCATAGTGCCTATAAGTAACTTTTGAAAACGAGTTTTCTTGTCGCAGAAAAACACATATTCACCAGGGTTACAATACACTTTTGCCGCCTCTACGAGTTCAAGGAACGCAACTTCACGAAATAGCACATGAGGTTGAAACTCGGCGCACAAGTCGATGACTTGGCAATATTGCTTCACGGTGAGACCGTTTATGCGTCTTGTCGTTCTCATAGTCAATATATTTTTACGAGATTGCATTTTTTGAAGCAGCGCCACTCTTCTTTTTCTGTGTCGAAGTACACCTGCACGCCATCGTTAGGCTTGCGACCGGTACTCTGGGTGGCGGGCACTCTGTCACTCATCAGCGTGCCGAACGCCTGACGAAGCGAGCCGTCGACTTTTTTGAAGTAGAACTCAACGATACGGTCTGAGAGCTGCACGCGCAACTTGATGTTAGCCCATGCGCATTTCATGGCGTCGCTCATGCTCATGCCGTTTTTTCTTACGAAAGCCCATGCGAGACTCATAATCTCACTCAGTTGGTTTTTTCTGTCTTTGCTCATTCTTTTATATTTTATGTGGGTACTTAGATGGCACAAAGGTATAATCAAAATTATACACCACAAAATAAAAACACCATCGAAATTATACATTTAACATTATTTAGTATAACTGTGATTATACACCTTATTATAAAAGAGTATATTTGTTCAAAAAATAAACTGATTAGGCATGAATAGAATAAAAGAAATCCTCAAGGAGAAAGGCGTAACTCAACAAGAATTAGCCAATAGATTAGGCGTCACAAGGATGTCAATAGTAAAGACATTGGCTGGGAATCCTTCTCAGGAAACTCTTGAAAGGATAGCAGACGCGCTAAACATACCAATTTGGCAGCTCTTCATATCCCCTGAAGAAATTCAACGAGAAAAAGGCCAGTTGATATGTCCTAACTGCGGTGTAGCACTCGAACTGAAAATAAAAGAAAAAGGATGAGAGCATTTCACAATGCCCTCATCTACAAACACATAAAATATAAAAAAAGAATCTAGGTCAATTCGTTGCATAAACCCTATATTTAGGCTGCGTCGGCATCGCTGTAGGTTTTTGTGTCACTGTCATATTTGAGCCCGAGCTCTTTGACTTTGGCGGCGAATAGCGAACGGGCGAGGGCTTTGGAGCTGCCGGCGTGTTCAAATTCGCCGATGCGCGCGGCAAAGTCATTTGCACCTTCGGCATCTGTTATCTGCTCAATCTCCTGGCGGATCTTCGCCACCACTTCATCATATTTCTTGCGCTCGGCCTCTTTGGCGGCGAGCATTGCCAGATACGGCGATATGATTTTGTCGGCAACAAAGTTGTTTGGCGCGGTGGGGTTGCCGCTGCGGTCAAGGATTGTGGGCACTTCCATCACCGAGGGCAGGTTGCAGGTGTTTTTGCCGTCGTTGCGGTTTGTGGGGTCAAATGTGATGGTGCGTTTGGCCACTCCTCTGTCCGATTTCATCTCAAGGTAGCCGAGCAGGTCGAGCTCGGTGACGATTGAGTTGTAGTTCTTTTCTCTCAGCGAGGGGATGAACACGGTGTCGTCCCCCTCCTTGCGGGTGTCGCGGTGGGCCACAAACACCGCATTCTTGTTGAGATTTGACAGTGTGCGGGTAAACCATGTGAACTCGGCGTTGATGCCGGACCAGTCCTTGATTGTCGGCTGACGGTTGCCGCATTTGTAGGTTATTATGAAGTCTACCATCTTGCCGATTGTATCGGTTACGATAGTGCGGTAGGCGGAGAGGTCTTCTGCAAGGACGGCCTGCACATCCTGCCAGCAGGACACCTGCACGGTGTCAACGCCGTCGAGGTGAGCCATGTTGATTCGCTTGACGCCGTTGTCGAAGTCGAGCAGCAGCGGTTTGGGCGCAGAGAGCGCGAGGGTTGATTTGCCCATGCCGGCCTGCCCGTAGATCATTATCTTGACGGTGGTCGGGATTGTGAGCTCGGCTGATTTTCTGATTAAACTCATAGTGAAATAAATATTTGGTGAATAAAAGATTGTCTGTAAAAAACCTCCCTATGCTCACGCACCGGAAGGGAAAATGTTTAATCTCAGTACATTATTACAATTAGTGTGTCATCAAATGGAAGGTGGAGCGTGGCGGAGTCGAACCGCCTCAGCCCTTATGACGGGGGGACCTGTTACCACCCTTGGCAGCGCGTGCCCTTATGCTGCGTTCCGCTCCATGTGCCGCCGATGCTTTGTGCTGCTTGCTATCGGCGGCTTGTCTAATATAAAATCAGACACTAAATATGGTAATCAGTCGATTTCGCCGCACTCTTGCGGCAGGCGTCCTCACGGATTGGCCTATGCGTTGGTTCGGTCCGTCAGCCAACTGAACAGCTTCTCTTTTGGGTAGCCACGGCTCTCATTGACAACGCACCAGTATCTTGCACGCCATTGCCAGAGGGGAGCGTCAAGAATCCATCCTACATCGTCATTCGCTTTTTGCAGCGGGTCAATTTTGACTGAGACAAATGAGGGTCGGTATAATTTCTTTCGCAGATACCTGCGGATGAGTCTTTTCATTGCCGTTTGTTTAAAGTTTGCGTTGGAGCCCGCAGCCGGGGTTGAACCGGCGACCTCGATTGATTTTCACCACGTCTTAGGCTTGTGCTGCAAGTTTCACCCACTTAAGGGCATCGACCAACGTGGACAGCTTTTTTGTTTTAGGGAGCTGTACAACCCTTTGCTTGGTACAAATTATTAGAATATCAATCGCGCTCTACCAACTGAGCTATGCGGGCTGCCCCGGAAAGGGGCGGGTGTATATAAGGAAGTGCTTTTGCTAACTTCGGGGTGCCTTATAGCGGCGGTGCCGTCACTTGCGCCACACCTGCCATCGGCGTTCTAAGGGGTTAATCACTGTGCGCTTATTGCTGCTCTTGGCCGTGCGCTTTCGGCCTCAACGCTCTTGCTCGTCTCGGGTCGCGTGCCCTCACTCATCAGCGGCCACTCAGGGCAGCGCGTGCCCCGTCCGGATGAGATATGTTTCCACAATGTCAATGTCCTCTCTTGTCTTGGTGAGAGCGGAGGGTGCGAAGCCTCAACCTGAATAATCTGACAAACCTTTATTCTTCACGCGCCCCGCAGGCATTTTCCGGGGATGTATCGCTCTCTTGCGTTTTCTGTGTGCGTGCTGCGCCGGCTCAGTAGCCCATAAGCGCGTTGTGCTGTGACGCCGCCGCCTTTGCCGTGGCCTTGTAGTCGTCGATAGTGTCATCGGACTCGCCCAGCTGTTTGAGCCGCAGCTCATACAAGGCTCTGAGGCTGCCCTCTTCGGCAAGCTGTGCCAGCAGCTTGTTGCAACGGTTGTACATATTGTTGTACTTCTCTATTATCTGTGCCTTAGTCATTGCTCTGTCCTTTTTTATAGTTGATATACTCTTTTCTTGCCGCCTTGAACAGATAGCCGCCCACAGCCGCTATCGCCAGCATCATCGCGCCGTAAAATGTGTGGCCGCCCATCAGCCCGCGGATGCCCTGAAAGGCAAACACCGCCATCACCACCGCCCCGAGGGCAATCTGAAACCAGTGGTAGCCCTTGGCTGCCATCTGTGTCGCTTTCTCTGTTGTCATAGTCTTGTTATATTTAAGGGTTTATATTCTGCTGTTGACTATCCGGTCGGCTGTGGCAACCAGCGCGTCACACCAGCCGTTGAAAAACTCTTTGCGGCAATCGTCGGCATCGTAAATCTCGAGCTCGGGGCAATCCACCTCTGCGGCAAGCACCTTGCGGCTGCTGTCGTTTATCTCAGGATAGTCGCGGTCGGCTACCGAAGCGTAAAACCTCACCCGGCCATCGATATTCATATCGCTTTCAGCGCTGTTGTAGCCGCAGCCCACGGTAGGGTCATATTCAAGGTCGGCCTCGTCATCGCTTTCAATCCGGGCGATGATAGCTTCTGCCACTTCATTGGCGAGGCTGTCAAGAATATCCATAAGCTCTTGCTCGGTGGCATTCGTCGGGGTGATGTTTCGTGTCGCGTTCATAAGTGTTTGTCTTTTGAGGGTTGATTAACTGATTTTGGGCAACACTGCTGCAAATTCGCTTTCGAGCATCTGAATTTTGCCACACACCTTGTAAGCGGGTATCTCACCGGTCTTTACGCGGCGGTACACAAAGTCCGCGCTTACGCCAAGGCGTTCAGCTATTTCGGCGACGTCTACGTATCTGTCTGCCGCCTTGGCCTGCTCGGTAAGCCTGTCGAGCTTGCCGCTTATCTCTCTCATCAGCTTGATGAGCGTCTTTGCCTGGCTTTCGTTCATGGCTGCGGGTGTTATTCAGTCCGAACAATAATTGTTGAGGCGTTTGCCTTCATCAGTTTGAAGTCGGCACTCATCTCTTTCCTCATCTCGGCTACAATAGACCTTACAGAGGGATAGCTTACCTGCGATTGAGGCACCTCTATTATTTCATCGACAGCCATCCGCCGGAGCACAGGAGTTAATGATTCTGTGGGTAGCATTGTTTTGAAATCCATAATTTTCTATTGACTTTACTTTGTTAAGTCAATCCCTTGCATTATCTTTGCCGTTAGGATTGATTGACGATGCAAAGTTATTATCAAATTGATAATTCTCCAAATTATTTTGATAATATTTTATCATTTAGGTATAATTTGTAATCATTTCAAACAATAAACTCATGCAAACTACTGTAGGCCAGCGACTTGATTTGTTTTTACGGTCAAATAGCATCAAAAAAAATGACGCTGCAGGACTGTTAAAGACCTCGGCGTCAGCACTTAGTGCGATAATTTCCGATACCAGAACGTTGTCAGAAGGGATGAGAAAAAGAATTTTAGCCGCATTCCCCACCCTTAGCGAACCTTGGCTGCTGTATGGTGAGGGCGAGATGCTGAACGGCGACCCCGATTCTGTTGAAGATCTTATCGAAGACCCCGACGAAGCTCCTCCCTCTAAGAAAATGATACCCTTCTACGACGCCGAGACAACCGGCGGATATAACGGCCTCGTGTCCTCCTCCCTCGAATCCGCTACACTTACCGGATATATCCATGCCGGCGACTGGTTCGACGGACGCGAAACCGCCGCTATCCGCCATGTCGGCGACTCAATGACTGAATACCCCGACGGCTGCATCCTCGCCGTGAGGCAGGTGAACAATTTCCGCCTCCTAATCCCCGGCCGCAACTACGTTGTTGAAACCGAAGAATACCGCGTAACAAAGCGCGTGCAGCTCGGCAAATCTCCTGATTATATTATGCTCTACTCCTCAAACCAAGAGTGCTACCCCGACGGCCGCCTCATCCACGAGCCGTTCCCCGTCGACCTCGCCGACATACGCCGCATCTTCAGCATCCTCGGCTACATAGTCAACCAATCCGGAGAAGCCCGCCTTATCCGCCCGTAACATAAAGAGTTGTGGTAATAAAAGTTACCAACCAGATAAAATGGTAATATTAATTACTACGCAAACATTGTTTAACAATTGGTGCGTTTTACACCTTATTTATATATAGAAATGAGTTCTGTTAGTGTGCTTGGCTATGGCAGTTTGCTCGTGGGTGCTTTGGCTGTATTGGTCACGGTGCTTGTCGGTTGGCAGATATTTGTCCTGATAGATACGCGGGCTCTCGCTAAACGCATGGCTAAAATGGAATCTTCCCTGAGAAGTGAAATAAAAGACCGGCTTGAAACATTGCAGTATACTATGTATATGGAGGCTTTAGACATTGCAAACGTTGCAGCTCATGCCGCCGGAGCCGACCTTGAGGATTCAATATGCCTATTGCTTGATGATTTCAAGAAATCAGGTGATGCCGGTAAGCGGTTTGCATTCATATATGCTTTCAGATACATGGAGTCTTTTATGAAAATAGCCCCACCCGAAAGGGTCGAGGCTATGGAGCAGAGGCTCAGTGAGATGGACTTTTCAATCAGCGATTGGAACGATTTTTGTCTCCGGGTGACTGATTTCTGCGAGGGCAATTCCAGCAGCGTAGATTCTCGTTCATGCGTCCGCTTGCAGCAACTAATCTTGAAGCAGAAGCAACAAGCCTTAGAACGTCAGCTCCAAGATAACGAGCATCTTTCTTGACATGGACGCCAAGAATATCCAACAAAAGCTGGCTATTGATAAATTCTGTATTCATAATGCTATCGCTCCCCGGCACAGGGCTAAGTAGTTTTTTGTATTAGTGCCGTAATACAATGCAAAGATAGAATAATTCTATGACAAAAGAAAGAGTAATTGAAATAATGAACGAAGTTCTGGCTTATTCAGGGCTTGATAGAGCGGCTTTTTCTTCAAATATAGGAGAGGGCAGTCCCCAATGGATAGCAGATATTCTTAATCCACGGAAAAAGGTTGGCATTAGCAAGGCAAAAGCAACCAAGATTTGTTCAGCGTACCCCCAAATTAGTATCTCATATCTTCTTACAGGCGAGGGCGAGATGTTGAACGGCGACCCCGATTCTGTTGAAGATCTTATCGAAGACCCCGACGAAGCTCCTCCCTCTAAGAAAATGATACCCTTCTACGACGCCGAGACAACCGGCGGATATAACGGCCTCGTGTCCTCCTCCCTCGAATCCGCTACACTTACCGGATATATCCATGCCGGCGACTGGTTCGACGGACGCGAAACCGCCGCTATCCGCCATGTCGGCGACTCAATGACTGAATACCCCGACGGCTGCATCCTCGCCGTGAGGCAGGTGAACAATTTCCGCCTCCTAATCCCCGGCCGCAACTACGTTGTTGAAACCGAAGAATACCGCGTAACAAAGCGCGTGCAGCTCGGCAAATCTCCTGATTATATTATGCTCTACTCCTCAAACCAAGAGTGCTACCCCGACGGCCGCCTCATCCACGAGCCGTTCCCCGTCGACCTCGCCGACATACGCCGCATCTTCAGCATCCTCGGCTACATAGTCAACCAATCCGGCGAAGCCCGCCTCATCCGCCCATAACATATTCAACGCATGTCCGATAAAATAATCATATACAACTCTACAGATGGCAAGAGCAACGTCGCTTTGATGGCGCGCGACGGCATGATATGGCTCAGCCAGGCACAGATGGCGGAACTTTTTGCCACCTCTGTTCCAAATATAAACACTCATATATCGAACATATTGACAGATAATGAGTTGGGTGCAAATTCAGTTATTAAAGATTATTTAATAACTGCTGCTGACGGTAAGGATTACACCGTAAAATGTTATGCGCTTCCTATGATTCTTGCCGTCGGTTTCCGAATACGCAATCCTCGTGGCGTACAGTTCCGGCAATGGGCGAACCGCAACTTGACGGAATACCTGCACAAAGGATTCGTAATCGATGATGAACGGTTGAAAAATCCTGACGGGCGCCCGGACTATTTTGACGAACTTCTTGAGCGCATAGCAGAGATTAGGGCTTCAGAAAAGCGGTTCTATCAGAAACTCCGCGACCTTTTCGCCCTTAGCAGTGATTATGACAAGACGGACAAGTCTACACAGATGTTCTTTGCCGCAACGCAGAACAAACTGCTATACGCTGTATCCGGTCATACTGCTGCCGAGATAATTATGAGCCGTGCCGATGCAAACAAACCTAACATGGGGCTTACAAGCTGGAAAGGGAGCGTAGTCCGCAAAGGAGACATCGCTCTGGCAAAAAATTACCTTACCGAATCCGAGTTGAGAGACCTTAACCAGCTCGTCACAATCTTCCTTGACTCCGCTGACTTCATGGCGCGGCGACGCAAGAACATAACGATGCGTTTCTGGAGAGAGAATGTCGATTCAATGCTCAGCAACCACGGACTTGATGTGCTCCAGAATGCCGGAAGCAGAAGCGCGGATATAGCGGAAGATTTCGCCAGAAAGGAATATTCGAAATTTGACCGGCGCAGAAAGGCTGTCGAACGAGCTGAGGCTGATGCGGAGGATTTGCGTCTCATAGAGGAAGCACGGACGCGCATCCAGTCATCACGTTCCCAATGATTTTTGATAAATTAAGTGACCTATTTCGGTAATCTCTAAGAGCACGTTTTAAATTCCGACACCAAAGCGAGCCTCCAAGCCGGGGCTCGCTATCTTTTTAGCCCTTTTGATTAATGCCTTTCAACAGCTCAAAGCCCTTGTCTACCTCCTTCTGCAGCACCTTGGCATATATCTGCGTGGTGGCAATATCGGCATGAGCCAGCATCTTGCTCACCACCTCGATAGGCACCCCCTTGCTAAGCGCCCATGTGGCAAACGTATGCCGCCCCATGTGCATCGTCAGATTCTCCTTAATACCCGCAGCTACCGCAATACCCTTTAAGTAAACATTGGCCTTCTGATTGGTGATGCGGTTGAGATTATAATCATACCGTTCGAGGATAGCCTGCGCCTCGGGCAGCAACATCAACCGATAGCGTGAGCCGGTTTTCGTGCGCTTATCTATTAGCCACAACTCCCCATTCTCCTCCGTAATATCTTCCCGGCTCACCTTTTGCATATCCGCAAACGCCAGCCCCGTGTAGCAGGCAAACAAAAACATATCGCGCACAAAAGCAATCGTGCCGTCAAGCTCCAGAGCCTCGATTGCAGAGCGCTGCTCCTCAGTGAGGTACATGACGCTTTGGCTTTGCCCCTTTGAAATTTTCATCCCCTCATACGGCGATCGTACCAATAATCCCTGTATAATAGCACGTCCGATGTACACCTTCAACGCCTTATGCCGCGCATGGATGCTCCCTTGAGTACGAAGCCTCCCCCTAAGATAATTGTCAAATTCCAGGACATTGGCTCGGGACAAATCGCCGAACGTTTTAAAGCCGCCCCAATCCCTTATTGTGTTAAGCATCGCCTTGTGGTCTTTTATCGTATTGGGACGCAAATCTACCCGCTTGCCAATCTCATTTTCAAGCCAATCAACAAATCCGGTCTGATGTGAATTATCCTTAGCCGATAAAGATCTCAACTCAAACCCCGGTTGGCGCGCAGCTTCTTGATACTTTTTGTACATATCACCTATCTTGGCATTCAATTCATCCTCCTGAGGATGATTAACCACCCTGCCATTACGCCATTGTCGGGTTGTCACTCTCACCCCGGTAGAGAAACGCTTGCGCTTGCCATCCTCGTACACCTCTATCTCAACGGTGCCCGGCTTTATCGGGCTCGCTACATTTCTACGGTCGTATAAAATCTTGATTATTGCCATATTACGATTGTCTTTGTGTACACACTTTGTTGTTTTGTGTACACTTTCATGGTACACAGAATTAATGGTACAAAATTCGTACACAAAATTAGCGATTCCATGCGGATTTACGCAACTTTCTGCGGATAATTTTTGCATTAAGGCATTCCTTGTAAGTTGCTGATTAGCTGAAGTATTGCTTCTATATGCTTGCTGTTCAACCCAATAAAAAAAGCGGCTCGGGAGCCGCTCAGTATTCCCGTGGGGAGTCGAACCCCAATCGTCGGAACCGGAATCCGATATTCTATCCATTGAACTACGGGAACATCCTTTTTGTCACCGCCGGGTGTCTTTTGGTGACTTTCGGTTCGCAAAATTACTAAACATTGACTACTTTTGCAAAATAATTTTTGTTTTTAATATGAAAGTCAGGATAGAGCCCGGGTGGGCGGAGCAGTTGAAAGACGAGTGGGACAAGGATTATTTTGTCCGTCTTGCAGATTTTGTGCGCGGTGAGTATGCTCGCGGTGCTGCGTTTCCTCCTGCCTCTAAAATTTTCGCGGCCTTTGATTCCTGCCCGTTTGACAATGTTAAGGTTGTGATTCTCGGGCAGGATCCATACCATGATGTTGGGCAGGCAAATGGCCTATGCTTTTCGGTCAATCCGGGTGTGCCTGTTCCGCGGTCATTGGTAAATATCTTCAAGGAGATCGCATCCGACACCGGTGCTCCTATGCCTACAGACGGCAACCTCAGCAGGTGGGCAGCTCAGGGTGTGCTTCTTCTCAATTCAACTCTCACCGTGGCTCCCCATCAGGCCGGCTCGCATCAGGGCAGGGGATGGGAGGAGTTTACCGATGCTGTTGTGCGGGTTCTGGCCGAGAAGAAATCAGGGTTGGTGTTTCTGCTCTGGGGCGCATACGCCGCTAAGAAAGGGGCTTTCATAGACCGCAGCCGACACCTTGTGCTATCATCAGCTCACCCCTCTCCTCTCAGCGCATCGCGCGGTTTTTTTGGAAACCACCATTTTTCTCTGACAAACGACTACCTTGTGAAGCAGGGTAAGAAGCCCATACAATGGTAATGCCCGGATTGAGAATCTGTTGTGTGGCACTGTCTATGCTGTTGGGCTGCGCTCTCTTTGCCAGGCAACAACCCGGATGCGGCATTATCGACCCGAATTTCGCTACACTGAAAGTGAGCAACGAAGCCAATCCGCAAGCCCCGCCGGTAATAATGGCAGGCAGCGATGATGTGCTGACCATAAGTTTTGACGAGCTTGCAACATCTGCCAGAAATTTGCGTTGGACTCTCAGGCACTGTGATGCGTCATGGCAGCCTGACGATCTTCTTGACCTTGAATTTACCGATGGCCTGAATGAAGCTGAGATTGACGATGTGTCATACTCCCGCGCAACACTCACCCATTATGTACATTATGAGCTGAAAGTGCCCCACGAGAGGATACCGCTCAAAGTGTCAGGCAATTATCTTCTCACCGTTTATGAGGAATTCGAGCCGGAAAAACCGCTGCTCTCTGTTCGCTTCGCAGTTGCTGAAGGTAGTGTGAAAATCAATGCCCGGGTGTCTCCCAAAACCGATATCGATTATCTGCAGGCTCATCAGCAGCTTTCAATTGATGTTGACACACGTGGCAGCGCAATCCGCAATCCTTACACTGATATAATCACCGTGGTTGAGCAGCATCCGGGCGACTTCAACCGGGCAGAGCTCCGCACACCCTCATCAGTCAATGGTACAATGGTCAGATACAGCCACATGCGTCCGCTGATTTTCGGCGGTGGCAATGAATACCGACGCTTTGAAACAGTGTCCACCTCATATCCCGGCATCAGGATAGAACGCATAAGCCGCACACCTGAGGGCTACTACTCGCTTGTTGCCAAAGACTATCCGCGCAGTGACGCCGCCTATCAGTATGACAGCACCCAGCAGGGCAGGTTCACTATCCGGGAATATAATTCCGACCAAAGCGATACTGAGGCGGAGTATGTCAACACACTCTTTACATTTGAATCGCCAAAACTGCCCGGTGTCGACATCCATATCGAGGGCGAACTCACCGGCAAGCAATTCTCCGATGCATCTAAAATGACATACAACCCCGAGACCGGGTGCTATGAAAAAGACCTCTTTCTCAAACAAGGCGCATACGACTACCGCTATGTTGCCGTGCCCGCCGGCGGCAAAGCTCCCTCGGTGGCATTCACGGAAGGCAATTTCTGCGACACAGCAAACACCTATATAATATATGTGTACTACCGGCTGCCGGGCGAGCGCTTTGACCGCCTTGCCGGAGTAAGCTCCGCCTCCCTTTTTAACTCACTGAAATGACAGAAGAACAAATCATGCTGCAAATTGGTAACACCCTTGTGAGCCTCGACCTGGCCGAACGTTTTTTTTGCTGCGACCTTGACAAGTGTCTCGGCCAGTGCTGTATTGAAGGCGATGCCGGCGCGCCTATAACGGATGAGGAATTCAAAAAGCTGGAGAGCATAGCCCCGGCTATAAAGGACACCCTCCTGCCGGCTGCTGTTGAGGTGATAGAAACCGAGGGCGTGGGCTACACCGATGAGGAGGGCGACCTTGTGACATCGCTTGTCGATGGCCGCAACTGTGTGTTCACCTGCTATGCTCCGGGCGGTAAATGTCTGTGTGCCATAGACAAGGCCTACCGTCAGGGAAAATGCGACTTCCGCAAACCGATATCCTGCTATCTATACCCGCTCCGGCTCACTGAATATCCAACATTTACGGCTGTAAACTATCACCGTTGGAAAATTTGCCGCAGCGCCGAAATCAACGGTCGTGAAAAAGGCATACGCCTGTATCAGTTCATGAAGGAACCTCTCATTGAGCGGTTTGGGAAAGAGTGGTACGATGAGCTTGCCATGGCATGCGAAGCCTACCTCGCCGAAAACCGGTAACCTCTACCGGAAGCCGCTGATTCGATCGTTGCAGCGCAGGTTCGTTAAAAAAATGCGGTTGAGAGGTTAGGTTTTTCGCAAGTGGAGTGTCTTATAGGTGTATGACGAAAAGAAATGACATAGAACAGCTTTTCAAATCCCACTACCCGGCAATGCACCGCCTCGCGATGCTGACACTGCGCGATGAGGAGGCCGCGCGAGACATTGTGCACGATGTCTTCGAGTCACTTCTCGCCGCCGGTCTGACAGACGTGTCAGGTCAGTATCTGCTTCGTGCGGTCCGCAACCGGTGTCTCAACTACCTCCGGGGACTTTCTACAAAAGAGCGCATCCTTGAATCTTACTTTCTTGATGAAAAAGAGATTGAAGACGAGGAATGGCCTGATGATGAAACAATAGCCCAAATCCACGCCATTGTTGCAAACGACCTGACTGCCGCCTGCCGCCGCGTTGTCGAATTGCGTTTCACTGCCGGCAGGTCTTACAAGGAGATTGCCGTCGGTCTGGGGATAAGCGAAGTTGCCGTCTATAAGCATTTGCGTCATGCAATTGATGTCTTACGCTCAAAACTATCTCAAAATGGATAAAATAGACCGACTGCTTGATGCGCTCGAGTATCCCGACCTTTACTCAGAAAAGGACCTTGAGGCTATGCTCGACGATACCGAAGTAAGAGAGGCTTACAATCTTATTGTCAAGACCAAATCAGCCCTGACCCCAATTCCTTCTCCCGATGTTGATGCCGAATGGGCCACTTTCAAAAAGTCTCATCCGGCCACCCGCCGGCGCGCCACTCTCCGCATATCCAGCCTGTTCAGCCGAAACATCGCTGCAAGTATCGCTATATGTATTGCCTCGCTTGCAGCTGTAGCTGCCGTTGTCGGAGTAAGCGTGAACTATCTTCTCAAACCCAAGACACAGACATCCTCAGATGAAATTGTCGCGGTGTCAAAAGAAAACGCCGTTTCTACAGATACAGTAATTTCTGTTGAAGACGCACCTTCAACAGCTCCCGAAACTATCGTATTCGATAACGAGCCGCTGGAAGCTATTATCACCCGCATTGCTGAATACCATGACTGTAATGTGACATTCTCTTCAGACGCTCCTAAATCACTGCGCCTTTACTTCCGTTGGAATCAGGCACAGTCTCTCGATGATGTTGTGGAAAGCCTGAACAACTTTGAGCAAATAAACATCGCTGTCGAAGACAAAACCATCAAAATAGACTGAATCATGGCAAGAATAATCATGCTTATCTGTGCCATGTCAGCCTTTGTCATGGCCGGCGCCGAGTCCTTCTCCTACCACTTCAACTCAACTCCGCTACCCAAAGCTATTCAGCGGATTATAGAAAACCATCCCGGCCTCGATATCAACTTCATTTACAACGAACTTGAAAATTACAATACCAGCGCCATTGTAAATGCCGACAATGCATCTGACGCTCTTCGTCAGACAATCGGCTTGAATCCGGTAACAGTGGTAAAAGCCGGCGACACCTATTATATAGAGGCTCTCCAGAGCGGCAAATATATCTATACCGGCAATGCCATAGGCGCAGACAACGAGCCTGTGATCTCTGCAACTGTAATGCTTCTCGCTCCCAAAGACTCCACGGTTATTACTTATGGAATAACTGATGACCTTGGCCGTTTCAAGATTCCTTGCGATAAGCGCGGTGTCATAGTCAAACTCTCATGTGTGGGTTATAAAACCAAATATGTCGACTGCTCCTCCTTCAATGTTGGCACCATCACAATGCAGGAGCTGGCTGTTGAGATTGGGCAAGTTACTGTTGAAGGAAAAAACTCTCAGACATTTACTGACCACTCAATTTTCGTGCCCGGACAACGTCAGAAAAACGCAGCTCAGAATGCTGTGGATCTTCTGCGACAGATGGCTATCCCTCAAATCAGGATTAACCCTAATGATGAAACCGTTACCGACAATACCGGCGGCTCCGTAGCCATTTTCATCAATTCTCTTGAAGCATCCAAAGAAGAAATCGAAGGACTGCAGACAGCTGATGTAAGGCGTGTGGAATATCTCGAATTTCCTACCGACCCTCGTTTTCATGGAGCCGAGAGAGTGATAAACTTTATCGTGCAGGAATATGAATACGGAGGCTACACGAAGGTGACAGCAAACGAAAGTTTCCTCATCGGTTTGTCGAGCCGTATCAACTTCTTCTCGAAGTTCTCCTATAAAAAAATGACCTACGATGTATATGCCGGAGCCTCTAACTCTAACAACCACCACATGGGCAGCAACACTGAAGGTACTTACCGCTTGGTTGATTCCGATGGCAACGACTATACAGTAAATCGTGACGAGTCTACTGAGTCATCTCACATTAAGCAAAACCAGTACCCGTTTACCGTCCGAGCCACATACGCCAGTGACAAAATCCAGATACGCAATCTACTTGCCTTTACCAACTTAGGAGTGCCCACAAATGAATATTCCGGCAAACTGGAGTATTCGCCCAATTCCGCCCAGGGATATTCTTTTGACAGAAAAAATCAGAACCGGTCCAACTCAGTTGCGTATTCGGGCACCTATTTCTTCGCGCTGCCAAATGGATATTCAATTGATTTCTCACCCTCTTTCAGATATACCCATGGCAATGACTATTTTGATTATGCAGTATCAGACCTGCCAACAATCTACCGTCATGCCAAAGAAAACGCCTACAACTACCGGCTGAATCTTTTCCTTCGTAAAAGTTTCGGGAAGAAGCATTCAGTTATGTTAGGTGGCAATGGAGGTGACAACATCAACCGTATTCATTATTCAGGAGACAATGCTTTCTATGACAGATTTCATAATGCTTTTGCGGTTGTTATAGCCGGTTATAGTTTCAGCTCACGTAAATTCTACCTATACATTGATGGCGGTGTAGTATGGGAAATGAGTGACATGAACGGAACACCCAACAACGATTCTTATCCCTTCACTCATATTAATTTCTCTTTCACGCCCAACCGCACAAACCGCTTCTCCGCCAATTTTCAATACGCTACATTATCGCCCGGCATCTCCCAGAAATCTCCCGAGGTTTTCAAAGCAAATGAGCTGATGTTCATTTCCGGCAACCCATTATTGGAATGCTGTCGTCTGACTACTGCCAACTTATCTTATTCTTGGATGCCCTCAAACTCATTTTCAATAAATGCGTATGGCAAATTTTGGGGAGTATCCGACCGTTATACCACTGTGTATTTACCATACAACAGCGGAAACGCGATATTACGCACCTACGCCAACGATGGAGATTATCTCAACGGGCAAATTGGTTTGGCCGCGAACTGGAAACTCCTCAATGGCAAACTCCAGTTGTACGTCAATCCCAGCCAGTCGTTCTACAAATCTACCGGCATTTTCAACGACAACTGCAATTCATTCCAGATTTCGGCTCAGGCAAGCTATTATCTCGGCAGCTTCTATTTCCAGGCTTATTACGAAAGTCCTCAGAAAAGCATGCAACAATCATCCCCAAGCATAATCAAGAATAGAAACTTTCATAGCTTCACTGTTGGATGGGCCAACTCCGACTGGAACCTGCGCATAATGGCGGCCAACTTCTTCAACAAAGGATGGCAGGGTGCAACAACCACTACCTATTCTCAGTACTACAATGAAAGGCGAACCGCCATAACAAACACTGTCCATCCTCGCATAACCTTCACTGCCACTTACACTTTCGGCTACGGCAAGAAAGTGCAGCGAGGCAATGAAGTCGGCGAGCAATCAGGCGCCGCTTCCGCAATTCTCAAATAACTCCCGCACAACCAAAATAATAAAGCTCACGGACACAATCCGTGAGCTTTGTTGTATTAAGATTAAGGCATCTGCCGCTCAAAACCTGAAGCGGCGTGAAAGCACCGACAGCGTTATCCCTCTCGCTGCAAGATACACTGTGAAGGCCAGCCACAGTCCATGATTGTGGAGCGACGGATATGCGATGAAAAACACCGCGAAAAATAATACCATCGCAACAGCCATCGAGGCGAGCATCGACCGCGTCTCCGTTGTACCTATGAAAATTCCATCCCATGTAAACGCCAGAAAGCCGGCGAATGGCACCGTAACCGCCCATACGATATACTCCTTGGCTGCCGACTCCACAGCCTCGTCATCGCTCAGCAAGTGTAGGAAATCAGCCCCGAAAAACGCATACAGTACTGTGAATATAGTGGCGATTACAACACCTATCACTATCAGGTATCGTACTGTGGCGTGGAAGCTCTCACCGTCAGCAGCCCCTTTGAAGCGCCCGCCGAGAGCCTCTCCCGCAAAGGCGAAGCCATCCATAAAGAATGAGAAAACCGTAAACAGCTGCATCAGCAGCGCATTGACCGCCAGCATGGTATCTCCCTGCTCGGCGCCTGTCCGCGTAAACCAGAATGTCACCGCTATAAGGCAGAGCGTGCGGAGAAATATATCGGTGTTCACCGCAAAGAAGCGTTTGATTTCGCTCCACTTCACAACCTCGCTCAAACTCACGGCCACCGGATGAAATTTAAACACGCACACTGCCCCTGCCACGATTATTCCCGCCCATTGGGCTATCACGGTGCCGAGGGCAAGCCCCTTGAGCTCCATGCCGCAGCCAAACACAAGCAGCATACTGAAGCCGATGTTCAACACATCCACAACAAGGGATATCCACATCGTCACCCTCGAATTCTGCATCCCGACAAACCAGCCGGTGAATGCGAATGAGCACAATGTTGCCGGGGCGGCCCACACACGTGTCATGAAATACCCCTCGGCTGCTCCCCGGGCGGCTCCGGTCACATCCATGCCGTCAAGAATCAGCGCGCACAGAGGCACCCGAAGCAATATCATCAGCACCCCTATGCCCATACCGATTGCCAATGCCCGGCAAAGAACCGTGCTGCAACCTCTTGAGTCTCTCCGGCCATACGCCTGGGCGGTGAGCCCGCCCGACCCCATGCGCAGAAAATTGAACAGCCAGTACAGAAGATTGAACATATTTGCCCCTACGGCAATGGCTGCGAGCAGCACAGTGCTGTTGAGGTGTCCCGCAATGGCAATATCGGTAATACCAAGTACCGGCACAGTGACGTTGGTCACTATTGCCGGTACTGATATCGCCATTATCGCGCCAAGCAGTTTGCCGCGCGGTTTATTATCTGTGTCAGCCTTTGCGGGCATGGAGGCTCTGGTAGCCGAGGTAAACTATGATGGCTCCGTATGCAATCACACCGAGCCACTGGTTGAGGATTACAGACATGGTGTTCTCATACTCGAATCCTGCAAAACGTGTCAGGGCGGCAAACACACCGAACAGCGCGCCTCCGGCTATAAGACCGGATGCAATCAGGGTGCCGCGGTCTCTGCGGGCATCATTCACCTCCTTGTCCTTTGAGCGGGTGGATACATACCAGGCTATGGCACCGCCCACAAGCATCGGGGTGTTGAGCTCCATCGGTATGAACATGCCGAGGCAGAATGCGAGAGCCGGTACTCCGAGCCAGTTCAGAAGCAGGGCGAGGATTGCTCCGGTCATATAGAGAATCCAGGGGGTGTCGCCACCCATCATGATAGGCTCGATAACCTTAGCCATGGCATTCGCCTGAGGTGCAACGAGTGCATTGTCGCCGGTGAATCCGTACACATTGTTGAGAAGCAGTATCACACCGCCCACGGTTGCTGCCGACACAAGGGTGCCGAGAAATTTCCAGCTCTCCTGTTTGCGCGGGGTCGAGCCGAGCCAGTAGCCGATCTTCAGGTCGGTAACGAAGCCTCCGGCCATTGACAGCGCTGTGCACACAACACCGCCTATCACCATCGAGGCTACAATACCGGAGGTGCCGTTGATGCCTATGCCCACAAATATGGCCGATGCTATGATAAGGGTCATCAAAGTCATGCCGCTCACAGGGTTGGAGCCCACAATTGCGATGGCATTGGCGGCAACTGTGGTGAACAGGAATGAAATCAGAGTCACAACCAGCCATGCCACAAGTGCCTGCCAGAAGTTGTGGAGCACACCCGCCCAGAAGAAAATGAACACAGCAACCAGAGCGATTGTCATGAAAAACACAACATGCTTCATGGAAATGTCAAGTTGCCAGCGCACGGTTGCTTTGGAATCTGCTGACTTCCCTTTCATCTCGCGGGCGGCGAGGCCGGCGGCCTGCATTATGATACCCCACGATTTGATTATGCCGATAATTCCGGCCATGGCAATGCCGCCGATGCCGATAAGGCGGGCGTAATTCGAGAATATCGCCGCAGGAGCCATCGATGAGATGTCAGCCGAGCCGTATGTGCCCATCAGAGGTATTATGATCCACCACACAAAGGCTGAGCCGGCGAATATCACGAATGCGTATTTAAGCCCGACGATATATCCGAGTCCGAGCAACGCGGCGCCGGTATTGCAGCTCACGACAATCTTTGTTTTCTCAGCAAGTGCTGCTCCCCAGCCGGTTACAGCCGTGCTGATGGTGTCGGCCCATGTGCCGAAGGTGGCCACGATATAGTCATATATGCCGCCTACAAGCGAGGCTATGACAAGTGTCTTGGCCTGACCTCCGTCAGACGCGCTTTTGGACTGCGCGCTCACAAGCACCTGGGTGGTGGCGGTTGCCTCCGGGAAAGGATACTTGCCGTGCATATCCTTTACAAAGTACTTGCGGAAAGGAATGAAGAACAGAATGCCGAGCACTCCTCCGAACAGAGAGCTCAGAAATATCTCCAGGAAGTTGACTGTGATGTCACTGTAGGTGGCCTGAAGGATAAACAGAGCCGGCAGGGTGAAGATCGCTCCGGCGACAATCACTCCCGAGCAGGCGCCGATGCTCTGGATAATTACATTCTGGCCTAACGGATCTTTTTTCTTGAGCGCGCCTGAAAGCCCCACTGCTATGATGGCGATGGGAATGGCCGCCTCGAAAACCTGACCCACGCGCAGGCCTAAGTAGGCTGCCGCGGCGCTGAAAATAACTGCGAGAATAAGGCCTGTGATAACAGAGTAGGGGGTCACCTCGGCATAGTCGCGCGCCGGGTGCATCACCGGGCGGTAGGTCTCGTCCGCTGCCAGCTCGCGGAAAGCGGTTTCAGGCAGTTCGGTGGGATCGGCCGTCATGTAGATCTCCTCATTCTCCTTTTCACGGGCAAGAGTTTGGTCTTTTTGTGTCATATCGGTTTATTGATGATTGGTTTGTCTCAACTGTTTGAAGATGCTGTGGGGCGCGAGAGTATGTCAAAATTCTCGACATATATCTCTGTCACCTTATGGCTAAGCCCGGTGCGGTCGGTCCAGGTGCGTGTGCGCAGCTTACCCTCCACGTACAGCTTGGTGCCTTTGGTAATATACTTTTCGGCGGTCTCGGCTGCGCTGTCCCACATTATCAGGCGGTGCCACTCGGTGCGGTCCTCGACGCGCACACCACCCGCCGTTGTATATCCGCGCTCGGTCGTGGCCAGGGTAAGTTCCGCTACCGGTCTGGTTTCCACATACCTTATGACCGGGTCTTTACCTACATTTCCTACTAATATTACTTTGTTTACACTCATGTTTTTTTCTCTTTGATGCTCAAAGGTAGCCAAAAATATGGAAATTTATCTAAATATTTGTATTTTTGTGACGCTTTTGCATTACCGAAGCATTATGTCAGGAAAATTAAAGATGGTAAAATCGCTGCTCGGCTTCTCCGGGCCGGAGTTTCGCACCGGGCTTGTGCTCAGCGGCGGTGGCGCTCGTGGCTTTGCACATGCCGGAGCAATAAAGGCTCTGAACGAGATGGGCATCAAGCCCGATATTGTGGCCGGCGTGAGTGCCGGTTCGGTGGCGGCTGTGATGTATGCTGCCGGAATCTCCCCGGAAAAGATGCTCGAGATGTTTCACGATGCCCGGTTCTCCGATTTCTGCGAACTCTCAGTGCCTAAGGACGGCTTCTTCAAGCTCGACAGATTCAAGACATTCCTGCGCAAGCACATCCCGTATGCCAACCTTGAGGATTTGCCCATCCCGGTGGTTGTGGGTGCTACAAATCTCGACGAAGGGCGTAAGGTGGTCTTTGAGTCGGGCCCGCTCGCTGAGCGCGTGGCAGCATCATGCAGCATCCCCATCGTGTTCAAGCCCGTGAAGATCGACGGAGTCAGGTATGTTGACGGTGGAGTGCTCCACAATCTCCCCGCATGGTCTATCAGGCCAAGATGCAAATACCTCATTGGAATAAACTGCTCGCCGCTTTCCAAAGTCACAGTAAAGGATACCATTATAGATATAGCCATGCGCTCGTATGAACTCATGGCCAAGACTAATGTAATACCCGACATGGAACTTTGCGACATCGTTATCCGCAACGAGGAGATAGCGCGCTACAAGGTATTCAACCTCAAGCAGATAGAAAAGGTGTTTGAGAGCGGCTACGCCGACACTATGCGCTTCCTTAAGGAAAACGGCTTCAAACGCCCCGGCTCCGATGATGCAAATGCACATAAATCTCCAGTAAAACCATAAGAAAACAAGAATACATGTATCGTAAACCAATCATTTATCAACTCATCCCCAGACTCTTCACCAACTATAACGAAAAATGTGTGCCCGGTGGCTCGCTTGCTCAGAACGGCTCCGGTAAGCTCAACAGCATAAACAAAAACATCCTCGACTCCATCAAGGCTCTCGGAGTCACCCACGTGTGGTACACAGGTGTGCTCGAGCACGCCCACTGCAGCGACTACACCGAGTATGGCATTGTGAAAGACAATCCCCATGTGGTCAAAGGCCTTGCCGGTTCACCGTACGCCATCAAGGACTACTATGACATAGACCCGGACCTTGCCGTGAATGTGCCCGACCGCATCAAGGAGTTCGAAGCTCTCGTGGATCGCACACACGATGCCGGCATGAATGTGATTATCGACTTTGTGCCGAACCATGTTGCCCGGCGCTACCACTCCGATGCGGCGCCCGCAGGGGTCGAAGATTTCGGAGCGCACGACGACAACAACCTCGGCTTCTCTCCCAAAAACAACTTTTACTACATCACCCGTCAGCTTTTCGCACCCTCTGTCGATATGGGCAGCGGCAAGCAGGCATACATCGAATTTCCTGCCAAGGCTACCGGCAATGACTGCTTCACAGCATTCCCCGGACAATGCGACTGGTACGATACCGTGAAACTCAACTACGGCATTGACTACGCAAACGGCTCCCACCACTTCTCTCCGGTGCCCGACACATGGAACAAGATGCTGGACATTCTCAAATACTGGGCCTCGAAAGGTGTTGACGGATTCCGCTGCGACATGGCCCACATGGTTCCCCTCGAATTCTGGCAATGGGCTATCGCGGCTGTCAAGCAGCATTATCCCCACGTCAAATTCATCGCCGAGCTGTATGACACCGGCCTGTACCGCAGCTTTATATCCGTAGGCGGTTTCGATTATCTTTATGACAAGGTAAACCTGTACGACACCCTCCGCGGCATTCAGACCGCAAACTACTCGGCTGCCCAGATAACCGGCTGCTGGCAGACAGTGGAGGGGATAGGCGGCAATATGCTCAACTTCCTCGAAAACCATGACGAACAGCGCTTCGGCTCAAAATTCTATGCCGGCGACGCCGCCAAGGTGATTCCATCGCTTGTAGTCAGCTCAATGATCGGCACAGGAGCAATGATGATATATATGGGGCAGGAGCTCGGTGAAGCCGCCAAAGAGGCCGAAGGCTACAGCGGTTACGACGGACGCACCACCATTTACGACTACTGGAGTCTTGAAACCCTCCGGCGATGGCTCAACTCCGGCGCCCCCTCCGAAGCTAACCTCACCGAGCGCCAGCAATGGCTCAGAAGCAAATATGCGGCCATCCTCGGCATCTGCAACAGGGAGCAGGCTATTGCAAACGGCAGATTCTTTGACCTGATGTATGTAAACTACGAGAACCCCACCCTCAACCCCCACCGCCAGTATGTGTTCATGCGCAACCTTGCAGAGGAAACACTCATAATAGCGGTGAATTTCAGCGCCGACTCATGCGATATGGCTGTCAACCTCCCCACCCACGCCTTTGAAATGCTGCAGATACCCCAGGGCAAAGCCACCATGACAGAGCTGCTGACAAACCGCAAGGCCACAAAACATATCGCCGACGGCAAGCCGTTCGAGGTGTTCCTGGAGCCGTGGGGAGCCGCCGTGTGGAAAGTAAACCACAGAAACATTAAGCCAATTGAATAAAAAAATGGGCTGATGACACACCCACACCATAAAAAATAACTACTTTTGCAAAAAAAATAATCCAATCACTAATAGCAGTCTTATGAACTCAGCGATCCATCCCATCAAAATCTTTGCCGGCACAAAGTCGCGCTACATGGGAGAAGAAATTTGCAAGTACCTCGACATGCCCCTCGGCAAAATGAATATCCAGCACTTTGCTGACGGTGAATTCGAGGTGTCGTTTGAAGAACCTATCCGTGGATGTGAGGTTTACCTCGTGCAGTCAACCTTCCCCAACTCCGATAATCTTATGGAGCTGCTGCTTATGATTGACGCTGCAAAACGCGCCTCTGCCCACAGCGTAATCGCTGTCATTCCCTACTTCGGCTGGGCACGTCAGGACCGCAAGGACAAACCCCGTGTGAGCATCGCAGCAAAGCTCGTCGCTGACCTTCTCAGCGCAGCAGGTGTGAACCGCGTTATCACAATGGACCTCCATGCCGACCAGATTCAGGGCTTCTTCAATGTGCCTGTCGACCACCTTTATGCATCGTCAGTGTTCATTCCCTACATCGAGAGCCTGAAACTCGAAAACATGGCTATCGCCACACCCGATGTCGGCGGTGCTAAGCGAGCCAACTCCTACGCGAAATATCTTGATGTACCCCTCGTGCTTTGTCACAAACAGCGCGCCAAAGCAAATGTTGTGGAGTCTATGACTGTTATAGGCGACGTCAAGGACAAAAACGTGATTCTTATCGACGATATGGTCGACACAGCGGGCACAATTACCAAAGCCGCTGACCTGATGATGGAGAAAGGCGCAAAATCCGTGCGCGCTCTCGCATCACACGCCATAATGAGCGACCCCGCGAGCGAGCGTGTTGACAAATGCGGCATGACCGAGATGATTTTCACAAACTCCATACCTTTCAACAAAGAGTGCAAGAAAGCAACCATACTCAGCGTTGCCAAGCTGATAGCCGACACTATCCGCCGTGTGCACAACAACGAATCTATCTCAACCCAGTACGTATTCAAGTAACCCATACTCTTACAATTCAAACACCGGACAAAAGCGCTGCCCCCATTCAAAGCAGCGCTTTTGTCGCTTAAAACCACATAATATGAAAATGAAATTCCCGCTGATACTCGGATGTTTAGTCACAGCCGGCATATGCGTCTCCTCATGCTCAGGCAGCGGTGCTGCCGGCAGTGGAGATGTTGATACACTGCAGCTCAAGGGCGAGTTGCTGATTCCTTACGACAATCTTCTTGCGCCGGAGCAATTGCTCGCATCGTCAGACCGCATCTATGTTATCAACCAGCGGAGTGTCGATACAATGATAAGCGAGTTTGCAACAGACGGCAAGTTTGTGAAAAACTTCCTCCCCAAAGGCCAAGGACCTGACGAAACTCCATTCATATGGTGCCCCCATTATGATGCTAATTCTGATGTAATAACATTTTCAAAAGATAAGAACCTTATGGGTGTCACTTCGCTGAAATCGGATAAGCCGGCTCTTACCCCAGTCTTTGAATTTGACAGCGAGCTCCCGGGCAACGAAGATTTCACCCCCGGTTTCGATAAGTGGTTGTTTGCAAACGGCAGCATACTGTCTGGCAATCAGGCTAACGGAAAATTCTTTGCTGAAATAGGCGCAGACGGAGTGGTGCGCGGTTATGCAGTCGATTTTATACCGGAAAGCGAATTCGGCAAAGGAGCACCCGACTATCTTAAATACAACTTCACCCGTCCCAACGGCGAGCCGAGTCCCGACGGCAAGCACGCAGCATGGGTGATGGGGCAAGCCGACATGATGGTGTTTGCCACGGCTGAAAAGGACAGCATCCGCTTTGTCACAAACTATGTGGCTCCCCCCTCAGGCATCCAATTCAAGATATTTGACAACTACAGCACCTTTGAATTCGCTCCTGACCATAAAACATACTACACTTCATCTCCTGCATTGTCAGACAAAGCGGTGTATGTGCAGTATGTAGGAGAGTCGGCGGATGAATTCAGAACAAAGATGCAACAGGCAAGTGAAGGTGAGATAGAAATGCCGCAGAGTATAGTCCGTGTCTATGACTTTGAAGGCAATCTGCGTCATGTGCTACGCCTTGACAAAGGCTACGGCAATATAGCGGTGAATCCTGAAAACACAAAGCTGTACCTGCTTGCGGAAACCGCCGATGACGGCCTCGCTGTGTACTCCTACGACATATCGCAACTCAACTGATTCCCTCCAACCAACTTTTTCCTTATTCCAAAACGACCCGCAGCCAACTGAGCGCGGGTCGTTCTTTTGAGGAGTGGGTGATTGCGGCCGCTCTATAAAGCGGACTTGTTATTTCAATTTATAGAACACAAGCACAGGGTTGGCTTCGGCATCGATGGTGTCGGCAACACTCTTCAACGCAGGTGCAAGTTCATTTTCCTCTGCGGTATCCTTGAGCTTTTCAGCAGTGACAGCACCAACCCATACGCCATCGCCGAGCGGGTAGCCGTTGGCTATGTTGATGCATTTGCCTGTGGCTGAATCCTTGTATGACGAGAGCTTTACGGTTGATTCTCCATCTTTTGACAACCAGAGATTGTCTCCCCCTTCCTTGATGTTGAGTGTGCTCAAAATCCTGTCATTGCCGTTTTCACTGAAGGTAATTACGAGGGTGCCGCTGAAATCGCCCTCTTTGGTGCCGTATTCAGGATTGATTCTCACAGTGCTTTCGTAGGCTTCGGCTGTTTGGGCTCCGGGTATGTCGGTAATGGATATTTCTCTGAAAGTATTGTTTTGGGGAGAGTATATAGCGGCGTCATTTGCAGGCGTGGCGTGGAAAAGGATGTCGCCGTTTGCAAGGTGGCTGAACGGGCGCAGGAAGGCTCCTATTGCGATAGTGCTGCAAGGCATTCCCGCAGCTGTCTCCACACCGTCAAGGGTGTAGGCGTGGCATACGAGCGAGTCGCTGCCGTGTGCTATCACTATCTTGTCTCCGGCAAGGATAAAGGTTTTTATATCTATGTCATTTTCAAACACTCTGCCGATGAAGTTGCCGTCATGGCCATAGCGCTGTATGCGGTTGTAGTCATTTATAAAAATGCCGTTGTCTGACACATCGAAACTCACTGTGCTGAATGGATGTATCTCGCCCGGTCCGTCACCGAGTCTGCTGAGCTGTCCTTTGAATTTGCCGGTATCTGAAAATTTCATCAACACAGCGTTGAAGCCGAACGGGTTCGGGCCGGTGAGCAGATACAGGTCGTTGCCATGCTTCTTGATATCAGTTATCGACCCTATGACAATGGAATCGGATGTTTCCAGCGGCACAACATTTGTGATTTCAATGTAGTCGGCAAGGTCGTCTGACCCCTCTACGGCATCAATTGTTGAAAACACAATATCTGACTGATTTTCCGAACCTGCGCATGATGTCATGAACAGGCAGGCGGCAGAAATGAGTAAGGGAATATTATTCATATAAATCAAATGATTATAAGTTCGGGTGATAGCTATCTCATCCTCTTTTCGAGGATTTGTTTTTTGAGGCGGAGGTGGTGCGTTTGGCCGATCTCCGGCTTTTTGTGGATTTCAGTCCGGTGTATGCTTTGCGCAGCACTTCGTTGTCGATTTTGAAGGGGGGAGCAACCTGGCGCTCCTCATCCTTGAGGCTGTGGCTGAAAAGCCATTCGTAGCTTTCGGGGAGATAGAAAAGGCGTGCCGGGCGGGAGTGGTTCATACCCTGCACACGGTTGTATATCAGGCGTGGTGTATCGCTGTCAGCCTGTTTCATGGCCGATACCACTTTGTCGCTCTGGGTCACACTGACAGCTCTGTCGGCTGTGCCGTGAATTATCCACAGGGGCACATCATTGAGGTTGCTGAGGTCTGAGGCTGTTGTGCCGCCACACATTGCAATTGCGGCTGTCACCTGGTCCGGATATGCTGCAGCGAGGTCGATGGTGCCGTAGCCACCGAGGCTCATGCCCAATACATACACACGGTCGTAGTCGATATTATGTTCATTGCCCACCCATTCGAAGATATTCATTATTTTGTCGGGATTCCAAGGACCGCCTGGATTTTGTGGTGCAATGACGTAGGCGTCGATATTGCGTCCCTTGTCTATAGCGTCGATGGTGCCGTAGCGACGCACTTTGTTGAGGTCGCGCCCGCACAGGCTTGCTCCGTGAAGGAAAATCACCACCGGCTTCGGCTCAATCTCCTCCTCAACGGAATTGTCCGGAGTATACAGCCAGAAATTGTATGCGTTCTCAACTGTGCCTTTGTGGGCGGTGAGTTTTTGAGCGAAGAGTGCCGTCGAGGCTGTGAGGGCAAGAGCTGATATGAATATTTTCTTTATCATGGGTCAGATGATGGAGAGTTTGTAAATGGAGTTTCCGCGCGAGCCCACAACTGCCGAATTGCCGAATACCACCGGCGATGATTCGAAGTTGCCGCCCACATGGAGGGTGTCTATTATTGTGCCGTCCATACCGTTGATGAGATATACAAATCCGTAGGTGTCGGCGGTGAGTATAAACATCTGGTTGTTTTCGTTCAGGAAGCTGACGGGCGATGACCAGGCATAGTGTCTGAGCGCCACTGAGTAGCGCAGCTCCCCGGAATCTCTGTCGAGGGCAATCAGTGCGCCGTTCTGTCCGTCGGTATTGAACACACAGTTTGTGAAAATGAGGTCGGAGCAGTTGCCGGTGCCGGGCAGGGCGGAGGCATAAAAGCCGCCGTCAAAGTGCTTGCCCTCCTTGTCAAACCTCATGCCGTCGAAAGTGGCCATCCACTTGCAGGAACCGTCAGCAGCATTGAGTTTCACAAAGCGTGCCTGTCCTTCGCCCTGCATGTCTATCTCGCATCCGGTGTATAGGTACACAGAGTCGTTTTCCTCGGCCAACACCGGTGTAGCGTCAATATCGTCGCCGAGTTTGTAACACCACACCGGTTTAAGGTTTCTGAGGTTTATGGCAAGAATGTTGCCGCAGTTGTCGGCGGTGAATCCATAGTTGAGATACACCCCCATCGATGCCTCGATGCCCGGAGCGTTGCCGTCTATAAGATAGCGCATCACCGAGTGGAGCCTGAGGACGCTTTGCCCTATCTCAAATTTGTAGATGGAGCCGTTTTCGCCCGGCCTATACAGGTATTTACCAACCCTCAGCGGCGATGAATCGTATGCATCCCAGCGTCGCCAGGCTGAATCGTCTCTGTCAAAGGTATGGAAAACAGTGTTTGAAAACATGTTTACCGCAACGGTGCCGAATGGCTCTCTGGCCGGCACGCCGTGGCCTATATACAGATTCCCGTTAAGGGTGGGGTCAAGCGACGGGGTACCTTTGACTGGATTGCCGACTTCAATCGGGTTGCGGGTCTGCTTCCCGGTAGCGGGATTTAGAAAGTATATCTCTGAAGCGAGAGAGCCTATGATAATCTCCTCGCCGTCAAAATCGGCGGTCACGACTCCGGCTTTGCGGAAAGCAGAGGCGCAGCTGTCGGGCCACTGCACGTACAACGGCTGGCCGGTCCACCCGGTGCCACCGCCCCAGCGGCCAAACCTAGTTGTGGTAGTGTCCTGACCGGTAGTGAATTTCCAGTCAACGCGTATATGGGCCGGTGTGCCTTTTACCTCTCCTGCAAAATCAGCCTGCCGCATAGTGCCTTTCCGGAATGTAAAAGCTCCCGGGGCGTCGGTGTACAAATCCGTGCAAAATGCGGTGTTGTCATCAGTGGCTGTATCTCCGGATATTTTGTAAACGATACTTTTGGCTGAAGGATAGACAGTGTCAGGGAAGAGGGCGGGAACAGGGCAACACAACACGATGGAATCCACGGCAAGCGATATGCTGTCATCCGAACCGGTATCGCTGTCTCCGCCGCTTCCTGTAGTGCCGTGGCAACTTGCCATGCATAGCGTTGTTGCCAACAATGGTGTCAACTTTGCAAGTGTCATTCTGCCTGTGTCTGTTTCGTACTGCAAAAATAGTAAAAAATGTTGTGATACAGGGTATTCTGATATAAAATCCGCCTGTATTGCCGTTAGTATGAATCTAATTGTTAATTTTGCAGCTGTGAAACATAAATCGGAAACCATGAACATGTGTAGCATCCGTCTGGCATTCTGGCTTGCCGCAACTTTATTTACGATAAATGCAATGGCTCAGTCACAGAATGTCAATGTGCTGAAATACAAGCTTATTACCGATACCCTTAGAATGATGCCTGAGGTCCCTGAGAATGACCGCTACACCCGCATAACCGATGAAGACTATGAGCAGGTGGCCTCCGAGCTCGGGGTGGAGGTTGCGGCAGTGAAGGCTGTTGTGGATATAGAGGCGGGCAGGGCTCACGAAGGGTTTTATGAACCGGGGTTGCCCATCATAAATTTTGACATGACAATGTTTCGCAAGTTCGCCCGCAAAAAAGGGGTGAATCTCAGCTCATATACCAAAAGCCACCAGGCTCTTTTCAGTAGACTGAATGCGCGGAGACATGGCTCCACACAGGCCGCGCAGTATGTGAGGTTCAGAGCTGCCTGCTCCATAGACAGCATTGCGGCCATAGAGGGCACTTTCTGGGGAATGTTCCAGATAGGGGGCTTCAACTGGAAAATATGCGGCTGCAGCTCCATAACAGAGTTTATTGAACGTATGAGCTTCTCCGAGCGTGAGCAGCTTGAGCTCTTCGCGGCATTTTTGAAATCAACCGGCATGGATAAATATCTCAGGGCAAAAAACTGGAGTGCCTTCGCCCGGCGCTACAACGGCACCCAGTATGCCCGCAGAGGCTACCACACCCGGCTCGCAGCCGCCTACCGAAGACATAGTAAAAAAATAAGCAAATGAAGCACACTGCATCCGGGCGACTTGAGTCGCTTGACATACTCAGAGGTTTTGATTTATTTTGTCTTGTCGGGCTTGAGGCTTTTGTCCACGCTCTCGGCAGGGCTGTTGACGCGCCGTGGTTCAAACCGGTGACAGCCGCGTTTACCCATGCCGATTGGGTCGGGTTTTCGCCGTGGGATATTGTGATGCCGCTGTTTATGTTCATGGCAGGCGTCACCATCCCATTCACCCGCCCGGCTGAGGGTGGCAGAGCCCGCGTGTGGGCCAAGATTATAAAGCGGGTTGTGCTTCTGTGGCTTTTCGGAATGATGTGCCAGGGCAATCTGCTGGCTTTGGATCTCAACCGGATATATCTGTACAGCAACACATTGCAGGCCATAGCATCAGGCTATCTGATTGCTGTCATTCTGTATATGACTGTTGGCTTGCGCACCCAGATTGTAATTGCAGTGTTGCTGCTGGCAACTTATTGGGCCGGTATGGAATTCATTACTGTTGATGGCTACGGGGGCGGCAATTATTCTGCGCAGGCAAACTTCGCCGAGTGGGTTGACCGTATATGCCTCGGCCGGTATCGCGACGGGGCTGCGGCGGGTGCAGACGGCAGTGTTGTTTTTGCCTCATGGTACAACTACACATGGATATGGAGCACCCTCAATTTTGCGGTGACAGTGATGTCGGGAGTGTTCGCGGGAGTGGTGCTTCGCAGCGGTGGTGTGAGCCGCACGGGCCGGGCGGTGATTCTCGTGGCAGGCGGTATTGCGCTTGTTGCGGCAGGGCTTGTCGCCGGAATATGGCATCCTGTTATCAAACGTATATGGACCTCCTCCATGACTCTGCTCAGCAGCGGAATATGCTGGATGCTCATGGCTGTTTTCTACTATGTGGTGGATTGCCTCGGTATTCACCGCGGGCTTGGATGGCTTAAGGTCTACGGCATGAATTCGATTGCCGCCTATATGATGCTGAGCTGTGTCAATTTCCGGTGTGTGGCAGAGTCGTTTCTGTATGGGTTGGCTCAATATATGGGGGCGTGGTATGAGGTGCTTGTCAGCGCGTTCTGCGCTTTGATAATCTACGGCATACTCCTGCTGATGTACCGTCGCCGCATATTCCTGAAAGTATAAGAGTGCATAAAAGAGAGAGAGGCGAGACCAACTCTATGGCCTCGCCCCCCGCATTATAAAAATCAACACAATTATCAAGCTTTGATGCGCTCAACGTATGAGCCGTCGCGGGTGTCGATACGCACCTTGTCACCGATGTTGCAGAAAAGGGGCACACGCACCTCAGCACCGGTCTCAACAGTAGCGGGTTTGAGGGTGTTTGTTGCGGTGTCGCCTTTGATGCCGGGTTCGGTATATGTTATTTCGAGAACAACGCTGGTGGGCATCTCGCAGGTGAGGATGGTGTCTGTGGCAGCGTGTACCATAGCTTCGCAGATGTCACCTTCCTTGAGGAACTGCACGCCGTCGATGCTTTCGCCGGGGAGAGCAACCTGTTCAAAGGTTTCTGTGTGCATGAAGTTGTAGCCCATGTCATCCTTGTAGAGGTACTGGTAGGGGCGGCGTTCGATGCGCACTTCCTCAACCTTGACGCCACTGTTCCAAGTTTTGTCAAGAACGCGGCCTGTCTTTACGTTTTTGAGTTTTGTGCGTACAAAAGCGGGGCCTTTGCCGGGCTTGACGTGCAGAAACTCAACTATGAAAAAATAGTTGCCGTCGATATCGAGGCACATTCCGTTTTTAAAATCAGCAGTTGTTGCCATAAAGATATTGAAATTCTTATTTTAGGTAAATCGTTGATAAAACGCTTGCCGTCAATTGCTTGACGAAGCGGAATTTGAGCGGCAGACGGGGCTCGAACCCGCGACCCTCGGCTTGGGAAGCCAATGCTCTACCAACTGAGCCACTGCCGCAGTGATGCGATTATCGGGTGCAAAGGTAGTTTTTTTTATAAATATATGCAATCTACCGGTTAGTTTTTTGCTGTTTGAGGAATAAAAAGTAATTTTGTGGCTTAGTTAGAGTGCGTTTGAATTTAACCCAATGAAATATCAGGGGTGAACACACTCTTGGAAAAAGCAAAAAAAAACAAGCAAATAGATATTGCCATGACACAGCAAACCGAGGGAGAGGCACCCGAAAAGAAAGGCCTGAATTTTGTTGAACAGATAGTTGCCGACGATCTCAAGGCCGGCAAGAACGGCGGACGACTCAACACCCGTTTCCCGCCGGAGCCCAACGGTTATCTTCACATAGGTCATGCAAAGGCTATTTGCATGGATTTCGGTGTGGCCGAGAAGTTTGGCGGCACCTGCAATCTGAGGTTTGACGACACCAATCCTGTCAAGGAGGATGTTGAATATGTAGATTCCATACGGGAGGATATCCATTGGCTCGGCTTTGACTGGGGCAACCGTGAATACTATGCGAGCGACTATTTTCCGAAGCTTTATGACCTTGCGGTACGTCTTATAAAGGAGGGCAAGGCCTATGTTGACGACCAGAGCTCTGAGGAGATAGCCCGTCAGAAGGGCACACCCACCGAGCCGGGTCAGGAGAGTCCGTACCGCAACCGCAGCGTGGAAGAGAACCTCGACCTGTTTGAACGCATGAATGCAGGCGAATTTGACGAAGGCTCGAGAGTGCTCCGTGCCAAAATAGATATGGCATCGCCCAACATGCACTTCCGCGACCCCATCATGTACCGCATCATCAAGACACCCCATCACCGCACCGGCGACAAGTGGAAAGTATATCCGATGTACGACTTCGCCCACGGCCAGAGCGATTACTTCGAGGGTGTTACCCACTCGATATGCACCCTTGAGTTCGAGGTTCACCGTCCCCTGTATGAATACTTTGTGAAAGAGTTGGCCGACGAGTCATACTGCCCCCGTCAGATTGAGTTCAACCGCCTGAACCTCACATACACAGTGATGAGCAAGCGCAAGCTGCTTCAGCTGGTGAAAGAGGGTCTTGTTGCCGGTTGGGATGACCCCCGTATGCCGACCATTAGCGGTATGCGCCGCCGCGGATTCACCCCCAAGTCTATCCGCAACTTTGTTGACAAGATCGGCTATACCAAATATGAGGCTCTCAACAGCGTGGGGCTGCTTGAACATGCGGTGCGCGAAGACCTCAATGCGGTATCTACCCGCGGCATGGCTGTGATAAACCCGGTCAAAGTGGTGATAACCAACTATCCGGAGGGAGCAGAGGAGATGGTGGAGATGGAAAACAATCCTGAAAATCCTGCCGAAGGCACCCACTCCATGCCGTTCAGCCGTGAAATATACATTGAGCGCGATGACTTTATGGAGAATCCTCCCAAGAAGTTCTTCCGCCTCGCTCCTGAAGGTGAGGTGCGTCTGAAGGGTGCATATATTATAAAGTGCACCGGAGTGAAGAAAGATGACAACGGCAACATAGAGGAGATTTATTGTACGTATGACCCCGAAACCCGCAGCGGTTTGCCCGGCAGCATGCGCAAGGTAAAAGGAACCCTCCACTGGGTAAGCGCCAAGCATGCCGTTGATGCTACAGTCAATATGTATGACCGCCTGTTCAATGTCGAGAATCCCTCTGCCGAAACCGAGCGCGACTTCCGTGAGCTTCTCAACCCCGATTCACTCAAGGTTGTCAAAGGTGTGAAAGTAGAGCCGTTCCTTGCTGAGAATGCCAAGCCCGGCGCCCACTTCCAGTTCCAGCGCATAGGCTATTTCACTCCTGACACTGATTCAAAGGAGGGTGTACTGATATTCAACCGCACAATCGCGCTGAAGGACAGCTGGGAAAAAGAACAGAAAAAAGCCTGAGATGTCAGATAACGGAGCAGACGAAAGAAGAGAATTGCTGGAGCGCTTTCTGCACGACCTTGACGAGAACCGTGCGGAAGTGTATTTCGATGAGAGCGACCTCATTGAGATATTTGACTATGCAACGGATGTGCAGAACTACCGTGCGTGTCTGGAGGTGCTTCTTTTAGCTGCCCGTATATACCCCAAAAGCACCGGTCTTAACGAGCGGCTTGCATTCTATATGTATGACCTCGGCAGCGCGGACGGTATCATATCGGCTCTGAAAGATGTGCCGGAGGATTCGGTGATGCGCCGCCTGCTGCTTATTCAGTCGGCAGAGATGAGTGTGGAGCAAGCTTGCGCTTTGCTTGACAATATCGTTGATTCTGTGGATGACTTCGAGGATGAATGGATTATCCGCCTCGTGGATGTCGCCGGAAATTATGATGCCACTGACTGGCTCAAACTCAATTATGAGAAGATAAAAGCCAAGTGCAGCTACCAGCAGACCTTCATATATGAGATGCTGGAGTACAGCCGTTCATCAGGCGATTATGAGTATGCCCGTACCCTTGCGGAGGAGCTGACTATGCTCGAACCGTTCAACGAGGAGTTCTGGGAGATACTTGCAGAACTTCGGATAAGTCATCTTCAGGACTACGATGCAGGCTTGAATGACCTTGAATATGCCCTTGCGATAAATCCGCAAAACACCAAGGCTCTCCAGCTTAAGGCAGAGGCCATGCTGTCGCTTGACAAGCCGGTGGAGGAGATAATGCAGGTTGTGTCGGAGCTTCAGGCTATAGAGCCGGACAATGAGGATACTGTTCACCTCATGTGCGTGGTTCTCTCTTCCAAAGGCTATGAAATGGAGGCCATACAGGCGCTTGAGGAGCTCAGAAAACAGCAGCCGGACAATATGGAAACCCTCACATATCTTGTTTTGCTTACCAAGGGCAACATTCCGGTTGAGATGCTCAAACCTATGGTTGACAAAGCCACCGCTAACGACGGGGATTACGACGATATATACAGGACTGTCCGAAGGTTCAGGGACGAGGGCGAGTATGCTGCCGCATGCAAGCTTCTGCTTGCTGTGGAGCGTTATGGCAATGACAAAAACCCTGCTATGTACGATCATCTGTTCGAATTATACTACCGTTCGCAGCAATATTCCGCAGCGGTGGACTTCTGGAGCGAAATCAAGGTGCCGAACATGACAGCAGATGTAGTTGCCGTGCTGTCCGCGCTTAGAATAGGCAACAGACAGTTTATCAACGACAATGTTGAGTCCATGATGGATAAGTGGACCTATTTTGATGATGCGGAGCAATTTCCGGAGAGGATGGGGCGACTTGGCAGCATGTATCTGCTTAAATTCGCTCTTAAAACTGTCAGAGAAAATCTGGACTTTGATTTTGAAGATTGCGATCCGTTTGTATGACAGTCAGATAGTTGTCCGATACCAGCTTATTTCATGAATGGAGCTACGTATGCACGCCACTTTGCGCGGGTCGGTGCTCTCCACCCGCAGCGAGCGGGTGGCAAGAAAATAGCGCGTGTGTGGAGCCGAAGGCGAGACCACGCGTTAAAGATGCCCACCATTCTAAAAGACCCCTGTGAGGGGGTCGCGAGAAGTCCTCATAGCATCGCCTCTCGCGAGGCTCAGAGGAGAAGGGCGGTCTCACGACCCCAGGTCGCGCTTCGCTTACCTGGGGATTCTCTACGGCATCGCACCCTCCGGGCGCTCAGACGTCTCCGACGCCAAAATGCAAATGGGCTGAGAATATGTGGTACCTCCGGCACCATCTGCGTATGTGGTTTATAATCCGCGCACTACGTGCACGGTTAACAAAATAATCGCACCCTCCGGGCGCTTGAAAAAAAAGCAGGGGTACAGAAAGCTACAGGCGCGAACGGTAGCACAGAGCCGTAGGCTCGTCTATTTTGTTATCCCCGTACGAAGTGCGGGGCAGGCGCCCCCAATGCAGATGGTGCCGGAGGTACCACACTTAAATTGACTCATATTCAATAACATCGCCTCTCACGAGGCTCAGAGGAGAAGGGCGGTCTCACGACCCCAGGTCGCGCTTCGCTTACCTGGGGATTCTCTACGGCATCGCACCCTCCGGGCGCTCAGACGTCTCCGACGCCAAAATGCAAATGGGCTGAGAATATGTGGTACCTCCGGCACCATCTGCGTATGTGGTTTATAATCCGCGCACTACGTGCACGGTTAACAAAATAATCGCACCCTCCGGGCGCTTGAAAAAAAAGCAGGGGTACAGAAAGCTACAGGCGCGAACGGTAGCACAGAGCCGTAGGCTCGTCTATTTTGTTATCCCCGTACGAAGTGCGGGGCAGACGCCCCCAATGCAGATGGTGCCGGAGGTACCACACTTAAATTGGCTCATATTCAATAACATCACCTCTCGCGAGGCTCAGGGAGAAGAGGTGCCTCTGCTGCCCCAGGCCTCGCGCTGCGCGCTCGTGCTGGGGATATCCATGACATCGCGCATCCTGCACTCAGACGTCTCCGACGCCACCTGTGGTGGATAAGGATGATGGGGGCGCGATGTATCGGCGCCCCTACGTGATGCATGCGCGGTGTGTGCTGTGTGGTATCGGTTTTCTCGCGACTACGTCCGACGCCGGTATTTTTGTTTAAGGGTTGCGCTATCGTGGTTTCTTGCTGTCGCTTCACCCACTATTTAAGAATTTCCACATCAAACATCGCGATTTGTTAAATATAGTTATTTTTTAGGGGGGGGGGAGGCTGTATAGACTTGTATTATATTTTGATTTATAGTATTTTTGCTCACAAATTATAATAGCATGAAAAAAATAATCACGACTATTTTCGCCTGTTTGAGTGGTCTGCTATTGTGGTCCGAGACTCCTAACTCAGTTCATGTTCCAGTTATAGATGTGAGTAAGCCGATGAAAGAAATTCGGTTTACATTGGAGGACGCGGCTAATGTAAAACTCATTGCACTTGAAGCCACAGACGAAAGCCTCATTAAGGCTTATAGTAGCATAGCCATGAGTTCAGACCGCATCGTAGTGAGCGATAATGCCCAAGGTCAGGTTTTTATTTTTGATATTGATGGGAGATTTATTAATAAAATAGCTCATCGGGGTCAAGGCCCCAAGGAGTATCAGGCAATAAGCCTCTCATGCGTAGACTTCAAGAAACACCTTATTTATATATGGGATTATTTTATATTGGGTCGACTTAAGATTTATGACTTCTCCGGTAGGTTTGTAAAACAGCTGAATGTTGCGAATTCACCCTGGCCTGACCAAATGTTTGTCATGGATGATGATAACCTGATGATATGGTGTAATCCCGACAATCTGTCCTCAATACCGGTAGGGAAACACCCATATCGTCTTGTGAATGTAAATAGCGGAAAAATAACGCCGGTCAACATTAATGTCAATCACTCCATTTCAAATAAATACGCGGTGAAAGATGCTTCAGGCAGCGTGAAATCATTGAGTGTTCTCGATATCTACCCATTGATAAAGACCGGGGGTAATGTGTGTATCTCCGATTTTTCGAATCCACTTATATACACGGTTTCGGAAGGTAAGCTATACCCTCAATTCAAGAGAACTGGTATTGGGAACGTATCCACTGGATTGGAGCGGATTTCAGCTCTGCAGAATCTTACAGACAAATATGCATTCCTTCGTGTAGCAAACAAACGTATAGAGAAAAATACGGGTAGGATTGAAGTCTCAGATGAAAAAATTCTCTGTTATGAAAGAACGACAAAGACGATAACAGATGTAGACATCTATTGCCGAGGGCTCAACAGCTCTGTGCAACTAACACAATGGCAATATGAACTGCCATCAAATACAGCAGTAAGCATCATTCCCTTGTTCTTATTAGAGAAAAAGTACAACGACGGTAAATTATCTGATGAATTCCATAGGTTCTATGAATCATTGGATGAGGATGCAAATCAGCCCCTTTTAATAACAACGTTTCATCAATAATATAATGCTGCTAATACGTTGGTAATCCGGGCACTACGTGCACGGTTAACAAAATAATCGCACCCTCCGGGCGCTCATCACCGCGGAGCGGTGACAGGGAGATGGCCCCGGGTAAGGGAGCGTAGCGACCGCCACCCGGGGAAGGAGAGATTTCCTATATATCGACCCCGTGGGGCGTCGCACATCCTGCGCACATCACCCGCTCGCCGCGGGTGGAAATTACCGTAGCGCGGTGGGACGATGCTATAAATCGGTGCCCCTATAAAAAGCGCTCGCCGGTGTCATCTTCACTGCCGGTGTTCGCGTGATTTGTATAATCAGCGCGCTAATATGCATTCCGGGGGAAATTTGAGCGATTTTGGCTTATGTGCGTGAGTAAGTCATATAAAAAATGTAACTTTGCAATAAAATTCAACAATACCAATGAGCGCAGAGAGCATTCAAGTTTGCGGAACCAATATGGCCTACTCGGTAAGCGGGGAGGGCAGTCCGTTGATACTCATGCACGGCTGGGGCTGCAATTCGTCAACAGTGGCAAGTATAGCCGCGGTTGCGTCGGAAAGTCACAGAGTGTATAATATTGATTTTCCGGGATTTGGCGGCAGTGAAGAGCCGGCAGATGTGTGGGGAGTCGAGGAGTATACCCGTGCTGTTGAGGAATTTGCATCAAAGCTCGGTATTGAGAATCCGGTACTTGCCGGCCACTCGTTTGGGGGCCGGGTTGGAATACTGTTTGCGAGCCGAAACAGGGTAAGCAAGCTTATTCTGATAGATGCCGCCGGAGTGAAGCCTCGCCGTAAGCCCGGTTATTATGCCAAGGTGTGGAGCTTCAAGGCCATGAAGATGATATATCGGCTGGTTTTGGGGCAGGAGAAGGCAGCCCTCCGGATAGAGCGTGAGAGGGCGCGGCGGGGCAGCGCGGACTACGCATCTGCAAGCCCTAAGATGCGGAGCATACTCAGCAAGGTTGTGAATGAGGATCTTAAGGCAGTTATGCCGGCTATCAAAGCTCCAACGCTGCTTGTGTGGGGTGAGAATGACACCGCTACCCCTCTTGGTGATGCCAAGACGATGGAAAGGCTCATTCCCGATGCCGGTCTGGTGGCGTTTGCGGGCTGCGGCCACTACAGTTTTCTTGACAATCCAAGCGGTTTTGCTGCGGTGTTGCGCAGTTTTTTGAAATCATAATAATGAACGGACTATGACAATAACGTTTGTAATATATCTGCTGATACTGCTTGTAGCATTGCAGAATCTTGTGCTTGAGCTCAAGCGCGACCTGATGATGATGCAACAGAATTCCTACAGGCCGGAGCGATATTCAAGATGGCTCAAGAGCAGCGGCGACACCACAGGCTGGGCACGACTCACCGCAATGTGTGTGTTCTTCCTGTCGCTCGTAACATTTACCGAGAGCCGCTGGGCAATGGGCTTTATCGCGGCATGGTGTGCGGGATATGTGTATTATCTGCTGACACGGAAGTACAAGAAGCCGCTTGTGTGGACTCCCCGAGCCAAGCGGATATATGCTGTTGCGGCTGTGATTTCGATATTGATAACGGGCGGAGCCACAATTCTTTTCGGCAGTGATGAGTATTCGCGGGTGTTTGCGGCGACAGTAGCCGCTTTAGGCGTTTATTGTGCGAGTCATATAGTAATGATAGCGTCAGTGTGGATTCTCACTCCGGTTGAGAAAAGCATAAACAGGGGGTATTATAATGATGCCCGCCGCATACTCGCCTCGATGCCGTCGCTGAAAATAATCGGCATCACCGGCAGCTATGGCAAAACGAGTACCAAGCATTACCTTCACCGTATTCTGAGCGAGAGCTTCCAGACAACAATGACCCCCGGCAGCTATAACACCACTCTTGGTGTTATACGCACCGTGCGCGAGTATCTGAAGCCTTACGACGAGGTGTTTATAGTGGAGATGGGTGCCAAGCAACCCGGTGACATCAAGGAGATTTGCGACCTTGTTCACCCGACAATAGGTATAGTCACCGCTGTAGGTGAGCAGCATCTGGAGTCGTTCAAAAGCATAGACAATGTGCAGCGCACCAAGTTTGAGTTGGTAGACTCGCTTCCTGCTGATGGAATGGCTGTTGTCAACAACGATTTTGAAAAGATTGCTGACCGCCCGGTGGACAATACCAAGTGCATCAGATATGCGGTGGTCAACACAACTGATGCTTCGTGGATCGCAACTGACATAGAATATACGGAGCATGGCACATCATTCACCGCCAAGGGTCCCGGTACTGGATTGCGCCTTACCACCAAGCTTGTGGGAGAATGCAACATTTCGAATCTGCTTGCTTGTGTGGCAGTTGCAGTGAATTTAGGTGTGCCTGCCGAGAAAATCAAATACGCGGTGAGCCGCATAGAGCAGGTTGAGCACCGTCTCAATCTCAAACGCACTCCCGGTGGCATAACAATAATTGATGATGCTTTCAATTCCAACCCCGCCGGCAGCGCAATGGCACTTGATGTGATCAGCCGTATGAAGGGTGGAAAACGTATAGTCATCACCCCCGGCATGATTGAGCTTGGCGACCGCACTGAGGAGCTCAACCGCGAATTTGGCAAAAAGATGGCCGGCTGCGCGGATATTGCTATTGTTGTGGGGCACTACAATCGTGAGGCCATTGTTGACGGACTCAGAAAGGGACGGATGGCCGAGGAAGCGATTATTATCGCTGACTCTTTCACCCATGCCCAGCAACTGCTGCAGGGAATAGTGTCTGCCGGCGACACAGTGCTATACGAAAACGATTTACCAGATACATTTAAATAAAAAATATCAACCGGATATGAAAACCAACATAGGAGTATTTTTCGGCGGCAGATCCACCGAGCACGAAATTTCTGTGATATCAGCATCGCAGGCCATGCATGCCATAGACCGCAACCGTTATGATGTCACACCTATATATATATCAAAGGAGGGGAGATGGTACACCGGCGACGCGCTGTTTGAGGTGGCCAACTACAAGGATATTCCCGCACTGCTGAAACAGTGTGAGGAGGTGTATATGCAGCCCACTTTCGGCAATTACACTCTCTACAAGGTTAAGAAACCGATGTTTGGCAAAGCGGAGGTGTGCAAACTTGATGTGGCCATACCTGTGCTCCATGGGTCGAACGGAGAGGATGGCACATTCGAAGGTGTTCTCGAATCAATAGGTATACCGTACGCCGGCTGCGATGTGCTGTCATCGGCCAACGGCATGGACAAAATCACCATGAAGATGATTCTTGCCAGTTGCGACATACCGGTTGTGGACTTCGTTTGGTTCACCGATAAGGAATGGTTCAACAAGAAAGACGCTCTTATAGAGAAGATTGAAAGCACACTCGGCTATCCGGTGATAATCAAACCGGCCAATCTCGGATCAAGCGTAGGTATAGGCCGCGCTGCAGACCGGGCAAGGCTTGAGGAGTGTGTAGAGGATGCGAGCCGTTACTCAGAGCGCATCATAGTTGAGCACATGGTGGACAATCTAAAGGAGATAAACTGCTCTGTGCTCGGCGATTGCGATGATTTTCAGACCTCCGTGTGCGAGGAGCCGATAAAGAGCGGCGACATATTGTCGTACGAGGACAAATATATGGGCGGCACAAAAGGAGCCAAGGGTATGCAGGCATCCCAGAAACGGATTCCGGCAGACCTGCCCGAGGCCATGAGCAATGAAATAAGAAGGCTTGCGGGCGAAACTTTCAGGGTGCTCAGCTGTCATGGCGTGTCGCGCGTGGATGTTATCGTTGATGCCGATACCGACAAAATATATGTCAACGAGATAAACACCATACCCGGTTCGCTTTCGTTTTACCTCTGGGATGCCACCGGCATATCATTCTCTCAGTTGATGGACAAGCTTGTGCAGCTCGCCCTCAAGCGCAACCGCGAGCGAGCCAACAAAACTGTCACATACTCAAAGAATATATTCAGCCTCGGCGGCGGCTGCAAAGGCGGCTGCAAGGGCAAACTCAAATAATGGGTAACAAGGCCAAGGGCTACATATTAGGAGCGGCAGCAGCCGCAACTTACGGTCTGAATCCGCTGTTTGCGCTTCCTCTTTACGAGGATGGCATGACGGCAGACTCGGTACTGTTTTTCCGCTACCTTATAGCCCTGCCGGTGCTTGCGGCGATGATAAAATTGCGGGGACGCAGCTTCAAGGTGAGCGGTTCCCAGCTATGCTCGCTTGCAGTGCTGGGTATACTTGTTGCGGTGTCGTCGCTGACACTGTTTCTGTCGTACAACTTCATGGATGTGGGCATAGCATCGACAATCCTGTTTGTCTACCCCATTATGGTGGCGCTGATAATGGTGGGTGTATTTCATGAAAAGATAAAGCCTCTTACCATCGGCTGCATTGTCACCGCCCTGGCCGGAATAGGGCTGCTGTACAAGAGCTCCGGCGAGGAGACCCTGAGTGTTGGCGGCACCCTTCTTGTCATGGCATCGGCTCTGAGCTATGCCATCTATATCGTTGCGATAAACAAGACCTCGCTCGCGCGGGTGGCAACTCTCACTGTAACATTCTATATGCTGCTCTTCGGAGTGAGCTTGTTTGGTGTAAGGCTTGCTCTTGCAGGAAACATAGAGATTCCGACAGCAGGCAACTGGTATCTGTGGGGTGCGCTGATAGGGCTTGCTGTCTTTCCTACGGTGGTGTCATTTGCCTGCACAACAAGCGCAATCCAGTATATAGGCTCCACTAATACAGCCATTCTCGGAGCTCTCGAACCGGTAACGGCAGTGCTCATAGGAGTGTGTGTGTTCGGTGAGATACTTACTCCGCGCGACATTGTTGGCCTGCTGATGATTATAGGAGCGGAGACAATTGTCATAGCCGGCCCGAAGATGAGCCTTCGGCTAAGCTCCATACGGCGGCTTTTTCCAAGAATAAGAAAACAATAAACATATATGGGATTATTCAGCAAATTCTTTTCCAAAGAGAAAAAAGAAACTCTGGACCAGGGGCTGTCAACCTCCAAGCAGAGCATACTTTCAAAGATAGCGAGAGCGATATCGAGCAAAAAGAAGGTTGACGAAGACTTTCTTGATGACCTTGAGGAGATTCTCATCACATCCGATGTGGGTGTGGACACCACTCTCGCCATTATCGAGCGGCTCAACGCAAGGGTGAAACGCGACGGCTATGTCAATTCAGCGGAGTTGACAAAGCTGTTGTCGGAGGAGACCCAGGCTCTATTGGCCGATTCAGACAACAGTGTGTCATCGCCTGATTTCACTCTGCCTCAAGGCTGCAGAAAGCCTTATGTCATTATGGTTGTAGGGGTGAACGGCGCCGGCAAGACAACCACCATAGGCAAACTGGCGGCGCAGTATCGCAACGCCGGCTACAAGGTGATGCTCGGCGCGGCAGACACATTTCGCGCGGCGGCCATCGAGCAGCTTGAGGAGTGGGCAAACAGGGCTGATGTGCCCATTGTTAAACAGAAACTTGGTGCTGACCCGGCATCTGTGGCTTTCGACACACTGAAAAGCGCGCAGGCTAAGGGCGATATAGATGTAGTGATAATCGACACCGCAGGGCGTCTGCACAATAAGAAAGCTTTGATGGACGAGCTGACGAAGATTCGCAACGTGATGTCAAAAGTTGTGCCTGACACTCCCGACGAAGTGCTGCTTGTGCTTGACGGAAGCACCGGCCAGAACGCATACGAGCAGGCAAAGCAGTTTGCCGCCGCAACCAAAGTCACCGGCCTTGTGATTACCAAGCTTGACGGCACCGCCAAGGGTGGTGTCGTGATAGGCATAAGCCACTCAATGAGCATTCCTGTACGCTATATAGGACTTGGCGAGAAAATCGAGGATCTGCAGGTGTTTCGCAAAGAAGAGTTTGTGCGAGCCCTTTTTGAGCCGGAAGGATGAAAAGAAGAAAAGTAGATATAGTGTCGCTCGGCTGCTCGAAGAACCTTGTGGATTCGGAGCGGCTGATGAAGATGCTTGCCGACGCAGGCATGAATCCATGCTTCGAACCTGAACGTACGACTCCCGGAGACATAGTTGTTGTCAACACCTGCGGATTCATAGGCGATGCGAAGGAGGAGTCGGTAAACACCATATTGGAGTATGCCGACATGAGAACCAGAGGTGAAATCTCCAAGCTCTATGTAATGGGGTGTCTGTCGGAGCGTTACCGTAAGGAGCTGCCCGGAGAGATTCCCGAAGTGGACGGCTGGTATGGCAAAACCGATTGGCCGGGCATAGTGAGGAGTCTCACGTCCGAGCATCCCGGCACAGCTCCATACGACCGCATCATCACCACCCCCCGCCATCATGCCTATTTAAAAATTGCTGAAGGTTGCAACAGGTTCTGCGCATTCTGCGCTATACCGCTCATCACAGGCCGCTACCGGTCGCGTTCGCCGCAAGAGATAGAAGCTGAGGTGAAACTGCTTGTCAGCCGAGGCGTGAAGGAGTTCAACATCATAGCTCAGGATCTGTCGGGCTACGGCTGTGACATAAACGGCGGAAAGAGCTCGTTGGCAGATTTGCTGAAACGGCTCTCAGACATCAACGGTGTGGAGTGGCTGCGTCTTCACTACGCATATCCGGCTGATTTTCCGCGCGATATACTGCCGGTGATGGCTGAAAGAAGCAATATCTGCTCATACCTTGATATAGCGTTGCAGCATATCAGCGACAAAATGCTCAGTGCAATGCGTCGCCGTGTTGACAAGCGTCAGACTCTTGAACTGCTTGATGAGATAAGGGCCGGCGTGCCCGGAATACATCTGCGCACAACCCTCATGACAGGATTTCCGGGTGAGGGGGAAGCTGAATTTGAGGAGCTGAAAGAATTTGTGCGCAGCCAGAGGTTTGAACGCATGGGCGCGTTTGCCTATTGCGAGGAGGAGGGCACATACGCCGCGGAGCACTATGAGGATGAAGTTGCGCCTGAGGTTAAACAGCAGCGCCTTGACACAATTATGGCCATTCAGGAGGAGATTTCCGGCGAAATTCAGGAATCAAAAGTGGGTTCTGTGCTCAAAGTGATGATAGACCGCGAGGAGGGTGACCATTATATCGGCAGAACCGAGTGGGACTCTCCGGAAGTTGACCCTGAAGTGCTTGTTGCCAAAGCTCCCGGCATTAAGTGCGGTGAATTCTGCAATGTGAGAATCACCGGGGCCATGCCTTTTGAACTTATCGGAACGGTGCATGAGTCCGAATGACATAATATCGGCTACACAGGTACTCGCAGCGACAAAGTGCCTTGACCGGAATATGCCTTTCGCCCTCTATGCAAGGCCCGGGGAAGTGCAATGCACTTTTCAGGCGAGCGGACGTTGTGACAGCAGAAGTGTCAACGATTTCTGCAGTGGGGCGTCCGACGACTTTGCCGTGAGCATGTTTGACAATCCGGCACACTGCGTTGTTATACCGGCCGGGCTGACTGCCAAAGATATTCTTGCGGGTGATTTCCGCGGATGCGAGGCAGATTTGTTGCCGGCTGTGCAATCCACTGATTACACCACCTATTCAAGCTCTGTTGGCGCACTGATTGCAGAAATGAAGGCTGACCACAGCAAGACAGTTGTGAGCCGTATCATAAAATGCGTGGGGGTGGATCCGGTGCTTGCCGCCCAGAGATATTTCAAGTTGTTCAGGGACACTTTCCGCTATCTCTATTTCACTCCGCAGACAGGGATATGGCTCGGAGCCACACCGGAGTCTCTCTGCTCATACAATAGAAGCTGCAATCTGATCACCACCATGTCGCTTGCCGGCACCAGACCCGCGGAAAGTGAAGGGGAGTGGGACATCAAAAATGTGGATGAGCACCGCTTTGTAACCGATTTTATATGCTCGGTGTTGAAAGGCAATTGCTCCAAGGTAGAGGTAGGCACTCCCTTTTCATTACGCTACGGAGCCATAGAGCACCTGTGCGAGCGGATTGAAGCGCACGGAGTCACAGACCTTTCGGCTATAATAGCTGAGCTATCTCCCACGCCGGCAGTGTGTGGCACCCCGCGCGATGTTGCAATGCGGCGCATCCGCAGAGTTGAGCACCATGAGCGTTATTGCTACGGGGGATGGGTAGGAGTTGTTGGCGACAACGTTGTTGACTGCTATGTAAACTTGCGCTGTGCACTTGCCGGTAAAGGTGACGGTGACACATATATATATAATGTGTATGCCGGCGGAGGAGTGACAGGACAGTCAGACGCGGCAGATGAATGGCGCGAAGCTGATGCCAAAGCCTCGGCTCTGCTCAGTTGCATCGGTCAGAAATCCGGCTGCCATTCCACAATATCTCCTGACAATGATCGTCTGACATCCACCAGACGCTGATTGGATGAGCCCCGGAACAGCAGCGAGGTGTCGCGCAGATGTTCAACAAACGGGCCGTCGACAATCACATCAATGTATTCCAGCAACGCGCTGAACTCAGGCATTGCCGCTATCTGCTCGAAAAGAAATCCGGTGTAGAGCCATATATTTTTACCGGAACTCTTTATAGCCTTGCACAGCGGCAGCAACTTATCTGCCTGATATAAAGGGTCTCCACCGCTGAAGCTCACATTCATTCCGTTGCTCTCTATGCGATTCATTATGTCTTCAACCGCCATGCTCTGTCCGGCTTCGAAATCCCATGACTGCGGATTATGGCACCCGGGGCACTGATGACGGCACCCTGCAAAATAGATGGCGGTCCGGAACCCCGGACCGTCAACTGTTGTGCCATCTATGATGCTTATCACTCTCAGGCTCATCGACGAGGCATTATTTGTGAACAACCCTGTCGTTGAGCTCGGCCAGCTTGGCGTTGTTCCAGCGGTCGGTTGTGCCTACAAGGTAGCCGGTGATACGCTGCAGCTTGTCAATCTCCTTGCTTCCGCATTTGGGGCATTCCTCCAGATTCTCGGAGGCATCCTCGTACCCGCAGCACATACATCTGTTGCGGTTGTGGTTCACCGAGCAATATCCGATATTGTTCTTGTCCATCAGATCCACGATGTCTGCGATAGCTTTGGGGTTGTGTGTGGCATCACCATCAATCTCCACATAGAAGATATGTCCGCCGCCGGTAAGTTCATGGTAGGGGGCTTCCACTTCAGCCTTATGCTTGGGCGAGCATTTGTAGTACACCGGCACATGGTTTGAATTGGTGTAATATATCTTGTCTGTGATGCCGGGCAAAATGCCGAAGCTCTTTCTATCCTTGGTTGTGAACTTGCCGCTGAGTCCTTCGGCGGGTGTTGCGAGCACAGAGAAATTGTGGCCGTATTTTTCGCTGAACTCATTGACTCGGCTGCGCATGTGCGACACAATCTTGAGTCCGAGAGCCTGCGCTTCCTCGCTCTCGCCGTGATGCTTGCCGGTGAGTGCTATCAGACATTCGGCCAGTCCGATGAAACCAATTCCGAGGGTGCCTTGATTGATGACACTCTCTATGGTCTGATCGGCGGAAAGATTCTCACACCCTACCCAAAGACGCGACATGAGAAGGGGGAACTGCTTCACAAGAGCTGTTTTCTGGAAATTGAATCGGTCGCACAGTTGACGAGCCGTTATGTCAAGCACTTCATCAAGCTTTGCCATGAACCGGTCTATACGCTCCTGTTTGTCTTTTATCATCATGCATTCTATCGCTATGCGCACAATGTTGATGGTAGAGAAGCTGAGATTGCCGCGTCCTACAGATGTCTTTTCACCATAACGGTTTTCAAACACTCGTGTGCGGCATCCCATTGTCGCTACCTCGTAGCGGTAGCGTTCCGGATCATCGGCGCGCCATTTCTCGTGCTGATTGAATGTCGCGTCAAGATTCACAAAGTTGGGGAAGAATCTGCGTGCGGTCACCTTGCAAGCCAGCTTATACAGGTCGTAGTTGGGATCTTCAGGCAGATAGCTCACTCCGCGCTTCTTTTTCCATATCTGTATGGGGAATATGGCTGTGGCGCCGTTGCCGACACCCTGATAGGTGGTGTTGAGCAGCTCGCGGATAACACAGCGACCCTCGGCCGAGGTGTCGGTGCCGTAGTTTATTGAGCTGAACACAACCTGGTTGCCACCTCTGGAGTGAATCGTGTTCATATTGTGGATAAAGGCCTCCATGCTCTGATGCACACGCTCAACGGTTTTGTTTACAGCATGCTGAACATATCGCTCATCGCCTTGCAGGCCGTCCAGCGACTTGCTTTCATAGTCCTTCATCTCTGTATCATAAAGATGACTGAGGTCCTTGCCGGTGAGCGATTCGAGGGTCTTTATCTCCTCAATGAATGAGCTGCGCACAAATGGAGCGAGATAGAAGTCAAACGCCGGAATGGCCTGACCGCCGTGCATCTCGTTTTGCGCTGTTTCCAAGGATATGCAGGATATGATGCTTGCGGTCTCGATGCGCTTTGCAGGCCGGGATTCTCCATGTCCGGCTGTGAAGCCGAACTTAAGAATTTTGTCAAGCGGATGCTGAACACAGGTGAGGCTCTTGGTAGGGTAGTAGTCCTTGTCGTGGATATGCAGATAGCCGTTGCGTACAGCGTCGCGGGCCTCTTGTGACAGCAGATAGTCGTCGACAAACGGCTTCGTTGTTTCGCTGGCAAACTTCATCATCATTCCTGCCGGCGAGTCGGTGTTCATGTTGGCGTTCTCGCGCGTAATCTCATTGTTTTTGGCTTCAATGATTTCGAGAAACATATCGCGGGTTTTGGCCCGGCGGGCAATACTGCGCTGGTCACGGTAGGCGATATACCGCTTGGCAACCTCCTGTCTGGGACTGTTCATCAGCTCCACCTCAACCCGATCCTGAATCTCCTCCACGCTCATGCGCTCCTTGCCGGTGATGCCGATGCGATCTGCTATTTTCTGGATAAGAGCCTCATCCTCACCACGCTCGGTCTGAAGCATGGCCTTGCGGATTGCCGCCTTTATCTTCTCTTCATTGTAGCCGACAACTCTACCGTCGCGCTTTACCACTATCTGTATCATATCCTTGTCTTTTTTGTTTACGGCAAAGGTAGCCACAATTATCCGTTCCGGCAAAATATTTCAGCTAAAATTATTTGCAAAATTACTTTTTGGAAAACTTTTTAAATAGCTAAAAATTATAACTTATTGATATATAGTAATGTAACATTTCATTTTGGACAACTTTGAATTATTTTTGTGTTGATTGTATTGTGCGTTTGATGCACTCGTTGTAATTCCGGTTATGACCGCAACTACCGCCGCGCTGCATCCTCGCCTCAATTCTCACCGCCGCATAGATACTTTAATTACACCTTAATTATGTACCCCAAAGGCGAAAAAAGATGGAAAATAGTTGCAAACCGGGGCTTCAAGACATTATCTTTGCAGAATATTGTACTTAACGCAGTGAATAAACCATGGGTAAAAAAGCACAGTTTGGCTCTAAGATAGGCCTTATAGCTGCCACTGTCGGCTCGGCGGTGGGGCTCGGCAATGTGTGGCGGTTTCCGGCAGAGGCTCAGGCAAACGGAGGCGCCGCTTTTCTGATTGTTTACATAGCCTGTGTGTTCATTCTCGGTGTGCCTGTGATGGTGAGCGAGTTTGCCCTTGGCCGTGCGGGCAGGAGTGATGCCGTGGGTGCATTCAAGAATCTCGGGGCTGCAAAGCCGTGGTGGAGTGTAGGAGCGCTTGCAGTGCTTGCAAGCTATATGATTCTTTGCTTCTATATGGTTGTTGCCGGATGGACAATCGAATATCTCTGGAGCTCAATCTCCGGCTCGCTATATGATTTTACGGACACCGCCTCGGACGAAGCAGGATTCACCCACAAAATGCAGCAGATGATCGGAGGTAGCTATCGGCCTCTTGTTGCCACATATGTTACCATACTTATTAATATAGGTGTGCTTGTAGTGGGGGTACAGAAGGGCATAGAGCGGCTGAGCAACATACTTATGCCGGTGCTGTTTCTCGTCCTTATTGCAATGTGCGGGGTTGCGCTGTCACTTGACAAGGCTTCCGAGGGGTTGGCATACTTCCTTAACCCCGATTTTAGTAAAATTACTCCTGCCGTTGTTCTCAATGCTCTCGGTCAAGCCTTCTTTTCGCTGAGCCTCGGAATGGGCATCCTCATCACATACTCCTCTTATTTCCCGAACTCGACAAAACTTACCAAGACAGCGGTGACTGTGAGTCTGCTCGACCTGCTTGTTGCCATTATGATGGGCATAATAATTTTCCCCGCCATAACATCTTTCGGCCTCACGGATGCCAATCTTGAGGGCACAGCCCTTGTATTTGTAACCCTGCCTGAGGTATTCCGGATGATGCCGGCAACAGCCTTGTGGTCTACTTTATTCTTCCTTCTCCTCACAGTAGCGGCAATCACAAGCACCATCTCCATAGCCGAAGTCACGGTAGCTTTTGTCAGCGACCGCTTCAAAACCTCCCGGCTGAAGGCCTGCATGATAACCCTGCTGCCACTATTCGCATTCAGCACCGTCTGCTCGCTGTCGTTGAGTGGGGATAGCCCCTTGCGCATTGCCGGCATGAGCGTTTTCGATATGCTTGACAGCGTGTCCACAAACATTCTGCTTCCGGTGGTGTCGATAGGGGTGTGCGTGTACCTCGGCTGGTTTGCACCAAAGAAAGTGCTGCCGGATGAAATATCCAATCATGGCAATGCCAGCCATCACCCGGTGTCTCTTATCCGTTTCATTATCCGCTACCTCGCTCCCGCTCTCATAGCGCTGGTATTGGCAAGCTACTTTTTCAATGTCTGACAAAAGTTTTACATCGGCTGAGAGGCGCGGACTGATATTGCTTCTTATAATAATCACATTGTTGCTTGGCATCGCTGTGATAAACCGGGCATGCAATCGTGTTTCCCCACCGGCACCGCTGACCGAGGCTGCAAAATCAGCCCACGACTCGCTGATCTCCTCAATCGACAGCGTCACCACTCCCAAGGCCACACCCAAGCCAAAGAAAAAGGCCGGAGCCGGCAAAAAGAAAGCTCCGGACGGAACCAAACGAAACTACTTATCAGAACCTGTACAATGAACAAACCCGACAAACAAGGCCAGCGTGCCCGCTTCAATACTAAGATAGGTGTAATAGCGACAACGGTAGGATCGGCTGTCGGCCTCGGCAATATCTGGCGTTTCCCTTACGAGGCGGGGAGCAACGGTGGCGGGGCATTCATGCTTTGCTATATAATGTTCATATTCATCATAGGAGTGCCGGTGATATGCGCCGAATTCATTATGGGCAGAGGCACCCGCAGCAATATTCTTGGAGCCTACCGCAAACTATCGCGCGGCAAATGGTATATAGCCGGATTTATGGGAATAGCCGCCTCTGTGGCGATACTGAGCTTCTATTCGGTTGTTGCCGGATGGATATGTGAGTATTTTGTGCAATCGGTGAGGGGCGAACTGATGTTGGCATCCTCCAGCGAGTATCATGAGGCTTTTGACCAATTCTCTACCGGCAACTGGCGGCCGGTTGTATGGACTCTGATATTCCTTTCCCTTAACTTCCTGATTCTCGTCAGGGGAGTGACCAAGGGCATAGAGCGGATGTCAAATATTCTGATGCCGCTGCTGTTTATACTGCTTATGATATTCTGCGTAAATTCGCTAACGCTCAGCGGTGCCTCGGAAGGCCTGGCTTTCCTCTTTAATCCCGATTTCTCAAAAATCACCCCAAGGGTGCTTCTGTCCGCTATGGGGCAGGCGTTCTTTTCGCTGAGCCTCGGCCTCGGATGTATGACAACATACGCATCCTACTTCGGCAATAAAACCCGTCTCGGCCGCACAGCCATAACCACGGCGAGCCTCGACACCCTTGTTGCCGTACTTGCCGGTGTGATTATATTTCCCGCTGTTTTTTCGTTCGGAATCTCACCGCAGGCAGGCCCCACACTGGTATTTGAGGTGCTTCCGGCAATCTTTAACAGTCTTCCGGGCGGGGTTGTGTGGTCATCCCTCTTCTTCTTTCTGCTGATTCTGGCTTCACTGACCTCAACTATTTCCATGAGCGAGATATCAATCGCTTTCATGACCGAGGAGCTGAAGATGAAACGCCGTACCGCAACTATTGTCAACACGCTGATTGCCATGGCGCTCGGCTCTCTCTGTGCACTGAGTTTCGGAGCGCTCTCCGGCTTTACTATTTTCGGCATGACCATCTTCAACTTCTTCGACTACCTCGCTTCCAATATCCTTCTGCCTATAGGCGGCATGATAGCATCCGTTTTTGTGGGCTGGGTGGTTGACCGACGCTTTATCCGCAACCAGCTTACTGCAAATGGCTCCATAAAATTCCGCGCATACTCTCTGATTCTGTTCTGTCTGCGCTATGTCGCCCCGGCCGGAATAGCTCTGGTATTCCTCAATTCCATAGGCATAATCTCGTAAAATTGCTTAATATTCGCAGACACAACACGCTTTGGGGCGCTGAATCCGCGCCCCTTTTTGTAATTTTGCAGTATAATTTACGAGGACTTACCTATATGAAGCATAGAACATTTTCAGGACTCATATATGCGGCTGCCTTATTGCTTTGCCCTTTGGCGGGCGAGGCTGTCATGAAAGCCGAATTCAAGCTTCCGGCCTCGGCCAGAGCCGGAGTATATATCGAGGATATCATCACCGGCGAGGTGATAACAGACATCAACGGCGAGTTGCCGCTGATACCCGCGAGCATCACCAAAGCTGTGACAACAGCCTCGGTGCTCGCGGAGTACAACCCCGATTACCGCTTTACAACAAGTGTGTATATTCAAGGAAAGCAAAAAAACGGCACTGTTGACGGGGATATTGTGATAAAAGTATGCGGCGACCCGGCGCTCGAATCATCCCACTTCCCTGAAACAGCCGGATTCACAGACAGTATAGCCACATACCTTACGCGCAGGGGAATCAACGCTGTAACCGGCACTGTTGTCATTGATGCCACAGCTTTTGTAGACCAGCCGCTGCCTGCGGGGTGGGTGGAAGAGGATTTTGCATGGCCATACGGAGCGGGACATTACTCGACGAATTTCCGCGACAACAAATTCATTCTGTCGATGCCGGGTCGCAAATCCACTCCCCATGTTCCCGGCCTTGTTGTGCGCCACACTCCGGCCAAAGGCTCTCTGAAAATAGAGCGCAAGCGCGACTCGAAGCAATTCATCAGCAGAGGCACTGTGAGGCGTGGAAAGCAGGAGGTTGTGTTGTCAAACCCTTCTCCGGACGAAACACTTCGCCACGAAACAATAGAGAAAATCAAGGATGCCGGTATAGCGATAGGCAACAAACAGGCAGGTAAGGACAAAGACAGGTCACTGCTGTACGAACACAGTTCGCCTGAATTGAGAGATATTCTCCGGAGCCTTATGGTCCGTAGCGACAACATGATGGCCGAAGGTGCACTGCGCATGATAGCCCCGGGAGACAGCCGTCAGAAAGCTGTTGAAAACGAGCTCCGTATATGGAATCTGAGAGACATAGACACCCAGGGAGTTAATCTTGAGGATGGCAGCGGACTATCACGCAACGACAGGCTTACACCTTATTTTATGGGCGATATGCTTGTCTGGATGGCCTCGCATCATAATGCCACAGACTACGTGAACCTGTTTCCAAAGGCTGGACTTGAAGGCACTATGAAAAATTTTCTGTGCGACACCCCCCTTGAAGGTACTATAGCCATGAAAACAGGCAGCATGAGGGATGTACGCTGCTATGCCGGATACAAGCTTGACAATGAGGGGTTTCCGACCCATGTTATTGTAGTGATGGTAAATAAATACGCCTGCGGCGGTGCTACCGTAAAAAAAGCGGTGGAGGACTTTCTGCTCTCCACATTTGCCCCTGGATTTGACAGGGAGTAGCCAAAGACCGTATAAGCGGGATTAAAATTTGGTTTTGCCCACCACTTATATTAACTTTGTGATAAAATAAATCAGAAATATGACAAAAGACACTATAGACGAACTGCTGGAGCTGACCCTCGAAATGGAAGGGCTTCTGACACTGATGCTTAAACGCGATGACATGACTCCGCCGAGAGTCACGGCAATGCTGGAGCGAAAGGCATTACGGTTTAATGAACTGCTTGGTCTGCAGCCGGCAGAACCGCTCGGTCAGGCTACTGAACCGGCTGTTCAGACTGCTGTGGAAGCAGCGGATGCTGAGGAAATCATCGAGGCTCAGGCTACTGTGGAAACAGTGCGGCAGCAGGTAGTTGCAGAATCTGCAGAGCTTGAACAGCAGGAGGACGCTGAGCCGCAGTCCGAAGCGGATGAAATACAAGTGGCTGCCCCCGAATCAGAAACTGTCACGGCTCCCGAAGCAGCGGAGGAGCAGCATAGTGTTGAGGATGAGGCGCCTAAAGTGCTCAATGACGTACTTGCAAAGGGACCGCTGAAATTCACCATCAACGACAGATTCCGGTTCAGGAACAACCTCTTTGATTCCAATGACGAGGAATTTGAGGGCACTCTCGCCATAATCTCAAATATGTCGACAATGGATGAGGTGAGCGACTATCTGTACAATGACCTCTGCCTTGATGCCGACAACGAGGATGTAAAAGCCTTTGTTGCGGTGCTCACCGCTCACTTTAACTGATGTGACATGGCCGGAACTCTCTACATGGTGCCTACCCCTGTGGGAAACCTCGCCGACATGACTCCGAGAGCTGTGGAGGTGCTGGCCGGATGCAACCTTATTTTGGCTGAGGATACCCGCACAAGCGGAGTGCTGCTCAAGCACTTCAACATAACCACCCCAGTGATTGCCCACCACATGCACAACGAGCATGCTACCGTTGAGGCTCTCGCCGGGCGACTTGAAGCCGGCGAGGATATAGCTCTTGTGACAGATGCCGGAACCCCCGGAATATCTGACCCCGGATTCCTGTTGTCGAGGGAGTGTCGCCGCCGCAACATCAATGTGGTCACACTGCCCGGACCAACCGCTTTTGTGCCGGCGCTTGTGAGCAGCGGCTTGCCTTGCGAGCGGTTCTGCTTCGAAGGATTCCTGCCACAGAAAAAGGGGAGAGCCACACGGCTGAGCGAGATAGCAGCCGAAGAGCGCACTTCTATCATATATGAATCTCCTCTCAGGCTTGTTAAAACTCTCTCTCAGCTCGCTGAGGTTTGTGGCTCAGACCGAAATGCCTCCGTGTCGAGAGAGATTTCCAAAATACATGAAACTACCGTGCGGGGCACCCTTGATGAACTGATACAACACTTTACCCAAAACAATCCTAAAGGCGAGATTGTTATCATTCTGGAAGGGAAAGCGACCCCGGCATCCCGACCCCACAAAAACAAATATAAAGCCGAGGATATTTAATCAATTTTTGAATTAACCAAAGGGACTCACGCCCTTGCTAAAACAAAATTTATGAGAACTTATGGTATTTCCGCTCTCGCTGCCTTAGCCCTGCTGAGCAGCTGCGGCACTAAAGAGAAGCTTGAGCAGGCGCAGGAACAGAATACAGCGCTGAACACTGAACTCCAGGCAACATTAGCTACCCAGGACAGCCTGTTTGCTCTGATAAACGACATATCTACAGGCATGAGCCAGATCAAGGATATTGAGCACATCATCGCAACCCCCGGAGCCCTTACTGATGAAAGTGCATCGCGCAAAACCCAGCTCAGAAACGATATGATTGCAATCCGCGAGGCTTTGCAGCAGCGCCGCGAACGCCTTGCGCAGCTTGAAAAGAAGCTAAAGGACTCAAGCGGCTCAAACGCAAACCTTATGAAGACAATCGACAACCTCAAGGGTCAGATTGCCGAGCAGGAAACCGAAATCGCAACCCTCACAAACCAGCTCTCCGCCGCACATATTGAGATAGCAAACCTCGGTGCGAGAGTGGATTCTCTCAGCTCTACCGTAACAGAAGTCACCACCGAAAGAGAACAAGCCCGCCAGCAGGCTACCGAACTTACCGATGAACTCAACACCTGCTTCTTTGCCATCGGTTCCAAGAGCGAGCTGCAGAAACACCAGATAATCAAAACCGGATTCCTGCGCAAAACAAAAATCATGCCCAGCGATTTTGAGAAAGCTTACTTCACTCAGGCCGACAAGAGATCTCTCGTCAATATTCCGCTTCACTCCAAAAAAGCTAAGGTGCTTACCAACCAGCCCGCCGACAGCTATGAAATAGTGGAGGAGGGTGACCAGAAAATACTGAAAATCAAAAACGCCGCCAGCTTCTGGAGCATCAGCAACTTCCTTGTAATTCAGGTGGACTGATCCAGCCAACGGCTGCCATATATAAAAATAGCCCGCGATTTTTTTCGCGGGCTATTTTTATGCGCGGTTTTATAACCCTCACATAATGCTTTCAGCGCACTCTGTCGGGGTTTCTGGCTATGAAGTCTTTCCACGACGATTTGCCCGCTGAGGGAATGGGGCGTGTTGACTCGTAGAAATGACACATCGCCGCAGCGAGGGCATCCGTGGAATCAAGTTGGGGCAGCAGCTGCTCCTCCTTGATGTTGAGTGTGCGTTTGAGCATTTCGCGCACCTGCTCCTTGGAGGCCGCTCCGGTGCCGGTTATCGCCATCTTTATTTTTCTGGGCTCATATTCGGTTATCGGCACCTCGCGGGCAAGGGCGGCAGCCATCGCTACCCCCTGTGCTCTGCCAAGTTTCAGCATCGACTGCACATTTTTGCCGAAAAAAGGGGCTTCGATAGCCATCTCGTCCGGCAGATACTGTTCCACCAGCGAAAGGATGCGGTCGTATATGCGTTTGAGCCTCATGTAATGGCTCTCGAACTTGCTGAGCTCGATAATGCCAAGAGCTATCATTGCCGGCTTCTTGTTCTTTATGCCGACAATACCGTAGCCCATCACATTAGTGCCGGGGTCAACACCCATTATAACCTTATCCCATAAAGCCTTTTCGGCTGCTATGTCGTCTGTCATCCGATAATCTGCATATAGGTTGTGAACCAGAGGATACTGTCGCCGGCTTTGTGTCTCAACTCTCTCAGCATAAGAGCTCCGTCGCCCGACTCCATCCATTCTCTGGCGCATTCGATTGTAGGGCATACAAACTGCACGGCATAGCTTGCCGCGCAGTCTGCCTCATCTGTCATTATGCGGCAAAAAAGGGGAGCGGTAAACCCGCCCCCTTTTACTGCGTTGTCCAGAAATGTGTCCTTAACCCACTTTCGGAAAGTGTTGTCGGCCTCAGGAGCAACAGCAAAGGTGGTGTTTGTAAGTACCATTACAGATTGCTGCCCACAGCTCCGAGTAATACAAGCAACAGATATAGCACACTTACTCCTATGCCGCAGAAGAAGCCCCATTTGGTCCATTTGCCGGCTTCCTGTGAGGCCAGCTGGGCTCCGGCATAATCGCCTGATCTGAATTTGCTGTCAACAGACGCGGCTTTGATGATGCCGACAATACCGAAAGGCAGGCAGCAGAAGAGGGTTACAAGAATAGACTCCACAAGCCATGTTTTGGGAGCAACCTGAGGCATCTGATTGTCTGCCATGCCGGGTGCATACTGCGGGTAAGGGGGCTGGTTGCATGACTGGTATCCGCCGTTGGGCAGACTCATGGGGTTTTGAGCTCCTCCGAAAAGATAGGTGGCGAGTTCGGGCACCTGGGCTGCGGGGGTCCAGTTGCCTAACTGCTCATTATATACTAAGGTGTCGGGGGTTATACCGCGGGCTCTCAGTTGTTCGATGTTGAACGGCCCCTGAGGCTGATTGTTTGAATCCGGAATGAAATAGTTCATTGCTAATATTATTTAAGATAGTTTTTTCTCTTGATTTGTCCTTGCCACAAACCGGGGCAGGAAGCGCAGGTGGTTCCACACAGTAGGCAGCACACCGTAATATCTGGCCATTATCCTGAATCGCTCGGTAAGCGACTTTCTTCGGTTGGCGGTTGTGAGGCCCTCGAACAGGTAGTCGATGATTGTATCGCCGACATATACATTTTTTCTTGAATGCTGAAGGCAACGGATGCACCATTCATAGTCTGCCGAAAATCTGTACTTGAGGTTGAACTGCGGGGCTATCCGGGCAAGAGTCACAAAAGCCTGATGACACACAACCATGCCGTCGGCAAAGCTTTTGTAGTCAAGCGACTGTGGAGCGGTCAGGTGTCTGTCAGCAATTTTTCTGCGTTGGCTGTCAACGATATCTGTCTGACCGTACACTATGCCGGGATAATTGTTTGCTATAATGGCGTCAGCTATTTTTGCAAGGGTGTCAGGGCTGTGAAAAGAGTCTCCGGCATTGAGAAATATCAGATATTTGCCACAAGCGCGGTCAAGCCCCTTGTTCATAGCATCGTAGAGCCCGGAGTCTGGTTCGGATGTCACTTTTATGCGGGGATGGGCGTCGGTTGCAATCTCAACGGTGCGGTCTTTTGACTTGCCGTCTATCACAAGATGCTCATAGTCAGTGAATGTCTGCTGCCTGACACTGTCAACAGTAGCCGGAAGGGTGTTCTCGGCATTGTAAGTGACCGTGATTATTGAAAACAGTGGGTTCATCTTACCATCACCTTCTTAGACCATTGTGAGCACTTTACAATATAACATCCTTTACCAAGCTCAACGCTCTCGCTGCATCCGCCCTGGACATCAACGGTTTTGATAAGCTGACCGGTAATGGAATAAATATAGAAGCGGATGGTGGAGTCGACACGCACAGAAATGCTGATAGCTGTTGACGAGGATGTCAGCACTATGGACTCGGCCTCGATACGCTCGGCAGCCTGCGGCCGGGCGTCTGCAGCGTACGGAAGCAGGGGAGAACCCGCCACCGCGCAGCTTATCAATATCTTCAGCATAGTTTTCATATTACCACTAAATTATTGCAAATTTAGCTCATTATCGTCAAATAGCAAAATTTTTAACGTTGAAAGCGCCGCAAATACCGCACGGAGACACAAGGGTGTGTAAATTCTGTGTCAGCTTTGTGTCAGCTTTTGGTCAAATGCCTATTTTTTACTACCTTTGCGGCTGACTTAATTGAATTCAGTTACTTTATGGAAAGTTCAACCGTAGCTCTTGACCTACTCTTTGAAACAAGCTGGGAAGTATGCAACAAGATTGGCGGCATATATACCGTTCTATCGACTAAAGCCAAGACGTTACAGAAACTATACAAAGATAAGGTTATATTTATAGGACCGGATGTATGGACAGAAGACACACCCTCTCCATACTTCATAGAAACCCCCTCGGTGCTGGGCGCCTGGAAAGCGAAAGCAAAGCTGCCTCAGGGAGTCAGCGTGCGCACAGGACGATGGGATGTGCCCGGAAAACCGATTGTTGTGCTGGTGAAATTTGAAGCGATGTATGCCGAGAAAAACCGGTATTACGGCGAGATGTGGAACCGCTTTGGTGTCGATTCTCTCAATGCCTACGGCGACTATGACGAATGCTGCGCATTTTCACTCGCAGCCGGTGCTGTGATAGAAGATATATGTGCCTTCCACAAAATTACCCCCAAAAGCCGAAAGAATGCTATCGCCCACTTTGACGAGTGGCAGACAGGCATGGGACTGCTGTATGTGAAATGGAAACTGCCGCAGGTAGCCACCATCTTCACCACCCATGCAACAAGCATCGGCCGCAGTATATGCGGAAACGGCAAGCCTCTGTACAGCCATCTCGGTTCTTATAACGGCGACCAGATGGCCCGGGAGCTGAATATGCAGTCCAAGCACTCCCTTGAAAAAGCTGCCGCCCATGCCGCCGACTGCTTCACCACCGTGAGCGAGGTCACCGCTGTGGAATGTGAGCAGCTTCTTGAGCTGAGACCGCAGGTTGTGACACCAAACGGCTTTGAGAAAAATTTTGTACCTCCGCGCACGAAATTTGCCGAGGCAAAGGCGGTGGCCCGCGAAAAATTGCTTGATGTGGCTTCCGCGCTCACCGGCAAAAGTTTTCCCGACTACACAATGCTTATAGCCACCTCAGGCCGATGCGAGTACCGCAACAAGGGGCTCGATGTGTTCCTCGACTCGATGGCTACTCTTGAAAGCAAACAGATAAAGCGCCCGTGCATAGCGTTTGTAATGGTGCCGGCATGGATGAAAGAGCCTCGTGCCGATCTTGTCGCAGCCCTTCAGAGCGATGAAGCCAAACGTCTTGATGACCCCGTGATAACCCATTGGCTGAATAATCCAAACGAGGATGCCGTGCTCAACCGCATCCACGGAATAGGGTTTGCAAACAACTCCGACAGCAAAGTGACAGTCATATATGTGCCCTGCTATCTTAATGGCACAGATGGTATATTCAACTCCGAGTACTATGACCTGCTTATAGGAATGGATGCCACCGTATTCCCCTCATATTATGAGCCTTGGGGATATACTCCCCTCGAGAGCATAGCGTTCGGTGTGCCCACAATCACAACATCGCTGAGCGGATTCGGCCAGTGGATTCTGTCTACCACGGACAACCAGTTCTGCTCATGCGGCGTGAACGTGATTGGGCGCGGTGATGAGAATTACGGTCAGGTTGTTGAAAGCATAGCACGCTCTCTCGATTATCTCAACGAAATGGACCATACAGAATGCGCCATTGTGGACGAAGCCGCAAGAAAAACATCGTGCCGCGCCGCATGGAGCTACTTCATCACATATTATATACAAGCATTTGAAGTTGCACTCGCAGCTCGCAATAACAGATTATAACTACTTCATTAACATAACATTTTATGAAAATCCAAGTAAGCAACGCTAACGCACCCGTGTGGCGCGACTCTACTGTAAAGGCAGAGCTTCCCTCTTCCCTGAAGCCCCTTGAAGTTGTCGCAAAAAACCTTTGGTGGGTATGGAACAGCGATGCAAAAAACCTCTTTCGTGACCTCAACCCCGACCTTTGGCGCAAAACAGGCGAAAACCCTGTGATGCTCCTTCAGCAGCTCTCTACCGAACGCCTTGACGAAATAGCCAAGGATAAAGAAATGATGGACAGAATCCAGAAAGTGCATGCTCACTTCCAGGAATACATGTCCAAGCCCATGCGCAAGGATGTTCCTTCCGTGTCTTACTTTTCAATGGAGTATGGTCTCTGCAACTGCCTGAAGATTTATTCCGGCGGTCTCGGCGTTCTCGCCGGCGACTATATCAAGGAGGCTTCTGACAGCTGCGTGGACATGACTGCTGTCGGCTTCCTATACCGCTACGGCTACTTTACACAGACACTTTCTGTTGACGGTCAGCAGATTGCAAACTACGAGCCTCAGAACTTCAACCAGCTGCCCATTGAACAGGTGGTTGACGGCGAGGGCAACCCTGTGATTCTCGAAGTGCCCTATCCCGGACGCACAGTTTACTCTCACATCTGGCGTGTGAATGTAGGCCGCATGAAGCTCTATCTGCTCGACACCGACTTTGATATGAACAGCGAGTATGACCGCTCTATCACCCACCAGCTCTATGGCGGTGACTGGGAAAACCGCATCAAGCAGGAATATCTGCTCGGCATCGGCGGTGTGCTCATGCTTAAGAAACTTGGTGTGAACTCCGACCTTTACCACTGCAACGAAGGCCACGCGGCCCTGCTCAACCTCCAGCGCCTTGTCGACTATGTTCAGGAAAAGAACCTCGACTTCGCTACCGCGCTCGAGCTCGTGCGCTCATCTTCACTCTACACCGTACACACTCCCGTGCCCGCCGGCCACGACTATTTTGACGAAGGCCTCTTCGGCAAATACATGGGCGAATATCCCGCAAAACTGGGCATCTCCTGGTCTGACCTCATGAACATGGGCCGCGAGAACCCCGACTCAAACGAGCGCTTCTCAATGAGCGTGTTCGCACTCAACACCTGTCAGGAAGCCAACGGTGTGAGCTGGCTCCACGGCGAGGTTTCCAAAAAAATGTTTGCAGGTATCTGGAAAGGCTATACCTGGGAGGAGAGCCACGTTGGCTATGTGACCAACGGTGTGCATATGCCAACCTGGGCAGCTTCTGAATGGAAAGCTTTCTACACAGAGCACCTCGGCGAAAAAGTGTTTGAGGACCAGAGCAATCCCAAAGCATGGGAGGGCATCTTCAAGGTTTCTGACGAAGAAATCTGGAATATGCGCATGCGCATGAAAAACAAGTTCATCAACTTTGTAAGAAGAGACTTCAAGGAGAAATGGCTTGCAAACCAGGGTGATCCCTCCGCAGTGATGAGCATCCTTGACAAAATCAACCCCAACGCCCTCATTATCGGCTTTGCCCGCCGCTTCGCTACCTACAAGCGTGCTCACCTTCTGTTCACCGACCTTGACCGCCTTGCCAAGATTGTGAACAACGAGCGCTTCCCGGTGCAGTTCGTATTCTCAGGTAAAGCCCACCCCGCTGACGGCGCCGGTCAGGGACTCATCAAGCGCATCATGGAGATCTCCAGAATGCCTCAGTTCCTCGGTAAAATCATCTTCCTTGAGGATTACAACATGATCGTTGCAAAACGCCTTGTGACTGGCGTTGACATCTGGCTCAACACCCCGACCCGTCCTCTGGAAGCTTCCGGCACATCAGGCGAAAAGGCTGAGATGAACGGTGTGCTCAACTTCTCTGTTCTTGACGGCTGGTGGTACGAAGGCTACCGCTTCGATGAGAAGGCAGGATGGGCTCTCACTGAAAAACGCACGTTCACAGACCAGTCACAGCAGGACAAACTCGATGCTGCTACAATCTACTCGATGCTCGAAAATGAGATTGTGCCCCTGTACTTTGAAAAGAACTCCAAAGGCTACTCACCCAAATGGATTCAGTACATCAAGGGTTCAATCGGCCACATAGCTCCCCACTTCACCATGAAGCGCATGATCGACGACTACATCAGCCGCTTCTACATGCCCGAGGACAAACGCTTCCTCGCACTGTCTAAGGACAACTACGCTCTTGCCCGCGAAATTGTTGCGTGGAAGAACAAGGTTGTGGAAGCATGGGATGGCATCAAGGTTGAAAAGCTCGACATTGCACAGCCTCAGCTCCAGGCTACCGGTCAGAAGTATCAGATCACAGCAGTGATCGACACCAACGGCCTTGGCAAGGATCTCGGCCTTGAATATGTTGCATACAGGGTGGAAGACGGTGTTGAGCACCTCTTTGAAACCAAGCCCTTCAAGGTTGTTAAGGAAGATGGCAATGTGCTCACCTACCAGCTTGACGAAAAGCTGCGCGAGGCAGGTGTTTACCGCTATGGTTTCCGCCTCTATCCGGTGAATGCAAACCTTCCTCACCGTCAGGATTTCGCATACGTGCGCTGGATCTGATAGATAATCGACTACCGATATATGTCGGCGGCGACCAAAAAGGTTGCCGCCGATTTTTTTTGCATCCATATAAATATTAATTTTGCAAAAATCAAAGACTACAGAGGCCGGCTGCCTCTGCTGTGAAAGATATTAATTGACCAATACTTATGTATAAGAAGGAAACAACAGATTTCAAAGTAGTGGAGTGCGTGCAGCTCAATGCCATATACTCTCTGCTGAAACTGAGTCCGGCAGGCGGCAGCCCGCTGCCACCGGTAGCTCCGGGACAGTTCGTGCAGGTGAAGGTGCCCGGGTGTGAGGATGTTTTTTTGAGGCGTCCCATATCAATCAATTTCGTTGATACGGACAGCAACAGCCTGTGGCTACTTGTGCGCCGTGCAGGCAAGGCCACAGAGGTGCTCTGCGATATTGCCGCCGGTGAGATTGTCAATCTCATATTGCCGCTCGGCAACGGTTTCTCTATGCCTGCAGGCAAAGATGCTTCCATACTGCTTGTTGGCGGAGGCGTGGGTGTTGCCCCGCTTCTATATTTTGGAAAGATTCTAAAGGATAACGGTTATTCACCGAAGTTTCTGCTCGGAGCCAGGTCTGAGCGCGACTTGCTGGAACTGAATCTGTTTGAGCAGTACGGTCCGGTGTTTACGTCTACCGAGGATGGCTCTCACGGCGAAAAAGGACTTGTGACACAGCATTCAGTGCTTGCAACAGGTATAGAGCATATATATTGCTGCGGCCCGGCTCCGATGATGAAAGCGGTGGCGTCAGTAGCAAAGGCAATTGGTGCGGAATGCGAGGTGTCGCTCGAAAATATGATGGCCTGCGGAGTAGGCGCATGCCTTTGTTGTGTGGAAAAAACAGTAAAGGGCAATGTGTGTGTGTGCACCGAAGGCCCGGTATTCAATATCAATAAGCTCACATGGTAGATTTAAGCGTTAACATAGGATCGCTGCACCTGAAAAATCCGGTGCTGACAGCTTCAGGCACATTCGGCTATGGCAAGGAATTTGCCGATTTCATAGACCTTTCGCGCCTCGGCGGCTATATAATAAAGGGCACAACTCTTGAACCAAGAGAGGGGAATCCTTACCCCCGAATGGCCGAGACACCCTCCGGAATGCTCAATGCAGTCGGGCTGCAAAACAAAGGTGTGGACTACTTTATAGAGCATATCTATCCACAGATCCGCGACTATGATTCCGAACTTATAGTGAATGTGAGCGGAGCAAAAATAGAGGACTACGAGGAGGTTTGCCGGCGACTTGCCCCGCTTGATGGAATAAACGCAATCGAGGTTAACATATCATGCCCTAATGTTAAACAGGGCGGTATGGCTTTCGGCACAACTTGCAGCGGAGCCGCGCAGGTAACCAAAGCGGTAAGGCAGGCATGGCCGAAGACTCTCATAGTCAAATTGTCGCCGAATGTAACCGACATAACCGAGATAGCCAAGGCGGTGGAAAGTGAGGGAGCCGATGCCGTTTCCCTCATAAATACAATGCTGGGAATGGCTATTGATGTTGAAAAAAGGCGTCCGTATCTTTCAACAATAACCGGAGGACTTTCGGGTCCGGCTGTTCGACCTGTTGCAGTGAGAATGGTGTGGCAAACTGTCAAGGCGGTCAAGATTCCTGTGATAGGCCTCGGAGGCATTATGAACGGAAGGGATGCTATGGAATTTATCCTTGCCGGTGCTACAGCCGTGCAGATAGGAACAGCCAATTTTGTGGATCCTCAAACAACAGTAATGGTTGTTGACTATCTTGAGGATTACTGCACCCGCCATGGCTTTAAATCGATAAACGAATTGCGTGGATTGATATAAATAGCTGTTGAATAAACGGGCTTATTTAGCTCCGATTACAGATATAAAATACCGATAACGGTTTCCTATTATCGAAATAATAAAGGAATCGTTATCGGTATTATTTTATTTCTTGGGTGTGCCCGGGATAAACGACTCAAAGCTGTTGTCGTTGTAGTACACAATTATATTTACAATCTTTTTGGTTTTGTCGCGATCAAAAGCCATTGAAGCCGGGGTGAGAGCAACCTCAAGGTCATGCACGGCCTCATTAGATTTTTCCGGCTCGGAATCGTCAAAACCGCTACCGAAATCTATTGACTGATTATTATCTTGATTTTCAGGAGACTGAGGCTCAGAAAAGTCTATCAAAGACTGATTTTGAGGCTCTGAGAATTGAATATTTGAATTGGCCAGCATATCTCCCTCGCCAAAAAGCAACCATGAGACGTTTAGAGCCGGATACTCGGCATGGAGCTTACGGATTATTTCATCACTCACCTTTTTGTTGCGGCCGTTAAGGAGCTGAGACAGGGTGGGGCGGGGAATTTTACATGTATCCGCAAACTGTGTCACCGGAATATTCAGGTGATCTATGAATGTTTTCAAACGGGAAACTATGTCCATTTTGTAAATTCCATCAATTTGTAATAGTATTGCAAATGTAATCATAAGATTTCATATATGCAAATCTATTTTCAAAATAATTGATTCTATTTTGTAAACGAGTAGGGGAGCCGGCGGTCGTAGATGTCAGAATTTGCGTTATTGAAGTTGAAGCAATACTTTATTTAAATATGCTAAGTAACTGAATATATGTGGTTAAATGCTGTAAGTAACGACGTATTGATGCGTTTTCGGGCAGATTGGCTTACATTCTTAGAGTTATACTTTAATATAACGATATAACTTACTGATAACGTGTGTGTTGTATATATGTGTTAACAATTACTTAGCTGAATATTTTGCTTTTGCAAATCGAAATTAAATAATAGGAACAGTAGTTTCGGCGAATTAGAATTGAGAATTTTAGCGGCTGTCTTCTTTCGTTTGATGTGTAATTCGCATCTGTAAACAAGTGTTTTCGATTGTATTTGCAAACTAATTTGCAACCGATTCTTAAAATCGGTGTTTTGGTTTGCATTTGTAATTAATATTCAGGTCGCGACGATAACCTCCGTATCTATCTTATTTTTAACCTCATATCTAATTGTAAAACAATTGTGACATAATTCCTGATTCTTTATTTTATTTTCTTTCACTCTAACTGCCCGAATTTAACAGACTTATGCAGTATTTGCAATTGTAACAGCTATATTTCTCCTAAAATTCACATATCTGAAGTTAAATTTACTTGTGTATTTAAAATATTTATATATAGCAGCTGTTGATAACAAATAATAGTATATTTGAGCCTTATTCTTGCACATAGCCGGTATTATCTTTGCATTGTCACCAGAAAATGCTTGAAAATATGAATGGTTCTCTTGTATTCAGCCCGCGGGTGCTAAAAACACTCCAGAATCTCCCCTTGTCGGAGAGAAGTCTCATAACCACAGCCCTTGCCGAAGAGTATATTTTCGGTCAAGATCCGCATCGGCTTCTAACTCCGCTGCAATCAATCATTTACACGATGATAAGTTTCTATGTTCAGCGAGATAATCCGCATCTCGCATAGCTTGTTGTCAATGGATTTCGAGGGTTAACGTGCCATTTAGACCCGAAATCCTTGGCATATTCAAATCAATACCCCGGCAAGTATGCGAATATTGCATTCTCGCCGGGGTATTTTTACAGTTATATTATATAAGGTGTCAGCTCAGCTTTCGAGAGCGGCGAGTTCTTCACTTGCAAGCTCCCATACACTCATAGCGTTTTCAAGCTGTTTGTTCAGGCTGGCGTGCTGCGTGTATAGTTCGGGAGCAGCCTCCCCGGCGGCAAAGCGTTGTTCGAGCTCGGCAATCTCCTGCTCTATTGCTGTGATGGCTGTTTCGGCATCTTCAACTTTCTTGCGGGCGCGCTTGACTATGCGTTCACGCTCTTTCTGGTCGGCGTAGCTAATTTTACGCTGCGGTCCGGGTGCGGATTCTGTTTTGGATACCGGAGTTTGTTTCGGTTCATTTTTAGCGTTTGATGCTGCGGGTTTGTTGCGTTCAAGTTCGGTTAGATTGGCCAGTTTTTTCTTTTCAAGGAATTCGTAAATGCCACCGAGGCATTCACGGATTTTACCGCCTCCGAATTCATACACTTTTTCAACCAATCCATCAAGGAATTCGCGGTCGTGGCTTACAAGAATCACAGTGCCGTCAAAGTCTTTAATGGCTTGTTTGAGTATATCTTTTGTTTTCATGTCGAGGTGGTTTGTGGGTTCGTCAAGAATCAAAAGGTTTACCGGTTCGAGCAATAAACGAATCATGGCAAGTCGAGTTTTTTCGCCTCCGCTAAGCACCTTTACTTTTTTGTCGCTTGCTTCACCGCCAAACATGAATGCGCCTAAAATGTCACGGATTTTTGTGCGGATATCTCCTACCGCAACTCTGTCAATCGTATCGAAAACGGTTATTTCGCCATCGAGCAATTGCGCCTGGTTTTGGGCAAAATATCCGATTTTCACATTGTGGCCTATCTTGAGATTGCCGTCAAAGGGAATTTCGCCCATTATACATTTTACCATTGTTGATTTTCCCTCGCCGTTTTTGCCTACAAAGGCCACTTTCTCACCACGCTTGATTGTGAAATCAGCGCCGCTGAAAACAATGTGATCGCCATAGCTCTTTCCAACTTCTTCGGCAATGACGGGATAATCACCGGAGCGTGGCGCAGGCGGAAATTTGAGATTCAACCGTGAGGTATCCACCTCATCCACCTCTATTCTTTCAATCTTGGCAAGTTGCTTTATGCGGCTTTGCACCTGCACGCTTTTGGTGGCTTTGTAGCGGAAACGCTCAATAAATTCCTCGGTGTCGGCAATCTGTTTCTGCTGATTCTGATATGCCCGCATCTGCTGCTCGATACGCTCCCGGCGCAACTCCACAAATTTGGAGTAGTTTACGGAGTAATCGTATATTTTGCCGAGGGATATTTCAATAGTTCGGTTTGTGACATTGTCGATAAAGGCTCTGTCGTGACTCACCAGCACCACGGCATTTGCTTTGGTGGTGAGAAACTGTTCCAGCCATTGGATCGATTCAATGTCAAGATGGTTTGTCGGCTCGTCAAGCAGCAGCACATCGGGCCGGGTGAGAAGAAGCTTTGCGAGCTCTATGCGCATCCGCCATCCGCCGCTGAATTCAGAAGTGTGACGGTTGAAGTCAGAGCGCAAGAAGCCTAATCCGGTGAGTGTTTTTTCAATCTCAGCCTCTTGGTTCTCGCTCTCCTCCATGGCAATGCGTTCGGTGAGAGAGGTCATGCGGTCAATCAGTTCCTGATACGAATCGCTCTCATAGTCGGTTCGCTCGGCTAATTCGGCATTCAGCCCGGCGAGCTGCCCGTGCATCTCATCGATATGGGCAAAGGCTTTTCTAACCTCCTGAATCACTGTAAGCGAATCGTTGATTTCCATTTGCTGCGGCAGGTAACCCACCGTAATATCCTGAGGCATGGCCACGCAACCGCCTGTTGGCAACTGCAGCCCGGCGATAATTTTGAGCATAGTGCTCTTGCCGGCTCCGTTTTTGCCCACGAGGGCAATCTTATCGCGCTTGTTTATGACGTAGTTTATGTTGTCGAAGAGTACTTTTGCGCTGAACTCAACGCTGAGATTCTGTATAGAAACCATATTGAATGCTTGGCTTGCTTATATAATAATGAGTGCAAAGTTAGCCACACTGAGGCTTATATGCAAATTGTGACGCGGGCAGCTCCCGGTGTTTTATGTGCCAGCAAGTGAACAATAGGCTGCAGCCATGCGTTTATTATACGAATTGTAACCAAACACACTTACTATCAACAATGAAAGAACAACCTACATACGTGCAGCCGCGCCTACCATACGCTCCGGACGCGCTTGCGCCTGCAATATCGCAGGAAACCGTAGATTTCCATTATGGCAAACATGAGAAAGCGTACATCGACAATCTCAACAAGCTTATTGAGGGAACCGAGTACGAGGATATGGCTCTTGAGGATATAATCCGCAGCGCGTCAGGATCGTTGTTCAACAACGCCTCGCAGGCATGGAACCATATTTTCTATTTTTTCACTTTTTCTCCGGATGGCGGAGGTGAACCGGACGGTGCACTTCGCAAAGCTATCGATGAGTATTTCGGCTCATTCGATAAATTCAAGGAGGATTTTGTGAATGCCGGAGTGAGCCTGTTCGGATCCGGATGGGTGTGGCTGTCCAAGGACAATGAAGGAAAACTGTTTATCACCCAGTCGTCAAATGCCGGCAATCCTCTCACAGAGGGGCTTACACCGTTGCTGACATTTGATGTGTGGGAACACGCATACTATCTTGATTACCAAAACCGCAGGGCTGATGCTTTGAAAAAGCTCTGGGACATCGTCGACTGGGACGTTGTTGCATCAAGATATTGAACGCACAGCACTAATAAGCATAATGTGATGAATGGAAAGGGAGCCGCTCGTGAGAGCCGCTCTCTTTTTTAACGTGTATAGTGCAAAAAAAGAGCGGAATGTCTCCGCTCTTTCAATTAAATGGATTTTATATGTCTGCTTAAAAGCCGAATGCAATGTTGTCGATATAGAATGTCAGGCCCTCTGTGCCTACGTATGGCTCGCCGTTGCCGGAGCTGATCATCACAATGGCATGAGTTGGTGTTGCATCGGCGCTGTCCCATGATTCTTCCTGAATCTTCACAATCTTGCCTTTGGAGTTTCGCGCAAAGTAAGCGTTATCGCCATTTCTCAGCCCGAGCCATTTGTAAGCGGGGTTGGCTGATACATCTCCGTATACGAGGGGCACTTTGTGTCCGTTTTGCCAAGTGGAGCCGTTTTTGAAATGTTCGCCTCCGGTGGCCACTCTCGCTGCATGTATATTGCCTTCGGAGTCCTCCCATCTGCGCTGCAGCATAATGAACACTACGGCGGCATCTCGTCCGGGAAGAGTTTTCTTTGGGCCGAACCCTGTTGATTTCACCCTTGAGTCGGTGAGAGGCATATCCACTTTGTAGTCAAACGAGAGGCATTTCGGCCGTTTGGAATATTTCATGCCCATCTCCATTTTTGAATAAGGGTCGCCTGTACTCGATATCGGTTCTATCATTTCACCAAGGAACATTGATCCGGCCACCATCACATTCATGTTTATAAGGCCGAGCACCTTCACATTCTCCATCTGGGTGCAGAGCTTGGCACACTTGTTTGTCTGGGTACGCTGGTGAGGGTAAACGGCGTTTGATGCTTTTGTGACGCCTGACACTTTTGCATATACATTGCTGGTGGCCCATGGCGAGCCGCCCAAATTTTTATATGGCTTGTTTTCCGAAATCCTGGTAGTCGGACCTACCTCATAGACGGTTTTGTGCTTGCCACCTATGACTACAGACTCTGTGATATCCCTCGTAACCCAGTTTTCAAAATCGCCGAATTTTATACGTTCGAGAGTCTGAGAATTTCCAACTAACGCGACTCCTGCAATCATCGGAGCCAATACAATATTTTTTCTCATAACAATAAATATCTGCAAAGGTAGTACTTTTTTAGAATCTTACAGAAACCGAGAGCATTGCCTCAAGGCCGTTTTTGCCGGGCACTATATTGAATCCGCCGGCAAGTTCGGTGCGGTTTTTCTGCTTGGCAAGCCGTGTGTAGCGTTTCTGGTCGCCTCTGAAATATCCCAGTGTCTCATTTACCGGATCGCAAAGAAAAGCGACAAAATAGCCAAGAATTGGTGAACCCCATAGCCGGTATCCGTTTGAAACGATGTGACGTTTGAGCTTGTAAAAGCATTCGCCCATCACCGAACCGACAACCGGAGTGATGACCAGATCCTGGACTGATGGAATCTCATTGAAAGCCTCGAATCCGTATTCCCAGAAGAAGGTTGAAATGCAGAAACTGTAGAGGAAGGAGCCGAAGCAGTTGAATCCGCAAGAGCGAGCCGACATATAATATGCTGCTCCGGCGTATGGATGCAGAATATAGTTGAATATAAACTTGTCACCATCCCATACAGGGCCGGCCTTTATGTGGTTGATATAGCGCTTGAAAAGGGGAACTCTGTTGTTTGCCGCTTTATTCCAGGCGGTTGCATCCTCGGGCAGGCTCTCGAGGATAAACATTGTTGTTATGCCTCCGGCCATCAGCACGCTTGTATTAGCCCATAGCCGTCCCCAGTTGGGTATGCTTAGTGTGCGTGAGTACGGGAGTTCGTAAAGGGTTATTCCAAGGCGTTTATACTCTTTTTGAAGCTGCTTTTGCGTCATTGCCGGCAGACGCATCAACTGCGGTGCTTGCGCATAGTCAACAGTCTGATATACAGAGGGGGAAGCCGGGATATATGGGAGCGCTGTTTCCGCGGCGGCAGCTCCGGGGGCTATGATGGCCAGTGTGGCTGTCAGAGCCAGTATTGTGTGTTTAATGTGTGAAAGCATAAGTGTCATAAATCATAGTTGAATTTACATTGTAACACATTTGTAACGCGATTGTATCTCGTCAGGCATCTAAAAAATGCAAAACACGCCATTTTATCCACTTTTGCTCCAAATGTTGCTAAAAGAGCCATGACAAAGGGGTGGAGAAGCCGTTTATGGATATTTTTTTTCTACCTTTGCGGCTTAAAGTTATGTCAGCGAAACTCAAAATAATATTAGTAGCATTGATAGCTATTGCCGCGAAGGGTGCTGATGCTCAGTCCATATCGGAGGAGTATCGCGATTCCGCTATCATAGGCCGCAATGTTATACAGCGTTTTCTTGATTATTTCAAGGAGAGCAACAAGCCCAAGAAGCATAAGAAGTTTGATGTGAGTTTCATCGGAGGTCCCCATTACTCATCTGACACTCAGCTTGGCCTCGGCCTTGTTGCCGCCGGCAATTACTATATGCACGGCGACACCACCAATATGCCGAGCAATGTTAGTCTTTACGGAGATGTGTCCACAGTCGGATTCTATCTTCTCGGCATCAGGGGCAACAATATTTTTCCGGATGACAGCCAGCGTCTTGAGTACAATATGTATTTCTACTCCTTTCCAACAAAGTTCTGGGGCATAGGCTATGAGAACGGTAAGCGCAGCAGCAATGAAAATAAGTTCAAGCAGTTCTACATCAAGGCATCTGCCGACTGGTATTTCAAGGCTGCCAAAGGTCTGTACTTTGGCCCCGGTGCAGAATATTTTTTCATAAAGGGGAGCGACATAGGCTCAGACTACCTTCATCTTTGGCAAGGTCAGCGGCTGCACACATCGACAATCGCGGCGGGAGTGTCTGTGAAATATGACACAAGAGACAGTTACACGGAGCCCCATTCCGGATGGCTGCTGTGTCTCACCCAACGCTTTGCCCCGAAATTCATGGGCAACCGCTATGCTTTCAGCTACACCCAGTTCAAGGGCAGCCATTATAATAAGGTGTGGAAGGGCGGAATACTCGCTGCGGGAATAAACGCGAAGTTCAATTACGGCAATGTGCCCTGGGGTATGCTCGCCTCTTTTGGTGGAAGCTCCACGATGCGAGGATATTATGAGGGGCGCTACCGCGACAAGATTGCTATTGACGCCGTGGTTGAGCTGCGCCAGCATGTGTGGCGTCGCAACGGCATCGCTATCTGGGGTGGTGCCGGCACTGTTGTGCCTTCTCTTAAGGCAATGAGCTGGCGCAAAGTGCTTCCATGTGTGGGGGCGGGCTACCGGTGGGAGTTCAAGGAAAGGTGCAATGTGCGCCTTGACTTCGGCATAGGCCGGGGAGAAACATCTTTCATATTCAACATTAATGAAGCTTTCTGATAATAGACCCAACATACTGACCATCATCCTGTTCTGGTGGTCACTTTTAGTTATAATTGCCCCCAATGCCGCACTGTCTGTGACAGAGAATATGAGCTTGGCAGGCCGAATGGCAAATGTGCTGCTGCCGTTAGGTGTATGGGGACTGTGCCTCACAGCATCAAGAAATATAGGGCGCACGGTTCTGTGCATGTTTCCGCTGATGTTTATAGGTGCGTTCCAGATTGTGCTGTTGAATCTGTACGGGCGCAGCGTCATTGCTGTGGATATGTTTTTAAATGTCGTCACTACAAATGTAGCTGAAGTGGGAGAACTGCTCGGCAACATGGCTCTTGCCATAGTGTTGGTTGTGATAATGTATCTTCCTCCTATTGTGGCTGCTATATGGTGTGTGGTCAAGAAAGTGGGAATCAGCCAAGCCTTTACGCGCCGCCTTGTCATGCCATTTGCTATCAGCGCTTTGATAGGAGCATCAGGCGTAGTCGCCGCTTATCTGGCAGACTCAGGCTACAGGGCGGAGAATGATCTGTTTCCGGTCAACGCATTCTACAATATCAAACTTGCGGCAGAAAGAAGTGCGAAAACAGCATCGTGCTCAAATGAGTCTTACAACCATTATGCTTTTGCCGACACTACCCATACCGGGCGCGAAGTGTATGTGCTTATTGTCGGGGAAACATCGAGAGCCGACCACTGGCAGCTTAACGGTTATGACAGAGCGACAAACAGTGAGCTTGCCGACCCGGCGTTCATATCCTTCGGCAAGACGTTGAGCGAAAGCAACACCACTCACAAAAGTGTGCCTATGCTGCTGAGCCATCTTGATGCCGAGAGCTTCGGCGATTCTATCTATAGTATAAAAAGCATCATCTCGGCCTTCAGCCAGGCGGGATATCGCACTGCATTTTTCTCCAACCAGCGTTACAACCATTCTTTCATTGACCGTTTTGGCTTTGAGGCTGACACCACCTATTTTATTAAGGAGCAGCCTGACGCCGAGCCAAATCCGACAGACCTTGCACTGCTGCCTCTGCTTGAGAATGAGCTGAAAAGCTGCAAGGGGCCGCACCTGATTGTCCTCCACACATACGGGTCTCACTTCGCTTACAACGACCGCTACGAGGGACACACCCCGAAATTCACGCCTGACTATCCGCTGCAGGCCCGCAAATCTCATAAGCACCCTTTGGTAAACGCTTATGACAACAGCATCTGTATCACATCCGAACTCATAGCCCAAGTGGCGTCACTGCTGTGCTCTGACAGCATTCCCGGGGCATTGCTGTATACCTCTGACCACGGTGAGGATATTTTTGACGATTACCGCAATATGTTTCTCCATGCTTCGCCGGTGCCGAGTGTGTACCAGATTCATGTGCCGTTTGTAGCGTGGTTCAATGAATCATACTCAGCCAAATATCCGGAAAATGTTGCAAACGCCCGGATAAACTCGGGCAAAGACATAAGTTCAAGCCAATCTTTCAGCCAGACGGCGCTTGATATGGCGGGAATCACCACCGCGGTGAGCGACACTACCCTGAGCATTGTCAGAAGAGGATATAAGAAACCCACACGCATTTATCTGTCTGACCACAATGAAGCGGTGACTCTAAAGCGTGCGGGTATGAATGGAATTGATTTCGAAGTGCTTGATTCACTCGGAATCTCGGCGGATTAGATGTGCTCCTCGGCAACCACCATGCCGTCAAAGAGGTTTATGGTGCGGTGGGCGTAGGAAGCGTCGCGCGGTGAGTGGGTTACCATCACAATCGTTGTTCCGTTGGCATTCAGCTCTCCAAGCAGTTCCATCACCTCCTTGCCATTTGTCGAGTCAAGGTTGCCGGTCGGTTCGTCGGCAAGAAGAATTTTCGGGTTTGTCACAACCGCTCTGGCTATCGCAACCCTCTGCTGCTGACCGCCGGATAACTGCATGGGGTAGTGCTTGGCACGATGGCTGAGACTTACCTTTTGAAGAATTTCATCCACCATCTGTTTGCGCTTTGATGACGAGTATCCGAGATATGTCAGCGGCAGTTCTACATTCTGAGCTACTGTGAGTTCGTCTATGAGGTTGAAGCTCTGGAACACGAAGCCGATGTTGCCTTTGCGCAGGTTCGTACGGTCATTCTCCCTGAGGTTGGCAACCTCCTTGCCGTCAAGTTTGTAGCTTCCTGCAGTGGGGTTGTCGAGAAGGCCGATGATATTGAGGAGTGTGGATTTGCCACAGCCTGAAGGACCCATTATGGCAACAAAGTCGCCCTCGTTCACTTCGATATTCACGCCATTGAGCGCGCTTGTTTCGATTTCTGTTGTGCGGAAAATTTTCTTGAGATTGTTTATCTGTATCATGACTTTTGATTTTTATTCGGATTTGAGATTTTCGGTGGGATTGGCTGATGCACGGCGCACAGTCAGCGCTACTGACACCAGCATTATGAGCAGGAGAGTGCCGATGCCGGAGAGTATGAAAGCGGCGGCCGCGCTATGCAGTGTGACAGCAAACTGATTGAGCCACAATGAGCCGAGATACCAGGCTATCGCCGTGCCTGTCACCACTGCCGGCAGAGCTGTCATGAGCACTGAGCGGCATATCAGCCCTACAACCGATGATGTGGTGGCTCCGTTCACTTTCCTTATCGCAATCTCTCGGCTACGGCGACGCATCTCGTCACTCAGATAGCCTGTCATGCCGATAGCGCATATTATCATAAGTATTATCGCGGCTATTATCACCAGGCTCTGGAACTGGGCTATATCCTTGTATGTCTCAACTTTCCGGTTGGCGAACAAAAACGAATATGGAGCTTCCCCGCCGGTGATTTCAGGCAGCGCTTCAGTGAGTTTCATATATGACTCACGCGCAGGCGAAGCCAGACGCATACTAAGCCATGGCAATATATATTTCTGGGCATTTATGCCGAGGAACGGTTGCTGCTCCTGATAGTAGTTGCCGGTAGTGAAGTCTTTGATGACGCCTGAGATATTGACGGGATAGGAGGAATATGTGATTCTTTTGCCGACGGCGGATTCCGTTGTCTCACCAATCAGTTCTGCGAATTTTTCGTTGATTAACACCTCTGAAGAATCAGCAGGGAATTTTCCGGCGAGCATAGTCATTCCCATCACTTCGATATAATTGTCGCCAAGATAATCGAATCGTGTGGAAAACAGTGCTTTCCCGGCATCCTTTCCTATAATTTCTCCGCTGTAGCCATACCCCGGAAATCCATTGGATTTTGTCACGCTCTCCACGTATGGCAGATTTTGCAGTGCGGCTATGAATGCCTCGGATTGCTCGCGGGTGTTGGATGGGTTGTAGACACACGCAACATTATCTTCATCAAATCCGGGATTGGTGTTAATCAAAGTGTTGTACTGAGCTATCACAATCACGAGTATGCCTGCAACAAGGGCAGCTCCGGCAAATTCTATGAACAGAAGGGCGTGCTTCCAGCCATATTTTTTCTCGGTATAGCGTCGGAACACCTGGGTGACCGGTATGTTGCTGAATATTTTGGCAGGAATCAGGGCTGAGATGCAGAATATAAGTACAACAACGGCTACGATTATCCACAGGCGGTCAAGCCCGAGATATGCGGCGAAATTATTGTAGACTGTCTCCTGCGCGAACCTGTTTGTAAGCCACCAGAAAAATGCTCCGGCTACCATTGCGCCCAAAAGTATTATTCCGGTCTCTATAACGAACATACCGAAGATTGTGCCGTTTTTGGCGCCGTTGCATTTATGCACTCCGATAGCTTTTGCCCTGTGGCTGAGCGCGGATATGCAAAGCAGCACATAGTTCAGCGCGGTGATGAGAAGAATGGCTACGCCGAGAATCCAAAGCGTCAGGGTCATGTGGCGCACCTGCTCCGAGCCGGCGTATGTGTCATGGATAGGGGCAGCAAGGCCGTTGACACTGATTGATTTGGTAGGGGGTGTGTGATGGTGGATAACTGTGGTTATCTGTCTGTTGAAATCTTCGGCCGATTTTGGTTTGTGCTTCAACCGTATGTATTCCAGCCAGCTGTCTCCGCCATCCCATGAGCGGTTATAGTTGCCACACCATTCAATAATATTTCCTACAAAGTCGGCCGGAATCGTGGATTCTTCACCCCAGGAGCGGAACACCCCTTTGATGGAAAGCTGATAATCGTTGATATAAAGGTCTTTGCCGAGCGGGTCTTCGTCACCGAAATATTTTTTTGCAGCTACATCGCTGATGTATATGCAGTTGAGTGCGGTCAGAGCCTTAGGGTCCCCGCTAAGAAGCTCCACACCCATTGTTTCGAAAAATGTGGAATCGACAACAATCAGATTGCCCTTGACCAGATTCTCTCCGTTCTTGAATTCCTTTTCACCATATGAGCGGAGCACTGTGCCGCTTTCAACAATGTCAGGCAATTCATCCACACACGCTTGTGCAAGAGGATACTGGCACTGCACCTGTTTGTCAAGCACTTTGCCATCGATTGAAAACTGCATCCAAAGCTGGTAGAGGGTGGAGGGGTCTTTGAATTTTGAATCAAAGGAGCTGTCATGGTCTATCCTCGCAAAGATAAAGCAACACATTGTGAGTCCCAGCCCTAGCGACAATATCTTTATTATTGTCGTGCCCCAGGAAGCACCAAGTGTTTTGAAAACATAATGGATTCTTGTCATAATCACTAAAATTAAAATCTTTGCCTATAAATGGTGCATACACCGTGCCAAAACAGTCAACACGCTATGTATCAGTGATATAATCTAACGGCATATATTGTGCTCTGTCAAAAAATCATACACACACTGTAAATTTAGTTTACATATCGGCTTTCTATTTTTTGCCGCGGAGAGTATAGTGTGAGCCATATTTGTTGTACTTTTGCTTCATCATGCGCAAAATCAAGAAGATAATTGTTGTAGATGACAACCGTGGTGTTCTCTCGGCCATGCGGCTGCTGCTGCGGAGCAGGGGCTATGAGGTAGAAACGTTTGATGACCCCGCAATTGTTTCCGCGGCCTCGCTCGCTGATGCCGCAGTGGTTGTCCTCGATATGAATTACAAGTCTACCGTGAATAACGGCAACGAGGGTTTCTATTGGCTGTCAAGGTTCCTGTCCATATCGCCGTCCACACCGGTTGTGCTTATGACCGCTTTCGCTGAAATCAGCCTTGCTGTCAGAGGCATCAAAGAGGGTGCGGCAGACTTTATCGTAAAGCCGTGGGACAACAACAAACTCATTGAAGTGATTGAAGCTGCAATCAGCAATTCAAATGTAAAGGAGAGTGAACATCAGGCGCAAGGCAATCCGATGATTTGGGGCGGATCGGCAGCCACGGCAACCCTTCTCCGCACTGTGGAGAAAGCTGCCCCCACCGATGCAAACATCCTTATTTTCGGGGAAAACGGCACCGGCAAAGGGATGCTGGCCCAGGAGATACACAGCCGGAGCCTGCGCAAAAATGCAGCTTTCACAACAATCGATGTGGGAGCGTTGCCTGAGTCGCTTTTCGAAAGTGAGTTGTTCGGCTATGCAAAAGGTGCGTTCACCGGCGCTGCCGCCTCTCGGCCCGGAAAAATTGAAAGCGCGTCATCCGGCACATTATTTATAGATGAGATAGGCAACCTGCCGCTGCACCTGCAGAGCAAACTCCTCACTGTACTGCAATCAAGACAGGTTGTGAGGCTTGGAGAAAACACCCCGAGGGCTGTGGATGTGCGACTCATCTGCGCCACAAACCGCAATCTTGAAAAGATGGTGGCTTCCGGTGAGTTTCGCGAGGACCTGTTTTACCGGATAAATACCATAGCCATGACTCTCGCTCCGCTGCGCGAGCGCCCGGAGGAGATTTCTCTGCTGGCTAAAGTTTTTGTCAAGGAATTTGCAAGGCAGTATTCCAGAGATATTGACATTGATGACTCGGCATTGGCAAAGCTCAAAAACTACCCATGGCCCGGAAATATCCGCCAACTGCGCCACGCCATTGAAAAGGGAGTGATTATGTGCGACAATCCAATCCTTACAGCATCCGATTTTAATCTGGAGACAGCATCAGCCGAAAATATAGCAACCCGCAGCACAACAATAGCCGAGATGGAAAAATCAATGATAGCGCAGGCCATGGCAGACTGTGGCGGCAATCTGTCGGCTGTAGCGGCCAGGCTCGGTATCACCCGGCAGACACTATACAATAAAATACATAAGATGGGGCTATGAAAATCTGGTGCTCGATCATACTGTTGGTAGCCGTCTCAGCTGTATCGGCCATATTGTTTTCGCGTGGGGAGAATGTGCTCGGAGCAATGGCATCAGCTGCCTTGATTCTGCTTGCTGTATACATTGTAAAACTGATAAAAAGAGCAGACTCCGATTTGGCATTGCTGGTTGAAGCCATAAGAAACAACGATTCCACACTCCGGTTGCCTAAAAACAAACACTATGCCCGGGTAGGGGAGAAACTCAATCTTATATCGCAGATGCTCAGTGAGATAAAATTGAAATCGGCAGAAGAGCAACGCTTTTTCAGCGTGATAATCGACAATATTCCGGTTGGGGTCATGGCGGTGAACACTTCAGGTAGGATAATAATGGCAAACAGAGCCTGCAAAAGCATGCTCAACATGGACGTGATTCCCTGTATCCAAAGAATTGACCGGTTTTCAAAATCGCTTGCAGATAAGTTGGAGGCCATACATTCCAAGGAAACCGAAACCGTTGAACTTCCGGACAAAACCCTTTCACTGTCATGCAGCGAGGCTATGTTTTATCACCACGGGCATGTTAAACTGCTTGTGATAACAGAAATCAGCGCGGACCTTAACCGTAAGGAACAGGAAACATGGAATCTATCAGTGCGCACCCTGTCGCACGAAATCATGAATTCATTGGCTCCGATTATCTCTATATCTCAGACACTAAGCGATTTAACCGACACTCAATTGGATGCTGACTCTATCAGGGAAGGGCTTGCCACAATATCCGGGATGAGTGAGAATCTGCTCTCTTTTTCTCAGAATTACCGCGCCCTCACTCTCATGCCAACACCGCAGATTGGCCGGCATTCTATGCTTGAAATGGTTAAAGAAGTTGTTGAAGTGTCATCGCACTGGCACACCGACAATAAAAAGGTGGCATTCAATATAAAAATATCTCCTACAACAGTTGTCAACTGTGATCGGCTTCTGACAATCAGGGCATTAAGCAACATTATAAAAAATGCGATCGAGGCAACGGCAACAGCAGAAGCTCCCGACATCTCAATTTCCGAAATCAAGAAAAAGGGCAAGACATCGCTGACAATCAGCAATAATGGTCCCAAAATAAGCGCGGATGTGGCTGTTGATATTTTCACTCCGTTCTTTACAACGCGCAAAGGCGGGCAGGGGATAGGGCTTGCTCTGAGCAAACGGATTATGACCGCACAGAAAGGAAACCTTTACCTCGAGCCGTACAATACCTCCTCACAGCCCACCACCTTCGTATTTGTCTTCAACGCCGGACCAGACAAATCGAATAGATTATAAGAGTCCTAAGAGTTATAAGAATTATAGAAACACTCTTAAAGTCCTTACCATCCTTAACGCCCTTAGCTCTCTAACCCTCTTAATCATCCAAAATCATTTTCCCTTCAGCTCGCTATTTTACATAATACCGATTATGGGAAAATAATGGACGAGAATTGCTTTCTCCACTCCTTTTGATTATCTTTGCGGAAATTACAGCTTTATGGAGGCTTACTCTCCATGCCCGAATCTATAAACGCCAATTCTATGAAGCAAGGATGCCGGACAAATTTTGTTGTTATAGCTATGAACATCATGGTTATAACGTTGGCTATGCTTCGTTTTCACCATCATGATTGCAATGGCGATCTGTTTTTCCGATTGTCATCAGGTATTGAAATAGAATTATCGGGCAACAGCCGGTTGTCTGTGCCTGCTGCTGATGATAATCATCTGATGTCTCACGGACACACGCACCACAGTCATCCTTGCGATGACAAATGCGCTCTGAATCAGGATTATTCTTATCTGGTTGAAGACAACAGGCTCGATTATTCTGCGCTTGCCCTGCAGCTTCATCTGGCAGCGATATTGACTCCAGTAGATTGTGACTTTCAACCGCAATACTTTGACCCCGAATTCAATTGCGTAACATACAATAGACCCGTATTTTATACCCCGAGGGCTATAAATCTCAGAGCGCCTCCTGTATGCTGATTAAGTAACCGATACCACCTCTCCCCTTCTATCTCAGTTTGTTTTAATCAGCTAATAATGAATAAATTATATCTATTTAGTTGCGTGGTAGCAGCCAATCTGCTATCCGCTTGCGGATCTCATTCCGAAGGTCATGTTAAAGAAGCCGAAGGCCACGATCATGGCGATGAGATTATTCTTCACAAGGAGGAAGCCGAAAAATTCGGCGTGAAAACCGAGAAAATATATCCCGACACATTTTACGAAGTGATAAATGTTGCCGGTCAGATTGAATTGTCAGCCGCCGGCAACGCAACGGTTGTGGCTCCCAAAGCCGGAACTGTGAATTTTGCAAATGGAGTATTACCCGGTATGGCTGTATCCACTGCATCCAAGATTGCAAGCATATCATCAACCGCAGTTGCAGGTGGTGACGCATCTGTGGCTGCAAAGGCCCGCATCGAATCTGCCAAAAAGGAGCTTGACAGGCTTTCGGCTCTGCTGCCTGACGGCATTGTCACAAAACAACAGGTAAATCAGGCTCAGGCTGAATATAATCAGGCACTTGCAGCTTACAGCCCTGCAGCGGCGGGTGGCATTGTGCGCTCCCCTGTTTCCGGTGTCATCACTGCCCTGCTGGTTAGCAACGGAGCTTTTGTAGATGCCGGCCAGCCGATTGCCACTGTAAGCAAAAGCAATCAGCTGACGCTCAGAGCCGATGTCCCCTCTCGCTACTTCAATATGATGCAGAATGTCAGCGATGGTAACATCCGCCCTGCAGGTTCGGAAAGCTGGATTCCATTCTCATCAATCGGTGCGAAGAAATCAGGTGAAGCTCCGGCAGCCACAGCGTCAGGATATATACCGCTATACTTTTCAATTGACAATAATGGCTCTCTTGTGCCTGGTTCATACGCCGAGGTGGCTTTGAAGTGCAACCCGCGCGGCAATATAATTGCTGTGCCCGCAGCAGCAGTCACGGAGCAACAGGGCACAAAGTTTGTTTACGCCCGGGTTGATGAAGATGGCTACAACAAAATTCCGGTTACAACCGGTGCTTCTGACGGCGTGATGATTGAGATTCTGTCAGGCATAAATCCCGGTGATGAGATTGTGTGTCAAGGTGTCACTTTCGTAAAACTTGCCGAGTCTTCCGGTGCTGTACCCGAAGGTCATTCCCATAACCATTAATCCATTGTTGCCATGCTTGACAAAATTATCAAAGCCTCTCTGGATAACAGGATTACTGTGCTCCTGCTCACAGCCGTTGTGCTGATATGGGGCTGCTTCACATTGATTAATACCGATGTGGATATTTTTCCAGACCTTAATGCCCCGACGGTGGTTGTGATGACCGAGGCTCCCGGATTTGCTCCCGAGGAGATTGAGAAGACAGTTACCTACCCTATAGAAACAGTGATGAACGGTGCTCCGGGTGTGCGCCGCGTGCGCTCATCATCAGCCACCGGCTTTTCCGTTGTTTGGGTGGAATTTGACTGGAATGAGGATGCCTACCGTGCCCGTCAGACAGTCAGCGAAAAGCTATCCGAAATATCGTCCGCCATGCCTGCCGGTGTGGGCTCCCCTACCCTCGGACCGCAGTCATCCATATTGGGCGAGATTATGATTATCGGCATAACCGCCGATTCAACTCCGCTTAATGAACTGCGAAATTTCGCTGACAGAACACTGCGGCCGAGGCTGCTTTCGCTCGGCGGAGTCAGTCAGGTGAGTGTTATTGGCGGTGATGAAACTGAATATCAGATACTTCTGTCGCCCGAGAAAATGAAATTTCACAATGTGTCGCTTGACGAAGTGCGCGATGCTGTGGCAGATATGAACGCTAACTCAAGCGGCGGTGTGCTCTACGATTATGGCAATGAGTATCTTATAAAAGGAGATATGTCGACAAACTCAGTGGTTGAGCTTTCCAAAGCAGTCATAAAGGCAGATGCCGCAGGGATTGTCACTATCGCCGACATAGCATCTGTGACTCAAGTTGGTAAGGCCCCACGCCTCGGACTCGCCTCGGAGAAAGGTCAGCCAGCTGTGCTCCTTACAGTCACCAAGCAGCCAAAAAGTTCTACCATTGACCTTACCGCGGAGATTGAGAAGACTCTCGAATCCGAATGTCGCTCGCTTCCCGGAGATGTCAATATATCAACCGACATTTTCCGCCAGTCAGACTTCATCGGAGCCTCCATAGGCAACCTTCAGCAATCGCTTTTCGAAGGAGCGATATTTGTGGTGGTCGTTCTGTTTTTCTTCCTGATGAATATCCGCATTACCCTGATATCAGTGATAGCGCTGCCTCTCTCAATCATTGTTACGGTGATAGTGCTCCATGCGTTAGGCTTCAATATCAACACAATGAGCCTCGGCGGCATTGCCATTGCCATAGGCTCGCTTGTTGACGATGCTATTGTCGATGTCGAGAATGTATACAAGCGCATAAGAGCCAACGCCAAGGCTCCTGAGAGCGAAAGAAAGACGATTCTATCCATTGTGTTCGAGGCCTCGCGCGAGGTGCGTCTGCCAATTCTCAACTCATCGCTGATAATTATAGCCAGCTTCCTGCCCCTCTTTTTCCTCGGAGGTATCGAGGGCCGAATGCTAAAGCCGCTCGGCATATCTTTCATCGTTGCCCTTGCCGCTTCAACTGTGGTTGCTCTTACTGTCACCCCTGTGCTGTGCAGCTATCTTCTGGCCAAGCCATCCGGCAAATCTCTCTCCTCTGATCCTTGGCTTGCCCGCAAACTCAAAGCTGCCTATCTCAAAGCTCTTCACGGATGTTTCAATCACAAAACTGCGCTGTTTTCAGCCGTAGGAGCCCTGTTTATTGCGGCGGTAATACTGTTTTTCACACTCGGACGCAGCTTCCTTCCCCCCTTCAATGAAGGGTCGCTGACAATCAATGTCAGCACTCTCCCGGGCATATCACTTGACGAAAGTGACCGTATCGGACGTATTGCTGAAGAAATAATCCTCTCCACTCCGGAAGTACGGACAGTAGCCAGAAAAACCGGTCGTGCCGAACTCGACGAACACTCCCTGGGCGTCAATGTTTCTGAAATAGAGGCTCCCTATACCCTCGGCTCCCGCTCTAAGAATGAGATGGTCAAGGAGCTGCGCGAACGCCTGTCCGCGCTTCCAGGCACCAATATCGAGATAGGACAGCCAATCAGCCACCGCATAGACGCTATGCTCTCCGGCACCGAAGCCCAGATAGCCATAAAAATATTTGGCGATGACCTCACCAAGCTCCATAATCTCGGCACAGCCATTAAATCTGAGATTTCAGGAATAGAAGGGGTTGTGGACGTGAATGTTGAACAGCAGACCGGACGCCCGCAGATAGACATCCGTCCAAAACGGGATATGCTCGCGCGCTACGGAATAACAAACGCCCAGTTCAACAACGCCATCACAACCCTGCTCTCGGGCGAAGTGGTGTCGCAGGTATATGTCAAGGGGCTCCCCTATGACCTCACGCTGAAAATGGATGACAGCGACAGGTCTTCGCTCGAAAAGCTTAAGGACATAATCATATCCACCCCCGCCGGATATGTGCCGCTTGACCATATCGCAGAGATAGTGTCAACCACCGGGCCAAACACCATCAACCGCGAGGGTGTGAGCAGAAGGCTTATTGTCTCAGCAAATGTCGAGGGTCGCGACTTGCGCGGTGCTGTCAGCGACATACAGAAGGCCATCGACTCATCCGTGACTCTTCCCACCGGCTACCACATTGTCTACGGCGGTCAGTTTGAGAGCGAAGCATCTGCTTCAAGAACCCTTGCCCTTGCTTCGGTAGGTGCTCTCGTGGTAATATTCCTGCTGCTGTATCAGGAGTATAAAAATGTCACCAAAGCCTTGATTATACTCCTCAATATGCCGCTGGCCGCAATCGGTGGAATATTTCTGCTTAAATTAACATCAGGCGAACTGAATATACCGGCGATAATCGGATTTATTTCGCTGCTCGGTATATCCACCCGCAACGGCATGCTGCTTATATCACGTTATAATTCTCTCGCTCTCAGTGGTAAATCGCTCAAAGACACTGTTATTGCAGGAAGCATAGACCGACTGAACCCCATTATCATGACCGCGCTTACCTCGGCGCTCGCTCTTGTGCCCCTCGCTCTTAAAGGCAGCGCTCCGGGCAATGAAATTCAGTCGCCGATGGCCATCGTGATACTCGGTGGTTTGTTCACCTCAACTATTTTGAATATTTTTGTAGTGCCTTTGGTATACTACTTATTTGAAGATAAAAACAATAGATGAAGAAACTTGCAACTTTCGCAGCTTTGACCATACCTTGTCTGTGCGCATGGTCACTCGATTTTGATCAGACCGCACGTCAGCTTGCTGCACAAAGCCGTTCAATCCAGTCACTCAAACTTGAAAATAAGGCATCCATTGCGGAGCTCGAGTCGGAAAACTCGCTCGCACCGACTGACGTTGAAGCCGGCTACATGCTCGGCTCCGGCGAAACGATCAATAAATGGAACATATCTGTATCGCAATCCTTTGACTGGCCGGGAGCATACGCTGCCCGCCGTAAAGGCAACGCGGCGGCAAAAAATGCTTTCGCGGCAGCTGAACGCTCTGCAATGCTCGCTGCAACACTTGACATCAAGCTTGCAATGATTGATGTTGTTGCCGCAAAAAAATATCTCAGACTGTCCGCCACCCTTTGCGACAGCCTGTCAGCTCTCCATGCCGCTGCGGCTAAAGGAGTGGAGTCCGGCAGCGTTACCCGCCTTGACTACAACAAGATACAGATTGAACGCATTGATGCCAACAAGCAGCGTGCAGCTGACCAACGTACTTACAACTCCGCCGTCGCAGCCCTTGAGAGCCTATGCGGCTCAGATGTTTCAGAAATAGTTGCGCAGCTAAACGACTATCCCGAGCAGACAATTCAATCCGAGGAAACATACCGCACACTCCTCACGGAAGCGAATCCGGCCATATTCCAGGCACGGCAGGAGGAGATTTCGGCTAAAGCGATGGCTACCGTGGAAAAGCGGCTCGCACTACCCGGTTTCTCAATAGGCTATGCGTATGAAAATGAGGTCAGCGACCGCTGGCATGGCATTACAGCAGGCATATCACTGCCAATCTTCACCTCCCGAAAAAAATCAAAGGCCGCTGTGGCACGGGCTCAGATGGCTCACAATGAAGCTCTGCTTGTTGCTGCCCGTGAGCTTGCCTCTGTTACTGCCGAGCGCAACAATGTTGTGTCGCTATACGATGAAATACAGCAATATCGCCCTATTTTTGAAAACGACGACAACATCATGCTGCTACGCAAAGCTGTTGCCGGTGGTGAGATGAACATCTTCGACTACTTTGGCGAAGTCAACTACTTCATTGCCGCGCGACGCTCATACCTCGAGGTACAGTACGAATACCACACCACCCTCTCCCGTCTCAACCGCCTCACCCTCCTCCAGGATTAGGCAGCGGAAGCAACCTTCCCCACCAAAAATCAAAGACATAAAGATTTAATTGGATTATAGTATATAATTCAATAAGAGTCGCGCTATTGGTCTTAATTTTACCAATAGTGCGACTAATTTGTTGATAATTAAACAGTTGTTGAATTTAATTAGAGAAATATCTTATAGCCTTGGAGACTTTGCACAATGAAATAAATACACACTATATTGCAAAAGTGATATGGTAATTAGGAATATATCATAACCAAACATTCCCGCTGACAATGTAGGAGTGGGCAATATCGCGCTATTTTCGGAACCGAGCGAGGACAATATGTTCTTCAATTTGCGGTTCTGCCCTATGGCCGTATCGCAGACACAACAGTTCTCCCTGATTCTCAGGTAGAAAGGTATATTCATCAGTTTGAGCCATCGGATAAACTTGCTGTAACCGAACTCCCTGTCAGCCACAAGGCATTCTATCTTGCAGGTTTCATTCAAACATCTCTTTAATCTTTTTAATAACTTCATTTATTTCAGCTGTCATGATAGCCCCATTTTCGTGATCTTGAGTAGTGAAAAGGGTTTCTCCAAGAGTATAACCGATACTTTCGTAAAACTTTAATTTTCTCTCCCATGATGCCTTATACTCTGGAATTCCAAGCATGCCAAGATGTTCCCATATTATTCGGTCTCCATAAGGAGTTGAGAAAGAGAAATCCGGTATACACCGATGACCGTCTTCTTCGAGTAATTTCTCGTAATCGAAATCTATTCCAGCGCTTACAAGCTGATTAACAATAATTACCTCTGACTTGCTGCGAACAAACAAACCATCTTTTGCAGTGCCGTGTATTAGCCCTTCGACATAAGGGATACTAATGTGAGTATCTCTGACCGAGAGACTAAATAAATTAGAAGTTCTTCGGGCAAGAACGGAAGACTGAGGTTTTGTAAATTCACGAATCCAGCTTATTTGGTCTTGAATCAGCAAAATCACTCGTTTCTTTGCTCGTGTTAATGCCGTGTAAATCAACTCACGGCTCAATATTTTCCCTGTCTTGGGAAGGACAACTATTATCGTGTCAAAGTCACTTCCCTGACTCTTGTGAATTGTGATTGCATAAGCCAGTTCGATAGCAGCATCCGTGTCCTCGCCGGAAGATGCACTGAACCCAAACTGTTTATCAGGCAATCCAGCGTATGTCACATTGATGTGCTTGTTGATGATGCTTTTAACAAATCCTATCTGACCGTTTGCGAGAGTGCATTTTTCCTTTGAGGGATAACTTTAGCGCTTCATATTCTGAAGCTGTATTATTTTATCTGATTTACATATTTTTTGAGATCCGAGTAACAATCCATCTGACTTTTTATCGTTTCCTATCCATCTTTGCATATAACCGTTAAGTCGGTATGTACCCCAAACTGGATTAAGTACCGGGGTGAGAACTTGAAGAGATTCTAATGTCTCGGGATTTGATGATAAATTATCAAGATTGTCAATACCAAGCCGGGATTTCAGCGAGCTTACGAGTTCATCTTCGGTGCAATTTAATTCATTACATAAAGATGATTTGAGAATGACTGCCAGTTCTTCTTCACTATTCCATGTGTAAACATCCAAATCCCCTTTGAGACTATTAGATGCTATTTTTTCAAAAACCTCATCAGCTGATTTCTCAGGCTTATTGCCACTAAACCACGATGCTAATGTAAGTACGTCAGATTCCCCTTTGGTAATAGTTCTTACAACAGTTCGTAAATATGTTATGGCATCTTTTACATCATTTGGAGCATTATCACCTTGAAGATAGTGGCATAAGTCAGAAAATGGTCGTCCTGCACCTATGGGAGGCAACTGATATGGATCTCCTATCATGATGATGCGGTTTACCATAGTTTGGTCAAGGGATTTTAGCAGTGCATGAAGCATATCTATGGTCAGCATTGAACATTCATCGATGATGATGTTCTTAGCACCTGAGTAGGTGCGGGAATCCGATGTTATCCGAGGTTTCATCCCTTCAAAATCGAATGCATTTAAGCTTGTCAGAAATTGTGCCACAGTTTTCGATGTTATTCCTTCGGCCATCGTGCTAAGACGAACTCTTGCTTTTCCTGTAGGGGCTAAAAGCAACACACCTTCTTTACATATCGTTTCAGACTTAAGGAATGACCTGACAACTGTTGTTTTACCGGTGCCTGCGCCTCCTGTCAAAACTGAAAGGCGTTTTTTATCCATCATTTCGAGAGCCTGAGCCTGCTGTTCCGTCGCTTGACAACTTCTGGGATTGGACGCATCAAAGTTTGGATCCGATTGGGCAATTTTAAGCCAATCGTCTCCTGTCGGTTTTCGTACCTTCCTTTTAGCTCGGCCAAAGAGTATTCGGCGCACTTCATCCTCCATCATGTGATACTTCTTAAGCTGAATAGCTTTAGGTGTGCCTTCGCCAATATAATCTATGACGGTTTCGAAAAAAGCTCTTTGAGTGATAAGAATATTTTGGGGGAGTGAAACACCGTCCTCACCATGCAAGTGATCCCTCAGATATTCTTCAGCTTCATTAAGAGAAAGGAGTGTATCACCATCGTTTAATACTGCACAAAGTTTCTCCACAAGAAAGGAACGAAGCCTTCGTAAATCTAAAGGTGAATGGACTACATAAGGTTGAACAGGCACGTTATCCCCTTGGATTGAAATATCAGGCATTGTTCCTAAGTCAATCGTGCGTGTGGAAACCCGAAAATCCTCATTGATTGCACACCACTCACTTATAATATAAGGATTATAAGTCACCGCTTCATCCGGATTATTAATATAATGTTTAATTATATCACTTTCCAACTCAAATCGTGACAAAAACTCGAGGCGTTGTTGAATGTCAGTACCATACCCATTCAAGGTATCTCGGTATAAATCGAGGTTCCGGTTATAGACAGCATCTTTGACTACAATTTCCTTATTGATTAGCTTGTTAAAGAAATTCCAAGGGTTGTCTTTAGGCGCACATCCGTTTCTTCTTAAATCACTCTCTATAAGATTAGCGTAATCAATGCCAATAGCCATAAGAGCTGCTGCAAAAGATGGGAAGGGAGAAATCTGTTTTTTTACTGTGATGATTCTGCTGTCTATCCATCTGAGTTGACGTTTCCAATCATCCTCTTTTCCAACAAGTTTATGTGCCAATACAGTTTCAAGCGCACGTCGTGCAGCTTCCAGAATTAGAAGCATTGAATGATTGCTTATAAAATCGCATCCGTATGATAATTCGTCAAATATTTTCTGTCTACTATCAAATTTATCAAGAGATAGCTTTATTGCATCCAATGCTTTCTCTTTTGTCAGGCCAAGTTTCTCGAAGTCCTCCTCTGCCAAATCAAGATATTCTTGATATGGCAAAAGAAATCCTTCTGATTTATTAAGATCTGAACGAATTGAATGCGAGAACATTATCTCCCATAGCGGATAAGTATACTCAGCTGAAGACTCATAATCTCTCACCCCATACACGCGCTTGACATCGCCCATGCCAACAATCATCCTCACACCTTCATCATCAATAGGATTTCCTTTTTTACAATAGAATACACACATCGATTCATTTTCAACAATTTCATTGCTGAACCAATTGAGTATATCGTAAAGACGTTCCGAATTATAGACCCAAGCGGAATAAAATGGAGCTCTTTCTACCGGTCGAAATTCAGGATGTTGTTCTGAAAGCATATCCTGAGCATCGATATTGAGATACCTGAAAGGAATTCCGAGGGCACTGTAAGGCGGGATTCTGACAAGAGTGGGGCAAAGAACATGATGCGGGTTATTTTTATTCCATGAATATAAATGGGTAAAGACCCTGTCGTATTCTTTGTCGTTCATAAATCCTCCGTTTTCACTTGAGCATGGAGGCCTCTTGTCAGACGGTAATATTGACCAATCAGTATCAGATGCCAACGATTTACAATCGAATTTAGACTCGACTATTTTGGATAGTTGCTGACAATATGTATTGCTGCACGGATTGAAACATATGTGTGCCTTCCATCCATTGTCATGCCAAGGTATTCGTATTGATATATGCTTCATAATTCACAATATTTTGGTTGTTAAGGCATGGATTTCCAAACCTGCTGCAATGTCAAATAAGCTATTCAGTGAAAGCGCTTTCATTATTTGGTATCAACGAGTAATTCTCTTATATTGGCATTAAGAAGCTCTGCTATCCCAGCCAAAGTTTTTCAAATCCGGCTGAATAGGATATTGGTACACCACTCGGACATAGTCGTGCGGCCTTTACCTAGTTGCTGGGCAAGCCATCTGCATTGCTTGCCACTATAAGCAAGCACTCCCCTGATTCTATTTAGTTTAACGATTTCCATTCTCAATTAATTGGGATATGTTGCAAATTTACAAACATTATCCGAGTCACCAAAACAATATCATAGTTATTACACAAAACGAAACTGTAAATAATAGCATCAAATTGCTTGATGTTAGCCCAAAAGAGCCCAAAAGTGGCATTTACGGCCATTCTACCTGACATGGCGATGCGGTTTCAGATGCACTCGGTATCGTGAGAAAGCCGGGCGTCGAGTACGGTAATAAAAAAACTCCCCTCACAGGCCAGCCGAATCACGCTAATGAGAAACTGACCTCAGGGAGTGTTCTTCTGAGTGCTAATGGAGATTCTACCTAAAATGCCAATGTCTCCACAGAAGCGAATACAAAGATCGATAATGATACTCGCAAGGCCAAAAAATAATTAACGGAAACACAGAAGTATCTATTAATAATTTACCTTCAACCATAAAATCTTTAGGGTTTTATAGGTGTTGAAGCGGCTGCCGAAGGTTATTTACCGAGTAAAAACTACCATTATTGAAAACGGTATTGAAAAAACAAATAAGCCCCACAATTTTGAGGTAACAGCTGTAGAGCTTATGAGAGAAAGCACTGCAGGCCGGACAATCACGGACGCCACAAGCGTCCCCGCTTCTCCTACAGAGTTTTCTGCTACAAAGTTACTTAATGGAGTTGAAAAATTCTACGACCCTGGCGGTGAATTATTTTTATGATTGGTCTCTGAGGACATAGCGGAACGCTCGCAGTGACTATATGGCCGTACGCCAATACGAGGAATCCGAGATGTTAGTTCTCGGATTCCTTGAAGGTGCGGGCGCGCTGGTTTCGTGCGATGTCGAGCTGCTTTTCAAGGCGGCTCTTTTCAAGCCTTGCCACACGCAGCTGAGTGAATATGCGGCTGGCTGTGTACACCTGGCCAAGAGCTTTTGCCTGGTCGGCCGGCAGTGGGATTTCGTATGGTTTGGCTCCGTTGAATCTTACTTTCATCGCGTCTGCCGCATGGGCGTTGGCAAATACTCCGAGTGTGTCGCACTCGGCGGGCATGAAGGTTATTATCTCCACTCCCCTGCTACGGTCGTTGCGCTCGCCGTCATGAGCCACATCGGGTGTTGTTACTGACGCTCCGGAAGCCATGAGTGTCACTCCGGTTGACAGAGCCTTCTGAGTGGAGGATGCCACCACGGTGTATACCCCCTCCGGAGTCATGCGGGCATAGAGGCCTGATTTGTCTGCCGGAATTTTTCCTGCGAGAGCCTTGGTGGTATAGTAGCCGTCAAAGGCGTCAGGCACATGGGTGAGTTCACCTTTTAGCCGCTCGCTTTCAATGATCAGGGAGGCGATAACGCTGTCGCAGTGTTCCAACTCTTTAAGAGACTGCCGCTCTATGATTTCAGGGCGTAGACTCATGCCCTCACGGCGCACTTTCACTTCAGCGGGAAACAGCTTGTCAAGCGAGTCAAGGCTCGCAAGCGCGGCGGTAAAGTCGTTGCTGTTCATCTGCTCTGTTGCCGCGTCAAGATAAGCCCGGGCTTTCTGTTCGTCAGAATTTCCGCAGGCACCGAGGGCAAGCATCCCGGCAATGCCGAGAGCCAATACTGATTTGCTATACACGCTGTACATCTTTTATTCCTTTGACTGTTTTTATTTTCTTGATAATATTTGTCAGCGAGGCTATGTCGCTGACACCTATAGAGAGGTGTCCGCTGAATATGCCGTCATTGCTGTCGATTGCAATACTTCTCAGGCTCACATTATTCTCTTTGTTGATAATGGAGGAGATGTTTGTGATGATGCCTATATCATCATGCCCCACCACATGGAGCATTGCTACAAACTGCTGCCCGGCACGTCCGCTCCAACGGGTGCTTATGACTCTATACGGGTAGCGGCCGCGGATGTTGGCTGCGTTGGGACAATCCTTGCGGTGGATTTTTATCACACCCTCGGCAGATATAAAGCCGAATACATCGTCGCCGTAAATAGGGTTGCAACATTTTGACATCCGGTAATTTACCCCCTTGATATTGTCGCCAATCACAAGCACATCTCCGGTAGATTCCTCTTCGGGGGTTGTCTGAAGGGTAAACTCCTCGGCCGAGCGCGCTTCTGCCTGCGGTTCGTTTTTATCTTCGAGAGCCATGTACGAATTGATGACCTCACCTGGGTCGAGAACCTCTTTGCCGATTTCGCTATAGAAGTCGGTGACTGTCTTATAGCCGAGCTTTTTGATGAGTTTCATCAGAGTGGCCTCCTCGAGCTCAACCTTACGGTTTTTGCATCTGCGCTGCAACAGCTCTTTGCCAAGATCTGCCACCCTGCTGTTTTGCTCGTTTATGCTCTGTCTTATTTTTGAGCGGGCCTTTGAGGTCACTACAAAGTTGAGCCAGTCGAGCTTCGGCTGCTGGTTTGCAGAGGTCATGATCTCCACAGTGTCGCCGCTGCGCAGCTTGTGGTTGATTCTTCTTGTCCTGCCGTTCACTTTGCCTCCGGTGCATGTGCATCCGATGCGCGAATGGATATTGAAAGCGAAGTCGAGCACACTTGCCCCGAGGGGGAGCTTGTAGAGGTCGCCCTTTGGAGTGAAGACAAACACTTCGTTGTCATACACATCCATCTTGAAATCTTTCATCAGGTCAAGCGGGCCGCTATCTGCCGTCTCTATGATCTCGCGCACACGGTTCATCCATGTGTCGAGGTCATTCTCGCTCTTTATTCCTTTGTACTTCCAGTGCGCGGCCACTCCCCTTTCGGCGATTTCATCCATTCGGCGCGTGCGTATCTGCACCTCCACCCATTTGGCCTCTGGGCCGCGCACTGTAATGTGCAGCGACTCGTAGCCGTTGCTTTTTGGAATGCTCAGCCAATCCTTCAATCTCGCGGGATTAGGCTGGTACATATCTGTCACAACAGAGTATGCAAGCCAGCATTCGCTCCGTTCCCGCTCCTTAGGCACATCTATGATAATGCGTATGGCAAAAAGGTCGTAGATATGCTCAAGGTCGTTGTGCTGCTTCTGAATCTTGTTCCAGATAGATGATATTGATTTGGTGCGCCCTTTGATGTCAAACTTCAGGCCCTGCTTTTCGAGCTCAGCCTTAACGGGTGCTATGAAAGCCTCTATATATGCGTCGCGGCTGGCCTTGGTTTCGTTAAGCTTGCGGGCAATGCGCGTGTAAATATCTCTATTGGTGTATTTTAGCGATAAATCTTCAAGTTCCCCTTTAATTTTGTAAAGGCCAAGCCTGTGAGCAATGGGCGCGTAAAGTGATTTAGCCTCAAAGGCTGTCTGCCTCACCCTATCCTCGTCAGGATGGTGGTTTATGTCACGCATCAGCACTGTGCACTCCACAATCTTGATGATTATAACGCGGATATCTTTGGCGAATGTCATCAGCAGATTACGGAAGTTTTCACTGACGCCCACCACCCCTCTGTCGTACAGTTCCTCCACTTTGAGAAGTCCGGCGAGTATTACACCCACATCTTCTCCCCAGATCGCGGTTGCATCCTGCACAGGCAATTTGCCTGCGCGGCACAACGGGGTGAGAATCATCGCTACAATCATATTACGGTCTACCCCGATTTCCTGACATAGCAATCTTACCGACGACAGGTAGTGGACAAGATTGTTTCTGCCGAAACCATCGCGGAAGTGGGGGGATTCGGAATCAAGTGCGTTGAGCGAGCTTACGAGCATCTTGCGGTCCGCCCGTGAAATCACATCACCGCAAAGTGACAGCAGGTCCCTTGTCAGCGACACAATGAGCTTACGCTCGGTATTGTTGAAAAATGATTCATCCATACAGTTGACAAAGTTATGCAATAATTCCACCTTTCCCAACATGATACTGCAAAAAAACTGCCGCTGCACCATAAAGGGAGCGGCAGAAGCACGCTGAATTCAGCTGCTAATCGTTGTTTCTGGGGTTGTTATTGAGATCCTTGGTGCTTTGCTTTTGCAGACATTCGGTGTTCTTGTCATTGTCTGCCTCGTTTTTTGCTACTCCGGGATACTCCAATGCCTGTTCTACAGTAGCTTTCTTTTCGTTTTCCTTATCCATGGTCATGATGTGTTTTAAATTTCACTTTACAGTCTAACACACAGATAAGGCATAATGTTCTAACATTCCAACGGCAGTTCATTAAGCTCCTCTATGTAGTTGAGGAGTTCTTCCCTGCCGCGTCCATCCTCGCTGCTTGTCATGAACACCGGAGGCAGGGCCTCCCATTGCTCAAGAAGTTTTTCGCAGTAGGCAGCCACATTTTTCTTGCCGGCCTCGGAGCTCAGCTTGTCAAGTTTGGTGAATACAATAGCGAAGGGCACTTCATTCTCGCCAAGCCACGCCATGAATTCAAGGTCTATTTTCTGCGGTTCGTGCCGGGAATCCACCAGCACAAACAGGTTTGTCATCTGCTGACGCTCCAGAATATAATCCTCTATTATTTTTTTGAGCTGGTCGCGGCTGTCTTTGCCACGGCGTGCATATCCGTAGCCCGGCAGGTCCACAATATACCAGCTGTCGTTGATGAGGAAGTGGTTTATGAGCATAGTTTTGCCCGGGGTTGCAGAGGTCATGGCAAGCCCTTTGCGTCCTGTGAGCATATTTATAAGGCTTGATTTTCCCACATTAGAACGGCCAATGAAAGCGTATTCGTGGAAATTTTGCTGCGGACACTTTCTTACATCGGTGTTGCTTATGGCGAAGCGCGCGCTGTTGACAATCATATTTTGAACTGTTTTTCGGTTATTCTTATGCAAATATAACACAAAAAGCGATAACTTTGCACTATGGGCACCAATATAAATAGAGAGCCGGTATTCAGATTCAAGCAATTTGAGGTCAGAGACTGTGTCGGCGCCATGAAAGTTGGCACTGATGGAGTGCTTGTAGGCGCGTGGTGTCCTGTTGCCGGAATAGAGCGTGCTGTAGATGCCGGCACAGGGACAGGGCTGATAGCCCTGATGCTCGCCCAGCGCGGTGTAAGGCGAATTACCGCGGTGGAGGTTAATGAGCAGGCGGCTGCCGAAGCATTGTCAAACGTCCACAGCTCGCCGTGGAGCAGCTGCATTGAGATAATGAACGCCGACATATCTTTGCTGGACATCAGGGAATTGAAACCACAGCTGATTGTGAGCAATCCGCCGTTTTTCAACGAAACTCTCCACAGCCCTGATCAGGCCCGCTGCGCCGCCCGCCATGAAGGAAGCCTGAGTTTTGACTCCCTGCTGAAAATGGCAGGCGAGGCTCTGGACGATGATGGTGCGCTGGTGTTCATATCCCCCGCTGACAGGGAGAAGGATATAATATTCTCTGCTGCAATGAGGCGGATGCAACTGCAACGTCAGACATTTGTGCACACTGTCGCAACCAAGCCCCCTAAAAGAATACTGTGGCAGTTTGGCAAGCGAGTGTGCGCTCCGGAGATGTCCACATTGACTATACGGCAACAAAATGGAGAGTACTCCGAGGAGTACAGATTTCTTACCTCACAGTTTTATTTGAATTTATGAAGACAGATATTCGTTTCAATATCGGCGCAGGCCAGCGGTTTATGGCTTTTATATGCATCTGCGTGCTTTGTTTTTTGGTTGTTTCGGTGATAACCGGGATAATCACATATCACAATGCCACTACGCCTCGAATCAGAATAGCGACTGTTGTTCAGGATGTAATGCTTTTTGTTGTTCCGGCGATAGCCACCGCGGTGATCATCTGCCGCCGGCCGGCTGATTTTCTGATGATCGGCCACCGCCCGGGACTGCTGCCTTCGTTGCTGACGGTAGCTCTGGTTGTAGCATCCATTCCGGCGATGAATCTGCTGGTGAAGTGGAATATGAGTCTCAGCTTGCCTGAATGGCTCGGGGAAGTGGAGGCATGGATGCGGAATTCCGAGGTTTCGGCGCGCAGTTTCACCCGTACGTTGATCGGTGGAACCGGAGTGAGCAGTCTCATCGCCGCACTTCTGATAGTCGGAGTGCTCGCAGCAGTGAGCGAAGAGCTATTTTTCAGGGGCACTCTTCAGCAGCTTCTTCTGACATCGGGTGTCAGGCTCCACCTTGCGGTATGGGCCACAGCTTTTGTTTTCAGCGCCGTACATGTTCAGTTTTTCGGATTTATACCCAGGCTGATACTTGGTGCCGGATTCGGTTATATAGCCGTGTGGAGCGGCAATGTGTGGCTTGCGGTGATAGCCCACTTCACAAACAATGCCATTGCAGCAATAGGCATGACTGTTGCCAGCGGAAATGAATTAATCGGGTCGGCGAGCCAGGAAGGCGGAGTTATAGGCCGGGGCGATATTGCGGGCGCAGTAATCAGCGCGATATTCTGCGCTGTGATACTGATAGCGCTGAAACGGTGTGTCAGTCAAACTTCTTGCGGTTGAACACAAATGCCCTTCCAAGATATTTCTCTCGCACAATAGGATTTTCAGTCAGTTCCTCAGAGGTGCCCTGAAACAGTATTTTGCCTTCGAAAAGCAGGTAAGCTCGGTCGGTGATTCGCAGAGTTTCCTGGGCGTTGTGGTCTGTGATAAGGATGCCGATATTTTTTTCTTTCAGGCGGTACACCACCTCCTGGATATCCTCCACAGCAATGGGGTCTACCCCGGCGAATGGTTCGTCAAGCATGATGAAACTCGGGTCGATGGCAAGGCAACGCGCAATCTCGGTGCGTCGTCTCTCTCCGCCTGAAAGTCTGTCGCCAAGATTCTTGCGCACTTTCTGCAGGCTGAATTCATTGATGAGGCTTTCGAGTTTCTCTTTCTGATACTCCTTTGACGTGTCGGTCATTTCAAGCACAGCCCTGATATTATCTTCCACAGATAGTTTTCTGAATACCGATGCCTCCTGAGCCAGATAGCCAATGCCGTTCTTGGCGCGTTTGTACACCGGGTATTTGGTGATATTCAGGTCGTTGAGAAAAATCTCGCCTTCATTCGGGGTAATCAGGCCGACGGTCATGTAGAAGGTTGTTGTCTTACCGGCGCCGTTAGGGCCGAGGAGTCCGACAATCTCACCCTGGGTAACATTGATGGACACATGGTTCACAACCGTGCGCTGACCATATTTCTTTACGAGATTTTCGGTACGTAGCACCATTTTGCCGTTTGAAGCCGGCTGCTCAGGAGCAGATTCCTTACTGTCGGCCACTTCCGATTCAAAAAAGCTGAGAGTCTCGGCGTTTTCGGCTGCCTTGGGCTTATTGTTGAGTTTAATGCTGAATGCCATTACTGTCAGATTGTTTGTTTAAGCCTGCGTGCTTTTTCAAGCCTGGCGTCAATATAGTCTACAAGCAGATTGATGGCCACTTTGTTGGCGCCGCCCTGAGGCACAATAAGGTCGGCGAATCGTTTGGACGGCTCTATGTACATGGAGTGCATCGGTTTGAGCACATCTTCATACCGGTCTATTACGGCCTGCGGGGTGCGGCCTCTCTCAATGCAGTCGCGCGAAATGACTCTGATCAAACGGTCGTCGGCATCCGCGTCCACAAACACTTTTACGTCAAGCATATTTCTCAGCACCGGGTCTGTGAGCACAAGAATGCCCTCGACAATCACTACATCGCGCGGAGCAACAGTGACGGTTTCTGCCTGCCTTGTGCAGGTGAGATAGCTGTATGTAGGCATCTCGACGGTGTTTCCGGCCTTCAGCTGATTGAGATGTTTTACCAGCAGCTCCCATTCTATTGCGGCAGGCTCATCGAAATTCACTTTCGCTCTCTCCTCCATCGGTATAGGGCTGAGATCGCGGTAGTATGAGTCCTGAGGCAAAACCGCTACCTCGCCGGGAGGCAGTGCGGAGATTATTTTGTTGACAACGGTTGTTTTTCCGGAGCCGGTGCCACCGGCAATGCCAATTATCATCATAATGCGGTAAATAAAATTCAATCGCAGACAAGGCGTTTGCGCTCGCAGCGCACCACCCGGCCGGGGAATTGTTCAACAAAAGAGAGGTTGTGGGTAGCCATGACAACAGCAGTGCCGCCTTTTGAAATTTCATGCAGACGACCGACAATCTGCTCTGCGGTGACGGGGTCCAGATTACCTGTCGGCTCATCGGCAATTATCAGCCTCGGGCGGTTGAGAATAGCTCTGGCTATGACTATGCGCTGCTGCTCTCCACCGCTCAGCTCATGTGGCATTTTGTATGATTTGTTGAGCATGCCCACCTCTGCAAGCACCTCCTCGATACGGCGGTCAATATCCTCTTTGTATTTCCATCCGGTAGCTTCAAGCACAAAACGCAGATTTTCGTAAACGGTGCGGTCTGTCAAGAGCTGAAAATCCTGAAATACAATGCCAATCTGCCTTCGGAGTGACGGTATATCCTTACGGCGCAGGTTATTGAGGTCAAAACCAAGCACGCTTGCCGAGCCGGATGCAACCGGAATTTCAGCATACATGGATTTCAACAGCGAGCTTTTGCCGCTGCCCACCTTACCGATAAGGTATACAAACTCGCCCTGCTGCAGGGAAAAGTCCACTCCTTTCAGAACAATCAGTTCCTTACGGTGGAGCTCAATATTGCTGTATGTCACTATTTCTCCCATACTCAATAGCCCATTTCCGACAGAAACTTGATTCTCATGAGCCTTATCTCTTCTTCTGAAAACTCGTCGCCAAACTCCTTGTAAGCCTCCTCGATGTCGTCGCTCTCGCTCTGCTTGAAGTAGTCAAAGAAATCGGCCTGCTGCTCATCGTCAAGAATCTCGTCGATGTAGTAGTTGATATTTATTTTTGTGCCGGAATTCACAATAGCTTCGATATCGTCAAGCAGCTCCGAGAATTCGAGTCCACGCGATTCAGCAATCTCCTCAAGAGAAATCTTGCGGTCGATAGAGTGTATGATGGCTATTTTAACCTTGCTTTTGTTTGCGACACTACGCACCACCATGTCTTCAGGACGCTCAATCTCGTTTTCCTCCACATGGCGCTTGATGAGTTTGATAAACTCCTGTCCGTAGCGTTTGGCTTTTCCAACCCCTACTCCGGAAATTCCGGCAAGTTCTTCCATAGTCACCGGATAGGTAGTGGCCATAGCCTCAAGTGACGGATCCTGGAAAATGACGTAGGGGGGCAGCGACACACTCTTGGCTATCTTTTTGCGTAGATCCTTTAGTATCGAGTAGAGCTCCGGGTCGGCTGCGCACCCGCTGCCGCTCTTGACAATTTCAGAATCATCTTCATCGCTGATTTCTGAATCCTCCACAATCTTGAATGATTTCGGTGAGGCAAGGAATTTCTTTCCAGCTGCCGTGAGCTTTATCACCCCGTAGCTTTCGATATCTTTGTCAAGATAGCCGGCAATTATTGCCTGACGTATGACAGCATTGAGAAAGCGTTCATCGGAGGAAGGTGCAATACCGAACACTTCAAGTTCATCGTGGCCGTAGTTTCGTACCTCGGCGGAGACTTTGCCCCGCATCACATTTATAATATGGTCTGCCTTAAACTTTTCATTAAGCGCCGCAACGGTTTCAATCACTGCGCACAAATCATCTTTAGCTTCCACTTTTTTCTTGGGATTTTTACAGTTGTCACAGTTACCGCAATTCTCCACATCATATTTTTCGCCAAAATAATGGAGCAGAGATATTCTGCGGCATACGCTTGACTCTGCGTAGCTTGCAGTTTCCGCAAGCAGCTGTTTGCCGATTTCCTGTTCGGCAATAGGCTTGTTTTGCATAAACTTTTCCATTTTCTGGAGATCTTTCGGGGAGTAGTACGTAATGCACTGCCCTTCACCGCCGTCGCGCCCTGCTCTGCCGGTTTCCTGATAGTAACCTTCGAGCGACTTAGGCATATCGTAGTGAATCACAAACCTCACGTCGGGTTTGTCAATACCCATTCCGAACGCAATTGTGGCCACTATGATATCCACGTCTTCAAGTATGAAGGCATCCTGGTTTGCCGACCTTGTCGCGGCATCCATTCCTGCGTGATAGGCGAGCGCCTTTATATCGTTCACCTTCAGTATTTCGGCAAGTTCCTCAACCTTTTTTCTGCTGAGGCAATAGATTATGCCGCTTTTACCTTCATTATTCTTGATGAATTTGATGATATCGCGGTCTATATTGCTGGTTTTGGGTTTTATTTCGTAGTACAGGTTCTCGCGGTTGAACGATGATTTGAAAACCATAGCGTCCAGCATGGCGAGATTTTTCTGGATGTCGTGCTGCACTTTAGGTGTGGCGGTAGCTGTCAGAGCTATTACGGGACGCTTGCCTATTTCGTTTATAATAGGTCTTATGCGCCTGTATTCCGGTCTGAAATCATGCCCCCATTCAGAGATGCAGTGAGCCTCGTCAACAGCGTAAAATGAAATTTCCACTGATTTTAGAAACTCTATGTTCTCCTCCTTTGTGAGCGACTCCGGAGCCACATACAGCAGCTTTGTCCGTCCGGCAACAACATCCTCCTTAACCTTGTCTATGGCCGCTTTATTGAGCGATGAATTGAGAAAATGTGCTATATGGTCCGCCTCACTGAAATTGCGCATGGCATCCACCTGATTCTTCATCAGGGCGATGAGCGGGGAAATTACTATCGCGGTGCCCTCCATCATCAGGGCGGGCAGCTGATAGCAAAGCGATTTGCCGCCACCTGTCGGCATCAGCACAAATGTGTCGTTACCGCTCAGGAGGCTTTGGATAATAGCTTCCTGATTGCCCTTGAATTTATCAAATCCAAAGTGCTTTTTAAGCGCGTCGGCGAGGAGAGGTTTCTCAATCATACAATCGGCGGTGGTATTAAAGTTGGGTAACTGTTAGTAATAGGGTTTATGTCAATCAGTTGTAGGTTGCTGTTTCAAAATTTGCCGCCTTAAGCTTTTCAAGGGCATAGTCGGCCGATATTTCAAACTTTTTGGTCTTGGTGGATGGCACTTCGTACATTGCGTCAATCATTATTGATTCAACAATTGAGCGAAGTCCGCGCGCACCGAGCTTATACTCTATGGCTTTGTCTACAATGAGGTCAAGAGCCTCCTCAGAGAATGTGAGCTTGACTCCATCCATCTCAAACAGCTTGATATATTGCTTGATGATAGCATTTTTAGGCTCGGTGAGCACTCTTCGCAGTGCATCGCGGTCCAGCGGCTCAAGATGTGTGAGGATAGGCAGACGCCCTATTATCTCAGGTATCAGGCCAAAGGATTTGAGGTCCTGTGGAGCCACGTACTGAAGGAAATTATCGCGCTTTACATTGCTTCTGGCCGAGTTATTCGAATAGCCGACAACATGGGTGTTGAGGCGCTGGGCTATTTTACGCTCAATGCCGTCAAAGGCTCCGCCGCAGATAAACAGAATGTTCTTTGTATCCACCGGTATCATCTTCTGCTCGGGGTGCTTGCGTCCGCCCTGTGGGGGGACATTGACAATGGAGCCTTCGAGCAGCTTCAGAAGTCCTTGCTGAACACCCTCGCCGCTGACATCGCGGGTAATCGAGGGGTTATCGCCTTTTCTGGCAATCTTGTCTATCTCGTCGATGAACACGATGCCTTTCTGTGCTTTCTCAACATTGTAATCGGCCGCCTGAAGCAGACGTGTGAGCAGGCTCTCTATATCTTCGCCGACATATCCGGCCTCGGTGAGCACTGTAGCGTCGACAATGGTGAACGGCACATCAAGAAGCTTGGCTATAGTTCTGGCAAGCAGGGTTTTGCCTGTACCGGTGGGACCGACCATTATAATATTGCTCTTTTCGATATCCACCTCATCGTCCTGCTTCTGGGCAAGGCGCTTGTAATGGTTGTACACAGCTACAGAGAGATACTTCTTTGCTGAATCCTGACCAATGACGTAGCTGTCAAGAAATTTGCATATTTCCTGAGGCTTCGGCACTTTGTCCATCGAAGGGGCGGCGGCTTCAGCCTTACCGGCACCGCTGAGCTCGTCGCGATAAAGCTGCAGAGCCTCATCAAGCTGCGCCACACATTCGGCACATATATGCACGTCGGACACCGCGCTTGGAATCAGCACTTCCGAGGCATCGGCAGGCCTTCCGCAGAAATCGCACGCTATTGTGTTTTTTTTCTTGGCCATCAGCTATCAATGTTTCGCTTTAACAAGAACATCGTCAATCATGCCATATTCCTTGGCTTCCTGGGCTGTCATCCAATAGTCACGGTCGGAATCGCGCTCCACTTTGTCAAACGGCATTCCGGAGTGGTCGGCGATGATTGTATAGAGCTCTTTCTTGAGTTTCTGAATCTCGCGGGCTGTGATCTCAATGTCTGAAGCCTGACCCTGGGCGCCGCCCATAGGCTGGTGGATCATCACTCTTGAATGGCGCAGCGCAAAACGCTTGCCTTTTGTTCCGGCCACAAGGAGCACCGCGGCCATGGAAGCTGCCATGCCGGTGCAGATGGTGGCTACGTCGCTCGACACATACTGCATGGTGTCATAAATGCCGAGGCCGGCGTAGACAGACCCGCCGGGAGAGTTGAGATAAATGCTGATATCTTTGCCGGGATCGGCAGAGTCGAGATACAGCAGCTGCGCCTGGATTACATTGGCGGTGTAGTCGTTCACATCTGTGCCGAGGAAAATAATCCTGTCCATCATAAGACGTGAGAACACATCCATCTGGGCGACATTGAGCTGACGCTCTTCAATAATGGTGGGTGAGATATAGCTTGAGGTAATGGAGGAAGCATATTGGTCAAGGGCAAGGCCGTTCATGCCAAGGTGCTTCACAGCGTAGTCTCTGAAATCATTCTTCATAATACTTGCAATTTGAGTATTTTAGGGATTTATAATTCAAAGTTACAATTTTTTCAGAGGGAATGCAACTTTTGAACAAAAAAAATCACCGCGGATATCCGGCCTGTGGAAAATCCGCGGTGATTATATATTTATAAAGGAGTGGCTGATGCTCAGATTTTGGAAGCTATTTCCTTGAACTCATCGATAGAAACCTCTTTCTTGTCGAGGTTTACGCCATTCTTGATGGCATCGAAAAGTTTGATGTCGCCAACCTGCTCAATGAGGCGGGGACGGTAGTTTTTGTCGGCGAGGATGTTTTTGGCATAGTTGGTGAGTGTCTCATCATCCATGTTGGTCATGCCGTACTGTGCAAACTGCTGACGGGCTATGTTCTTGGCCAGCTCCATGAGGTCTGACTCCTCGATCTTTATCTGGGCGAGATTTGCAATGGCCTCCTTGATGAGCTGCCATTTGAGATCCGGCTCCATTTTTGAGTACTCTTCATCGATGTTTGACTCGTTGAGAGCCTCGTCGCGGTTCATGAGCCATTTCTTGAGGGTGGCCGAAGGCAGCTGCATATCGCCGTATTTGTCAACAAAGAATTTGCGGGCTGAGAAGCGGAACACCATCTCGCTGTTCTGTGCGAGGCTGCTTGCAATCATGTCCTTGACGAGGGCGAGATATGAAGCTTCGTCAGTAGCTTTGTCCTTGCCAAACACCTGGTCGTAGAATTCCTGATTGTGCTCTGCGGGGCGGACAACGATTATTTCGGAGATTGTGAGCTGGAAATTGGCGTGCAGGTCAGCAACACGTGCTTTGTCAACCTGAAGCATGGATGAGAGCTCGGTGGCGTCGCCGTCACAGGTTTTCCAGGGGTTGAACACAACCTTGTCGTCAACTTTCTTGCCTTCAAACAGAGCTGCCTGCTCCTTGTCCTTGAAGTACATGGGGGCAACGATGCCGCTGACAACCTGGATAGCATCTTCTCCCTCCTTGACATTGCCGTTTTCGTCGAGCTCGAAAATAGAGCCCTTGACAAGAGCATCTTTTTCAAACTCCTCGCCGGGAACCTGTGCTCCGAAGCGTTTGCGCAGAGCTTCGTCCTGCTCGGCAACCATCTCGTCGCTCACCTTTATTTCATAGTAGGGAATGGTTTCATCTTTGTCAAGCTTTACATTGAGCTCGGGAGCGAGTGCGAGGTCGTACTCGAATGTGAAATCTTTCTGGGTGAAATCTAGAGCCTTCACTTCCACAGGCACAGGCTGACCGAGAACATTGAGCTTGTTTTCCTCGATATATTTCATCACAGCCTCAAACACCTCACGGTTGATGACATCTGCAGTCACATCCTTGCCGAAGCGTCTTTCAAGATCCTTGAGCGACACATGGCCTTTGCGGAATCCGGGAATCTGATGGGTACGGCCAATCTTCTTGAGTTCCTCAACAACCTTCGGACGATAGTCAGACTCCTCGACAGCTACAGTGAGACGAGCGTTTACAGCGTCTGACTTTGAAATGGTTACATTCATAATCTGTATGTTTATTTTTAGATTTTGTTTCAAATGAGTTGCAAAATTAGTAATTAACCCCTTAATCCGCAACCTTATTATTTTTATTTTAGCAAAAATCAGCAAATGCAGGCGTGCTTAGGTTGACTTTTTGCCAAATTTTGATTAATTTCGCGGTTGTAAACACCGAACAGAGCAATATATGGCAGAAAGTTCCCTTCTGGAGCGCCTTGAAGGCATTGACGCGAGATTTGAAGAAGTGTCCACTCTCATCACAGACCCCTCTGTGATTGCGGACATGAAGCGCTATGTGCGCCTCACCCGCGAATACAGCGAACTGGAAAAGCTGATGAAAGCTACCGCCCGCTACCGCAGGGCTCTTGAGGATATCGATGGCGCACGGCAGATTCTCGAGGCCGAAAGTGACCCCGACCTGCGCAGCCTCGCCCAGGAGGAGCTGACCGCTGCCCAGGGCAGCTTGCCGGCGCTTGAAGAGGAGATAAAGCTTCTGCTCATACCGGCCGACCCCGAAGATGGCAAAAACGCTATTGTGGAGATAAGGGCCGGCACGGGAGGAGATGAAGCCGCGATTTTTGCCGGTGACCTTTTTAAGATGTACTGCAAATACTGCGAGCACAAAGGCTGGAATGTGTCTGTCACATCGGCCAACGAGGGCGCGGCCGGTGGCTTCAAGGAAGTTGTAATGGCCGTGAGCGGCGACAATGTGTATGGCACTTTGAAATACGAAAGCGGTGTCCACCGCGTGCAGAGAGTGCCCGCTACTGAAACGCAGGGGCGTGTGCACACATCAGCCGCCACTGTAGCGGTTTTACCTGAGGCACAGCCGTTTGACGTGGAGATAAACGAAGGTGAAATCAAATGGGACACCTTCCGAAGCGGTGGTGCCGGCGGCCAGAATGTCAACAAAGTAGAATCCGGAGTGCGTCTCAGATATATGTGGCGCAACCCCAACACCGGAGAAACCGAGGAGATTCTCATCGAATGTACTGAGACACGAGACCAGCCCAAAAACAAAGAGAGAGCCCTCAGCCGCCTGCGCACCTTTATATATGATAAGGAGCATCAGAAATATATAGATGACATTGCCTCGCGACGTAAGACAATGGTATCGACCGGCGACCGCTCCGCTAAAATACGCACGTATAACTATCCGCAGGGACGCATAACCGACCACAGGATAAACTACACCATATATAATCTGCAGGCATTCGTTGACGGCGATATACAGGACTGTATCGACCATCTGATTATCGCCGAAAATGCCGAGAAACTGAAAGCAACATCATTATAAAACTCAATTCAATGACCAGAAAAGAGCTTATCGAAAACATAAGACGCAAAAAATCATTTCTTTGCGTGGGGTTGGACACGGATATCAAAAAGGTGCCCGCCCATATTGCCGAGGGTCCCGACCCTATCTTCACTTTCAACAAAGCGATTATCGATGCCACCGCCGACTATTGCGTGGCTTACAAGCCCAACCTCGCTTTCTACGAGAGTTTCGGCGCTGAAGGATGGGTAGCGCTTGAGAAAACCGTGAAATACCTTCGTGAGAACTATCCTGACCAATTCATAATAGCCGATGCGAAACGAGGAGACATCGGCAATACCTCGCAGCTGTATGCACGCAGCTTTTTCGAACACCTCGGCGTGGACTCCATCACCGTGGCACCATACATGGGGCAGGACAGCGTGACCCCCTTCCTCGGCTATCCCGGTAAATGGGTAATCCTCCTTGCCCTGACATCAAACAAAGGCTCACACGACTTCCAGCTTACAAAAGACGAATCCGGCACACCGCTCTTTGAAAAGGTCATATCCACATCAAGCCAATGGGCCGGTCCGGATGAAATGATGTATGTTGTCGGTGCGACACAAGGCCGTATGTTCGAGGATATCCGCCGTGTCGCCCCGCAAAGCTTCCTGCTTGTACCGGGAGTGGGCGCCCAGGGTGGCAGCCTCGAAGAGGTGTGCAAGTACGGCATGACAGCTGATTGCGGGCTGCTTGTCAACTCATCGCGCGGCATCATCTACGCATCATCCGGCGAGGATTTTGCCGAAAAAGCCGCTGAAGAGGCCCGCAAACTGCGCGACCAGATGGCCGATGAGCTCAGCAAACACGGCATATTATGATTAATTGATGTTTTTTATGCCGCTATGTGAAGAAAAACATCTATTTTTGTGACATTAAACAAACTAACAATTTCTAAAACATAACAGATGAATATCGACAACTACAATTTCAACGGCAAGAAAGCCATTGTGCGCGTAGACTTCAATGTGCCCCTGGACGAGAACGGCAACATCACTGACGACACCCGTATCCGCGGTGCCCTCCCCACCCTCGAAAAAATCCTCAAGGATGGTGGCAGCCTCATCATCATGAGCCACATGGGCAAACCCAAAGGCAAAGTCAACCCCAAATTCTCTCTCGGTCAGATAAAGGACGCTGTGGCCAAAGCTCTCGGCACAGACGTTAAATTCGCCCCTGACTGTGCTAACGCCGCCGAAGCTGCCGCCAATCTCAAACCCGGCGAAGTGCTTCTGCTTGAAAACCTCCGTTTCTATCCCGAGGAGGAAGGCAAGCCCGTGGGAATCGAAAAAACAGATGCCGGCTACGAAGACGCCAAGAAAGAGATGAAAGCCCGTCAGAAAGATTTTGCAAAAACCCTCGCAAGCTATGCTGACGTATACGTGAACGACGCTTTCGGAACAGCTCACCGCAAACACGCCTCCACAGCTGTCATCGCCGATAGCTTCGATGCCGACAACAAGATGCTCGGCTACCTCATGGAAAAAGAGGTTCAGGCTGTTGACAACATCCTCAGCGACATCAAGCGCCCCTTCACTGCTATCATGGGCGGCTCAAAGGTGTCAACAAAAATCGGTATCATCGAGAACCTCATGGATAAGGTGGACAACCTTATTCTCTGCGGTGGCATGACCTACACCTTCGCAAAAGCTCAGGGCGGCAAAGTGGGCTTGTCTATCTGCGAGGACGACAAACTCGATCTTGCGCTCGACATCATCCGCAAAGCAAAAGAAAAAGGTGTGAACCTCGTTCTCGGCACTGACTGTGTTGCAGCCGATGCTTTCAGCAACGATGCAAACACTCAGGTTGTTTCATGCATGGAAATTCCCGACGGCTGGGAAGGCCTTGATGCAGGCCCCGAGACACGCAAGGCTTTCCAGGATGTGATCAAGACCGCCAAAACCATTCTTTGGAACGGTCCCGCAGGCGTGTTTGAGTTTGACAACTTCACTGCCGGCAGCCGCGCTATTGCCGAGGCTATCGTAGAGGCTACAGACAACGGTGCGTTCTCACTCGTTGGCGGCGGCGACTCTGTTGCTTGCGTCAACAAGTTTGGTCTTGCCGACCAGGTGTCATACGTATCAACCGGTGGCGGTGCGCTTCTCGAAGCTATCGAAGGCAAAGTGCTCCCCGGAGTAGCAGCTATCAAAGGCTGAATCAGCAAATCACTATAAAAAAAATCCGCAGAGATTAGCTCTGCGGATTTTTTTTATTTCTTGTAGCAATTACATCTGCGCGGATATTTCGGCACACCATTCCGATATCTTCCGGTCTGTCAGCTCGGGATGGTTGGCTTCATCAATCAAAAGCCCTACAGCTTTGCCGTTTCCCTCGTCAGCTTTCGACTCTTCGAATGAGTAGCCGGCTGTGGTGAAATCACCGATAAACTTCGCCCCGGTAGGCTGAAGTCGCTCGTAGATTATGCCTACAGCATTGCAGAATGTGTCCGACATATTCTCATCGCCGCAACCAAACACGGCAACCTCTTTGCCGGCAAGAGAAAGCTCCTGCAGTCCGTTGAGAAAATCGTACCAGTCATCCTGCAACTCCCCTGCTCCCCAGGTGCTTGACCCAAGCAACAGCACATCGTAGTCGCCAACCTTGCTCGGAGCCGTTGTCGCCACATTCATTATATCGTCGGAGTCCACACCAAGCTTCTTTCCTATCTTTTTGGCCACATCTTCGGTTGTACCGGTGGTGGAGCCATAAAAAATACCTATCTTTTTCATAAATCTGCTTTTTTTTGATTAAATTCTCATATCAAATCAACGCTTTTCACTCGCTATAAGTTCGGATTTGGCCTCGGCCGGAAGCACCTCTAACAATGTGTGCAGCTGACATTCTATGTCACAATTCAGTAAATAATATCGGTCTGTGGCTTTTTTTTGGCTGATTTTTAGTAATTTTGCAAGCAAAAGTATCATAACGCACAAGAGTATGTCAGACATAAAGAAAATTAAGACCGCTTTGGTCTCCGTTTATCACAAGGATGGACTTGATGATATCTTATACATGCTTCACGAACAGGGAGTTAAATTTCTATCTACCGGAGGCACCCAATCATTCATCGAAAGCCTCGGCTATCCATGTCAGGCTGTAGAGGATCTCACATCCTACCCCTCCATTCTCGGAGGACGTGTCAAAACCCTTCACCCCAAAGTGTTCGGTGGCATACTCGGCCGTCGCGAAAACGACTCTGACAAAGATCAGATGGCACAGTACGAGATTCCGGAAATAGACCTCGTCATTGTGGATCTCTATCCCTTTGAGGACACTGTCGCTTCCGGCGCATCCCCCGAAGCTATCATCGAAAAAATCGATATAGGCGGCATATCTCTCATCCGCGCCGGCGCCAAAAACTTCAATGACGTTGTTATCGTAGCATCCAAAGCCCAATACAAACCTCTTGCAGAGATGATCGGTCGCAACGGCGCCCAGAGCTCTCTCGCAGAGCGCCGCTTCTTTGCCTGCGAGGCTTTCGCGGTATCCTCCGGCTACGACAGCGCTATCTACAATTACTTCGCTCAATCCAATACTCCGGAATACCTCCGCATTGCCATCGACGGCTCCAAGCCCATGCGCTATGGCGAGAACCCACATCAGAAAGGAGCTTTCTTCGGCAAATTCGATCAGATGTTCGACCAGCTGCATGGCAAGGAGATTTCCTACAACAATCTTCTGGACATTGATGCCGCAGTGTCTCTTATTTCAGAATTCGGTGATAACACCCCCGCATTCGCAATCCTCAAGCACAACAATGCTTGTGGTCTCGCAGTGCGTCCCACAATCCATCAGGCATGGCTCGACGCCCTTGCCGGTGACCCCGTGAGCGCTTTCGGCGGTGTGCTCATCTCAAACACTGAGATCGATGCCGCAACAGCAACCGAAATCGACAAAATTTTCTTTGAGGTGATTATCGCGCCCTCCTACACTGCCGAGGCTCTTGAGATTCTCCGACACAAGAAAAACAGAATCATCCTGGTGCAGCACGGCAAGCTCACTACCACCAAGCAGTTCCGCTCTATCCTCAATGGAGCGCTCGTGCAGGAAAGAGACCTCGCTGTTGAAACAGTTGCCGACCTCAACCAGGCTACCGAAAAGGCAGTCACCCCCGAGCAGGCCGCCGACCTGCTGTTTGCCAACAAAATTGTCAAACACAGCAAAAGCAACGCTATTGTTCTTGCAAAGAACGGTCAGCTCCTTGCAAGCGGCATTGGCCAGACCTCCCGTGTCGACGCACTCCGCCAGAGCATAGCTAAAGCTCAGTCCTTCAACTTCGACCTCAAGGGCGCTGTCATGGCTTCTGACGCATTCTTCCCCTTTGCAGATTGCGTTGAAATAGCACATCTGGCCGGTATAGATGCTGTGATACAGCCCGGCGGCTCTATCCGCGACCAGGAGACAGTAGACTACTGCAACAAAAACGGCATCGCCATGGTAACAACAGGCATACGCCACTTCAAACACTAATTCTAACACTCCTAATAATAAATAATATATATTCAAAATGGGACTCTTTTCATTGACCAAAGAGATCGCTATAGACCTCGGTACGGCCAATACCATCATAATCCACAATGACAAGATAGTCATTGACGAACCCTCCATAGTCGCAATTGAGATGCGAACCGAAAAGCTCATTGCCGTAGGCAAGGAAGCTCAGCTCATGCGCGGTAAGGAGCATGAAGGCATCCGCACTATCCGCCCGCTGCGCACCGGCGTCATTGCCGACTTCAAAGCCGCTGAAATGATGATACGCGGTTTTGTTGAGAAAGCAAGCTCAAAAAGCCGTTGGTTCAGCCCCTCGCTGCGAATGGTTGTCGGCATTCCTTCCGGCGCTTCCGAAGTGGAGATACGTGCGGTGCGTGACTCCTCCGAGCACGCCGGCGGACGCGACGTATACATGATTTACGAGCCGATGGCAGCTGCCCTCGGTATTGGCCTCGATGTCCTCGCTCCGGAAGGCAACATGATTGTGGATATAGGTGGCGGAACAACCGAAATAGCCGTGATATCTCTTGGTGGCATTGTCAGCAACAAGAGCATCAAGATTGCCGGTGATGACCTCACAAACGACATTCAGGACCACATGAGCCGTGTGCACAACGTAAAGGTTGGCGAACGCACTGCCGAACTCATAAAAATGAATGTAGGCTCAGCACTCACTGAGCTCGAGAATCCTGTTGACGACTATGTAGTTCATGGCCCAAACAGAATGAACGCTCTGCCGATGGAGGTGCCGGTATCATATCAGGAAATATCCCACAGTATTGAGAAATCTATCTCCAAGATTGAGGCAGCTGTGCTCTCCGCTCTCGAGCAGACACCCCCGGAACTCTACGCCGACATTGTCAAAAACGGCATATACCTTGCCGGTGGCGGTGCCCTGCTGCGCGGCCTCGACAAACGTCTTACCGACAAAATAGGCATACAGTTCCACATAGCCGAAGACCCCCTGCTCGCCGTAGCAAAAGGCACTGGTGTGGCCCTCAAAAACATTGACAAATTTTCATTCCTTATTCGTTGACAATTGCCTCCGGCTACACCTTATTATATATAGGGGATAGCCCGGAAGGTTTATTTGACGGCTGTGAGAAATCTCATCAACTTTCTTTTCCGTTATAGCGCGTGGATTTTATTCATAGTCTACACGGTAGCCAGTTGTGTGCTCCTGTTTCGCAACAACCCGTATCAGCGCCATGTATTTCTCACTTCCGCAAACTCCGTCACATCAGGCATTTACTCAGCATCCTCCGCCGTTACATCATACTTCAACCTTAAAGGTATAAACGAAGACCTGCAGAGACGCAACGCTGACCTTGAACTTGAAATTCTGAATCTCAAACGCACCCTTAGCGCTTATCGCGAAAAGGAGTATGCCGACTCTGTGCCGGTTGACTCCTCTTTGCAGCGCTACTCATTCATAACCGCTCATGTGATCAACAACTCCATATCCAGGAGCCACAACTACATTACCCTAAACAAAGGGGCGCTTGACGGCCTCCGCCCGGAAATGGGAGTTGTTGACCAAAACGGTGTGGTAGGTATTGTGAACATCGTCGGCGCACACTCCGCAAGAGTCATTTCCCTGCTCAACCCTCACCTGAGACTCTCTTGCAAAGTAAAAGGCCACAACCATGTCGGCTCGCTCGTCTGGCAAGGTGCGGACTATACTTCCGCCATACTTGAAGAGTTGCCGCGACACGCTGAATTCTCAAACGGTGACACTATTGTCACAAGCGGTTACTCAACAGTATTCCCCGAAGGCGTGCCTGTCGGTGTGGTAGAGTCCGGAATGAAAGATCATGACGAAAACTTCTATGCCCTGAAAGTCAAGCTGTTCACCGATTTCTCCACACTGTCGACGGTCAGAGTTATCAAAGACAGCATGACCGACGAAATCAAATCTATCGAAAACTCCGAGGTAAAACCCGCCAAGAAACCATAAGGCATGAGTAAGTTAACATTCAAATTCATATTACTCACCGTCATCCTTGTACTGCTTCAGGCCGTGGGGCTCAACCATATATGTCTCTTTGGCATTGCGGTAGGATTCATATACATATATGTAATCCTTCACCTGCCTATAGACCTGTCTCAGAACTGGGCTCTGACAATCGGTTTCTTACTCGGACTGGTAATAGACACATTCTCCGACACTCAGGGGGTCTGCGCACTCTCATGCACAATACTTGCCGCGGTAAGAGGCAAAGTACTGAAACTTTACCTGCCCCGCGAAGAAGAGCTCACAGACCCATGCCCGAGCTTTAAATCCATCGGAGCTCCCATATTTCTGAAATACACCGTCACGATGTCGCTCATCTACTGCACCACAATTTTTATCGTCGACGCCTTTTCCTTTTTTTCTCCGGTGATACTCCTGCTTAAAATCCTCTCAAGCACACTCTTGACATGGCTCCTGTTAATCGCCGTAGACACCATTATTTCACACCGTGATGAGAAAAGACTATAATCTCGAAAAACGAAAATACGTCATCGGCGGGTTTATTGTCATCATTGTCTGTATATTTCTTATTCGGCTATTCAACCTCCAGGTTGCCGACTCTAAGTACAAAGCATACGCCGACTCAAACGCTTTCCTCAAAAAAGCCATATACCCTTCACGCGGTATAATTTATGACCGTAACGGCAAAGTTGTGGTATTCAACCAGCCGGCCTACGATGTGATGCTCATTCCGAAAGATGTACAGCAGTTCGACACCCTCGACTTTTGCCGTACCCTCTCCATCACACCCGAGCAACTCAAAAAAAGGTTTGTCGACATGAAGGACCGCCGCCTCAATCCCGGCTACTCCTCATATTCTCCACAGACCCTGATGACCCACCTTTCCGCAGAAGACTATGGCCGTCTTCAGGAAAAAATGTACCGCTATCCCGGCTTCTTCATCCAGAAGCGCATTCTCCGTGAATATGGCTACGATGCCGCAGCCAATGTCCTCGGAAACATCCGTGAGGTTTCCCAGTCAGACATCGACAAAGACCCCTACTACTCGCCCGGCGACTACACCGGCGACCTCGGCGTCGAAAAAAGCTACGAACAATATCTCCGCGGCGAAAAAGGAGCCGAAATCCTTATCCGTGACGCCAAAGGACAAATTCAAGGACGATATGAGAACGGCGCTCATGACAAATCGGCTGTCTCAGGAAAAAACCTCAAGCTAAGCATTGACATTGAGCTTCAGCAATATGCAGAATCCCTGATGGTCAACAAAATAGGTGCTATAGTGGCTATTGAGCCCGAATCCGGCGAGATACTCGCAATGGTCTCCGCTCCCACCTACAGCCCCTCCCTCCTTGTCGGAAGGCAACGGGGTGCCAACTACCGCCGGCTTGTCAACGACAAATACAAGCCGCTCTACGACCGCGCACTCATGGGTGCCTACCCCCCGGGCTCAACATTCAAGCCAGGACAAGGACTCATACTGCTCCAGGAGGACATAATTAACCTGTCCACAGCATACCCCTGCTACGGAGGCTACATCAATGCCGGCCTCAAAGTCGGTTGCCATGGCCACGGTTCCCCGCTGCCCCTGAAACCCGCTCTTCAGACATCCTGCAACGCTTTCTTCTGCTGGGGCCTCAAGAATATGCTCGACAGACGCTCCAAATATGGAAGCACAGCCGAAGCCTTCGAGGTTTGGAAAAAACACCTTGTGTCACTCGGCTACGGCTACAAACTCGGAGTCGACCTCCCCGGTGAAAAACGTGGATTTATCCCAAACGCCAAATTCTACAACGACCGCTACGGCGAAAACCGTTGGAACGGCAACACTATCATATCTGTAGCCATCGGACAGGGCGAAATCCTCGCAACTCCCATTCAGATTGCAAACCTATGCGCATCGATTGCAAACAGAGGCTGGTTCATAACACCCCACGTGGTCAAGGAAATAGAAGACACGGTTATGCCGGCTGACCTTATTGCGAAGCGCTTCCCAACCATTGACCAAAACCACTTCCACGACGTTGCGGAAGGCATGAGAATGGCCGTGCTCGGCGGCACATGCACCATAGCGAACCTGCCCGACATCGAAGTGGCCGGCAAAACCGGCACCGCCCAGAATCCACACGGCAAAGACCACTCAGCCTTTATCGGTTTCGCTCCATACAACAACCCTAAGATTGCAGTATGCGTATATGTGGAAAATGCCGGCTACGGAGCAACATACGGCGTGCCTATAGGTTCGCTCGTCATTGAAAAATACCTCAAAGGTCATATTTCCGAAAATAGAAAATACCTCGAACAGAGAATGCTCGAATCAAACACCATAATATACAGTGGAGTCAAAAAACATTAACCAATCATATTTCAGATATGTCGACTGGCTCACTGTCGGCATATACATTATCTTGGTAATTGCCGGAGTGTTCAGCGTATACGCCGCCAGCTACGACTTTGACAACGCAAGCATATTCGACTTCAACGAATTCTCAGGCAAGCAGATCCGATGGATCGGCTGCGCACTCGCACTCGCACTGATGATTCTGCTGATTGACAACAGACTCTACGAAACATACGCTTACCCAATATACATATTCGTTCTGCTGCTGATGGTCATAACCATATTCGTGGCCCCGGACATACAAGGCTCCCGCTCATGGATTGTCCTCGGCCCGGTAAGCTTCCAGAGCGCCGAATTTGGAAAATTCGCCACCGCCCTCGCCCTCGCAAAACTCTTCAGCACTTACAACTTCAAACTCAACGAATCTGCCGCAAACTATTTCAAGTCACTGCTCATCATATTCCTCCCCGTAGCACTCATTCTCGCTCAGAAAGAAACCGGCTCAGCCCTCGCCTATATGGCCCTGTTCTTCGTCCTATACCGCGAAGGCATGAGCGGACTCGTGCTCTCCGCTGCCCTGCTCGCAGTAGTGTTCTTCGTCCTTGCGGTAAAATACTCCGAAATCCCGTTCATGGGCATATCGCTCGGCGAAGCAGCCGTTTTCATCATCATAATGGCTGTGATGGTCATAATGCTCGCCTTCTTCTGCAAAAAATTCGTTGCCGCACGAAACACACTCCTTTGGTTTGCCGCCACAACCCTTATCGCCCTTACCTTCCACTGGTGCGGTTTCACACTCCCCGGCCTGCCTTTCTTCCTGTCAGTAGTAGGAGTTGCCACAGCATACTGCATTATCCTCGCCCTGCATGGCGACCCCCGCAAACTGTTGCTAACTGCCGGAGCAGCAATAGTATCGGTCATATTCCTGTTTTCCGTAAACTACGCATTCACATCAGTGCTGCAACCACACCAGCAGCAGCGAATAAAAGTGACCCTCGGACTCGAAGAAGACCTCCTCAATGCCGGCTACAACGTAAACCAATCCAAGATAGCGATAGGCTCCGGAGGTATGTTCGGCAAAGGCTTCCTTAACGGCACACAGACCAAACTCAAATATGTGCCCGAACAGCACACCGACTTCATATTCTGCACCATTGGCGAAGAAAAAGGATTTGCCGGTTCTGCAGCCGTGCTACTCATATTCCTCGCCCTAATACTCCGCACCATACACCTCGCCGAGCGCCAGCCAACCACATTCGGCCGTGTCTACGCATACTGCGTAGCCTCATATCTCATATTCCACCTCGGGGTCAACATAGGCATGGTAATAGGACTATGCCCCGTAATCGGAATACCACTCCCATTCTTCAGCTATGGAGGATCAAGCCTATGGAGCTTCACAATACTCCTCTTCATAATGCTCCGGATTGACGCAGCCCGCCGCGGACACCTCACATACTGACCCGCCCGAATACCGCCAATTACCGACCCCTAAATTTGCATACCCCGCATCTGTGTTGTAATTTTGCAATGATGGAAAGCGTTGTAAACATAATGCTCACCGGCACACTCATCGGCCTCCTCATATCAGCGCCGATGGGTCCCATCGGCATGCTCGTTATCCAACGCACCCTCAACAAAGGACGCTCCGCTGCATTCGTCACCGGAATAGGAGCCTCACTATCCGACCTCATATACTGCCTCCTCACCGGACTTGGACTATCTTTCGTCACCGACTTCATCGAATCAAACCAAAACGTCCTGCAGGTAATCGGCAGCCTCGTGCTCATCATCTACGCCATATACCTCTTTAGAAACAACCCATCCCGCTCGCTCAAAACACCTGCGGAAACAGCAAACAACTACTGGCGTGACTTTGTAACAGGATTCCTCTTCACATTCTCAAACCCCCTGATCCTCTTCTTCATCATCGGACTCTTCGCCCGATTCAACTTCCTTGACACCAACTACCGCTTCTACCACTACATCCTCGGCTATATCAGCATAATTATCGGAGCTATCGGTTGGTGGTTCCTCATAACATATTTCGTAAACAAAGTCCGCGCCCACTTCAACGTCCGCTCAATGTGGCTCGTAAACCGCACTATTGCGGTGATACTGCTCGCAATGGCTTCCGTAGGATTTGTGCTCGGCATTAAAGAACTCTTCAATCTATGAACCAAGAAAAGAAAAAACTCAGCGTACCTTATCTCCCCGAACTCGATTCAATGGATCTCGAGCAAGTGGCAACCATCCTTGACGAAAAAGGCACAAAACGAACCGTCGACTGCCTTAACTGGAAAGACGAATTCCCCTACCACCCCCTCACAGCATTCTCTATAGCCCACTCCGACACCTGCATATACATCGACTTCTTTGTTCGCTGCAACTACCTCCGCGCCGTAAACGACAAAAACAACTCTGACGTATATCAGGACAGCTGCGTTGAATTCTTCGTTGCTCCCGATGGAATTGCCCCGTACTACAACTTCGAATTCAACTGCATCGGCACAATACACGCAGCCAAGCGAATGGACCGCCACAGCGGACAGCTCCTCTCCGACGACCAGCTCAACAAAGTGCGCCGCTACGCTTCTTGTGGCACACGCCCATTCAACGAACTCGAAGGAATGTTCTCCTGGAACCTCATCGTTGCAATACCGCTCGAACTCATCGGCATCAAATACCAAGGCTCCCCCATAGTGCTGCACGGCAACTTCTACAAATGTGCCGACGCAACCTCCGAACCCCACTACCTCTCATGGTTCCCTATCGACACCCCTCACCCCGACTATCACCGCCCAGAATTTTTCGGAGAAATAACACTCGAATAACACTCTGTGTATTAGACTCTTGACGCTGACTGCTCAAAAACAGTCAAAAAAAATCACCGAAAAATTTTGGCAAATAAAAAAAACTCCCTACCTTTGCAGTGTCGAAACAACAAAACTCGACATCATAATGGTGATTTAGTGTAGTGGCCTAGCACGCCACCCTCTCACGGTGGAGACCCGGGTTCGATTCCCGGATTCACTACACACCTTGAAAGAGCTATCTTAACGATAGCTCTTTTTTTATGCCCATAGATTTGGCTGATAAAGAAAAAAGACTTAACTTTGCACTCGCAATCCACAAAGGAGTGGTGCTCGAGTGGTTGAAGAGGCACGCCTGGAAAGCGTGTAAACGCCAAAAGCGTTTCGGGGGTTCGAATCCCCCTCACTCCGCAAAGCAACGCGCTGATAACATGATTCACCTCATTATCAGCGCGTTGCATTTTTATCACCTTACATCAACCCCTTCTCCACCCGCAGCTACCACATCACATAGGGGCGCCGATATATCGCGCCCACTGTCCTGCGGTGATTTCCACCCGCGGCGAGCGGGTGGCCAGAAAATAGCGTGTGTGTGTGGAGCGAAGCGACACCCCACGTTAGGCGCATCCCCTCCAAAAAAGACCCGCGGTGAGCGGGTCGCGAGAAAAATGAAAGGGGATAGTAATGGGAGTCGGAGACGTCCGAGCGCAGGATGCGCGATGTCATGTACAACCCCTGCACGAGCGCGCAGCGCGAGGCCTGGGGTAAGAGCCCCCTCTCTCCTCCCTGAGCCTCGCGAGAGGCGATGTTATTGAATATGAGCCAATTTAAGTGTGGTACCTCCGGCACCATTTGCATTGGGGTGCGCCTGCCCCGCACTTCGTACGGGGATAACAAAATAGACGAGCCTACGGCCCTGTATTACCTTGCGCATCCCCCACCACCTCTCCTCTCTCCTTCTCGCGACCAGCTCACCGCCGGTCTTACCGACCATCCCCGCGGGTGATGAGCGCCCGTAGGGTGCGATTATATTGTTAACTTTTACCTTTGTACCCGA
>CAJUPZ010000006.1 GCA_910588065.1 uncultured Muribaculaceae bacterium
AATGGCGCACTTTTAAATTAGAATCCGGCTCCTTTTTAAATTAGAATTTACAGTTATAACATGCTAAAAGAGAATCTTATTCAGATATATGCCCGCAGTTTCAAGGAAAACTGGGATATGCCGGCGGTGACTGACTATATTACCGGCGAGACGCTTTGCTACGGTGACTTTGCACGCAGGATTGCGCGCACTCATCTGTTTTTCAAGGAGTGCGGCATCAGGCCGGGCGACAAGATAGCTCTTTTAGGCAAGAATACTGTGCCGTGGGTGGTGGTGTATATGGCAACTGTTACCTACGGTGCGGTGATTGTGCCGATACTTCAGGATTTCAATCCCGGAGATGCGCAGCATATCATCAACCACAGCGATTCGCTGATGCTCTTTGTTGCCGACAGTATATGGGAGAATCTCGAATTTGAGAAGATGCCCAAGGTGATGGTGGCGATGTCGCTCGACGATGCGAAGGTGCTCGCCGAACATCCTGACAACAGCGGCAAGGCGATGAAAGCCATAAGCCGGCTGCCGCACCGGTTTGAAAAGATGTATCCCCACGGCTACACCGCCGACTGCATAAGTTATCCCAAGATGGCCAAGGATGCCCTTGCTGAGATCAACTACACCTCCGGCACCACAGGGTTCAGCAAGGGGGTGATGCTGACTCAGAACAATCTTTGCGGCAATGTTGTGTTCGGGATGCGGAGCCGTCTGCACTACAAGGGCTCCCGCTGTCTGTCGTTTCTGCCGCTCGCCCACGCTTACGGATGTGCTTTCGATATGCTTGTGCCGCTTGCAGTGGGCACCCACATAACGCTTTTCGGCAAGCTTCCGTCGCCAAAGGCTCTGCTTAAGGCTCTCAACGAGGTGAGGCCGAACCTGATATTATGCGTGCCGCTGATACTTGAGAAGATATACCGCAACCAGATTGTGCCGAGCATCTCCACCCCGGCAATGAAGCGGCTTGTGAAGATGCCGGTGCTGAACCGTGTGGTGTTCTCCAAGATAAAGTCAAAGCTGGTTGACGCGTTCGGCGGCGAGTTTGAGGAGGTGATCGTTGGCGGTGCGCCGCTCAATCCCGAGGTGGAGGAGTTTCTGTACAAAATAAAGTTTCCGTTCACAGTGGGCTACGGCATGACCGAATGCGGCCCGCTGATAAGCTACACTCCCTGGCGCAAGTTCATTCCCGGATCTGCGGGGCGCACCCTGCCCGGGCTCATGCACACCAAAGTGACAAGCGAGGACGAGGCTCATATTCCGGGCGAGATATGCGTGCGCGGCGAAAATGTGATGAAGGGCTACTACAAGAATCCGAAGGCCACCGAAGATGTTCTCGACCCGGAGGGTTGGCTCCACACCGGCGACATGGGCACTGTGACTCCCGACGGCACCATCTTTATAAAGGGTCGCTACAAAACCATGATACTGTCGGCCAACGGCCAGAATATATATCCGGAGGAGATTGAGGCGAAACTCAACAATATGCCGTTTGTGGCCGAGAGTCTGGTAGTTGAGCGCGGCAAGCGGCTGATAGCTTTGGTTTACCCTGACTACGAGGCGATGGACCGTCAGCGGGTAACCTCCGATATGCTGCCTGAAATCATGGACAAGGTGGTGAGCGAGCTCAACAAGCTTGTTGCGCCATATGAGCGGGTTGACCGCATACAGCTGATTGCCAACGAGTTTGAGAAGACTCCCAAAAAATCAATCAAACGCTATCTTTACAACGCCTGATCCCGGCTTCGGGAAAAAAGTACTGCCCTTTGGCCCGGGTGCGGTTGCCGTACTCAACAGCGTGACGCGGGCATATATGGTAGCAGCCGAGACACATCGTGCAGTCGCGCCCCCATTGCGGCACTCCCGATTCCATGCTGATATTCACCGCCGGACAGACTCCCGCGCACTTGCCGCACGATATGCAACCGTCATTGTGGCGGAACGGCCGCGGTGACATCATGAAGCGTACAAACAGCGGATAGAGCACACGCGTCTTAATCCATGGCATCGCCCCCCGCACCACACTGTCAACCTTGGCTCCGCACTTTATGCCCCTCGCCACCTCGGCAATCCTGTCGGAGCAGGCATCGAGTTTCTGCCGCTCAAGCGGTTTTGAATCAACATCGAAGCCGGGAAGCAGCACATAGTTGTTTGGCATCTGCACCGACCATGCGCCGCGGGCGTTCCACCCCTTGGAGCGCATGAGTCTGCGCCAGCTGAGGTGGGCGAGCCCCACATCATCGCCACAGGTGCACACCATGAAATGCCTTGCGCCATCAAGCCCTTCGGAGCGCCGGATATAATCCCTGACCACCGGGGGCAGCCCCCATGAGTATATCGGGAACACCCAAACTATGATGGAATCATCCGCCGCCACAGCCTTGCATCCCGGCACCATGCGCTCGGCCCGCTGCCCGAGGGCGGCAGCGAGCGACTCAGCCACATAGCGGCTGTTGCCGGTGCCGGAATGCCACAGAATCATCTGACAGTCACCTGGGTTGCGCCGAAGCCATATTCGCGGAACGAGGCGTCCTGCACCTCAACCTTGCCCTTGTAGCGGTAGTTGAGTTCCTTCATAAGAGCCTGACGGAGCACTCCGTCGCCCTTGCCGTGGATAAAGACTATTTTCTGCCCCTTGGCGGCGAGATTGGTGTCCATCACCTTGCGGAATTCATCCACCTGATAGTTGAGTATATCGGCGTTTGACATACCTGCGGTGGTGTCCAGCAGCTCATTTATATGGAGGTCCACCTCTATTATGCCATTTGCTCCCAGGCGGTACTCTGTGTTTTTGACCACCGGGCGCTTGATACGCTTTTTGTCGGCCGGTTTAGGCTTGTTGACCGCCTGGGCCAGCTTTTCCACCTGCGGCTTCTCCTTGCCGTGAGGGATGTCGTTTCTGACAATGTCGAAGGCTATCACAGGCACCTCGAAATAGGGGTTGGTCTTGAAGCAATGGAGCTTGAAAAATTTTGTGACATCATTTTTTATCACCACCGACACCGGCTTTTTCATTTCAAACTCCCTGCCTTTCTTGAAAGCTACTGCCTGAACCGCTATGCGCTCAAGAGAGGCCACAGACTCCTTGCCAAACTCCTCGAGAAGCAACTGAATGCCCGGCTCCACCACTCCGGCGAAGCGGGTTGTCCATCCACCGTCGGCGGTAGCCCCCATGTATGTGAAATAGAGGTAGTAGTTGGAGTCATTCACAAGATATGCAAAGTAGTTTGTGTCGGAAATCCGTTTAAGGTCCTCAGCCTCGAATCCGAGCACAATATTGAGGATATCCCCTCCTTCCACCTCCTCCGGCTCATATTCCGGCTCTGCGGGTGTGATATTCTTCGAGGGCACAGGCTGCGGCTCGGGCTTGGCGCTGACAGCTGGTGGCTCAGGCTTGTTGCGGGCCTGGGCGCGCTCCCACGCGGTGGAATTGTCAACAACGACACATTCGCGCAGCAGCACCGGGGTGTCAAACCCGTCCTCATCCGTCACGTATGCCATATTGCCCTCGATGCGTGTCACTGTGCCTCCCCCAACAGAGTTGAGAAAGCGCACAGAGTCGCCTTTCTTTATATTCGATGCCATCTTCGTTTACTTTTTATCGATTTCTTTAAGCAGTTGCTCAACAGCCACTTTCAGTTGCTTGTCCTCGCCCTTTACAACAGTCTCGGGGTCATTGGCCACCTTGAAGTCGGGTTCGAGCTGGGTATTTTCGAGGTAATAGCCGTCATTGGTGCGGAAACCTATCACCGGAATGCCATACACCAGCGAGGGGTCCTGGAGGGTTTCCCAATTGACACTGCTCATGGTGCCGGGCACAGGCATGCCGACGAGCTTGCCGAGGCCCAGATGCTTGTACACCCAGGGGGTGCCGTGGGCATTGCTGTAGTTTGCCTCGCCGGTAATCATGATGCTCGGTCTGTTCCATCTGCGCGAAGGCATATCAGATGTGGGCACTCCGTGAATGTCCTGTGTAAGGTATTTCTTGCCGCTGAACATCACTTCGATATCCTCGTGGAGACGTCCGCCGCCGTTCCAGCGGGTGTCTATGACAATGCCATCCTTGCCGATATACTCGCCGAGCACCTTCGCATACATCTTGCGGAAGCTGTCGTCGCTCATCGACTGGATGTGCACATAGCCAAGACGGCCTCCAGACAGTTTTTCCACCTCTGCCTCGCGGGCTTTGACCCAACGGTCGTAGAGCAGATTGTTCATGGCTCCGGAGCTTATCGGCAGTATCACCTCATCCCATTTTTCGCCGCCGGGCATAGAGAGGCTCACAAGGGTTTTCTTGCCGGCGAGCGAATTGAATATGGCGGTATAGTCGGCGTTTCTGTCAATCTTCTGACCATTCACCGCGGTTACAACCGCACCGGGCTTAACCTTGGAAGTGGCGCGGTCAAAGGGGGCGCCGGCAACAACCTCGGCAACCTTGAGGCCGTCGCCGTCATAGTTCCAGTCGTACAGCAAGCCGAGTGAGGCTGTTGCATCGCCTCCGCCGGCGGGGTAGAACCGACCGCCGGTGTGGCTCACATTGAGCTCTCCGAGCAGTTCGCTGAGCAGCTCGGCAAAGTCGTAATTATTGGAGATATGGGGCAGGAATCTGCGGTAGTTGGCGCACATTCCCTCCCAGTCGGTACCGTTGATGTCGGTTCGGAAAATGCGTTCACGCACCTCATTGTGCACATGGTCAAACATATACTCTCTCTCAGCAGGAGCATCAACCTTCATAGTTGCGCTTGCACTAACAGGGGTCAGTTTCTCGCTCTTGGTGTCAAATTTGCGCACAGAGCTGCCGAGAAGATAGAGATTGCCATCTTTGTCGGAGTCTATGCCGCCGGCGCCGGTGAGTTTGCTCACAAGCTTCACCTCTCTCTTGCGGGGTTTCACTTTCCAGAGGTCATAGCCCTTCTCAAAGGCGCTGAGGTAGTACAGAGTCTCGCCATCCTCGGTGAGATATGCGTCAGCAAGACTCGATGAGTTGGGGGTGAGGCGCAGGGTGCGGTCGGCAATTCCTTCAAGCTCCACCTTTATATCTTTGCTTGCTTTGGCATCTTTTTTATCCTTTTCATCCTTTTTGTCCTTGGCTTTGTCATCCTTCTTCGCATCGGACTTATCCTTTTTCTGAGCCTTCTCAACCTCTTTCAGCAAAGCATAGTCCTCCTCGTTGAGGCGGAATTTGTCGTATGAGTCCTGGTTGAGGAATGCTATCATAACATCGCCCATCGAGCCCCATGAGGCATGGTTGCGCATACCGTAACGCTCGCTTTCAAAGATAATAGCGTTGCCGCCCATAGCCCAGCGGGGATTCTGGTCAAAGTATCCGGTTTTGGTGATATATGTCATTTTGCCGGTTTCTGCATTGATGATGGCGATATCGCTGTAAGGCTGATGGCGCAGGTCGTTTGCCTCTATCAGAATCCACTTGCTGTCAGGGCTCCACTGCGAGGGGAAGCCCTTGGTGCGGTACGCGCAGGTGCTTCCGTCGGTGAGCTGGCGCACCTTCTTGCTGTCGAGGTCCATCACCATCAGCTTTGTGCGGTCCTGGACAAATGTCATCTTTTTGCCATCGGGCGAAACAGAGGGATATGTGCGGTCGGTTTTATCCTTGACGCTGAACATCGGGGTCTCCTCAATCACCGTGGCGTTTGAAAAATTGGGATCCTCGCTGCGGGCAATTGTGGCTTTGTAGATATTATAGTGGCCATCGCGCTCCGAAGTGTAGTAGAGTGTGCGGTTGTCGGGAGCCCATGCCACTGTGCTCTCGCCGGCGGGGGTGTTGGAAATCTGCTTGGTAGACTCATGTGCGGTTGATGTGACAAACACCTCTCCACGGCTAACAAAAGCTATCTGCTTGCCGTCGGGGCTCACCGATGCGCCGCCGAGAGAGCGCACATTGAGCTTCTGAGGCAGCTCCTGCTCGTCAACAGAGAGCGATATGTTCACTTTCTCGGGCTTGGCATTGCCCTTCTTTGTGTATATCTCGCCGTTGTAGGTAAATGCGAATGTGCCGTCGGCTCCACGCGACAGAAAACGCACCGGGTGGGTCTTGAAATCGGTGAGCTGTGTTATAGCCGAGGGATTGTTTACCGGCATTGAATACAGATTGAAGCTGCCTCCATTGCGCTCGCTCAGGAAATAGATGGTGCTTCCGTCGGGGCTCACAACCGGGTTGCGGTCCTCGCCGCCGCGGGCAGTGAGGTTTGTATGCTTGCCGGTTTTGGCATCATATTTCCAGATATCGCGGGTAACAGACGATGTGTGGTGCTTGCGCCATTTGTCCTCGCCACCTTTCACATCCTCATATATAAACGATTGGCCATCAGGAAGAAACGACATCTGCACAGCCGGAGTACCGAGCAGCTGGGTGATTCTGCCGCCGTCAACAGGCACCTTATACAGCTCTGTCATAGCCCGATAGGGAAACAGCGCGCTCGCCGCGGGGTCCTGGATGCTGGCGCTGAAAAGCACATACTTGCCGTCGGGGGTGATGGCCTCCGGAGTCTCAGCGGCGGAGTTGGTGGTGAGCCGTTTGGCAACACCGCCGTCGGCACTCATTATATATATATCCGCATTGCCGGAGCGGTCTGATGAAAAAGCTATGCTCTTGCCGTCGGGGCTCCACACCGGTTCGCTCTCATAAGAGGGCTGCGATGTGAGGCGCACTGCCTCGCCGCCACCGGTGGCAACTTTCCATATATCACCTTTGTAGGTAAACACTATCTCCTTGCCGTCAGGAGAAATCTTGACATCGCGGAGCCACATCGGGGTCACCGCCTGAGCCGCTCCGACTCCCAATGCCGAAGCTATCAAAACGCTTATTATCTTATTCATAGACAAACAATTACTTTACCAACAGCCCATTTCCGGGGCTTATATCTCAACAAAGATAATAAATAAATTGCGCAAAGCACCCCTCAGCCTCAAACTTTTTTTCACCACCACGCCGCGGTAATGGCCTCGGGGAGGCACGAGCGCAGGATGCGCGACGTCATGAACAGCACGAGCGCTAAGCGCGAGGCCTGGGGGAGGAGAGAGCGCCCCTCTTGTCAGAGCCTCGCGAGAGGTGATGTTATTGAATATGAGCCATTTTAGGTCTGGTACCTCCGGCACCATTTTCGTTGGGAGGGTGCCTGACCCCGCACTTCGTACGGGGATAACAAAATTGACGAGCCTACGGCTCTTTGCTACCTTTCGCGCCTGTAGCTTTCTGTCCCCCTGCTTTTTTTCAAGCGCCCGGAGGGTGCGGTTATTTTGTTAACCGCATGCGCAGCGTGCGGATTATCAACCACATACGCTGATGGTGCCGGAGGTACCACACCTTCTCCCCCAACTAAAAACTAAAAACTTACAACTAAGAACTCACAAATGTGCAAATTCGCATAAATCCGCCCAATCCACATATTACCTTTGCAGCATCTAAACTATATCAATATGAAGAAAAACATCACACTCCGCGCCGAATGGGTCATCGCTACCCTCGCGCTGCCCCAGGCAATCAAACTCATTGTTCTCGAAGCCATCCTCGCCTACATTGTCAACGGCTACATCACTGAAATCCCGGACCCTCAGGCCGCTGAGGTATTCGCCACCATCAAAGCCGACATAGATGTCCGCGAAGCCAAGAAAAGAGAGAGGGCAGAGAAGCGCGCCGCCCAAAAAGTTCAATCTTCCCAATCTCCCCAAAAAGCCCACGCCATCCCGGGGTACCTCCCTGACACACCCCCGGCCGACCTTGACGAGCGCGTAAAGGCCGACCCGATAGTGGAAATGGCAATACAAGACCCTATATACGCGGAATTCGCCGACTTTGAAAAGCCTCTTGTGGCGGAACTGTGTCTTCAGATTACAGACAGCTGGCGCTCAGAGCGCAGCGACATAATGCCCTCATTCACACGGCTGTGCCGCGAATTTGACGAACGTTTTGCCGACGCCGCATGCAATATCCACAACGGCAAACCAATCAGCCGCGACACATGGCGCAGCCACATTGCCCGCTACGACACTCCCAAACTTTGATTGTGTTGATTGATTTCATCTGATTGATTTCGACTGATATATGGACCTTAATAATACTATTGGAGTCTGGGGCGTAACATAGCAGATAAACAGTATTCCAATACATACGGCTCTGGCTTTTATAAGAATCTGAGCCGAGATTTGAGACTGGAGATGCCCGGTGAAAAGGGATTCTCGGAAACAAATCTCAAGTACATGTATTACTTTTATAGTCTTTATTCTCAGTTGATTGAAAATCGTCTACAGCGTGTAGACGATTTTGTGGACAAGAATCATCCGCAAGGTGCGGACGATTTCAAGATTGAAATATGCTCTATCCTGTCTATCCTGTCTCAGCTCGTTTGATTGATTTCGCCCGCTAAATTTGCATTGCGGTGGCAAAATGCTTAACTTTGGGGGTTACTAACGAATTTTACGTTGTGAAATACATTATATTTTCTCTCATCATGGCATGCGCCCCGCTGTGCAACGCCATGACCCCGGATGAGGCCCGTAGTGCCTACGCTGCCGGCGATTACGCCGGAGCAGTGGCCACTCTTCGCGCCATTGCGGACAAGGAGCCGAGAAACGCTTCTGCAAACACTATGGCAGGAATCGCGCTCTTGCGCACCGGCAATCCGCTGGCGGCCAGGAAGTATCTCTCAAAGGGCAGCAACGATGCAAAAATAGCTCTCGCCGAAATTTGCTATGACGAATATGATTTCGACGGTGCCGAAGAGTGGCTCGAGAAATACTCCACCGCTCAGAAACGCGCCCGAAAGCCGGAGAGCGCCGAAGTTGAAACGCTGACAGGCCGAATAGAGGCCGCAAGAGCCATGATGGACCGCGTGGAGCGCATTGTCATTATCGACAGCATATCTGTGCCTGCCGATGATTTTTTCCGGGCATACCGCCTCGCATCATCAGCCGGGTCGGTGACCGACACAAGCGTGCTGCCGCCAGACACCGAGGCTGCCTCTCCCACTTCGGTTTTTGTAACCGAGGATGGTGGCACTATGATATGGAGCGCACCTGACGAAAATGAGAATTATGTGCTGATGCAAGCTTCGCGTCTTGCTGACGGTAGCTGGGAAGCCCCATCCGGGCTTGGCGATATTCTAAACGAGGGTGGCGACGCCAACTTTCCTTTTCTGATGAGCGACGGTGTTACCCTATATTTTGCCAACGACGGCGAAAACAGCATTGGCGGCTACGATATCTTTATTTCGCGCAACAACGGCGAGAAGTTTCTGCAACCACAGAATGTGGGAATGCCTTACAATTCACCTTTCAACGATTATCTCCTCGCCATCGACGAGGAAACAGGCATAGGATGGTGGGCAACGGACCGCAACCGGATTGAGGATTCCATAACCATATACCGGTTCATACCGCAGGAGCTGAGAATCAACTACCCGGTTGACACCGAAAATCTCGCAGCGCTCGCGCAGGTCAAAGACTATAGGAGCACATGGCCCGAGGGTGAGGACTATGCGGAACTCAACCGCAAGGTGGACAACCTGCGCCCTACCCGCCGGAGCAGAACCGCGGAGATGCACTTCGCCCTGCCGGACGGCTCTGTGCGCACTTCGGTTGACTCTTTTCACAGCGCACAGGCCCGCTCCCTTGCCCGCGATTACATCAATGAGTTGAACAGGCTCCGCGAGGCTGAAAGCGCGCTTGCCAACCTGCGCGAGTCATACGCCGCCGGCAACTCCGGCGCCGCGGCCGACATCAACGCCGCAGAAAAGGATATCGAGCTCAAGCGCGCACGAATCAAGGAGCTGACCAATCTCATTGTCAACGCCGAAATGTAATTAACCCTCTCATAATTTTTCACTACAATGGAACTTACAGTAATAATCCTTGCAGCGGTGGCGCTGGTCATCCTCTGCATATTTTTCTACTATGTGCCGTTTTTTCTCTGGATTTCAGCCAGGGTCAGCGGCGTGCGCATTTCGCTTATGCAGCTGGTGCTGATGAGAATACGAAAGGTTCCCGTAAGCACTATCGTACAGGCCATGATCGAGGCCCACAAGGCCGGGCTGCATGAGGTGACCCGTGACGACCTCGAAGCCCACTACCTTGCAGGAGGCAACGTGGAGAAGGTGGTTCACGCCCTTGTCAGTGCATCCAAAGCCAATATCGACCTCGGATTCAAGATGGCAACAGCCATTGACCTTGCCGGCCGAGATGTATTCCAGGCAGTGCAGATGAGCGTAAACCCCAAGGTCATCGACACCCCGCCGGTGACTGCCGTTGCAAAAGATGGCATTCAGCTCATAGCAAAAGCCAGGGTGACTGTGCGCGCAAACATCAAGCAGCTTGTAGGCGGTGCCGGCGAGGACACCGTGCTCGCCCGTGTTGGCGAAGGCATCGTCTCCTCCATCGGTTCATCTGAAAGCCACAAGCAGGTGCTTGAGAATCCGGACAGCATATCCAAGCTCGTGCTCCGAAAAGGCCTTGACAGCGGCACTGCTTTTGAAATTCTGTCAATCGACATCGCCGACATCGACATAGGCAAGAACATCGGTGCCGCGCTGCAGATTGACCAGGCGCAGGCCGACAAGAATATCGCCCAGGCAAAAGCCGAGGAGCGCCGCGCAATGGCAATAGCCCTTGAGCAGGAGATGAAAGCGAAAGCCCAGGAGGCAAGAGCCAAGGTTATCGAAGCCGAGGCCGAACTGCCTAAGGCCATGGCCGAAGCATTTGCAAACGGCAACCTCGGCATCATGGACTACTATCGCATGAAAAATGTGCAGGCTGATACGAATATGCGCGAGATGATAGCTAATCCCGCGGCAAATCCCGCCAAATAATGTCTGCTTTTCTGATTGCACTCGCCGTCCTTGTCGGCGGCTACTTCATTTATGGGGCGCTTGTGGACCGGATTATCGGCACAAGCGCCTCCACTCCTATGCCGGCAAACACCAGAGCCGACGGCATAGATTTCATTCCCATGCCCACTTGGAAGGTGTTTCTCATCCAGTTTCTGAACATCGCCGGCCTCGGCCCGATTTTCGGTGCGATAATGGGCATAATGTTCGGGCCGGCAGCCTTTCTGTGGATAGTGTTCGGCACTATATTTGCCGGAGCCGTACACGATTTTCTGAGCGGCGTGATTTCCATCCGCATGGGAGGTGCTTCGCTGCCTGAGATTGTAGGCAGGGAACTCGGCCCGGGAATCAAGCAGGTGATGCGCGCATTCTCGGTCATACTGCTGGTGCTTGTAGGGGCTGTGTTCGTGCTCACACCGGCTGACATTCTCGCCGGAATGACTCCCGACTGGCTCGACCGCACTGTGTGGATAGCAATCATTTTCACATACTATCTGCTCGCCACACTACTGCCGATTGACAAACTAATCGGCAACCTGTATCCGCTTTTCGGCTTCGCCCTCCTGTTCATGGCCGTTGGGCTGCTGGCATACCTGCTTTTCAGCGGCATAGAGATTCCTGTCAACTTCTCCGACGGTCTCGCCAACCGATTCTCTTCCGACCCCGCCTCCCACCCGGTATTCCCGATGATGTTTGTCAGCATAGCCTGCGGTGCAATCTCCGGTTTCCACGCCACACAGTCGCCAATGATGGCGCGATGCCTCACCAATGAGAAGCTGGCGCGCCCGATTTTCTACGGGGCTATGGTCACCGAGGGTATCGTGGCACTGATATGGGCGGCTGCCGCGATAGCTTTTGCCGGAGGATATGAGCAGCTCGGTGAATATATGGCCGCCCACGGCAACAGTGCCGGTGCTCTCGTAAATGAAATATCAATCACATGGCTCGGCACTGCCGGAGGCATCCTCGCACTGCTCGGTGTGGTGGCTGCTCCGGTGAGCACCGGCGACACAGCACTGCGAAGCGCCCGGTTAATCGTGGCCGACTTCATGAACCTGAGCCAGAAGTCGCTGCTCAAACGCATGGCTGTTTGCCTGCCTATTTTCGGCGCTACATTCCTGCTGATGTTCATTGACTTCAATGTGCTCTGGAGATACTTCGCGTGGAGCAACCAGACCCTCGCCGTGTTCACCCTATGGGCTGTCACCGTCTACCTCGCCCGCAAGCACAAAGCTTACATTGTCAGCCTGTGCCCGGCGCTGTTCATGACAGCCGTGAGCGTCAGCTACCTGCTGTTCGCCCGCTCTCCCGAGGGCTTCGGTCTTCCACTGCCGGTAGCCATAGGAGCCGGAATAGCTGTAGCCACCATATTCCTCGCGCTTTTCCTCAGATGGAAAAGCACAGCCGATGTTAAACCGATTTTAGACTGAAATGATTGACTTCGCCGAGATAACTTCGCACACTCATCTCTATAACTTCCACTCTCACACCCAGTTTTGCGACGGCAGGGCTACGATGGAGGAGTTTGCTGCCGCAGCTGCCGCTGAAGGATTCACCCACTACGGCTTCTCTCCCCACTCCCCGGTGCCCATTGAATCGCCATGCAATATGTCCATGGATGATGTGGATATATATATTAAGGAGTACAACCGATTGAAGGAGCACTATCGGCATAGGGTCAACCTGTATCTTGCAATGGAAATTGACTACCTCGGACCCGGGTGGGGACCCGCATCCGACTATTTCAAAACACTGCCGCTCGACTACCGCATAGGCTCGGTTCACTTCATACCCTCCGCTGAGGGCATGATTGATGTCGACGGCCGGTTTGAATCATTCAAGGCCAAGATGCAACGGTATTTCAGCAACGATATCCGCGCGGTTGTGGAATCATTCTACTCGCAGACAAACAAAATGATCGATGCCGGCGGTTTCGACATTATCGGCCACTTTGACAAAATCGGGCACAATGCCTCCCACTTCTCCCCGGGCATTGAGGACACCGCCTGGTACAGACAGCTTGTCAACGATACCATCGACAACATTATCGCCCACAATATCACTGTTGAGATAAACACCAAAGCCCGCGCCGACCATAATCGTTTTTTCCCAAACGAAGCGTATTGGAAACGCCTTGCGGATGCCGGGGTGACAATCGTTGTCAACAGCGATGTCCATTTCCCGAATCTCATCAATGCATCTCGCAGCGAAGCGTTGTCGCTGCTCGACAATCTGAAAAATAATCCGGCGCAATGAACACCACTCCTCTGAACCGCACCATCGCACCCGCTGTATGCCCGCCCGAGGTAGCACGTTTGCCGCAAGTCAGGCACATGAAGCTTGACAACGGCATAGATCTGCTGGTTTACGACCGCAACGACATGGAGCTGATGTCCATCTGTGCCCTCACCCGCGGCGGCGAAGCCGAAGCTTCCAATCCGGCAATAGCCACACTCGCAGCGACAATGCGCTCGGAAGGCACCGCCGGTATGCCCTCCGGCAGAATTGCCGATGCCATTGACTCTGCCGGCTCATGGCTCATGACCGGTTCTCAGCCCCATTTCACCACAACCGGCATATATGCCCTCAACCGCAAGGCTCCGCAGATGATGCCGCTGCTGCGCGATATTGTATTCAACCCCGTGTTTCCGGAAAAGGAACTCGCGGTGACAGCCGGCATACTCGCCTCAAAAACCGCCGTAAACGCATCTACAGTCGGATTTCAATGCAATCTGCAATCACGACGGCTGATGTTTGGCGAAGGCCATTCCCTTGCCAGGTTCGCCTCTCCGGAAAGCATACACTCCATAACTCGCTCCGACATTGCCGCATTCCACTCCACCTTCACAACACCCGCCAACACTACCCTCCTCGCCGTAGGGCGTATCACCCATCAGCTCGAGGACACCATAAACACCGCGTTCGGCTCTGTACGCAACCTGTCGGAGCAGTCGCCGCTCAACATCGTGCCGTTCCAATTTCCGGACCGGCACATACACAGCGATGTGCCGGTGAAGGACGCAACCCAATGCGCCGTCTCAATCTCATTGCCGGGAATACCACGCTCCGACAGCCGCTACCTCACCCTGCGTCTGGCCGTGATGGCGCTCGGAGGCTATTTCGGCAGCCGGCTGTCGCAAAACATCCGCGAGGACAAGGGCTTGACCTACGGCATATCAGGCGCGCTGCTCGGATATGACGAAGGGGGCGTGGTGGAAATCACAGCCAAATGCTCTCCCCTCCATGTCGACGCCCTGATAGAGGAATCGCTCAGCGAGGTGAGCCGGCTCGCTGCCGAACCGCTCAGCGATGTTGAGCTCGAATGTCTGCGGCAGGCAGAGATCGCCTCGCTCACATCTGTCACCGACTCCCCTTACGCCTCCATCGACTTCTACCGCACAATCATCACCGGCAACCTCGGGAGCGACTACTTCGACAGGCGCATACAAGCTGTCAACTCAATGACAAGCAAACATATAGCCGACATTGCCGCTGATTGTCTCAAACCCCACATCGCAGTGACTGTTGTCGCCGGCCGATGATCAGGGCACTGTTTGATAATCCGTCGCTTATTTTTGCACAGACGCTTGCAAAAACTATAGCATGATTGATTTTTTTTGCGTAATTTTGCGCTGACATCATATAGATTCATTTACAAATACATACCATAATGAAAAAAAGTGCATTGCAAATAGCCCGCGCTGCCTATCAGCCCAAACTCCCCGTTGCCCTCACCGGCAGCGTTAAGGTGGTTGAAGGTGCTCCCACTCAGTCGGTTGCCGACCAGGAGGAGATTCAGAAACTGTTTCCCAACACTTACGGCCTTCCCGAAATACAGTTTGAGAAGAGCTCCACACCCGTGCAGAGCAAGCCTGTGAACGTTGGCGTGATACTCTCAGGCGGTCAGGCTCCCGGCGGCCACAATGTAATCTGCGGCCTGTTTGACGGCATCAAGAAATTCAACAAGGAGAGCAAGCTCTACGGTTTCCTCATGGGACCCGGCGGACTTGTTGACCACAACTATATCGAGCTCACAAGCTCTATAATCGACGAATACCGCAACACCGGCGGTTTCGACATCATCGGCTCAGGCCGTACAAAACTCGAAAAGAAAGAGCAGTTTGACAAAGGCCTCGAGATTCTCAAGCAGCTCGGCATCACCGCCCTCGTTATCATCGGTGGCGACGACTCAAACACCAACGCAGCTGTACTTGCAGAATACTACAAGAATATCGGCGCCGGTGTTCAGGTTATCGGATGTCCCAAGACTATCGACGGCGACCTCAAAAACGAAGTTGTCGAGACCTCTTTCGGATTCGACACCGCCACAAAGACCTACAGCGAGCTGATCGGCAACATTCAGCGCGACTGCTTCTCTGCAAAAAAATACTGGCACTTCATCAAACTCATGGGTCGCTCCGCTTCTCACATCGCTCTCGAATGCGCCCTGCAGACTCAGCCAAACGTTTGCATCATCTCCGAAGAGGTTGAGGCAAACAACCAGACCCTTGACGATGTGGTGAACTACATCGCCGGCATCGTTGCCGCCCGCGCAGAGAAAGGCAACAACTTCGGCACAGTGCTCATCCCCGAAGGCCTCATCGAGTTCATCCCCGCAATGAAAAACCTCATTGCCGAGCTCAACGACCTCCTTGCAAAGAGCCCCGAATTCGCAGGACTCGCTCCCGCTCAGCAACGCGAATTCGTTCTCGGCAAGCTCAGCGCCGAGAATGCAAAGGTATTCGCTTCTCTGCCCGAGGGTGTCGCACGCCAGCTCACTCTCGACCGCGACCCCCACGGCAATGTGCAGGTGTCGCTCATCGAAACTGAAAAACTTCTCAGCGAGATGGTTGGACGCCGCCTTGAGCAGCTCCGCGCCGAAGGCAAATACAATGGCAAATTCTCTCCCCTCCACCACTTCTTCGGCTATGAAGGCCGCTGCGCAGCTCCGTCAAACTTCGACGCCGACTACTGCTATGCGCTCGGCTTTAACGCTGCTTGCCTCATCAACGCAGGCGTGACTGGTTACCTCTCAAGCCTGCGCAACCTCACCAAGCCCTCAGTGCAGTGGCTTGCCGGCGGTATACCCATCACCATGATGTTCAACATGGAGCGTCGTCACGGCGAGATGAAGCCCGTTATCCAAAAAGCTCTTGTGCGTCTGGACGGCACCCCCTTCCGCCGCTTCGCCGCCAAGCGCGAAGACTGGGCGATCAACACCAGCTACGTGTTCCCCGGCCCGATCCAGTACTTCGGTCCCGCCGAGGTTTGCGACCAGCCCACCCTCACCCTCCACTACGAACACCTCGACAAGTAATCAAAGGTTTATAAATGTCATAATTGAAGCGGGAGTTGACTGTGCAGTCAGCTCCCGCTGTTTTTGTGCCGCCCTTGATGTGTGTGTCGGCGATTTCATAGTTTTAGAAGTGATTTCATTTATTGACGATACAAAGTTCCGAGGCATCTGCGCAACCATTTTGCGCAGACAAAAAAAATCACTATTTTTGAAAAAAAATTATGGCTCAGAATAAAAACGCACTGCTCCGCTACCGCACTATAGACCGATGTCTGCGCAACACCGGCCGTAAATGGACTCTTCAGAATCTTGTTGACGCCTGCAGCGACGCGCTGTATGAGTACGAGGGCAAGGATGACCTTGTGAGCACTCGCACAGTGCAGCTCGACCTGCAGATGATGCGCTCCGACAAGCTTGGCTACTGCGCCCCGATTGAGGTGTATGACCGTAAGTATTACCGCTACTCGGACCCTGACTACTCCATTGCAAGCAGGCCTCTGTCGCAGCACGATGTGGAGATGCTGAGCCGCACAGCCGAGCTGTTGAGGCAGTTTGACGAATTTGACCGCAACCATGAGATGGCCGACATTGTCAACCGACTCCAGGATAAAGCCGGTTCCGCTGCCCTCCGGCTCCCCATAGTAGACTACGAGCGCAATCCCAACCTCAAAGGGCTTGAACACCTCACAGGTCTGTATGACCTCATTGCCTCGCGGAGTTGTGTCAGAATCGGCTACCGGTCCTTCCGCTCCCGCAGCACAAGGATTTACATCCTGCACCCTTATTTATTAAAGGAGTACAACAACCGCTGGTTTCTGTTCGGAGCCTTGGATGGGAGAATGGAGATATACAACCTTGCCCTTGACAGGATAGTGTACTTCGAGCGGTGCACCGAGGTGCGGTTCAAGGAGAGCCCGGGGTTTGACACAAGCTATTTCGATGACATAGTGGGTGTTACCCGTACCAACGCCCCTGTTGAGCGAGTAGTGCTTCATGCTGTCAACTCCCAGGCAAGCTACATACTCACCAAACCGCTTCACCGCAGCCAGACCCTTCTGGCCAAAGACCAAAGGGACGGCTCGATGACCTTTGAGCTTCGGGTAATAGTCAACCATGAATTCACGGCACGGCTGCTCAGCTTTGGTCCCGGTGTAAAAGTTGTTGAGCCGGAGAGCCTTGCACAGCGGATGCTCGAAATCCACAAGGCCTGCATGGAGCAGTACCAAAACCTGCAGCCGTTATAGGATTGCAACCAACTTATTATTAACTTTGCATTATCATGAAATATATACCTGACGAAAGCAAAAGATGGCGCACGCTGTCAAGTGAATACCTTTTCCGGCGTCCGTGGCTTACTGCCCGGCGCGACACCGTTGAGCTGCCCGACGGCAGAATCAACCCCGAATTCTATGTGCTCGAATACCCTTCGTGGATAAATGTGATAGCGCTGACCGTGGATGGCCGCTATGTGATGGTTGAGCAATATCGTCACGGCCTTGACCGTGTGGGGCTTGAGCTTTGTGCGGGAGTGGTTGAGGATGGCGAGGAGCCGCTTGTCGCCGCCCGCCGCGAGCTGGAGGAGGAGACCGGCTACACAGGTGGCGAGTGGGAGCTCGGCATGGTGCTGTGCGGCAACCCGAGCGTCACCAACAACTACACTTACTGCTACATAGCCCGCGGAGTGGTCAAGACCACCGGGCAGCATCTTGACGCAAACGAGGACATTACTGTCAGAATCATTACCGAGGATGAGCTGCTGGACCTGCTGAAATCCGATGAGATGAAGCAGGCCCTGATGGCCGCACCGCTGTGGCGCTACTTCGCTCTGGGACTCAACAAAAAGTAATCATGAGCCGATACGCGGAGGTTTTGCTGCCGCTACCCTTGCACAGCACATTCAGCTACATTGTGCCGTTTGACCTCGCTCCGCAGATTTCTGTGGGGTCGAGGGTCGTTGTGCCGTTTGGCAAAAAGAAATATTATACCGGCATAGTGAAAGGGCTCACCGATATATCTCCCGGCAACTTTGAGGTGAAGGAGATAGGACTGGTGCTTGACGGCGGCTCTCCGGTGGTGAAACGCCCCCAGATGCAGTTCTGGGACTGGATAGCGGAATACTACCTGTGCAGCAGCGGTGATGTTTTCAAGGCTGCCGTGCCCTCCGGGCTCAAAATCGAAAGCGAGACATTCATAGAGATTGCCCCTGACTACGAGGAGTCGCCTGAGCAGACATTGAGTCAGCGCGAAGCCATTATCATCCAGGCTCTTGACCATGCAGCCAAGCGCATGAGCATCGCCGACATAGAGAAGCTCACCGGCCTGAAAGGTGTTGGAGCCTCTGTGGGCCCGCTGCTTGCAAAAGGCGCGGTGATTATCTCCGAAAAGCTTGTCGAGCGGTATACCCCGCAGCGCATCCGCTGTGTGAGGCTCAACTGTGAGCCGGGCGACAACGACAGCATCCGCAAAATGTTTCTCACCATCAAGGGTGCCCCAAAGCAGGAAAAAGCACTGCTGGCAATAGTTGAGCTGAGCGGCTACAACCGCATGGACTGTGAACGCGACGATATTACAGCCGAGGCGGTCAAGGAGCGCGCCGGAGTGGCAAGCCCCATACTGAGGGCTCTCGCCGACAAAGGTATAATAGAGTTTTACAGAAAAGAGATAAACCGGTTCAAGTACAACGGCTTGCCGACATCGCCACTGCCCATGCTCAGCGAGGCCCAGGGTGTGGCTCTTGACGAGATACACCGCTCGTGGATTGACCATGATGTGACTCTGCTCCACGGAGTTACCTCAAGCGGCAAGACCGAGCTGTACCAGCACCTGATACAGTTTGTGCTAAACTCCGGCCGTCAGGCTCTGCTGCTTGTGCCGGAAATAGCTCTCACAACCCAGCTTACGGCGCGTATCCAGAAGGTATTCGGCGACAAGGTTGTGGTGTATCACTCCAAATTCTCTGACAATGAGCGGGTTGATATATGGCGCCGGCTGCTTGCCGAGAAAGAGCCGTGTGTGGTTATCGGCGTGAGGTCCTCCGTGTTTCTGCCCTTTGAAAACCTCGGGCTTGTGATTGTCGACGAAGAGCATGACAGCTCCTACAAGCAGACAGAACCCGCACCACGCTATAACGCACGCGACTCGGCGATGGTGCTCGCAAGGATGCACGGCGCGAAAGTGCTTCTCGGCTCTGCCACACCCGCGGTCGACACATACTATAAGGCACAGAGCGGCAAGTATGGCCTTGTTAGTCTCAACGAGCGCTTCGGCAATGCGCAATTGCCTGACATACAGATTATAGATACCAACAAAGAACGCCAAAAGGGCACCATGAAAGGAGCCCTCGCATCATCCACCTGCTCCACCATCAGCTCCGCCTTGGCCAAGGGTGAGCAGGCGATAGTGTTTATCAACCGCCGAGGATTCTCGCCGGTAGCGGTGTGTGGCCGTTGCGGCTATACACCCCGCTGCGAGTGCTGCGATGTTGCGCTTACGTATCACAAATCCATTGACTCCCTTGTGTGTCACTACTGCGGGGCCAAGTATCCGCTGCAAGTCACCTGCCCGGCTTGCAAAGAGCCGGCAGTGCACACCGAAGGCTATGGCACAGAGAGAGTTGAGGAGGAGATTGAATCGGAGTGGCCTGACACACCGGTTGCCCGCATGGACCTCGACACCACCCGCCGCAAAGAGGGGCATGCCGGGCTGATAGAGGAGTTTTCGAGCGGCAAGGCCAAGCTGCTGGTGGGCACACAGATGGTAACCAAAGGGCTTGACTTCGGAGCGGTAGGTGCTGTTGCTGTGATAAATGCCGATGCGCTGGTCAACTCCCCTGACTTCCGCAGCAGCGAGCGCGCGTTCAACACCATATCCCAGGTAGCCGGACGCGCAGGACGCCGCAGCAGCGAAGAGCCGGCAACCGTCAGTGTCCAGACCCGGCAGCCCGGCAGCCCTGTCTACCAATTTGTTGCCGCTCATGACTATGCCGGTTTCTACAATTACGAGATTGAGCAGCGCCGGCAATACTCCTACCCTCCGTTCACACGACTGATACACATATATATAAAGCACCGCGATGCAAGGACTGCCGACGACATCGCCGCCGCTTACTCATCACGGCTGAGAGCCCTGTTCGGCAACCGTGTTCTCGGACCGGAGATACCTGCCGTAAGCCGCATTCAGTCGCTGTACATCCGCAAACTGATGATAAAAATCGAAGTCGAGGCATCGATGAAAAAAGTGCGCGATATACTCCGCAAGGTTCTCATCGACTTCCATGAGCGTGGATTGAGCGGAATAAAATCGGCAATAGTGTACTATGATGTTGACCCCTGCTGACTTTTTTTGTAACTTCGCAGGATTATTTGAGTATGAAATGGGTATATAAGACACTTCGTGCGCTCCTTGTGGCGTGTCTGGCACTTGCTGTACTTGTGCCGGTGGGTCTTTATATAGCCTTTTCAATGCCAGGTACACAGAATAAACTGCGCCAGACCGCTGAGAGCCAGCTCACTGACCTTCTCGGCATGAAGGTAGGCATAGAAAATGTGTACATCGCACCCTTCAGCAGGGTGACGCTGCGCCATGTATCGCTGACCGACTCTGTCGGCGACACCGCGGTGAGCGTTGACCGTCTCGGAGCCGGTATAAGCATTCCACGACTCATCTTCAAGCGCCGCATCGTCATGACATACGCCGAAATCATAGGCCTCGATGCGAAAATAAGGCGCGACTCAGCCGGAGCCCCGCTGAACATCCAGCCGATGATCGACGCGCTCTCGCCAAAAGACAAGAGCAAACCGCCGACTGCATTCGACTTCCGGGTAAACACGGTTGTTATCCGCAAATCTGCTTTCAGCTACGATGTGGCCAACGAACCGGCTGACTCAGCGAAATTCGACAAAAACCATATCGCTGTTTCCGAACTCCGGGCCGACCTGAGGCTGCCGAAGATGGCAAACAACAATTTCAACATCATTCTCCAGCGCCTTGCCATGACAGAGCGCTCCGGGCTGAGCGTCAGCGGCCTTGACGGAGAATTTCATGTCAATGACACAGTTGCCTCAGTCATTGGCATGAACCTGAAACTCCCCCACAGCAACCTTTCATTCGGCGATATGTCCATAAGCTATCCCGCCCTCAGTCAGATAGCATCGTTCAAATCGCCTGTAACTCTGCAGCTTACCGACAATTCGTACATCAACCCCATTGACCTCGCACCGTTTGTGCCCGCCCTCGGTAAACTCAACAACCGCTTCTCCATAGCTCTCGATGCCAAAGGCACCCCAAGCTCTATAGAAATAAAGAGCCTTGATATCACCGGCGAGCAGAATATCTTGTGGCTCAGAGGCGAAGGGAGCATCTCCGGTTTAGACAAGGGGCTTGCGAACACCACCTTCAACCTGCCGCGGCTCGGGCTCGGCTGCGACGGCTCCGACCTCGCAACCCTGCTCGGCAACATCACAGATATATCGCCAAAAGCCGCACAGATTTTATCAAATCTCGGACACATTGATTTTCTCGGCGAGGCAAAAGCTTCGGCTGATGAGGGACATCTGTCGGCAAACCTGCTTACAGGAGCTGTCGATGCAACCATCGGAGCCACTTTCACCAACACCCCCGCCGGAGGTAAGAAAACCGACTTTTCAATAGACCTTGACAACGGCAACGGCTCCATGCTCTTCGCCGGCACCGGCAAAGCGGCAGAAGCTGTCGGCAGCTTCAGTGCGGCTATAGAGGGAGCGGTGACACACCGTGCCGGCAAAACAATCGGCAATGCAGGGCTTACGGTGCGCAGCCTCACTTACGCCGGTCGCCCTTTCCACGACATATATGCCCACGCAAGCATCGATGGCAAATACATCGGCGCAGAGATGGATGTCGACAACCCCGGCCTCAGCCTCAGGCTTGATGCCGAGGCTGCCGTCAATGGCAAAAAGCCTGAAAGCCTGAACGCCTCGTTTGAAATCAATGAGCTTGCAGCCGATCTGGTTACCCAATATGCCAAGCTCAAGGGCACAACTCTCTCCGGCTCAGGCTACGCCTACCTTACCGGCTCCACCGTCAACGATATTGCAGGCCGCGTAAACCTGACAGACCTCACCATAGCCAACGCCGACGGCAGCAGCACCCGGATAGGCGATATTGACATCAGCGCTACTGACAATCCAGACGACCGGAGCATCTCACTGTCAAGCACAGTGGCTGACATTGACATCACAGGCCGCTATTCGCTCACCACAGTGGCTGCATCGGCAAAGCGGCTTGTGTCTCAGATAATGCCTGAAATGCTCCCGCTCCCGGACACTCAGCCGGTAACGGCCAATGACAGCCTCGTATTCACCTCAACAATAAAAACCACCTCTCCGATAACCCCATTTGTCAGCCTGCCACTGCAAGTTATCTATCCCGTAAAGCTAAACGGCTCATACACAGCCGCATCCGATGAGATGAGGCTGACTATCGACGCCCCCTACCTGCAGCAGGGCAACAGATTGCTTGAAAACACCACCTTCTCTGTCAAAATGCTCGGCGACAAAACCGACGGACTATCTTCCGGCCTTGCCGCATTCTCCACTGTGTACCCCACCAAAAAGGGGGATATGTCGATTGAAGGTTCTGTGTACGCGGTAAACAACCGGGTGGACACCCGCCTGAACTGGAGGGTTGCGCGCAACCGCGAGTTCAGCGGCGACCTGTCGCTGTCCTCCACACTCAGCCGCGACTCCCTTGACGGCACAGTGACAGCACTGATAGACATCAACCCGGGCAAACTGGTGTTCAACGACACGACATGGACTGTGTCGCCATCTCATATAGAGCTGCTGCCCAAGCGCATAAGTGTGGACGGATTCCGTGTGGGACGCACCGGACAATATGTCGAGGCCGACGGCGTAGCGTCTGCCAATGAGGCTGACAGCATAACCATTGCGCTGCGCGATGTGAACCTCGACTATGTTTTCGAAACCCTCGACATACCAACAGCCATGTTCGGCGGCATTGCGAGCGGCGAGCTCTACGCCTGCGGAGCCTTGTCTGAATCGCCCCGCCTGTACACCGACAATCTCAATGTGCTGGCTCTGAGCTACAACCATTCACTGATGGGCGACACCCACATTCGCTCACACTGGGATGTGCCGGCAAAAGCCGTGGTGATAGACGCCCTCGTTGACCAGCCGAACGGACACCACAGCAAGATTGACGGCAGGATAATGCCTTTGAGCGACTCTCTCGACTTTTTCTTTGATGCCGACAAGATTGAGGTGGGATTCATGAAGCCGTTCATGGAGGCATTCACCTCGCAGGTGAGCGGCTTCGCTTCGGGCAAAGCCAGGCTGTGGGGCAGCTTCAAGTATATAGATATGGTGGGCGACATATATGCCGAAGACCTGAAACTGAAACTCGATTTCACAAACACCACCTACACAGCCACCGACTCCGTGAAGCTTGAACCGGGACATATCGACCTCAACAACATCACCTTGCGCGATATGTACGGCAACACAGCCAAGCTCAACGGCTGGCTCGACCATGAGTATTTCAAGAAACCGAAATTCAACTTCCGTATTTCTGACGCCCGCAATATGCTGGTGTACGATGTGCGCGAAAATCCGGAGACAAACTGGTACGGACGCATATTCGGCAATGGCGGGGCAACCGTTACCGGCGAACCGGGGATAGTGAATATAGGTGTGGATATGACCACCGCAGCCAATTCCACATTCACATTTGTGCTCAGCGATGCCGAGGTGGCCAACGACTACACCTTCATAACCTTCCGCGACCGCGACCAAGCCTACAAGGATTCCATAGCCGCGGCCACAGCTCCGCCGGTGATTGTACAGGAGCTCAAACGCCGCATTGCCGGCAGCCAGGACTCCGGCGAAGGGAGCATTTATAAAATGAACATAGCGGTGAATGTCAACCCCAACGCCCAGATAAATCTGGTGATGGACCCGGTTGGCGGCGACCGCATACGGGCGTACGGCAACGGCAACCTGCGCATGATGTATGACAGTTCGAGCGAGGACCTGAAGATGTTCGGCACCTACACCCTGCAGCGCGGCAGCTACAACTTTACCCTGCAGGAGATTATCATCAAGGACTTCACAATACGCGACGGCAGCTCAATTTCATTTCACGGCGACCCTTACGCCGCCCAGCTCAATCTTGAGGCCGCATACTCCCTCAATGCCAACCTCAGCGACCTCGACGAATCGTTTCTCGAGGACCGCGAGCTGAGCCGAACCAATGTGCCTGTGCGCGCCCTGATGATTGTGACCGGCGACATCCGGCAGCCCGACATCACCTTTGACCTCGAATTCCCGACCCTCACATCCGACACCTACCGCAAGGTAAAGAGCATTGTCAGCACAGAGGACATGATGAACCGCCAGATTATATACCTGTTGGCCCTCAACCGCTTCTACACTCCCGACTATATGCTCGGTGCAACCAAGGGAAATGAACTGGTGTCGGTGGCATCATCAACGATATCCTCCCAGCTGAGCAGCATACTCGGACAGCTCAGCGACAACTGGTCGCTTGCCCCGAACTTCCGCAGCGACCGCGGTGACTTCAGCGATGTTGAGGTGGATCTAGCCCTATCAAGCCATCTGCTCAACAACAGACTGCTGCTCAACGGCAACTTCGGCTACCGCGACAAAGCCCTCAACAACAACGCTTTCATAGGCGATTTTGACATTGAATACCTCCTCAACCGAAGCGGCAATATCCGCTTGAAAGCATACAACCGCTACAATGACCGCAACTTCTATGTCAAGAGCGCGCTCACAACCCAGGGTGTCGGAGTGGTGTTCAAACGCGATTTCGACAACATCTTCTCCTTCCTGCGCAAAAAGAAGAAAGCGGTGGCGGTTCCCCCGCTGAAAACCGACACCCTGATAGAGGTAAAGGAAAACATCATCATCGAGCAGGCGGAGACGCCGCCCGACAGCATAAAGCCGGCACCCGCCTCTGCCGAGGAGGATGCCGACTGGCTTATCTTCCGCTGAAAGCCTTGAGGCTTATTGCAGCTGATTTATTGCGTCTATCACCTTGCCTGTGCCGGTGAGGGTGAATTCTTTCAGACACGCGGGCACAAGCACGCTCTCACCTTGATGGAATTCGAGCTCATTGCCTGTGGCGTCGCTGATAGTGAAGCTGCCCTCAATGCAGGTGATTGCCGAGAAGCAGTCAACCGTCGGGTGGAATGTCATTGTGGTATCCACATTTATGAGATATACGGTGAAGTGCGAGCAGGTGACAAGTTCGGAAATGCCCTCAGCCTTGAACACCGGGGTTGACTTGTATTCGGGATACACCTTGTAGTCAATCGCATCCTTGGCCTGCTCCACATGGAGCTCGCGGGGCTTGCCGGTTTTGGCATCCAAACGGCCATAGTCGTAGATACGGTATGTGACATCAGATGTTTCCTGCACCTCAACAAGCAGATTTCCGGCACCGATAGCATGAATGCGCCCGGCAGGCAGGAAGAAAACATCTCCGGGAGCTGAATCATGGTTCGCCACCACCTCCATCAGAGTATTGTCGGCAACTCTGGCGGCATACTCGTCGGGAGTTATATCCTTAGCGAGTCCGGCGCATATTTTTGCACCCGGCTCGATGTCGACGATATACCACATCTCTGTTTTGCCAAGGCTGTTGTGGCGCTGCTTCGCAAGCTCGTCATCGGGGTGAACCTGCAGCGACAGATTGCCCGCCGCGTCAATAATCTTCACCAGCAGAGGGAAGGTTGTGCCAAACTGCTCGAAGTTGCGCTTACCCACAAGGTCGGCGCCATATTTTGCAATCATGGCACTGAGAGTCATACCGGCATCGGGGCCATTGGCCACCACAGACTCATTGCCGGGCACACCGGAAATCTCCCAACTCTCGCCGATATTGCGCTGGTCGGTGGTGATGCCTTTGAAGGGAGCTATCTTCTCGCCTCCCCACACCACACTTTTGAGAATCGGCTTAAACTTCAACGGTGGAATATAAGTGTCGCTCATAAATTTAAGGGTTTTAGTATCTTATATATGGTTTATAATCACAAAAGTACAAAAAAATGACACTCAGCGCACAATGCCGCTAATTTTTTACAGCGTTTTTTATGCCATGTTAAACAATGTGTCATGAAAAATGCCTAACTTTGAATTATGGAGAGGGGCAAACAGCTCCCGCTCTGCAAATCATACCCAAGATGGCAAAAAAGAAACATAAAAGCACCCGGCCGCAACCGATATCACCCGCCCGGTTCATGCGCGAGAAAGCCCGCACCCTTCCCATAGGGAAATGCTACATAACCGATGACTGGCAGGAGAATGGCATTGGCCATCTTATTATAACACGCCAAAGGCCAAGCGGCAATGTTGTGTACGCATCATTTCTGGTAGACACCTTTTGTCTTGGCATCAAGGATGCCGCTTACCACCACAACATGACCGATTATGACCTTGAGGAGCATCTTGACCCACTGCGCAGTCACTTCGGGCTGAGCGAGATTTCCTACAACGAGGCCCACAATATCGCATACGGTGCAATTGAGTTTGCCAGGGAGGGTGGCGTGGAACCTGCTCCGGATTTCAATATCGCCGGCTATATACTGGAGGAGGACACCGAGGATGTGCCGCTGATAGAATATGAGTTTGGCCGCAATGGTAAGCATTGTCTCTTTGTCAACGAAAACCGCAGCGAGATGCGCTTTGTGCCTCAGCTCAAAAAGGCGCTTGGCGACAATCTGGAGATCATATACTCCGACAGCGATGATTATTTTGACGATGAAGAGTATGATGACGAAGCTCAGGAGGATGACTCATTAGATGAGCTGCTGCGCAATATGTCGCCCGAGGATATAAAGAACGCTATTGAAAACATGCGCGAGATGCAGCAGGAGACCGACAGACACCCGGTCGAGGAATACAGCTATGTGCATCCGGAATATCCTCAGACACTCAACATCAGGCATCAGTTCATAGCCGATGAATTCATGAAGCCTGAAAACCACAATTCATTGCCTGAGGAGGTGCTTGACCGTATACTCGCGCTGCCGGCAGATGAGGTGGTTGAGGACATCAGCAATATCATATACTTCATCATAGGGCAGACTTACCGTATCGCAGATGAAGATGAGGAGGCTTATTGCGAACATAACGCACTTATTCACTGCGTGTTTATACTCACCGAACTGAAAAACGGCAAGGGGCTCGATGCCATTCTTGAAATATTGCGCCAGGATGAGCCTTTCTGCGATTACCATCTCGGCGACCTGCTAACCGAATGCATGCACTACGCAGTACATGCCTGCGGGCAAAACCGGCTTGGCGACCTGGAAACATATCTCAATGAGCCGGGACTGTTCACATTCAGCAGGGCTCAGGTAGCCGAAGGGCTTGCACATATCGGAATTTCCCGGCCTGAGCGCAGAGGTGAGGTGATAGAGATTTTTAGGCGTCTGCTTGCCTCGATGGTTGAGCGCCTGCCAAAACGGATTGCCTGCGACGGCATATACGCCGGCATGATGATGAGCGAGTTTGTTAAGATGCGGGCCAAAGAGCTCATACCCGAAATTGAAGCGGTGTTTGCCACCGACTGTGTGGATCTGTCTGCCTCCGGCAACTGCGAATCTGTAGTGAAAGATATATTGAATGATGACAATATCTATGCTAAGGATAATTTCGAACTGCCCACCATACGCCAATCATACGATTTTCTGCAATCTTTTGGCGCTTATTGACAGCCGGTCATAATAATTTCCAAGCAGCAGGCTTATGAAACAACGCCTTATTGTAGACAGCGGAAGCACCAAATGCCGGTGGATATCCATCACAGCCGGCGGAGTTGAATCGTCGGACACCCCCGGATTCAACCCTGCCCTGCTGAGCGACAGCGACATTGCCGCCACATTCCTGGCCGGGGCGCCGACCCGCTGCCGGGCCACCGGGTATGACCAAGTGTGGATCTACGCTGCGGGCTGTCGCTCGGCAAGAGAGGAATCGGCCCTGACAGCCGCCGCTTTGGCATTGTGGCCCGGAGCCGAAGTGCATTCCGCCTCCGATATGCTTGGTGCGGCCCGTGCAGTGTGCGGCCACGAGCCCGGCATAGCCTGCATCCTCGGCACCGGTTCAAACTGCGCGCTGTACACCCCCTCCCGGGGCATTGTGGCCTCCACTCCCCCGCTTGGCTATGTGCTCGGCGATGAGGGAAGCGGGGCCGACATAGGCAAAGCCATTGTCAACAGAGTGCTCAAACGGCTTTGGAGCAAGGAGCTGTGCGACCGCTTTCTGAGCGACACCGCTCTCAGCCAGGACTCTATTATAGAAAAGGTGTATCGCAGTCCGGAGCCCAACCGCTTTCTGGCTTCGCTTACACGCTGGGCAGCAGCCAATATATCCTCGCCCGAAGTTGATGCCCTTGTGACAGAGCGCTTCCGGGCATTCATACGCCACAACATCCGCCCCCTTTCCCCCGCGCCGGAGCTCCGCGCCGGATTCGTGGGAACGGTAGCCGCCGTTTTCGAGCGTCAGCTGCGTGAGGCTGCCGCCGGCGAGTCGCTGGCAATCAGCTGCGTGGAGGCATCTCCCGAGCCGCTCCTCATCAGATTCCATTCTTCATTGTAATAACCGAAAAAACAGCATACCATGAACGAAACAGAAAGCAAATTCGAACTGATACTCCTGAACATAACCGGCAATGACCGCCCCGGCGTCACCGCCGCTCTTTCAGAAATCCTTGCCCGCTACAACGCCACAATCCTCGACATCGGACAGGCGGACATTCACCACACCCTTGCCCTCGGCATCCTTATAAAGACCGAAAGCTCCGTGAGCGGCGACCTGATGAAGGATCTGCTCTTCAAATCTTACGGACTCGGGGTGAATATACGCTTCAGCCCGGTAGAGGAGGATGAATACAGCAACTGGGTTGGCCTGCAAGGCAAGGACCGCTGGATTATCACCATCCTCGGCAGACGTCTGCCCGCCAAGGCCATAGCCGAGGTGAGCAAGGAGGTTGCCGAGCAGGGGCTGAATATCGACGGCATCAAGCGCCTTACCGGCCGCATGCCCCTTCACGGCGATGACCCGCTGAGCAAATCGTGCGTGCAGGTGAGTGTCCGCGGATTTCTCAAGGATCAGACAGCCATGCAGAAACGCTTCATGCAGATAGCCACCGACCAGCAGGTGGATATCTCCCTGCAGGAGGACTCCATGTATCGCCGCAGCCGGCGTCTGGTGTGCTTCGACATGGATTCAACCCTTATCGGCACAGAGGTTATCGATGAGCTTGCCGACCGCGCCGGAGTTGGCGAGGAGGTGCGCGCCATAACCGAAAGCGCCATGCGCGGCGAGATAGATTTCCGCGAAAGCTTTACCCGGCGCCTTGCTCTGCTGAAAGGGCTTGACGAGAGCGTGCTGAAAGATATTGCCGAGAATCTGCCTATTACCGAGGGGGTTGACCGCATGATGGCCGCGCTGAAGCGCACCGGCTATAAAACCGCCATACTTTCGGGAGGCTTCACCTATTTCGGCAATTACCTCAAGCAGAGGTTCGGGTTTGACTATGTGTATGCCAACGAGCTTGAGATTGTTGACGGCAAGCTCACCGGCCGCTATGTGGGCGATATTGTTGACGGCCGTCGCAAAGCCGAGCTGCTCAGACTGCTGGCGCAGGTGGAGAATGTGAATATTCAGCAGACCATAGCTGTTGGCGACGGAGCCAACGACCTGCCGATGCTCGCCACCGCCGGCCTTGGCATTGCATTCCATGCCAAGCCGAAGGTTAAGGCTACGGCTGATCAGGCACTGTCTACAATCGGCCTCGACGGCATTCTCTACTTCATCGGCTTCAAGGACACACAGATAGCCCCGAATAACTAAGGCTCGGCTTCATAAACCAAGGATAAAATAACGGCTCGTCCGGAGGAGGAATATAAATCTCTCCTCCGGACGAGCTGCATAAAAAAAAAGAAAACGGGTCTTGCAGAACCGGAATGTTCTGAAGCCCGCTCGCTTCAATCAGTTTCTTAACACTTGAGTCAAGGTTACAGAAGTGGGATTCGTAGCGATAATGCGCCCCTCGGGGTCAATTAAAAATGACTTGAATCCATTGTTCAGATGGTATGCCTCGGAAATTTTATCGGCTTCATCTGCGTTCACATGATATTGCGCACCCGCTTTAAGATTGTCTCGGCGGAGAATCTGTTTGTAAAGATTCTCGCTCCGGTCCATATTGACCGACACAAGACAAAATTGTTCTTCATCAGCATTCATGGCGAAAGCGTCAAGCTCTCCGGCTTCAACTCTGGAAGCAGCATCGTTCGATGCCCAGAATGCCAGGACTACATAGCGTCCCTTCAGGTCGGCAAGCGATAATGTGGTATCGCTGTTTGAAAGCGTCAGGGCAGGAGCCTTATAGCCATCAGCGGCCTCATAGACTCTGCCGGAATAAGCCGACACTGTGATGAGAAGAACAGCGAAGAGCGCAACGATTGTCATTGCTTTCTTCATTCTGTTGGTTTAATGTTAGACATAAGGATGCAGCATGGTAAGGAGAATGCAAAATGTGTGTTATTGAATGTCTGGGAACCGCTGCTGCAGCCCCGCCGATTTTCGGCGAATGGGGGGATGACTCTTCATCTCCACCGTTATTAAAACGCTGCAAAGGTAGTAAAGTTTAGCTCCACCGGAAAATCAACTCTGTATAATTCACCGAATTACTATTCAAACACACTGCAAACCTCGCTCCCCACGCCAACTCCACGCGGCTGTTAATATTTACTAACAGCGGGGCACATTCGAGCCCACACCCCCTCATTTCGTCCTTCCGCAGGCCGCCGGTGATTGGCCAAATGGTACAATAATATACTCAAATTGCGCCATATCAGCCGCCAAACCGCTTTTATTTTGTACTTTTGCACCAAAATTCAATCAGAATGAAGTTACATTCCCTTCTTCTAAAGCTGATTTGCCTTGTCATAGCGCTTTGCTGCGGATTGGCAGACGCAGCGGCGTTCACTCTGGTCATTGACCCCGGCCACGGGCGCAAGGACCATGGTGCTATCGGCCGCATCACCAACGAAAAGAGCATAAACCTTGCTGTTGCGCTGAAGCTCGGCAAGCTTATCCGGAAGAATATGCCCGATGTCAAGATTGTGTATACCCGCGACAACGACACATTTGTGCCACTTCAGGGACGAGCCGACATTGCCAACAAGGCCAAGGGCGACCTCTTCATTTCAATCCACGCCAACTCCATTGACAAACGCGCCAAAAACTACCGCACTATCTGCGGGGCATCCGTCTACACCCTCGGCTTCAAACGCAGCGAGGAAAACCTCTCTGTCGCCATGCGCGAGAATGCGGTGATGAAGCTCGAAAGCGACTACTCCACCACCTACGAGGGCTTCGACCCAAACTCCACCGAGTCGTACATCATCTTCGAGATGAGCCAGAACAAACACATGGAGCAGAGCATCGAGGCGGCAAACGAAATTCAGAAAGAGCTTGTTGCCACTGCCGGGCGCAAGGACCGCGGGGTAAGACAGGCCAACTTCTGGGTGCTGTTCAAAACCAGCATGCCGGCGATACTTGTGGAGCTCGACTTCATATGCAACCCCGAGATGGAACGCTTCATGAACTCAAAATCGGGTCAGGACAAACTCGCCACCGCCATATACAACGGCTTTGCCCGCTATAAGGCTGCTGAGGACAAAAGAGTGGGAAGGGTGTCTGCCCCGGCCAAGATTCTCGAAGCGCCACAAGATAAAGAGGAGAATGAGGAGAAAGGGGATGACAAACCGGCAACCGGCAATGAGCCCCGGAGCGGAAGCCATCAGACCGATACCGAACAATCTGCCGGCTCACCTATTATATATAAGGTGCAGTTCATGATTTCGCAGACTGTCCTAAAGGCCGGAGCCAAACAATTCAAAGGGATAACCGACACCGGCTACTACAAGGATAAAGGTATGGTGAAGTATACCACCGGCTCTTTCACCACCGAGCGCGAGGCTGAAAAAAGACTGGCCGAGGTGCGCAAGAAATTTCCCGACGCATTTATCATCGCCACCCGTGGAGGCAAACGCATAAAATAATTCAAGACAATACAATCTCATCCAAGACATGAAAAAGAAATATTCCAAAGAGCTGCTCATAGGACTGACAGTGCTCATAACTCTGCTGATAATCTTCTTCGGCATCGACTACCTCAAGGGGGTGAACGTGTTCAAGGCTGCCAACTACTACTACGCCTCATACACCGATGTCGCCGGGCTGGCCCAGTCAGCCCCCGTGACTGTAAACGGCTACAAGGTTGGGCTTGTGCGCGAAATAGAATATGAATACGACAACCCCGGCCACATAAAGGTAGAGCTGAGCCTCGACCGCAAGCTCAAAGTGCCGCAGGGCTCGGAGGCTGTGCTTGTAACCGATATGCTCGGCACATCCTCCATAGAGCTGCGCCTCGCTGACAAGCCCGACTTCCATACCGTGGGCGACAAGCTGATTGGTGTCAACTCCAAGGGTCTGATGGACAATGTGAGCAATGAACTGCTGCCGGCAGTAGGCAACATGGTGCCGAAGATTGACTCGCTGCTCACCGCTGTGACAGCGCTGGTGTCTGACCCGGCTCTGACAAACTCGGTGAAACGACTTGACAATGTGATGGCAAATCTCGAGACTAGCACCCGCCAGCTCACCACTGTGATGGCAAGCACACCCTCCATAGCCGCCGATGCCAAGGTGACTATGGGCAACGTCACCGAGATTTCAAAAAACCTCACAGCAATATCATCTGACCTTGCCGCAGCAACCGCAGAGCTGAAGAAAATGCCGCTCGACTCCACCCTCGCCAATGTCCATCAGATAACATCCTCGCTCGAACAGCTCACAAGCAAGCTCAACAGCAAGGAATCCTCTGCCGGCTTACTCCTCACCGACCCGCAGCTCTACAACAACCTTGTAAAGGCAACTGCTTCTGTCGACTCACTGCTCGTAGACATCAAACGCAACCCCAAACGCTACATCAGCATCAAGCTCCTCTGACGCACACCGCTTATTTGAAACGATTACAAATAAGATTTTTTTTACAGCTCCGCCCACACTCCGCGAAATGTGGGCGGAGCCTATGTTTTAACACTCCGGCTCGCTTTTAACAATCCGGTTACGGCAAAACACAGCCGCTTATACTCTGCTGATTTAAAGCGCATTACGTACCTTGCTATCAAAAATGTTAATAACTTTTCCTGCGCCATCACCTAAACCGCTGAACTACAAGCCCCTTACAATGTTGTTCAAATTTCCAAACAAAAAAGCATTTTAATATCCCAAAAATAAAGCGGAATTTTGCATTCGAAAGTACAGCATTCTAACAGTAAAACTTTATGGAGCAAAACCACACCATACTGTGGGAGAAATGTCTCGCCATGTTCCGGGACTACCTCTCACCGGAGCAGTTTGACCACTGGTTCAAGCCGGTGACAGCAATCAGCTACAAGGACAATGTCCTCAACCTCAACGTGCCCTCCCCGTTCTTCGTGGAGATGCTCGAGGAGCGCTATTTCGACCTGCTCTCAAAAACTCTCCACAAGGTGTATGGACCGGAAGTGAAGCTGTTCTACAACTTCAACCAGGTGAGCAACGAGCCCTCAACCTCGGTGTCCATCGAAAGTTCCAACCCCAGCTCTGCCGTGGCTCCGCGTCCGGGAGCATCCTCCAATCCGTTCAACAGGCCTCAGGAGGATGCCGACATTGACGCGCAGCTCAATCCACGCTATACTTTCGAAAACTACTGCAACAGTGTGAGCAACCGCGTTGCCCGCTCCATAGGCGAAGCAATTGCCTCAGACCCCAAGTGCAAGACATTCAACCCCCTGTTTGTGTTCGGCTCTCCCGGTGTGGGTAAAACCCACCTCATTCAGGCAATCGGCATCCGCATAAAGGAGCGCAATCCCCGCTCAAGAGTGCTCTACGTCACTGCGCGCCTCTTCGAGAGCCAGTACACCACCGCCCTCAAAAACAACCGTATAAACGATTTCATCAACTTCTATCAGAGCATAGATGTGCTGATTCTTGATGACATACAGGACCTTATCGGCAAAGAGAGCACACAGCGCACCTTCTTCCACATTTTCAACCACCTGCAGCTAAATCAGAAACAGATTATACTTTCGAGCGACACCCGCCCATCGCAGATGGAAGGTATGGAGCAGCGTATGCTCGACCGCTTCAAATGGGGCATGACAGCCGAGCTCGAAAAGCCCGACTACGAGCTGCGCCGCAGTGTCCTCACCCAGAAAGCCAAGCAGGAAGGCTTTGACATACCCGAAGAGGTTATCGACTACATTGCTTCAAATGTCACCGAAAGCATCCGCGAGCTCGAAGGCATAATGGTGTCCCTCGGAGTCCATGCCACAGTTCTCGGAGTAGGCATAACCATCGATCTTGCCCGCAGAGTGCTGGCAAACGCCGTGAAAATCAATCTGCGCCAGATCAATTTCGAGATTATTACCCAGGAGGTCAGCGCATACTATAAGATTGAGCCGGATCAGCTCTTCACCAAATCGCGCAAACGCGAAATCAGCGATGCACGCCAGATGGTGATGTATCTCGCCAAGAAACACACCAAGATGCCCCTCAAAGCTATCGGCACACGCCTTGACCGCACCCATGCCACAGTGCTATACGCCTGCCGGAACATCGAGGAGAGGCTCCCACTGGAAAAGAAACTCCAGGAGGATGTCGATTCTATCGAAAGCTCGCTGCTCTCCTAATCCTCATTATGACTCTTATTAATCCGATTTACCTATTTAGTCTAATTAGAGCGTAAATCGATTGGACGACGGCGAGCCAAGGCAAATGGTCTGTCAATGCTTTTGTATTCTACGTATTACTCTACAATGAGGAGGAAACGTATGCTTGCCAATTTTCACCGTAAATGATATGGTTACACTCTGAAGTGATTTACACATATCGAAAGCTCTATCTCCAATAGTTTTCACAGAATCTGGTATGATAACGTTCTTAATAGAGTCACATCTATAGAAAGCGAACGCACCAATTGAAGTCACAGAGTCCGGTATAATAACACTTTGCGAAGAATAGAAATGAGATTGAGTCCCATCTCCAATGTATGAATCAGAGCCAGAATTGTTGATGCCATGCAATAATTTGCAGTTAAAGAAAGCTCTATCACCAATTGAAGTCACCGAGTCCGGCATGCTTACACTTAGCAGAGATTCACAAGACTCGAAAGCTCTGTTTCCTATGATAGTTACAGATTCTGGTATATATATATAATGAGATCTATTAAAGCAAGATATCAGTCTTCCATTTTTGTCTGTTAAAAGATTATCTACTATTTTGAATCTAGACTTTTCGGATAGATTGATATTCAAAATAGAACAACCCACGAATGGATTAGTACTAATATAAGTAACAGAGCTAGGTATATTAATGGTTTTCAAATACTCACAACACTCAAATGCTGTGTCACCAATAGCAACCACCGAATCAGGAATGGTTATAATTGCTGAATCGGTAAGGCAAGATATCAGATGTTCATTCGTATCAATAAAAAGATTGTTGGCAATCTTGAACTCAGACCCTACTAACAAGTTGACGCTCAAGCTTGCGCAGAACAAAAATGGGTTATTCCCAATAGAAGTCACTGAGGTTGGAATACTAAGATTTTCCATAGATTCACAGCCCTCAAAAGCTCTATCTCCAATGGATATCACCGATTCCGGCAAGATTACGCGCCGTAGGGATTCGCAGAAAGAAAAAGCTTTGCTACCAATGGATATCACCGAATCCGGGATGTCCACACCCTGTAGTGATTTGCATAAGTAGAAGGCTTCATCACCAATAGTAATAATGGAATCCGGTATAGTAACCTCCCGCAATGATTCGCAGAAAGAAAAAGCTCCATTGCCGATGTTCGACACCGAATCAGGTATGGTCACGCTCTGCAGAGAACGGCATAAATAGAAAGCGTTGTCTCCAATAACTGTCACAGAGTCCGGTATGGTCACGCTCTGTTTAAAACAACACGAATAGAACGCATTGTTACCAATAACCTTCACAGAGGATGGTATAGTAATATGCGTCAGACTACAGTCAAAAAAAGCTGAATCACATATAATTTCTGTATTTGGCCTAATTTGATATTCAAAAAAAACATGAGTTATTTCACATGTCAGCAGACGCTTCCCATCCTTGCTATACACGACTCCATATTCGTCTTTTACTCCGTTTAGAATATCTTTTTCAGTACATACAGTATCCATAATATCCAAAGTCTCTACCTTTGATTGCTCTTGGCTACAATCTTATTCTGTTGTTTGGGTTCATCGGTATTAACCGGCATTCCGTAGCCGCGGCTTTTGATAAAGTCGAAATACACCTTTGAGAAATGCTCGTTGGCCTGACGGGTGTAGCGCACGTCGGTAAACACCTGGGCGAGTGTGCTCTTGCCATTCTCGGCGACAAAACGCTTGCTGTCCTCGCGCGCCTCCTTGGGCGCGTAAAGCCGTCTGATATCCGCATCGGAATAGTCACTGTACTTGTCTGTATGAATCACAGCCTCCACCGGTAGCCGGCCGCAATCAACTCCCTCCGCGGCAGGGTAGCCAAGGGTAAGGGTGGTCACCGGCACAACAAGCTCCGGCAGTTCAAGAATCTCCGCAATCTGAGGCGCATTGTAGGTGGTGGTGCCGAGATAGCAGCAGCCAAGACCGCGCATTTCAGCCGCAGTGCAAAATTGCTGTGCAAAAATCACAGTGTCCAGAACCGCTGTCATGAACGACTGGAAATTATCATAGCCCGGAGCGGCGTCATTCAGTTCACACCAGCGCACAAACCGATGGTAATCAGCGCAAAAAGTCAGCAACACATCACACCCCTCAACACTCGGCTGATTGAAGTGACATGGCGCGAGCTGAGCCTTCAGCTCAGCATCGCGGGTAGCCACCATGCTGTAAAGCTGCATATTTCCCGTAGTCGGCGCGTGCGACGCCTCAAGCGCTATCTCACGCAGCAGCTCATCGCTCACCCTGCGCTTCTCATAAACCCTTATTGTGCGGCGGTTTCTAAAAAAATCGTTGTTGTCCATGCTTGTTCTATTATTAAATGTGTCCAAAATTAATAATAAAACTCCGCACTGCCCAAAACACCGGCTCACAAAACACCGTCTGTCCTCTTTTCCGCCCGGTGGCAAATAGCGAAATCGGCAATTATCACCATCATGGTCAGCAGCTCAGAGGCCGGTATTGCGAGCCACATACCGGCAACTCCAATGAAATGCGGCAGAATTATGAACATCGGCACAACAAACACCACTCCGCGCAGCAAAGTGAAAATCGTTGCGCGCCATGCCTTTTCAAGGCTCTGGTAGTAACCGATAAAAGCGATGTTAAGCGCAAAGAACAATCCGCAGAGAGCATACTTCGGCAACCCCGCGCACGCTAAGTTGTATGCCTCACATCCCGGGGCAAGGAAGCACGTCACAATGCCTTTGGCTCCGAGCGCCACTCCGGACGACACCAGCACGCCACAGATTGCAGCAGCTGTCAGCTCCGTGATGAGCGACTTCCGCACCCTGCACTCATTGCCCGCTCCATAATTGAAACTTACGATAGGCTGAGCCGACTGTGCAACGGCATTGCTGATTGAGAATATGACAGGAAACAGATAGCACGCAATGCTGAACGCCGCCACCCCGTTTTCGCCCAAAGCGATTATAAACACGTAGTTGCCCGTCAGCATCATCACCGACATGGCAATCTCAGTGAGAAACGCCGCGAACCCTATACGCGCCATATACAAAGTGTTGCGCAGCGTCAGCAGCAGGCTCGTGAGTGACATCTTAAGCCGGTAAAACTTAAGAACGGACGAGTAGCGCAGAAAATACACCAGCACCATCACCCCGCCGAGCGCACAGCTCACCGAAGTGGCAATAGCCGCCCCCTTGACCCCCAGCCCCATCGGAAACACCAGATAATAATCCAGACCGATGTTGAACACCGCCGCCACGACATTGCACATCATGGCATACTTCGGTGACCCGTCAAGACGGATCAGCATCATGCCGGCGCACTGTATTATAAGAAAAACCATACCGGGAATAAGCCACAGCAGATAATCCACCGCATGACCGAGCAGCAGATCGCTGCACCCGAGCATCCTCACTGTAGCCGACGGAAACAGCACACAGGGCGCACACAGAATCCCCGTCAATATCACTCCCACAGCAAACGCCTGTGTGGTGATTATCTTTGCGGCCTTCACCTCATTGCCCGCAAGGCGTATGCTGGCTATGACTGACGCACCGATCCCGAACATAAGCCCAAGTCCGGTAACAACCATGAAAAGCGGAGCCACTATATTGACTGCAGCTATACCGTTCGGACCTACGCCCTGCCCCACAAATATGCCGTCGATAATAGTAAGCACGGCGTTGAACACCATACCTACCAGTGTCGGGAAAAACAGTTTGCGGAAAAGGCGGGGAATATTGTCTTTTCCAAAATCAAGACTGTCGCGTGTTAGATTTCTATCCTTTTTCATAAATACACAAATAAAAAGCGGACAAAATGATTGGTTTTACCCAGTCATCTTATCCGGCACCGTTAATTCATGCCCTCCGATGAGGATTACAAAACTCTTGAATCGTAATATTTGCCTGCAAAGGTACGAAATATATCGCTACTCCCCATAACTATGCTCTTTTTTGGGCGGCTTTTCTAATACGAATAATACACTCGCAAGACGCCTCCACTCAGAGTAGCCTCAACGCTCATCCTAAATAAAATCATCCCACACACAAGACACCCTAACCTCAGTTTTTTGTAAAAATTGGCGTTATAATCGCAAAAATTTGTACCCATGACCGTCTTTAATCGCAGGTTTTTGTAATATCCAAGGTTATAATCGCAAAAATTTGTACCTTCGCATTCTCTTAATCGTGGTTTTTTGTATGGCAGTGAAAGTTGATACCCAAAAAGAGATTATTTTCGGCTCGTCAGATCCGAACATATCCCGTGTGCTTTCCAAGAAGGAGAAGAACGGAGAACTGCGTAAGGTTGCCCCTCGTATCTACACTACTAACCTTGTGGATAGTCTGGAGAATATAGTACGCCGCAATCTCATCGAAATTTTGGTGTATCGCTATCCCGATGCTTTGATTAGTCATCGAAGCGCAAAGGAAATGCGCCCGACTGCCACCGGCGATTTTTTCCTCACAAATTCAACGACAAGACGCGTGACTGACTTGCCGGGTATTACGCTTAACTTTGTAAAGGGTCCGAAAGCTACAGCGCATGATATTCCTTTCATGGGAATGCACATATCCGGCGAGTATCGGTATATGCTTGAAAATATGCAGGTGTCGCGTAAGTCCGGCGATGAATCACGAGTTTTACCTGCCAGTGTCATTGAAAGCAAACTTGAACAGCTATTGCTCACAGGAGGAGAGGAACGGCTGAACCGGTATCGAGATGAACTGCGGAAGGTAGCGGAAGAATTGGAAATGCAGGCAGAGTTCGCAAAAATCAACAGCATCATTTCTGTGTTGTTGTCAACTCATGATGCAAAAGTGTTGTCAACAGACTCAGCCAAAGCTCTTGCTGCCGGTAATCCATTCGACCCTGCGAGAGTTGAATTGTTTGAAATTCTGTTTGAGGCAATCAAAGACCGATATTTCGTTATTCGCAATAACCGGAATACAGATGAGGAGTCTTTCCGTCTATTTTCTTTCTTTGAGAGTTATTTCTCCAATTACATCGAAGGAACTGAATTTGAGATAGAGGAAGCGAAAGCAATTGTGGACTCAGGTATTCCGATGCCGCGTCGTGATGAAGATTCTCACGACATTCTCGGTACATTCAAAGTCCTTTCAAACCGTGCTGAGATGATGCGCACGCCAACTTCTCCGAAAGAGCTGTTTGCAATACTCAGCCATCGCCATACAATCTTGCTTGAAGGCAGACCGCACATGAATCCCGGTGTTTTCAAAATTAAGAACAACCGTGCCGGCCAAACTGAATTTGTGGATTATCAACTTGTGAAAGGCACGCTTTCGCAAGGCTTCAAATATTACGCTGCCCTGACAGATCCATTTGCGCGGGCTATCTTCATGATGTTCATGATAAGCGAAGTCCACCCGTTCAACGACGGAAACGGACGTATTGCCCGCGTGATGATGAACGCCGAGCTTGTGCGTGCCGATCAATCCCGCATAATTGTTCCGACAGTGTTCCGCGAGGATTACATCTTAGCACTGCGCAAGCTCACCCGTCACAAAGCCCCCCTGGCATACATCAATGTAATGACCAAACTCCATCAGTTCAGCGACAACCTCTACGGCTCCGACTTTACCGAACTGAAAGACTACCTCGCTGCATGCAACGCCTACGAAGATCCCTCGCAAGCAAAGCTACAAATCATTGACAGAACAATAGGAGAATAAGCCTTTTCTCGTTTTTTTGTAATTTTGTGTCATAGATTCATCACATAATACTGAAAACATGAAGAACTTCGGATTTGTTGTTGGTGGAATTCTACCTATTCTCACCACCACGGCGGCATACGCGGAGAAAAACGCTACTACAGATGCCAAAGATAACGAGAGACCCAATATTCTGTTCATCCTCAGTGATGACCATACATCCCAGACATGGAGCATCTACGGAGGTGTCCTTGCTCCATACGCTCAGACTGAAAACATTCAGCGGCTCGCCAGCGAGGGGGCGGTGCTCGACAATTGCTTCTGCACAAACTCAATCTCTACACCCAGCCGCGCGGCTATACTCACAGGCCGTTACAGCCACACAAACGGTGTGTACACACTTGAAGACTCGCTCGACACATCGCTGCCTACATTCGCCACCGAATTTCAGAAAGCCGGCTACAACACCGCTCTGGTGGGCAAATGGCACCTCCGCTCACAACCGCAGGGTTTTGACTATTACTCGGTGTTTCACGACCAGGGCGAATACCGCGACCCCACATTCAAAAACAGCGACAGACCCTGGCCCGGCTACCTGAACTTCGGCGAGAGGGTGCGCGGATTCTCAACCGACATTGTAACCGACAAAGCCATAGAGTGGATGAAATCACAGGACAAAAACGAGCCTTTTCTAATGTGCTGCCATTTCAAAGCCACCCACGAGCCATACGATTTCCCCGAAAGAATGCGCCATCTGTATGACGGCGTCACCTTCCCCGAACCCGAGAATTTCTATGACTGGGGACCGGAAACAAACGGCCGCACATTCCGCGGTCAGCCGCTCGAGGAGATGGTGCGCCGCTGGGAAGTGGCATCCGCCGACCCCGACAAATGGTGGTGCCGCTACCCCGAGCTCCCGTTTTCCGGCAAGGGCATGAGCAAGATTGCAAAAAGGCAGGCAGCATACCAGAAACTGATACGCGACTACCTGCGCTGCGCAGCAACAGTGGACGACAATATAGGCCGTCTTCTCAAAGCTCTTGACGATATGGGCATAGCCGAAAACACGATTGTGATATACGTGGCCGACCAGGGCTACTTCCTTGGCGAGCACGGTTTCTTTGACAAACGAATGTATTACGAAGAGGCTGCCCGGATGCCTTTTGTCATCAGATACCCCGGCAAGATACCCGCAGGTGGCAGAATCAAGGATATGATACTGAATGTCGACTTTGCCGCCACCCTTTCCGACTTCGCGGGAGTGCAGGCACCCGAAGGCTCACAGGGGCATAGCTTCAAGGATATTCTCACTACCGGCAACGCTCCGAAAGACTGGAGAAAAAGCATCTACTACCGCTATTGGACCCATCACTCTATCCGACCCGCACACATTGGCGTGCGCACCGACCGCTACAAACTCATGTTCCTCTACGGCGACCCGCTGACCATGACCGGCTCCGAGTCCACCCCGACCGAACCCACATGGGAATTCTACGACCTGCTGAAGGACCCGAAAGAGGACCACAACGCATACAATGACCCTGAGTACCGCACCGTGATACGCGACATGAAAAAAGAGATGATGCGGCTCAGACAAGAAACCGGCGACACCGACGAAGGCTCGGCCCGCATGGCTGCAATACTGAAACAGGAGGGCCTTTTGTAACCACGCCGCACCCCTCCCGCACTGATAGCTATGACCAAAGGAGGCTGCCTGAATTTGTAAGGCAGCCTCCTTTGGCCATATCGGTAATGTGTGTTATTCCTGCTCGGACACAAGGTTTTTATAACGGCTCCAGACGGGATGCTTGCGATAGGCTTCCAATGCTTTAGCTGGCACAACAATCTTAGTGGTTTCGTAGCTCCCGAAACACTGAGCGGTCAGCATCCATTCCGGATCGCTACTGTTTGCACCGGTATATTCCGGGGGAGTAAGAGATTTCAGGTACACGGTTCCAAGCTCACGCTTGTACCGGAAGGTATGGGAATTGAACCGTTTGAAAGTTGAGGGGAAACAGACCTCTCGGGCGCCCGGAAAGCAAGACGAGCCCACTTCCTCCAATCCCTCACCTATCTCAATCTTATCTAATCCGGAATCCAAACTGATGAAAGCATTCCACTTCAGAGTTCTGATAGTGCCGGGAATTGAAAGCTTACGGATGGTTTTTGAGAATGCCGAGGGCATTGCAAAGCTTTCAATGCCGGTAAGTTTCAGTCCTTGTATAGAGGCGGGAACGGCAAAATCCGACGCTCTGACATCAAGGAACGATATAATACGGCAATCCTTCCCATTGTCTTCAACTTTAACCAGATATGTCCCACCGTTGTCATTAATCGAAAATGTGGTACCGGCAGCATAAGACGACACCGAGTCCGATGAAATCCCCATACCGTCGGGGCCGACTTCAAGATAGGTGCCTACCTGAGTCAGACGGTTGTTGACCATTGTGCGCATATTCAGCAACTTGCCGTCATCGCGACGGATACGCATACGGTAAACCCCGCTGAGGCTCGGATGCTGTGAGCCGCTGAGCACATCTTTAGCCGCGGCGTACCATATCATTCCAAGAGAATCCTCGAGCTGCTCGAGTGAGCGGCCTGTGGGAGACAGCACGTTATTATTGGCATCAAGTTGAGTCAACTTTGATTTAAGAGACCTGAAGTTCTGATTATTCGTAAGGTTATCCATCAGATTGGAGTACTCCGCCTCATTCCAGATTTTTTCCGGTTCAAGTGTATACTGCCGCCTTACGCGCTCCGGCACAGGGAGAGTTATGTAGAATGTCGGATGGCTCAGCACAAATTCGGCTTTTCTCTTTGAAGGGTAATACTCAACATATTTTCTTTCCTTGACTTTATACGCGTTTGCAACCTGATAGGAAACCGATGCGAACTTTAACGGAATGCGGAAAGGGTTGTCGCCTCGCTTGGATGTGTTTGAAATCACCCAGTTCCAGGACTGTTGCTGCGATTTCAGCGATACGGAGGTCGCACTTGAGTCCGGCGCAACAAAGTTTAGTTTTGTGCCGCTTTTTGAAGTAGAGAATGAAACCTGATTCGCAAATGTGTAGTTCCACTTGATCCAATTGGAGTATGAATCGAGTGTTTGGTTGCGGGAGGTGACAATATTCACATCCTGCTCAATTTGAGTGACGACTTTCTCGGAGGTGTAGCTTCCGGAGAACTTTCCTGACAAGCCTTTGTTGAAGCTTACATCAGCGTTGACAGACCAACCTTCAATAGTCTCGGTAGTGGTGGGGGCGGCTCCCTTGTTTGGGAGAATATTCCATTCATTGGCCACCGGATAATCCGGTTCCGGCCAACGGGTATATAGAGTCAATCCGCTGAGTGTCAGTCCAGCGGTATGGGCTGAGGTCACTTTCCCAAGAGCCGAGATGCCCTCATTGTCAATATCCCATTGTTTTCTGCCGAAATATACTTTGGACGGGTCACAACTCTCATCCAATACTATATGGTAATAGTCCTGGTCCTTATCAAAATTGTAGGCGTATTCCACCCACACATTCAGTTCAATCGGCATGACCAGCGTAGTCTTCTCGGGGCAAGTGAAATTCCATTTTTTATAGCTCTGATTTGCAAAACTCCAATCCGTTGAGGCACTGATGTATTGGGTTATGAGAGCCGTTTTGTCGGGGTCAGTATCTGCGCGCGAGAACGCCTGCCTTGCGCGCGAGGCAAATGTGGATTTGGTCATATTGAGCCACTTGACGGCTCTTTCTGCAAACAGGCCATACTGGAAAGCATTGGGCTCGCCGGGAGTCACAGACAGTTCGGAATTGTCAACAATTTCATTGCCGCTCTCGTCAGCTCCCACGCTTTCCATCTCCACAGAGTACACCCCTCCCGGCTTGTGCATGTCAGGGATATAGAGTGCGCTTCCTCCGTGTCGCATTGCCCAGAAGTCGTAGGACGCTGTAGGGTCGCCGAATTCAGAGTCTCCATCCGGATTCACGTCAACATATATATCGTCATCATCTCCGCTTTTCCCGGCTCTTGAATATGTTGAGACTTTCTGCCTGAATTTGCGTTCCGCGGCTGCAATGCCATTCTCCCTGGCCTCGGATGCAAAGTCCATCAGGTGCAAATAAACGTAAAGGGCTATGCCATGCATATCGTTGGGCTCGTGCAGGCATATTGTGAGGCCATTGCGGTAAAGATGGCACAGGTAATTGAGCTCCTCTACTCGCGCGGAAGTATTTGCCATAAATCCGGCCAGACTCGGGGCGTCGATAAAGAGATATTTGTCTTCCGCGGTCAGGGAATAGAATGTGCCTTCGCCATGTCTTACATCGGTAGCGCGGGCAATAATGCGCTCGGTCACATCATCAAATTGCTCTCCCATGAGGACAACGCGCCCTTCAAGGTGTGTGGTTATCACATCCTCGGTAGCGAGATCAATGATAACAGTGGGGCCGTCATCCCCCTTGATATCAACAACCGGGTCATCCTCACACGCTCCCAAAGCGAGGAAGCACAATGCCATGGCAAACAGCGACAATATTTTCACGTACATCTTATTATTTTTTGTTGTTTGTGTTTTTTAGTAATCCATCACAATACGGTGAAATCTCCTCAAGCCGGCCGGCACTCAGTCGATGCTGGTTATGGTGAGCGTCTGTCCGCTGTCAAGAGCCTGCTTGATCTCTTTTTTCCCTTTCTCCACTTTGCAGAGAGAAATATCGGGTCCTTGCACCTCCTCTATCTTTATCTTGCCGATTTTATGCTCGGTAGCGCGCCCTGCGGCTTCGCCGACAACACAGACATTGAAGTGGAGCCCTCTGAAAATACCGTTGTCAGAGCCAAGGTCAATATACACTTCATTGGTTTTGTCTTTCTTTTCCGATGCCTTGTCAACAATCTGCGCGTAGAGTGGGAACAGATTGTTGTAGTATTTCACAACTCTGCCTTGCAGGAGATTGAGAGCGGCTTCGATAGCAGCCGCCTCGGAATCAAAGTGGTGGTAATCGCCACCGCCGGTAAATTTCTGAGTCCAGGTTTGCCCGGTGGCGGAATCAGTGAGAGTGAGCGAGATACCCACAGATGCATAATGGTCGGTAAAGGTTTTCTTGACAACCTTGCCCTTGGAGTTTTTCGACTCGGTGGTCCTGGTTTTTGTCCACGTGTTGATGTTTACCGCCTCCCCGCTGAGGGTGAACCGGCCAGCACCCTCTACAGGCGACAACCGGCGCACATCTGAGAAAGCGGTGCGGACAACAGCATTGATATGGGGCACAACCTCCGGATGGCGGTTGTTTGAGCTCTGGCCGGCAGCCACTTGCGCGATAGTGCCCAAAAGAGAGCCCACTGAGTTGCTGTTTGTCGGTTCGGTATATGTAAGCTGATCAATATGCAGACTAAACACCTCATTATCGTTTTGAGCGAATGAGGAAATTGACATACAGGCAATTAATGCAACTGCCACTAAAATTTTTCTCATACTGGATGGCGGGGATTATCTTATTAGTTTGCGTCCGTCGGAGGTTATCACTATACCGCGATAGTTTTCATCCACCTCAACCCCGAATATGTTGAAATAGCGCACTTTTGAATTAACTACCTTGTCGGCTGAGATATCTTTCACTCCGGAAGTATCATACTCAAAAGGAATAACGACGGTGCTCTCATACTGTGTCTTGCCGTTGAAGCTGATGCGTAACACCAGGGGCACCGCGCCTTTATACCGGGCCACAACCTCATCTGTCACTGCAGCGAGAGACACAGGGAGTTCTGCAGTGTATTGCATCTTTGCATCTGCCCATGCGGGGTCGCTGAACTCAGTAGTTTTTGACTGCTCGAGTAATATGGTTGTCATAAAAACGGAATTCTTCTCGGTTCCGGCGTCTGCGGCTATATACGGGTAGCCATACCCCAGTTTCACTTTCAGAGTGGCTTCCGCGTCCTCGCCTACCTTATATTCGGTTTTATCAAGCGACACATTGACAACGGGCACATCGTTGACAAATGCCTTGAATGTTCGCGAAGCCGGAGCGAAATCCGATGTGAGAGTAAAGATGTATTCACCCGGTTCAAGCACTTCATCCACTGCGAGGGGAAGTTCTGCCACTGCTGCGAGTTTAGGCTTGTCTGCATCAAGTTCAAATGTTTCGGTCTGATCAACAATTATATTGTTCGGGTCGTTGGCCGGACTCACTGTCCAGCGCAAAGTCTTTTCGCCCTTGACAGTCTCCGGGTCGTAGGGGTAGCCGCTTGTGATGGTGACTATGGGGCACAGATCGAGGTTGACCTGTGTTGTGGTGTTGGTCACTCTCGTTCCGGCATCGTCCTTGATAATCATAACCTCCTCATATGCAAAGAGCTCGGGAGTGATACCGGCGTACAGTGTGTATTCACCGCCGCGAGTCACAGCAACGTAAGAGCTGAGCATCGACGAATATCTCTTAACATATTTCATTTTGGTGAATTCGCTGGCGATATTCTTGTCGTTTCCTCGAATCTCCTCGCCATATGCGTCTTTGATGGTGCAGTATACCGTGGGGTTCTCGGGCGCATCGATTTGGGAAGGAATCTCCTTGATGTTGAATAAAGTGAACGTGAAGGACTGCACACCCACATGATATCCCTCCCCTTGCCAAAGGTCAACGCTTTCATCCTCAAAAATTGCCGTGGTGGCAACGCTGACATTCTTCACTGCCAGAAAATCCAGGCTCCCGGGCAATGTGACGCTCTCTTGCGCATTTGCAAAAAGAGATGCGACGGCAATCATAGCCGTGAGCGCTGACAAGCGACACACTCTCCCTGATGTAAATCTGTAACTCATACTATCTTTTCAATAATCAGTAGAGGTTCTGTCCCTCCACTATATCTAATGTGTAGACAACTTTGCCGGTGTTTACATTGGTGACGGTAAATGTGCCGGAGAAGCTCCACACTTTGTCTTTCAATGACTGAACTGCTTTTTGGCAACCTTCTGTCACTTTCCGGTCACACTCATTGGTTGAGCCGTTTAAGGTGAAGGGTGAGCCTGACACACCTAATGCCGATTTGAAAGCATTCTCTACAGTCTGCATTTCTGACAGAGCTGCAAGATTTGAGGAATGGAAATCATCAAAGCCGTAGGAGTAGACAATCTGTCCGGACTCATTGTCATCGTCGCTGCATGCTGTGAATGCCGCGCCTGCAACTACAACCAGCAGCGCAAGCAGGATTTTTTTCAAAAGATTCTTTTTCATTGTGTGTTAATTAAAGGGGTTACTAATATTACATTCTTACAATCAATCATTTAGATGCTGCCGCAATGGGCAGCGGGGTTGTTTCTGGGCAGCGTTGGCTTCGTTTGCCGGAGCGTCATGTTGAATCGGTTGCAAGCTTAAGCAGGGAAACAATAATGACAATCCCAAGAATGCATGCTATTACCAATGCGATGCCGGATAAAACGGGCAAGCCGGCTTTTACTTTGTCGATAAACGAATCTTTCTCAAGCATAGTCGTTGGGTTAGTGATGATGTTATTTTCATGGTGCAAAGTTAGTGACGGAATGAGGTGTGTGGCAAGGAAAGGCCCGCTGGGTTTGTACTCTTTTCAATCATAGCACCCGGAATAAGAGTACAAACGCCGCAGAATTTGTACTCTCACGTGTACTCTATTTGATTATAAGCTGACAGTCAACATAATAACACACCGGAGTGTCGACCCATATATTTACCATATCATAGCACTTGAATACGGTTTTTCTGCTAATTTTGCAGTATGAAACACCGATATATATTATTCCTGATATTGTGTTTAGCCTTTACGCCGGGTGGCTATGCGGCCTCATCGGTCAACTCGGATTTGGCTCAGACGCTGCGTGCCCGAATCGTTGATGCCCCCGATTCGGTGATTGCCGTATTGGATAAGATTGAGGCGCAGAAAAATCCGACGCTTCCGGCTTACCAAATCAATCTGTTGCGGGGAATAGCATACAATGAGAAACGGATGATGTCGTTGGTGGAACGATATGCGCTGAGAGCTCTTGACTCCGATTCTATTGCGTCTCACCCAAAGGAGCACCTCAATGCGCTGACTCTTCTTTCCGTAGCGCAGGCTTTCTTCGGCAACTGCCGGGGAAGCATTGAAACATCCATCAAGGCGATTGAATTGGCCCGGAAGCAGGAAAATAAAGCCGCCGAATACAACATTCTCACTACAATGGCAAAAACCTCATTTACAATGGGGGAGCGAAATCAGGCATACAGGTATCTCGACAGAATTATTTCAGACGGCTCGGAATCAGCTGATGTCCGGGAGCTTGCCAATGTATCTGCCGCCTATGGTGTCAAGATAGTGGAACTATATGAGGATGACAGATTTGAAGAGGGGCTGAGTGAAGGGAAAAAGCGCCTGGCTCTTATAGATAAGATTGACAAAGCGGGCGGAAGTCCCTCTGGATTTACAGACCGGCAGCGTGCCTATGCCTACGCCCGCATAGCGTCATGCGCCGAACGACTCGGCGAGAAAAGGGTAGCCCGCGAGGCTTACGATGCCTTCATGGCCACTGATTATGCCCGCAATCCTATAGGCAAAGCCTATATTATTGATTATCTTCTTGACTCAGGGCAATGGAAAAAGATACTTGAAATAACAGCTCCGATTTATCCGCTGTTTACAGAAACAGATACAATCAATGGCGATTACCATAGCCTGTTGATTTCTGACGGACGGGCTCAGGCCGGTCTTGGCAACTACCGGGAAGCCTATGGCCTGATTCAGCGCGCAGCGGCAATACAGGATTCTCTGTACATCAGAGAGAAAACTACCCGTGCGCAGGAATTGGCAGCGGTATTCGCTATTAATGAAAAGGATATGGCTCTTGTCAACGAACAGGCAAAATCCCGACGCAGGCACATATTGCTCATCGCATCCTGCGGCATCGCAGTGCTTATCCTTATTATACTTATATTGGTGTCAAGGGCATATCGTGTATCTCTGAGGCAGCATCGCTTGGCGGCTAAACGCATTGACGAGCTAATCGCTCAGCAGCCGCTTGATGCGGATGCGACTCCCGACAGCCGGAAAGATTACTCGCTTTTTGCCGATATGCAGTCGAAAATCATCAGTGAGTCTCTTTTTAAATCTCCCGATTTCAACCGCGACAGCATAGCGGAGGCTACCGGATTAAGCCGGGCGAAAGTATCTCAGCTGATTGGACAATTCTCAAGTCTGTCTCCCGGCGAGTACATCAATAAACTGCGTGTGGAATACTCTGTGAAGCTGATTAAGGAGCATCCCGAGTGGACCATCGACGCAATAGCCGAGAGCTGCGGATATGTGCGCAGAGCCACATACTACAGTCACTTCAATAAATTCTTTGGACTGTCTCCGGCTCAATACAGAAAAGAACAGAGCAAAACTGTCAATCCGTAAGATAGGCCGGAATTTTCATTTTGGCAGTCTTATGGATTTTTCGTAATTTTGCAACAGCGGTTACAGTAACAGCCGTTGCAGTAATTTTATATACCTTTGATTTAGAAATAAACGGCGCTATGACACACAGCTTCCCTGACTCCGGCAATCACCCCTGCTGCCAAGTGGTCATCAGACGGATGACCCCTGACGAGCATGGCAATACCCTCGCCATAAACTACAGCTTCGCCGCGTCACCTTTCGGCGAACTGCTCATCGCATCTACACCAAAAGGTATATGCTCACTGGAGTTTGCCGACAACCGTACTGATGCCGTCGACTCATTAAAGAGGCGCTATCCCCAAGCCATCATCACCGCGATGCAGGACGATATGCACCGCCTTGCATACACCGCCATATTCCGCCCCACGCAAGCATCGACTCCGGTGTATCTTCACATCGCCGGCTCCGATTTTCAGATGAAGGTTTGGAACACCCTGCTCACTGTACCGCATGGCCACACTGCCCCCTACTCCGGTGTTGCAGCTGCCGCCGGCTGCCCGCGGGCATGGCGCGCGGTCGGTTCGGCCGTCGGCGCCAATCCTGTTGCGCTGCTGATACCATGCCACCGCGTGGTAACAGCCTCCGGCAAAACAGGAAACTACCGGTGGGGGGCGCAACGAAAAGCAGCAATCTTACAGTGGGAGCTCACTCACCCGCACACATTATCATAACTGGCATCTCTGCTCCGGGAAAAACCGTTTGGCAAACCGCGCTCATCCACCCGGAAAAGTTTTGGAAAACTTTTCACACACACCGGATCCAAACCACACCTGATAATCAGCACATTCCACCAACATATCGGAAAACTTATCTACATTTTGAAAAATATTTGTGTTCCGATTTGGTGATAATAAAAATTATTGCAAATTTTGCACCGCTGTTATAAAGTTATACCACGGGAAACTGTACTTTCATATTTTTTCCTAAAAAACTCAATCAGAAATCAAAATAGAAGTGGAGAACACTACTTTCACTACAGACGAGGCATTTGACGCCTCCTTGAATTACTTCGGTGGCGACGAGCTCGCCGCCCGTGTGTGGGTAAGCAAATATGCCCTGAAAGACTCCTTCGGCAACCTCTACGAGAAATCTCCCGCAGACATGCACCGTCGCCTCGCAAGGGAGATTGCCCGTATTGAAAAGAACTATCCTGACCCCATGAGCAAGCAAGAGGTGTTTGACCTGCTTGACAAATTCCGCTACATTGTGCCTCAGGGAAGCCCCATGACCGGTATCGGCAACGACTACCAGGTGGCCTCGCTGAGCAACTGCTTCGTGATTGGGCTTGACGGCAAGCCTGACTCATACGGCGGCGTGATAAAAATCGACGAGGAGCAGGTGCAGCTCATGAAGCGCCGCGGAGGTGTGGGTCACGACCTCTCACACATCCGTCCGAAAGGCACCCCTGTGAAGAACTCCGCTCTCACTTCAACCGGCCTTGTGCCGTTTATGGAACGCTACTCCAACTCCACCCGCGAGGTGGCGCAGGATGGCCGCCGCGGCGCCCTTATGCTCAGCGTCAGCATCAAGCACCCCGACTCCGAGGCATTCATTGACGCCAAGATGACTGAAGGCAAGGTCACAGGAGCCAATGTGTCGGTGAGAATCGACGACGACTTCATGAAGGCCGCGATTGCCGGCGAGGAATACCGGCAGCAGTATCCCACAACAGGTGACAACCCTGACATCGTGCGCACAACAGACGCAAAAAAGATTTGGGAAAAGATTGTTCACAACGCTTGGAAAAGCGCTGAACCCGGTGTGCTGTTCTGGGACACAATCATTCGCGAATCTGTGCCCGACTGCTACGCCGACCTCGGCTTCCAGACCATATCCACCAACCCCTGCGGCGAGATTCCACTATGCCCTTACGACAGCTGCCGCCTACTTGCGGTGAACCTGTACAGCTATGTGGAAAACCCCTTCACCCCGCAGGCCAGATTCAATTTCGACCTCTTTGCCAAGCATATCCGCAAAGCACAGCGGATTATGGACGACATCATCGACCTCGAAGCTGAGAAAATCGACAAGATTATCGCCAAGATACAGTCCGACCCCGAAACCGAAGAGGTCAAGGCCACCGAGCTGAATCTGTGGAAGAAAATCCGCACTAAAACACTGCTCGGACGCCGCACAGGTGTCGGCACCACCGCAGAAGGCGATATGATCGCAGCTCTCGGCCTCCGCTACGGCACCCAGCCAGCAACCGATTTTTCCGAGAGTGTGCACAAAGCGCTTGCGCTCGCCGCATACCGTGAATCAGTGGAGCTCGCAAAGCAGCGCGGCGCCTTCGCTATCTACGATGCCGCCCGCGAGGCCGAAAACCCCTATATCAACCGCCTCAAAGAAGCTGACCCGCAGCTGTATGAGGACATGAAAGTCCATGGCCGCAGAAACATAGCCTGCCTCACCATAGCCCCCACCGGCACAACAAGCCTCATGACCCGCACAACAAGCGGCATAGAGCCGGTGTTCATGCCGGTGTACAAACGCCGCCGCAAAATCAACCCCAGCGACTCCGATGTGAGAATCGACTTTGTTGACGAGAACGGCGATGCCTTTGAGGAATATATCGTGTACCACCCCAAATTCATCACTTGGATGGAGACTGCCGGCATAGAAGTGCGTCAGGACTACACCCAGGAGCAGATTGATGAACTCGTGGCAAAATCTCCTTATTATAAAGCCACCTCAAACGATGTTGACTGGCTTGAGAAAGTGAGGATGCAGGGCCGCGTGCAGAAATGGGTGGACCACTCTATTTCCGTAACCATCAACCTGCCTAACGACGTTACCGAAGATCTGGTCAACAACCTTTATGTGGAGGCATGGAAATGCGGCTGCAAAGGATGCACGGTGTACCGCGACGGCAGCCGCTCCGGAGTGCTTGTGTCACTGTCGAAAAAGAAATCCGACGCCTCAAGCCCCGACACAGCACCGCATATCGCAAAACGCCCCATAGAGCTCGAAGCCGATGTGGTGAGATTCCAGAACAACAAAGAGAAATGGATTGCCTTCGTTGGCCTCATTGACGGCAAACCCTACGAAATATTCACCGGTCTGGCCGACGACGAGGATGGCATATTCTGCCCCAAATCAGTGACCCACGGCAAAATAATCAAAGCGGTTGACGACAAAGGCACCAAACGCTACGACTTCCAGTTTATAAACAAACGTGGCTACAAGACAACCATCGAAGGCCTCAGCGACAAATTCAATCCCGAATACTGGAACTACGCCAAACTCATCTCCGGTGTGCTCCGCTACGGTATGCCCATCGACCAGGTGCTGAAACTTGTCGGAGGCCTTGAGCTTGACAGCCAGAGCATCAACACTTGGAAAATGGGTGTTGAGCGCGCTCTCAAGAAATACCTGCCGAACGGCACCCAGGCAAAGGGCCAGAAATGCCCCAACTGCGGCAATGAAACTCTGATTTATCAGGAAGGCTGCCTGATCTGCACATCCTGCGGCACTTCCAAATGCGGATAACCCACTGAACTGTCATGAAAATAGGACTTCATATCGAATACCACACCCGCTGGGGCGAAACCCTGCGGGTGTGCGGTTCGTCCGCCGGGCTTGGCGGCGACAACCCGGACAACTCGCCGGTAATGCAATCTGCCGACGGCATAAACTGGACCCTGTACACCGACGCCGAGCCGGGAGAGGTGATTTCCTATAACTATATCATGACAGACAGTTCCGGCAACTCACGCCGGGAATGGGGAGCTCCGCGCCGGCTCAAAGCGGCCGGCAGATGCTCATCCATCGAAGTCATTGACCGATGGCATGACCGTCCCGCCGACAGCCCCTTCTACTCCACCGCTTTCAGCGAATGCATCTTCGCCCGCCCGAACCGCGGCGAGGCTCTTGAACCGGAAGCCGGAACACTCGCCCTCCTTGTTGCCGCACCGATGATAGACCCACGGCAGAGAGTGCTCATCTGCGGCAACACTGAAGCCCTCGGCAATTGGAACCCGGCGCTTGCAAAGCCACTCACCCCGCTGCGCTTTCCACTGTGGGCAGTGACTGTGGAGGCTCCGCAATCGCCCCTTGAATTCAAATTTCTCGTAGCCGACAGCAATGACAACCGTACTTGGGAAAACAGGGACAACCGTACCTTCAACCCCACCGGGTTTGACAGTTCCGCAGCAGTGCTGAACTATTGCGGCACCCTTGCCAACCCCATGCCGCTGTGGCGCGGAGCCGGAGTGGCGATTCCCGTGTTCTCGCTCCGCAGCGACGAGGATATGGGCATTGGTGACTTCGAGGATATAATACAGATAGCCGACTGGGCTGCCGACACCGGCCAACGGATAGTGCAGCTGCTGCCGGTGAACGACACCACCACCGATGGCGGATGGGGCGACTCATACCCCTACAATTCAATCTCCTCCTTCGCGCTCAATCCCATCTACCTCAGGCCGCAGGAAATAGGCCAGCTCAAAAGCAGGGAGCGGATGGCTTACTACGCCGAAGAGGCCGCCAAGCTCAACACTCTGCCCGAGGTGGACTACCCCGCCGCATTCAGGCTCAAGAGCGCATATCTGCGCGAGTTTTTCGCCGAGCAGGGCAATGCCACAACCGGCAGTGATGACTTCAAGCAGTTTGTTGCCAAAAATGCACACTGGCTTGAACCCTACATTGCATTCTGCCTGCTGCGCGACAGATTCTCCACCACCGACACCAACGCATGGGGCGAATACTCCGTATACTCCGCAGATAAAGCCGCCTCCATACTTGGCGGCAACCCAGGCGAGGCCGACTACTACCGCTTTCTGCAGTACCACGCCGACCGTCAGCTGCGCAAGGTGCGCAGTCACTGCCACAGCATCGGGGTGGCGCTCAAAGGCGATATTCCTATAGGCATAAGCCGCACAAGCGTGGACGCTTGGCTGCACCCCGAGCTATTCAACCTCGATGCAAGCGCAGGCGCACCGCCGGACGCATTCGCCATAAACGGACAAAACTGGGGATTCCCGACCTACAACTGGGAGAAGATGAGCGAGGACGGATTTACATGGTGGAAAGACCGTTTCCGCAAAATGGCCGACTATTTCGACGCCTACCGCATAGACCATCTGCTCGGATTTTTCCGCATATGGCAGATACCGCTCGATGCGATTCACGGTCTGCTCGGCATTTTCAACTCCGCCCTGCCATTCACCCCGGAGGAGCTGAAATACAACTACGACTTCAACTTCGACCGCTCGGCGCACACCAGGCCATACATCACAGACGCGGTGCTCGATGAGCTCTTTGGCGGCGATGCCGACACAGTGCGCTCAACATATCTCACCGCCGATTATGGCAACCGCTACAGGCTGCGCCCCGAATACGACACCCAGTGCAAAATCGCCGACTCATTTCCGCGACATCAGGCGGAGTCGAGCGCAAACCGCATTTACAATGGTCTGCTGAGGCTTGTAGAGGAGGTGCTGTTCATCGAAGACCCTTGGCGACCAAACACTTGGCACCCACGGATAAGCGCATCCTCCACATACGCTTTCAAAGCCCTGTCTCCATACGAGCAGCAGCGGTTTGCAATGCTCTATCAGGACTTTTTCTTCAGCCGCAACGATGACTACTGGCGCGAGAAGGCTCTATGGAAACTCCCCCCGCTGATCGACTCCACCGGTATGCTCTGCTGCGGCGAGGACCTCGGCATGATACCCGCCTGCGTGCCCTCTGTGATGGAGCAGCTCGAAATCCTGTCGCTCAAAGTGCAACGTATGCCCGACGACCCTTCACGCGAATTCGCCGACACCCGCCGTTACCCCTACTATTGCGTGTGCACCACCTCGACCCACGACATGGGTGGCCTGCGCCAATGGTGGGAAGAGGATCCGAGGCGCACGTCCCGCTTCTACAACAACGCCCTGTCACTCAAAGGCGACGCCCCCTACTACGCCGAGCCGTGGATATGCGACAGAGTGATCACCGACCACCTCACAAGCCCCGCCATGCTGTGCATCCTCCCCTTGCAGGACTGGCTGTCCATCGATGGCGAAATCAGGAGGCAGGACCCGAGACAGGAGCAGATAAACGACCCCGCGAATCCGGCAAACCGCTGGTGCTACCGCATGCACATAACACTCCGCACCCTTGCCGAGCAGCATGACCTCAACTCCTACCTGCGCAAAAAAATCAAGGCATCCGGCCGCTGAGTTGCCGGAGTGCATATGAGCGGCGCCCGGCGAAAAAAGAGATAAGAATTGCAAAATGTTTGCGTGTGTATGCAGCAGATTGAGTATCTTTGCACTACTTTCTGTTACTGCGCATGAAAAATCCCTTATCCACCAATAACCTTTCAGGCCGCCAGCGCGGCATAATCAAAATTCTCTGGCTGATATTCGCTCTCGGCGTTGCAGCCGTGGCTGTGTTCTTCATACTGGTGTACAACGGAGTAATCGGCTACATGCCTGCCGTGGAGGAACTTAAAAATCCCAATGACCGGTTCGCATCCGTTGTGTATTCCGCCGACGGCCAGGAGCTCGGCCGCTATTTCAGAAACACCGGCAACCGTGTGTATGCCGACTACGATGAGATAAGCACCAATGTAGTTGACGCCCTCATATCCACCGAGGACAGCCGCTTTGAGGACCACTCCGGCATTGATATGCGCGCCCTGGCACGAGTGGCGTTCAAGACACTGCTTCTCGGCAACCGCAACAGCGGCGGCGGCTCAACCATCACCCAGCAGCTCGCCAAGCAGCTGTATTCGCCGGAATCATCCGGATTCGCAACCCGTGTGATGCAGAAGCCTATCGAATGGATGATTGCCGTGAAGCTCGAACGGTTCTACAGCAAGGACGAGATACTGAAGATGTATCTCAACCAGTTTGACTTCCTTTACAACGCTGTCGGCATCAAATCCGCAGCATACGTATACTTCGGCAAACAGTCTGAGGAACTGACCATAGAGGAGGCCGCCACCCTTGTGGGTATGGTGAAGAATCCGTCCTACTACAATCCGGTGCGCCAGCCCGAGCGCACAAGGCAGCGCCGCAATGTTGTGCTCGAGCAGATGTACAAAAATGATAAAATCACAAAGGAACAGCTCGACTCGCTGAAAAATCTGCCCCTCACCCTCAACTTCCACAAAGTGGACCACAAGGAGGGACCGGCACCCTACTTCCGCGAGGAGCTGCGCCGTATGCTCAGAGCAAAACGCCCCACCCTCTCCGACTACCGCCAGTGGGAATACCAGAAATATGTGGAAGACTCCCTCGCCTGGGCCACCAACCCCCTCTTCGGATGGATTGAGAAAAATCCGAAACCTGACGGCTCGAAGTACGATATCTACACCGACGGCCTGCGCATATACACCACCATCGACTCACGTATGCAGCGCTACGCCGAGGAGTCGCTGCTCGAGCACATGAGCAAGACACTCCAGCCGGCATTTTTCCGCGAGAAGCGCAACAGCAAGCTCGCCCCATACTCCACAAACCGCGGCGAAGTGACAGAATCGCAGATCAACTCCATGATCAACCACTCCATCCGCCAGACCGACCGCTACCGGATTATGAAGAAAGCCGGTAAAAGCGATGACGAGATAAACACCGCATTCAACACCCCTGTCGAGTTGAAGGTGTTCTCCTACGCCGGGGTGGTCGACACCGTGATGACCCCGCGCGACTCCCTGCTCTACACCAAGCATTTCCTGCGCTCTGGCTTCATGGCCATGGAGCCGGTGACCGGACATGTGAAAGCATACGTCGGCGGCTCCAACTTCACCCACTTCCAATACGACATGGTGAGCACCGGACGACGCCAGATTGGCTCCACAGCCAAGCCATTCCTCTACACATACGCAATGGAGGAGGGCTACACCCCCTGCGATGAATTTCTCAATGAGCAACCGGTGCTCTATGACGAGAACGGACGCGAATGGATGCCCCGCAACTCAGGCTCATCGCGTATAGGCGAGATGGTGACGCTCCGCTGGGCACTAACCAACTCAAACAACTGGATTTCCGCCCGCCTGCTCAGCCAGCTTTCGCCGGCAACCCTTGTAAGGACGATGCACAATTTCGGCATCACCTCCCACATGGATCCTGTGCTGTCGCTCAGCCTCGGCACAGCGGATGTGTCGCTCAAAGAGATGGTTGCCGCCTACTCAGCATTCGCTAACAAGGGCATGAGAGTGGATCCTGTTTTCGTTACGGCAATAGCAGATTCCAACGGCAACATCATATCTGAATTCACACCGCGCCACACCGAAGTGATTTCCGAGACAGCCTATTGGAAAATACTTTCCATGCTGCTGAATGTTGTTGACGGCGGCACCGGCAGCCGCCTGCGCCGACCCCCGTACAGCCTCACCGCACAGACCGGCGGCAAAACCGGTACCACCAACTCCAACTCCGACGGCTGGTTCATGGCATTCACCCCGCAGCTTGTTGCAGGCGCATGGGTTGGCGGCGAGGAGCGCTATATCCACTTCAACAGCGGAGCGATAGGTCAGGGAGCCTCCGCCGCACTGCCCATCTACGGCAGCTTTATTAAAAAGGTGTACAACGACAAGACGCTGCCCTACGACCAGAGCGCCCGTTTCACCTTCCCGGCAATAGACCTCTGTGAAAAAGAATTTTACGGCGAATCCACCGACTATGACAACGACGCCGAGGAGGCATCCATAGAGGGTGTGTTTGATTGACAGTCCCCAAGTTCTTGGTTTTTAGTTGTTAGTTATTAGTTGGTAGTTGGCGGTCGGTGTCAACTAAAAACCAAGAACTAAAAACTAAAGACTAAAAACTAAAGACCAAATGCCAAGTTGTTACGTTTTGGAGACAATTTGGCTTTTTTCTTGTACTTGTCCACACCCTTGGCTATATTCGCGTCACCTATCATTACCGCTTCTTACCAAACTCATTACCGTGAAGTACTTCCTTGCTATCATTGGAATAGTGGCAACCCTCATTCCTGCCACAGAACTTTTTGCCAGCAACAAGGCAAAAATCGACAGTCTGTATGCCATCCTGCAGCATACAACATCGCCGGCCGACAGCCTCAAGACGCTATACAACATCCACGACCTCGGCACAAAAGAGCAGAACCGTCCGCTCAATCCGATTATATACAATGTGGCGAAACGCGCAGGCAATACCTCTGCCCGCCTCGATATTCTGCGCATTCTCGGCAACTTTTATCTTGGCAACGACTCAGCCCAGCAACTCATTCTCGACGAGGCGCGGTCTATTCCACCATCCGCAGAGCAGAAAGAAACCGTGACATTTCTGAAACTTCTGATTGAGGCAACCCACGCATTGTACACCGATTCCGACACAAAACAGCGCTGGCTTATCGATGCTCTTGACAAATACTCCACCAACAAAAACAGTTCGGACAAGCTCGCTAATCTTGAGCAGATATACACTGTATGCATATATCTCGGCTCCACAGTCAACGGCAATCTTCTGGACAAGTATATTGACGAAAGCGAGGAGATGATAGATGGCCTGCCATACGGGCTATACGCGCTTCGCAATATGTTTTTCGCCCACTCCGCGATAATCCACACCCGCAGCGAAGAGCACGACAAAGCAGTTGCCGCCGACCGCCGGCTGCTCGAAATCATGGACGGCATGGAAAAAGATTACACGGCAAAAGGCCGTATCTACAAAAACTACGACCGAAACCGCTATGTGTCATACCGCAGGATGCTATGCAACTACCCCGCCCTCACCGCCACCGAAGTAGAGGATATATACTCGCGGATACAGAAGCTCGCAGCCGGAAATGAGGAGATAGCCGAGGACCTCGCCGAAACAAAACTGCCGGACATATACTACCACATGGCCCGCAAGGAGTATGACAAAGCGATTGACCCTCTTGTCGAGGCGACAGCGATGGATGTCCCGGGAAACAACTTCATAGTTCCCCGGCTCTACAAAATGCTCATAGAGGCATCCAAAGCAACCGGCAACAAAGAGATTCTGCTGAACAGTCTGCTGAAATACAACGACATTCAGAGCGACTATATCAAAACAAAATCCGACGAGCGCTACCGCGAGCTCCAGATAATATATGATGTTGACAACCTTAACCTTGAGAAAAATGCCATGGAGGCCGAGAACCAGAAAACGCGGATACGCCTCCAGCGCACAACCATTGTCATATCCACCATATTCGTCATCGCCCTTATTGTGCTCTGCATAGTGCTGCTCAACCTCTACCGCCGCTCCCGCTCCCTCAGCAAAGAGCTTGCCCGGAGCAACAGTTCGCTCAAGACCGAGCGCGACAACCTGCAGCAAGCCCAGACAGAGCTTATCGCAGCCCGCGACGCAGCAAGCCGGGCCAACAAACTGAAGACCACATTCATCGACAACATGAGCCGTCAGATGCAGGAACCTATAGCTGCGATTGCGGGCTACACGCAGTTTATTGTCGACAACCTCAATGATAAGGACCGGCTCCGGCTTGAGAAATACTCAAACCTCGTTGTTCTCAACACCGAGCTGCTGCTCACAATGGTGTATGACGTGCTCACCATATCCGAACTCAACAAAAAGAAACTGACCCTGATCAAAAGCGATGTTTCAGTGAAGATGCTCTGCGATGTAGCGCTAAACAGCGTTATGTCGAAAAAGCATCCCGGAGTAGAGATGGTGTATGCCAAGAGTCCTGACGAGGATATTGAAATCCATACCGACCCCCAGCGAGTGCAGCAGGTGTTGGTCAATCTTCTGCAAAACGCGGTGAAATTCACCATGAGCGGAAGAATCACCCTCGACTGGGACCTGAGTCCGGACAAAACCCACATCACCTTTTCGGTAACAGACACCGGGTGCGGTATACCCGCCGACAAAAGCGAGATAATATTCGAGCGCTTCGAGAAGCTTAACAGCTACAAGGAAGGTGTTGGCCTTGGCTTGCCCATCAGCCGCACGGTAGCGGCACTGCTCAAAGGCGATGTGAGCCTCGACACATCCTACACCGACGGCGCACGCTTTCTGTTCACCATCCCCTGCAGAGGTAATTAGCCGGTTATTTGTCGGAGTATGGAGCCATATGGCGCGTCCACTGCGCGCGTGATATCACGCCGGAATCACCGGCGATGCCCATGAATCGCTCTTCAAATTCACGTCGCATCCGCGCGTTGGTCGGCAGCTCCGCAGAAGGGTGCTTGCGCCACCAATCCGTGATCTGCAGGACAAGCTCGGCAAGAAGACTCCGGCTTTAGGGAGGGTAATTCGGATAATTCCTATAACTCGTATAATTCGGATAATTCCTATGCTTGGGAGGGAAGGGGGATGTGGAAAATAATTTGTATTTTTGCATCTTATTTGGATAAAACAACGTCAGAATGAATTCTAATCTACTGAGCAGCTCTTCCAAAGCGCTGATAGAAAGCATGGCTACCGAGGTGCTGGTGCTTGACGGCGCAATGGGCACAATGATTCAACGCCTCAATCTGTCAGAGGATGATTTTCATCTCGAGGGGGTGACGCCCGCGGGACGCAGCGACCTGCGCGGGTGCAATGACCTTCTTGTGCTCACCGCTCCTGAAAAGATTGAATTCATTCACAGCGAATATCTGAAAGCCGGCGCAAGAATTATCGAAACCGACACATTCAACGCCAATGCCCTGTCGCTTGCGGACTATGGTGTGAGCCACCTTGTCAAGGAGATAAACACCGCGGCGGTGGCTGTTGCCCGCAAAGCCATCAAGGAGAGCGGAACTCAGGCATGGGTGGCGGGAAGCGTGGGACCGGGCAACCATTCGCTGTCGCTGGCATCGGACCTTGAAGCCGACACCCCTGTTATATGGGACACAGTTGAGCAGGCCGCTTACGAGCAGATTCATGCTCTGGTCAGCGCCGGTGTTGACGCCATATTGCTTGAAACCTGCTTTGATGCGCTCAATACCAAGGCTGCAATCCATGCCGCCAAGCGGGCGATGGATGACCTGAATGCCGAAGTGCCGATTATGATTTCAGCCACGCTGACGCAAAGCGGGCGCACTCTCAGCGGCCAGACCCTCGAGGCTTTCATAGCCACAGTGAGCCATGCCGAGCCTATTTCAGTAGGTCTCAACTGTGGCTTCGGAGCCGAAGACCTCGCTCCTTATATAGATATACTCGACAAGGCTCCGTTTGCGGTGAGCCTGCACCCCAATGCCGGGCTGCCCGACACGCTGGGCAATTACACCGAGACTCCTGAAAAGATGGCCTCTACCCTGCGGCCGTTGCTGCAAGGCGGTAAACTTAATATTGTGGGGGGCTGCTGCGGCACCACTCCCGCCCATATCGCTGCTATCGCCGCCGAGGCAGCCTGCGCGCCTGCCCGCAAGGTGGCTCAGAAAAGCTACGGCCTGAATGTTGCCGGGCTCGAACTGCTCCCCGAAAAAGAGTTCATAAAGGTGGGCGAGCGCTGCAATGTTGCCGGCAGCAGAAAATTTCTGCGCCTCATCAAGGATGGGTGCGATGGCGAGGCTGTGGCAATAGCCGCCGCGCAGGTTGCTGCCGGAGCCGACATTGTAGATATCAACATGGATGATCCCATGCTTGACGCCCGTTCAAAAATGTGCTCATTCATAACGCTTATCGGTGCCGAGCCTGAGATTGCAAAGGCTCCCCTTATGATCGACACCAGTATCTGGGAGATTGCCGTGGAAGCATTGAAAAAGGTGCAGGGCAAGCCTATCGTCAACTCAATCAGCCTCAAAGAGGGAGCCGATGCTATGCTGCGCAAGGCAATGCTCCTCAGGCGCATGGGAGCAGCCGTTGTGGTGATGGCCTTTGACGAAAAAGGGCAAGCCGACACATTCGGGCGCAAGATAGAGGTGTGCGAGCGTGCATACCGGCTGCTCACCGGCGCAGGGTTTCCTGCAGAAGATATTATCTTTGACCCGAATATACTTGCCGTAGCCACCGGCATTGAGGAGCACGCCGACTATGCCGCCGATTTTATCCGCGCCGCCGGATGGATCCGCGCAAATCTGCCGGGCGCCCATGTGAGCGGCGGACTGAGCAATCTTTCATTCTCATTCAGAGGCAACAACTATGTGCGTGAGGCCATGCACGCTGTTTTTCTGCGCCACGCAACAGCGCAGGGTATGGACATGGCCATTGTCAACCCCTCCACGCTGCTCAACCCGGACACTCTGCCGGCCGACCTTGCCGAGGCAGTTGACGCCGTGCTGCTCAACAAGGACAGCGAGGCCACCAACAGGCTCATAGACATAGCCCAGCGCATAAAGGCCGCCGAGGATGCTAAAAAAGCATCCGGAGAGACCAAGCCGGCTGCTGCCCCTGCCGGCGCACCCACAGCGGCCGGACAGATTGAGGAGATGGTGGTGAAGGGACACGCCGACGGCATTGAGCCGCTGCTTGACACCTGCATGGCCGAGACCGGGAGCGCCTTCGGAGTTGTCGACGACCCGCTTATGAGAGGCATGAACCGTGTCGGCGACCTGTTCGGAGCCGGCAAGATGTTCCTGCCCCAGGTGGTGCGCAGCGCCAAGGTGATGAAGCAGGCAGTTGCCCACCTCACCCCCGCGATAGAGGCTGAAAAGAGTGCCGGAGGGGGAGCCTCCGCCGGCAAGCTGGTCATAGCCACAGTCAAGGGCGATGTCCACGACATAGGCAAGAATATTGTTGGTGTTATAATGAGCTGCAACGGCTACAGCGTCATAGACCTCGGTGTGATGGTGCCTCCCGAAACCATTATCGACACCGCGATAGAGCAAGGGGCCGATTTCATCGGGCTCAGCGGCCTGATAACCCCATCGCTCGAGGAGATGCGCACTGTGGCGCGCATGATGGAGGAGCGCGGCATGAAGATACCGCTGCTTGTGGGTGGCGCCGCCGCGTCAGAACTCCACACCGCTGTGAAGATAGCCCCTCTGTACAGCGGCCCGGTTGTATACACCCGCGATGCCGCCGCACTGCCGGGAGTGGCACAGAAATTCGCCTCCGATGCCACCGCTGCTGAAGCATTCGCCCGGCTGCGCGAACATCAGAAGGCAAAGCGCGACAGCTACAATGAAAGCCTCAACCATTTACCGCTCGAGCAGGCGCGGAAGCAGCGCCATGTTTTTGACGAAGCGCAGAAAGCATCCGCTCCGCGGGTGTGCGGCACCCACACCTTGGAAATACCGGTGGCCGAAGCCCGCAATCTCATCAACTGGCGGCCATTCTTCGCCGCATGGAATCTTGACGCATCGCTTGCTTCCATTGCCGCTACCGGCAGCTGCCCCCACTGCCACGATATGTGGCTCGCTTCGCTGAATGCCGGGCAGCGCGCCAAAGGCAAGGAGGCTATAAGGCTGTTCTCGGATGCGTCAAAAGTGCTGGACACACTTTGTGTCGAATCGGCGACACTCCGCGCCCGCGTGGTGTTCGCTGATGCCCGTTCCGCCGGCGATGACATTGTGCTCGACACCGAAGGCCGCTCGATAACCATACCCACCCTGCGGCAGCAGGCCGCGGACTCTGCAACCGGCGAATGCCTCGCTTTGTCCGACTTCATATCACCCGCCGACGACCATGCAGCGCTCTTTGCCGTAACTACTTCCGGGGCGGTTGAGAATATGGTGAAGCAATATTCCGAAGCCGGCGACAGCTATATGGCGCTCGTGAGCCAGAGCGTTGCCGACCGTCTTGCCGAGGCGGCTACCGAATGGCTCCACCGCGAGGTGCGCCTGAACCTGTGGGGCTACTCCGATGAGACTCCCGATTCAAACCCCGCCAACCTGCTGCGCCAGTACTACCCCGGCATCCGTCCGGCGATAGGCTACCCCTCGCTGCCCGACCAGTCGCTTATATTCGAAACAGACAAACTGCTGCATTATAGCGAAACAGGAATCACAGTAACCGAAAACGGAGCTATGAGTCCGGCTGCATCCACCACCGGAATCATGATCGGCTACGGCGGCAGCAGATACTTTGTTGTGGGCCCGGTTGACGAAACCCAGAAAAATGACTACGCCCGCCGCCGGGGTATGGCAACGGACGCAGTCAAGAAATATCTTCCGTAGGAAAAATACCGTATCAGTGCTGGTACAGGTAGCGCTTGATTGAGCGTTTGGGCGTTTTTTCAAACTCCTCGCTCTTGATTTCCACGCGCGCCACCTGCGAGTAGGCAGGCAGTTCCTTGTTGAGCTGCACCAGATTGTCGGTCATAAGCTTCTCAAGCTCGTCGGCCGATATATTCTGATGTATTACATTGTCCATATCCGGATATACAAGGGCAATGAGCTTGCCGCTGTCCTCAACCACAATCGACTCGCCTACGTATGGCATATTGTTGAGTTTCTGCTCTATCTCCTCGGGATATATATTCTGTCCCGACGGGCCGAGAATCATATTCTTGTCGCGACCGCGGAGATAGATGTAATTATCCTCATCCACGCAGCCAATGTCGCCGGTGCTCATCCATCCGTCAGCGTCAAAAGCCTCGGCGGTAGCCTCCTCATTCTTATAATATCCTTTCATCACATTGTCACCGCGCACCCAGATGACACCCGGGGTATTGACGGGATCGGGCGACGCCACACGGATTTCCATACGGTCAACAAGCTTTCCGCACGAGCCGGGACGGCCCTCATTGTGAGGCGCATACGAAATAAGCGGCGCGCACTCTGTCATGCCGTAGCCCACTGTGAAGGGGAAGCCGATGCGGCGGAGGAAAGTCTCCACCTCTTTGTTGAGGGCAGCCCCACCGATAACAATCTCCTGCAGATTGCCCCCGAAAGTGTCGGTGAGCTTCTCCTTGATTTTGCCGAGCAGGCGGTCGTCGACAAACGGCACATGGAGCAGGAATTTCATATAGGGTTTCTCCAGCAGCGGGAACACCTTTGTGCGTATTATCTTTTCGAGAATCAGCGGCACAGCCACAATGAGCTTCGGATGCACAGCCGCGAAAGCCTCCATGATTATACGGGGCGACGGTGTGCGGGTGAGGAAAGTGACATGGCAGCCCTTGATGAGCGGGTGGAGCATCTCCACAACCAGTCCATACATGTGGGCCAGCGGCAGCATACACACTATGCCGTCGCCAGGCACAAGGAAATCGAGATGGTCGATGGTGTACTCTATATTGCTCCATAGATTGCCGTATGTCACCATAACCCCTTTGGAGAAACCGGTGCTGCCCGAGGTGTAGTTTATAAGAGCCACATCATCCCTTCTGGGGAGGCTCACCTCCATATCGTCGACAGTAAACCGCTCGGGATACGCCTCGCCGAAATAGAGATTGAGGTTTGCCCTTGCCTGATTCAGGAGCTCGCTGCGCGACATCAGCAGAGAGAAATCGCTGATGAGCAGCACCCCGTCAAGCGCCGGCATCACCGAAGCGTCGAGGTTTTCCCACGTTCCGGCGTCGGCAAAGAGCAGCTTCGCCTCGCTGTGGTTCACGAGGTGGTGTATATTGTCAGGCTTGAACTCATGGAGCACCGGCACCGCTATAGCGCCGTAAGTGATGATGCCGAGAAAAGCCATAGCCCACTGGGCGGAATTGCGTCCGCAGAGAGCGACCTTGTCGCCGGGCTTCACCCCCGCGCTCTTGAAGAGTATGTGCAGTTTGGTAATCTTACGGGCAACATCCTTGTACTGAAATGATGCGCCGTTGTAATCAGTCAAGGCAAGCAGCTCCCAATTATTGCGGAGCGACTGCAATATGTAAGCGTTTAAGCTATCCTGATGATGCATAATATTTCGGTTATATCTGCAAATGTAATCAAAATCATATTGATTAACCAATAAACGCGACCAAATGTTACATTACCCGTACAAATTTCTTATATTTGCACCCATCATTAACCGTAATATCAAATGAAACGAACATTTCTGACATTCTTATGCGCCGGCGCTCTCGCCGTGTCATGCGCCACCGCCTCGACGGCCGACAAATACACCGTCACCCTGCCCCTTACAGAGGATGAGGATGGCCTCACCGCCTATATCGTGAGCTTCGATTCCGGCGAGAAAGTGGATTCGACAGTTGTTGCGGACGGCAAAGCTGTTTTCAACGGCGAGGTGACAACTCCCCTTTTCGCCCGCATCATCCTTGACGGCAACCGCGCCGGCATGCTGGTTCTCGAGCCCGGCGACATCAGCGCCAACGCCTCAACCCGCCTTGCCTCCGGCACCCCCACCAACGATGCCATGACCCAGCTCTTTGAAAAGCAGAGCGCGCTCGAAAAGAAATTCCGCTCACTGGGCGACACCGCCACCAAAGAGCAGAAAGAGGCCATCATTGCTGAATACCAGCAGCTGTCCAAGGATGCCCTTGCGCAGAATATCAACAACCCGCTCGGCCTGTACCTCTTTATTCAGGAGTGCTACAACTGGGATCTTAACGCTCTCAACGCCCAGCTCGCCGCACACCCGCAGTTTGCCGACTCCAAGCGTGTGCAGACACTGCGCCAGGGGCTCATCAACAAAGCCGAGACCTCGGTAGGCAAGAAATTCAAAGACTTCGAAATAACCTACAACGGCGAGACCAAACGCCTCAGCGACTATGTTGGCAAAGGCAAATACACCCTCGTTGACTTCTGGGCAAGCTGGTGCGGCCCCTGCATCCGCGAGACCGCTGTCATCAAGGAGCTCTACAACAAGTACTCCGACAAGATGGACTTCCTGGGGGTAGCCGTGTGGGACGAACCCGCCAACACCCTCAAGGCCATAGAGAAGCACTCGCTGCCCTGGGAGCAGATTCTCAACACACAGAATGTCGCCACCGATATCTACGGCATACCCGCCATTCCGTGCATCATACTCTTTGACCCGGAAGGCAACATCGTGAGCCGCGACAAGCAGGATGCCGACCTTGTTGCCGATGTTGACGCCGCAATGAGCAAGTAAACACACTCCTTAATATATAGCCATAGCGCGCCGCCCGTCTTTGATGAGGTGGCGCGCGTTTTTTCACCCCGGACTGTTAAATATCAAATAATCACCTGCTCCGGTAATCTTTTTCAACAGCATAAGTGTTTTATTTATGCTTCAAGACCCTGATTTCGCCTTAAAGCTTCACTACACAAATCTGAATCCTAACACTAAAAACAAACTACTATGCTCGACCAGAACTTAGACCCCAACTTCCGCAAAGGTGACGCAAAAACTGATGTTTTCGGCTCAGACGCAATGCTGCAGGCCGCACCCGTTCAGAAAATTCCCGCCGGCCCCACCACTCAGGAAATCGCCTACCAGATGGTGAAGGACGAAACATTCGCCCAGACCCAACCCCGACTCAACCTCGCCACATTCGTGACAACCTATATGGACGAATATGCCACCCGGCTTATGAACGAGGCAATCAATATCAACTATATTGACGAAACAGAATATCCCCGCGTTGCCGTGATGTGCCAGAAATGTATCAACATTGTGGCAAACCTATGGAACACCCCCGAGACAAACACATGGAAAGCCGGAGCACTTGCAATCGGCTCTTCAGAAGCGTGCATGCTCGGTGCCCTCGCCGCACTCAAGCGCTGGAAAGAGCGTCGTAAAAAAGCCGGCAAGCCATACGACAAACCAAATCTTGTGATGTCAACCGCCTATCAGGTTGTCTGGGAAAAATTCTGTAACTTCTGGGATGTAGAGATGCGCCTTGTGCCCCTCACCGCCGAACATCCCACCCTTGATGTTGACAAGGCTGTGGAGATGTGTGATGAAAACACCATCTGCGTAGTTCCTATCATGGGTGTTACCTGGACAGGCATGAACGATGATGTAGAGGCTCTTGACGCAGCCCTTGACAAATACAACGCTGCCACAGGCAACGAAGTGTGCATCCACATCGACGCAGCCTCAGGCGGCTTCATTCTGCCGTTCCTTGACCCTGACAAGAAATGGGATTTCCGCCTCAAATGGGTTCTGTCAATCAGCACCTCCGGCCACAAGTTCGGCCTTGTATATCCGGGTCTCGGATGGGTGGTATGGAAAGACAAGAAGTATCTGCCGGCCGATATGGCGTTTACCGTCAACTATCTCGGCGCGGAGGTGACACAGGTAGGCCTCAACTACTCACGCCCCGCAGCGCAGATTCTCGGCCAGTACTACCAGTTTATCCGCATGGGCTTCGAGGGCTACAAGAATGTGCAGTTTAACTCCCTGTCAGTTGCCCAGTATCTTGACGACAAGGTTAGCGCCATGCCTGCATTCGAGGCATACGTGCCCGGCAAGCTGCCCAACCCGATCTTTGTCTGGCGCATGAAAGCCGACTTCCAGAAAACGGCAAAATGGACTCTCTACGACCTTCAGGACAAGCTCGCACAGAAGGGCTGGATGGTGCCCGCATATACAATGCCTGCAAACATCGAGACCATGGTGGTGATGCGTGTGCTGTGCAAGCAGGGATTCAGCCGCGATATGGCCGACCAGCTCATCGCCGACATCGAATTTGCTGTCAATGAGCTCAATGCGCTCGAATATCCGACTACAACCCGCATAGCCATGGAGAAAAACACTCCACTTGTGGCCAAGACATTCAACCATACCGGTAAATAATTATCCGTGAGAAAGCATAATTATTCAAAAGTTTGACTAATTTAGCACCCTGAATACCGGCAGGCAGCTTCTGCGCTATGCAGCGGTTACCTGCCGGCTTTTTTTAAACGAATCATAACCGACAAGTATGGACATCAAACTCACAAAAGCTCAGATAAAAGAAGCGGCTCAGCAGGCTTTTGACTATGCATCCACAGTAACCGGAGGAGAGAACGCGCACTACATTCCCTATCTCGCCAACATTGACTCCAACCTGTTTGGACTCAGCGTGATGCTGCCGGACGGCACTGCCTTCAATTTCGGTGACACCACATACAAGTTTGGCATAGAGTCAGTGTCAAAGGTGCCTACAGCAATCCTCGCCATGATTCAGGACTCACCGCAGGGGGTGCTTGAAAAGATCGGTGCCGACGCCACCGGCCTGCCCTTCAACTCCATCTTCGCGATTCTGCTCGAGAACCACTCACCCTCCACCCCGTTGGTCAACGCCGGCGCCATCTCAGCCTGCTCGATGATTAACCCGAAGGGCAACAGCGAAGCCAAATGGAAGGCGATTGTTGACAACATCACTGACCTATGCGGCAGCGCACCGGTGCTGATCGATGAATTGTACCGGAGCGAGAGTGAGACCAACTTCAACAACCGCGCCATAGCCTGGCTGCTCAAAAACTACGAGCGTATCTATGACGACCCCTCGATGAGCCTTGACCTTTACACCCGACAGTGCTCGCTCGGCATCACCTGCGAACAGCTCTCCGTGATGGCCGCCACAATAGCATCCCACGGTGTCAATCCGCTCACAGGCAAAAGAGTTTTTGACCAGGCCATATCCCCGAAAATCACCACCCTGATTGCCACGGTAGGCTTCTACCAAAGCACCGGCAACTGGCTATACACCAGCGGCATTCCGGCAAAGAGCGGCGTTGGCGGAGGTGTGCTCGGCGTGCTCCCCGGCGTATTCGGTATAGCCGCTTTCGCTCCCCCGTTGGACGAAGCCGGCAACTCTGTCAAAGCGCAGGCCGCAGTCAAGAAATTCATGAACATCCTTGGACTCGGACTGATGAACGGCGACTTCGTTACCATCGCCGACTAAGAGTATATTTACTTTTAAGTCGGTGGTGGCAACTCTCTCCCCTTTTTCACTTCAACTATTATCTAACACACACTCTTACTATTATGGCTACCAAATTGTCAGGCGCCCCGACTTCGAAAGTCAAGTCAGCCGCCAAGCTGGGTGTTTTCACCCTGATGATTATGAACATCGTCGCCGTAGTGTCGCTGCGCGGTCTACCGGCCGAAGCGGAATACGGCATGAGTTCGGCATTCTACTATCTTTTCGCCGCACTGGTGTTTCTTATCCCGGTGTCGCTCGTTGCGGCTGAGCTCGCCGCCATGTTTCCCTTCCAGCAGGGCGGTATGTTCAGGTGGATAGGCGAGGCATTCGGCACGCGCCTCGGCTTCCTGGGTATATGGCTCCAATGGGTTGAGAGCACAATATGGTTTCCTACCGTGCTCACCTTCGGAGCGGTATCTCTTGCCTTCATAGGCATGGATCATGTTGCCGACTCCCATCTCGCCGCCAACAAATACTACACCATAGCTGTTGTGCTCGGCATCTACTGGCTGGCCACTCTCATATCAATGAAGGGGCTCGGCTGGGTAGGCAAGGTGTCTAAGATAGGCGGTATGGTGGGCACCATCATACCGGCCTGTGTGCTTGTTGTTTTCGGTGTGATATTCCTTTGTATGGGCGGACATTCGGAGATGAATTTCAACAGCAGCTTCTTTCCCGACCTCACAAACTTCGACAATATAGTGCTCGCCGCCTCCATATTCCTCTTTTATGCAGGCATGGAGATGAGCGGTGTTCATGTGCGAGAGATTTCCAACCCTGCCAGAAATTATCCTAAAGCTGTGTTTGGCGGCGCGCTCGCCACAGTGCTTATCTTTGTGCTCGGCACCTACGCCCTCGGCGTAATCATCCCCGCAAAGGATATCAACCTCGTGCAGAGCCTCCTCGTGGGGTTTGACAACTACTGCAAGGCGTTTCATATCGAGTGGTTCACTCCTGTCATTGCCATAGCTCTTGCTTTCGGAGTGCTGGCAGGTGTGCTCACATGGGTTGCCGGTCCTTCAAAAGGCGTGTTTGCTGTTGGCAAAGCCGGGTATCTGCCCCCGTTTTTCCAGAAATCAAACAAGAACGGCGTTCAGAAAAACATCCTCCTCATTCAGGGTGGCGCCGTGACCCTTCTATCACTTCTCTTTGTGGTGATGCCCTCAGTACAGAGCTTCTATCAGATTCTGTCCCAGCTCACTGTGCTGCTCTACCTCATCGCTTACCTGCTGATGTTTGCAGCCGCCATCTACCTCCGCTACTCGATGAAAAAAGCAGCCCGTCCGTTCCGCATCGGCTCGAAAGGCAACTGGCTTATGTGGGTAGTAGGCGGCGTGGGTTTTGCCGGCTCACTCCTCGCCTTCGTGCTCAGCTTCTTCCCCCCGAGCCAGGTAGCGATGGGCAGCACAACGGTGTGGTACTCAGTGCTTTTCGGCGGAGTGGCTCTGTTTGTGGTACTCCCCTTCATAATCTACGCCTGCCGCAAGCCGTCGTGGGTGGACAAATCATCCAATTTTGTGCCGTTCCACTGGCAGACAGACCCTGAGTCGCAGAAACTCCTCGCCCAGGCCAAGGCTCAGTATGAGGCTGAAGAAGCGCAGAAAGCATCCGCCGCACAGCAACAGAGCTAACCGATTATCCTCCAACCACATACCCTTACACCAGCCACCGGCTCCACTGCCGGTGGCTCTTTTTTATTGCCGGCAATTCTTATCAGCAGGTAAAAATTTTGTGATTAAAAGCTATTTTTCTTAACTTTGTGACTATAATGGCCGAGTCGGCTGAAGACTTTAACCAAGCCATCTTATCATGGACAAACAAGCTTATAATCTCACCCCCGAGCAAGAGGAACGTCTGATTGAATCTGAATTTCAGGATGTGCTGAACGGATACCTTAAAAGCAATCACCGCAAAAAGGTTGAAATCATAGAAAAGGCGTTTCGCTTTGCCAAGAAAGCGCACGGCGGCATACGCCGCCGCAGCGGTGAGCCATACATACTCCACCCCATAGCGGTAGCCAAGATAGCGAGTCAGGAGATAGGCCTCGGCTCAACATCCATCTGCGCCGCGTTGCTTCACGATGTTGTTGAGGACACTGACTACACCGTCGAGGATATCGAAAGCCAGTTTGGCAAAAAGATAGCCCAGCTTGTAAGCGGCCTCACCAAAATATCAGGAGGCATATTCGGCGACCAGGCATCGGCCCAGGCCGAGAACTTCCGCAAGCTGCTGCTAACCATGAGCGAAGACATTCGCGTGGTGCTCATAAAGATGGCCGACCGACTGCACAATATGCGCACACTCGGCAGCATGGCTCCCAACAAGCAGTACAAGATTGCCGGTGAAACCCTTTACATATACGCGCCTCTTGCCCATCGCCTCGGACTCTTCGAGATAAAGACTGAGCTTGAGGACCTCAGTTTCAAGTACGAGCATCCGCAGAGCTATGCCCGCATTGCCGCGCTGATAAAGGAATCCGAAGCACGCCGTTCGGCTGTGTACAACGATTTTTCCGCCCCCATCAAGGAGCGTCTCGACACAATGGGACTCAAATATGAAGCCCAGTCAAGACTCAAGTCCGTTTACTCGATATGGCGCAAGATGGAAACAAAGCATGTGCCATTCGAGGAGGTGTACGACCTCTACGCCATGCGCATTATCTTTGACTGCGACGACCAAAGCAAGGAAAAGGAGATATGCTGGAGCATATACAGCGCCATTACAGACCTTTACAGACTCCACCCGGACCGCACGCGCGACTGGATTTCAGCCCCCAAGGCCAACGGCTACCAGGCTCTGCACCTGACAGTCATGGGACCTGACGGCAACTGGATTGAGGTGCAGATACGCTCACGAAGGATGGACGAGATCGACGAAAAGGGGTTTGCCGCCCACTGGAAATACAAAATCGGCGAGGGCGACGAGGAGAGCGAGCTCAATGTATGGCTGCGCACCATCAAGGATATTCTCGACGACCCGAACCCGAATGCCATAGACTTCCTAGACACTCTGAAGCTCAACCTCTTCGCATCGGAAATTGTGGTGTTCACTCCGAAAGGTGAGCTGATAACACTCCCTAACCAGTCTACCGTACTCGATGTGGCTTTCGAACTCCACTCCCAGATAGGTACCAAATGTATCGCCGGTAAGGTAAACCACAAACTCGTGCCCCTGAGCCACAAGCTGCAGAGCGGCGACCAGGTGGAGGTGCTCACATCGCAATCGCAGAAACCTAAAGAGGAATGGATGTCGTTTCTCGCCACCGCCAAGGCCCGCACCCGCCTGCGCGCTGCACTGAGAAAGGAGCACCAGCCGACAATTGACAAAGGCCGGCAGATTCTTGACAGCTTCCTTGCCGAGAAAGAGGTGGAAGCCACCAATGAAATCATCACAAAGATGGTGGCATTCTATCATGTGCCCAACAGAGAGGCGCTCCTCTACCGCCTCGGCACCGGCGAGCTAAGCCTCGACGGCTACATAGTGAAAGAATCGCCCAAAACCGAGAAATCGCTTCTTTCCAAGATATTCCGCATTGGCCGCACAAGCCGCAAAGACTCAGGCGCGGCTGTTACAACCCCGAAAGAGATAAACACAAAGGAAACATACACGCTCAAATGCACCGACAACGAGCGCAACTTTGTTTTTGCCGACTGCTGCCGACCGATTCCCGGCGATGATGTGATGGGATTTATCAACGACATCGGCCAGGTGGAGGTCCACACACTCACCTGCCCACGCGCGCAGGTGCTGAAAGCGGCGCACGGCACAAGGATTGTCAGCACCCGTTGGGAAAAGGTGAAGCAGAAATTCATCGCGGAGATTCTGATAGAGGGAATCGACCGCCACGGCATCCTTCAGGAGCTCACACAGATGATTTCAAACCACCTCAACATCGATATCCGCTCGCTGCATATCGACACCGACAAAGAGGTGTTCAGATGCACCCTCACGGTGCTGGTCAATGACGCCGCGGTAGTGTCAGACCTATGCGCCAAAGTCAAGAAAATAAAAGGTATCACCGCTGCCGCCCGTGTTGGCGACGAAACCGATGCCGACTGACAGCAAAATGTAATTCACTGCAATGAAGATTACCGATACAGCATACATCAGGTGGATTATTTTCACCGTCGCGACCATTCTTATTGTATATTTTCTGCCTCGCAAGAACGGCAGGGAATTTTCATACGAGACAAACCGCCCCTGGGCCTACTCGCTCCTCACAGCTCCGTTTGACATTCCGGTGTATCTCGACTCCATACGCGCAGCCCAGGTGCGCGACAGCCTTGAGCAACGCTTCGAGCCGGTGTATTTCCGCGACAACAACATCGAAAAAACAGCTTTGTCACAGTTTGCCGCACTTCTGAACACCTCACAGAATCTGGAACTGTCACCGCTGGAGCGAAACAACCTGCTCGCCATGGTGCGCAAGGTTTACGAGACAGGCATCGTGGAGGCCGGCACATATTCCGACATCTCATCCGGTAAGCTACCGAGCATAAGGGTGATTCACGACAATGTTGCCCTGAGCATACCGACTTCAAAATACCGGTCGGCGCGCAAAGCCTACGCCCATATCGACAGCATGCTGCACGACAGACGCTACACCCATGCCCTCAGCGCTTGCGGCCTGGCAGAGATGCTGGTGCCCAACGTGCTCCTCGACTCCGCCGAGACACGCCGCCTGCACAATGAGCTGATGCAGCGAGCCATGGCGCCGGTGGGTGTGATCCAGCAGGGAGAACGAATCATTGACAGGGGCGACATTGTCACTCCGCAACTGTTCACCATACTTCGTACATACGAAGATATATCCTCCAAGCGGGGAGGTGGGAAATCGGGTGAGTTCTACTATCCCATCGCCGGGCAGTGCCTCTATGTAATCCTGCTGCTCGCCGCCCTATACGGCTACCTCTACTTCTTCAGGCCCGACTACTACAACTCCCGCCGGATACTCGTGATGATAATGCTGGTGATAACAGCGCTGGTGCTGTTTGCCTTCGGCATGTCAAGGGTATTTATCTCAGGCATATACCTTGTGCCGTTCGCAATATTGCCCGTGGTGTTCGTGATATTCCTCGATACCCGCACCGCCCTCTTTGCCCACATAATAACTGTGTTGCTCACCACCCTGACATCCTCATTCCCGCTCGAATTCGTATTCCTGCAATTCCTTGCCGGAGTCGCGGCCATCGACAGCCTCAAAGAGCTGACACGCCGCTCACAGCTTATACGCACGGCGGTGGTGGTGTTCTGCACATACGCAGTGGCGTATGTGGCGGTGGAACTGCTCCACACCGGCAACATCGAGAAGCTGTCGCTGAGAATGTTCGGTTTTCTGGGCATAAACTCCGTCTTTGTATCGTTTGCATACGTGGTGATTTTCCTTATTGAAAAGATGTTCGGGTTCATATCAAAGGTCACTCTCGTGGAGCTCTCCGACATCAACAACCCGGTGCTCAGGGAGCTGTCAGAGGAGTGTCCGGGCACATTCCAGCACTCCATGGCTGTGAGCAACCTCGCCTCAGCCGCCGCCCACCGCCTCGGGGCAAATGTGCAGCTTGTCAGAGCCGGCGCGCTGTACCATGACATCGGCAAAATCGACAACCCCGCTTTCTTTACCGAAAACCAGCATGGTGTCAATCCTCATGACGCTCTCGACCCTGTGCAGAGCGCAAGGATTGTGATAGGCCATGTGACCGACGGACTCAAACGAGCTGAAAAAGCTAAATTGCCCGACAAAATACGCGAATTCATCCGCGAGCACCACGGCGCAGGCAAAGCCCGCTATTTCTACAACACATGGTGCAACGCCCACCCCGGCGAAACTCCGGATGAGGCCGCATTCACATACCCCGGCCCCAATCCGGCCTCAAAGGAAACATCCATCCTCATGATGGCCGATGCGGTGGAAGCCGCATCGCGGAGCCTGCCGGATCACACCCCGGAGTCGATAGCCGCTCTGGTCAACAAAATTATAGACAGTCAGGTGAACGATGGTCTGCACGACAACTCTCCCCTCTCTTTCAGAGATGTAAAGATTATAAAGGAGATATTCACCGCGCGCCTGCGCACCATGTTCCACTCACGTATATCCTACCCCGAAATAGTAAAACCGGCCACCCCGGAAACAACCGCTCAAAAAAGCGAACAGCAATGAAGCTATACACATTTATCATCACAATCCTGCTCGCGCTCCCGCTTTCGGCACAGAGCATGAAGCAGCAATTCACCGTCGAGAAGCCGGACCTTGAAGCCATCAAGGCCGCCACATACGACCGCACCTCGCCGTACTACTACCCCAGGCTCATGGAGGAATATCAGCGTAATGACACCCTGATGAAACTCGACAAGTTCAGACACCTGTACTTCGGCTATATGTTTCAGGAAGATTACAATCCATATCGCCCGAAATCGGTGAAAGGCGCCGTGCCGGACCCGGCGGAGAACCCGGAACTGACACGCGCGGAGTGCGACTCAGTGATTTCACTCTGCGACAGAGCGCTCGCCGACAACCCTTTCGACCTGCAGAGCATGATGCGTATAATCTCAGCCCTGAGGCTGAAAGGGAAAACAAACCTCGCCAACATCTGGCAATACAAGCTTGACTATATCCTTATGGCAATAGCATCCTCAGGCACCGGATTTGACGAGGAAAATGCCTGGTATGTCGTTGAGCCCCAGCATGAGTATGTGCTTCTGAGCGTGCTCGGCCTCAGAGCCGAGAATCACCTCTTCTACACACCGTACTATGAATATATTAAGGTGAACATACCCAACGACACCGGCGCCGAAGGCTACTACTTCAACATCAAGACCATTCTTGAGGAGTACTACCGGAAATATCCCGAGGAACAATGACCATGACAGATAGCACCACACCCACCGGAACAATATACCTGCTGCCGGTTGCCCTGAGCGATAGCGGCGACCTGCGCTGCGTGCTGCCGGACATCAACTTCACCATTGTCCGCGGTATACGCTTTTTCGTTGTCGAGAATCTCCGCAGTGCCAGACGCTTCCTAAAGAAATGCGACCGGAGCATAGACATTGACACCCTCACATTCTTTACCCTCAACGAGCATACCAACCCCGCAGAGATACCCGAAATGCTCGCCCCCGCCCTCGCAGGCAATGACATCGGAGTGATATCCGAAGCCGGATGCCCCGCGGTGGCCGACCCCGGTGCCGACCTTGTTGCAGCCGCGCAGAGCAGAGGCATCCGGGTGATGCCGCTCGTTGGGCCGTCGAGCATCCTCATGGGGCTGATGGGATCCGGATTCAATGGCCAGAGCTTCGCCTTTGCCGGCTATCTGCCGGTAGACTCCGCCGCCCGCACTGCAACACTCAAGGAGATGGAGCGCCGAATCAACCGCGAACGGCAGACTCAGATTTTCATCGAAACACCATACCGCAACAACAGACTTGTGGAGGAGCTGTGCCGCACCCTGCCTGACTCAATGCTGCTGTGCATTGCATCAGACATAACCGGTGAGAACCAGAACATCACAACCCTCCCCATAAGCAAGTGGAAAAAAAGAAAATACGACTACTCCCATAAACCAACCATATTCCTCCTCTACCGCTGACAATGGCTAAGAAAAACACAAGGGACACCCTATCGCAGCCGGGACTCTTCGATATATTCGATGATATATCACTGTCCCTGGAGCCCCCGCTGCCTATCCACCCTTCCATTGAGGACTTTGTGGTTGAATCGCGCAAAGCCGGGCCCTCTCAGGAACCACCCGCCCACACAAACCACCTTGACGAGCCGGTGGCTGTTGACTCGCGCCCAAGGCAGGCCATCCTGTTCAGAAGCTTCGGCAGCGGCAGCTCCGGCAACTGCTCGTTCATCGGCGACAGAAGCGGCGGCATACTCATTGATGCGGGAGTGGACGCCAAAACGGTTATCGACGGTCTGAAAGACATGGGTCTGACAATGGCCGACATACACGGAATATGCCTGACCCATGACCATGGCGACCATGTGAGGTGCGTGTACTCCCTTGTGCGCCGCCACAATCACATCAAGGTGTTCTGCACTCCCAAAGCATTCTCCGGCATTATGCGCCGCCACAGTATATCGCGCAGGCTCAAAGACTACCATCAGCCCATTTACAAAGAGTTTCCCTTCAAAATCGGCCCCTTTGAAATCACAGCTTTCGAGGTGAGCCATGACGGCACCGACAACTCCGGCTTCTTTATCAGCCGGAGCGATATGAGTTTTGCCATAGCAACAGACCTCGGGTGCATCACCGACCGGGTGGACTTCTATATGCGGCAAGCCAATTTCATTGTCATAGAAAGCAACTATGACGCCGAAATGCTCGCAAACGGCCCATACCCCACCTATCTCAAAGCCAGGATTGCCGCCGACAACGGCCATCTTGACAACTCCGATACCGCAAAATACCTTGCCCTGATACGCAGCCCCAAGCTCAAAAACGTGTTTCTGTGCCACCTCAGCCGCGACAACAACACCCCCTCCACCGCCCTCAACACTGTTGCCGCAGCTCTCGGCATCACCCCCGGCATAGCCCCCGAACCAGGCGCGCTGCGGCTCGAGGTGCTCCCCCGGTTCGACGCCTCACCTTTATATATATTAAGAAAGTGAATCCCATGACCGCTACTAAACAACCGCTCATAGGCAAAACCCTTGACGAACTCGCTCAGGTTGCCGCCGAATTCTCGCTTCCACGCTTTGCCGCCAAGCAGATGGCGCAATGGCTGTACGACAAACGCGCCACAGATATTGAGCAGATGACCAACCTGCCTAAAAACGCTAGAGCGCTCATGGCACAGAAATACTGTGTTGGCCGCGAACAGCCGGTTGAATGCCACCGCTCGGCCGACGGCACAGCCAAGTATATATATAAAGGTGTACCGGGACGCAATGTCGAGGCTGTGATGATTCCCGACAAGGAGAGGGCTACACTCTGCGTCAGCTGCCAGGCAGGGTGCAGAATGAACTGCGCCTTCTGCATGACGGGGCGCAACGGGTTTGACGGCAACCTCACCGCCGCCGATATCATGAACCAGATCATGAGCATCGACGAGAGCACAAGCCTTACAAACATTGTGTTCATGGGCATGGGAGAGCCGACCGACAATCTTGACCAGGTGATGAAAGCCCTTGAGATTCTCACCGCCCCCTGGGGATTTGCCTGGAGCCCCAAACGCATCACCGTCTCAACCATAGGCAATATTGACGGACTGCGGCGGCTGCTCGACCAAAGCAAGGTGCATATAGCCATCAGCGTCCACACTCCGTTTGACTCCGAGCGCAGGGCCATCATGCCGGTGCAGAACGCATGGCCGGTGGCCAAGGTAATGGAGCTGCTGCGCAAATATGACTTCACCGGCCAACGGCGCCTGTCGGTGGAATACACCATGTGGGCCGGCAAAAACGATGACATACGTCACGCCGATGCACTTGCCCGCCTGCTCGACGGCACAAACGCCCGTGTGAACCTCATACGCTTTCATAAAGTGCCCGGTTTCGACGGCAGCAGCGCCGACAACAAAATCATGACCGCATTCCGCGACCGCCTCAACTCACTCGGCATCACCGCCACAATCCGGGCATCGCGCGGCGAAGACATCATGGCCGCCTGCGGCATGCTCGCCGGCAAAAACAACAAATCCAATGGCTGAACACAACAACGAAGGTGCGTGGGGCGAGAATGTAGCCCGCGAATACCTTATCACCCAAGGCTACACCATCATCGACACCAACGCCACATTCGGCAAAAACGAGCTTGACATTGTTGCCCGCCATCACAACCGCATAGTGTTTGTTGAAGTAAAAACCCGCTCTACAGATGAATATGACCCGCTCGACGCTGTTGACAGAAAAAAAATATCCCACCTCTGCCGCGGCGCCGAAGCATACGTCAAAGCCTACAACATCCCCCACCCGGTGCAGTTTGACATCATTGTGGTCATAGGCACACCCGGTTCCAAACCCAAGATTGACCACTACCCCGACGCATTTTTGCCACCCCTCTCCACCCGATAATCGCCGTTAACATTTTTTATCCGCAAAAATTTTTGCAGGTTCGGAAATTATTGTAATTTTGTAACGATTACAAATTTAAACTCATTCCACTAATGACAGACAACAGCCCCGACATAACCGCCAAAGCTCTCCGGCTTATCACGGATTGCGGGCTGCGCCCGTCTCCCCAGAGGCTCGCAGTGGCAGCATACGTGCTCGCCCACCGCACTCACCCCACCGCCGACGAAATATACTCGGCGATAAAGGTCGGCTACCCGTCGCTGTCGCGCACAACAGTCTACAACACCCTGCGCGCACTCGTTGAATCAAACGCCATCTGCGAGCTGACAATAGAACCGGGCAACAGCCGGTTTGACGGATACACCGAGCCCCACGCGCACTTCAGGTGCGACAGCTGCAGGCGCATATATGACATAATAATGCCGCAGCTGCCCGAACTCACCTCTTTCGATGTAAAGAAAACACAGCTCTACTTCAGCGGCCAATGCCCCTCATGCAAACGCGCCGCTGCCGGAATCTGAAAAAAACAACCAAAACAAAAAGTATAATTATTCACCAAATTAAAAACAACGACATTATGAAAAAGAAATTTATCTGCACAGTATGCGGTTATGTTCACGAAGGCGACGAAGCACCCGAAAAGTGCCCTCTCTGCGGTGCTCCCAAAAGCAAGTTCAAAGAACTCACCGAAGGCGAAGAACTCAAATTCGTCACCGAGCACCAGATTGGTGTAGCCAAAGGCTGTGACGACCAGATGATCGCCGACCTCAACGCCCACTTCAACGGCGAATGCAGCGAAGTAGGCATGTATCTCGCGATGTCCCGCCAGGCCGACCGCGAAGGCTATCCCGAAATTGCCGAAGCCTTCAAGCGCTACGCTTTCGAAGAGGCTGAACACGCTTCTAAATTCGCAGAACTCCTCGGTGACTGCGTGTGGGACACCAAGACCAACCTCGAAAAACGCATGGCAGCTGAAGCCGGTGCAAACGAGGACAAAATGCGCATCGCAGCCCGTGCGAAACAGCTCAACCTCGACGCCATCCACGACACCGTTCACGAAATGGCTAAGGACGAAGCCCGCCACGGCCAGGGATTCCAGGGTCTCTACAACCGCTTCTTCAAGAAATAAGCAGAGACGCCACACAGACCAAAATATTACGCTCCGACACTATCCGAGTGCGGAGCGTAATTTTTTTGTACAAACACAGAACAATTTCGTCGCAGAAAACATTATATCATAAGATACTAACCATACCGAATTATGAAAACAGTCAAAGACACATTGCTGCAGCGCAGGAGCATCAGACGCTACGAACGCGAACCGATTCCTCAGGAAACAATGGACCTCATTTACGAAGCCATAAGAAACACCCCTACAAGCTACAACGGTCAGCAGTTTTCCGTAATCGATGTCACCGACCAGAGCCTGAAAGAGCAAATCTACGAACTCACCTCACAGAAACAGATCAAAACCTGCAACCACTTTCTGGTGTTCTGCGCCGACTACCATAAAATCAAAAACCTCGCCCACGCCAAGGATATAGACTTTCCTCCGTTTGAAAAAACCCTCGACGGCGTGATTGTGGGCATTGTCGACGCCGCTCTCGCCATGATGAGCGCGCTCACAGCCGCCGAAGCCGCAGGGCTCGGCACATGCTGCATCGGCTACACCCGCACAGCCGCGCCGGAAGCCGTGTCAAAACTGCTGTCACTGCCGCAGGACACCTTTATTGTGTGCGGGCTGGCAATCGGTGTGCCACGCGAGATGCCCGACCTCAAGCCGAAGCAACCGCTGGAAGCCGTTGTGCACAGCAACACATACCGCGACGAAAATCTCACCGACACCCTGCTCGCCTACGACAAAGAGATTGAGGAGTACAACCGCACCCGCGCGGGCTCAAAGTCTGACAACGACTGGGCATCGCACATTGTGGACTACTACCGCATGGCTATGGACTACCGGATGCTGTCGGCTATACGCCGCCGCGGCTTCGATGTTGAAAACTGAACCCTTACAAAAGGCAACACAAATACACAACTCAAAATTGCCCTTTGAGAGCGGGGATGATAGCCTTCCGGCACATCCCCGCCCGTTTTTTATCCCCCTTTGGCCAACTATCCTGCAATTAGACAATCAGATGTATAGGTAAGATTGTACTTAATCAAACTTCATCATGCCGGCAAGTTGAACGAAATAATCGTTGCTCCAGATGTCAAGCTCCGATGGATTCTTGATAAACGGCAGCACATCTTTTTTTACCGCGTTGATATCGGTTGTGGCGAGTCGTTCGGCTAGCTTTTTCAAAAAATCTTCTTTACACAAATCCTCGCTATTGAAGTCAATGGCTCGTTGACGGAAATGCTCAAAATCCAATGGCACACCATTGCGGACATACCACTCAAAATCGTACCAGTCACGACCTTTTACGCGTTGTCCCCACTTGCGGTAAACCAGAGCATGCATCTTCCCGGCAAACAAATCCGGCAGCGAGACGCATCGGGTCATGAAAGAGAATGGTTGAAGCAGCAGCTTCTGTTCGGTCAGGAATCCTAACGGAGGCTGAGTGTCCACTTCAATCTTTATCTTCAGACTTTTCTCTGTTTGGAAGGCCAAGTTATAAACATGGGTATCGTCCTTTAGAAATGCGGACTCCACTTTGCCAAAATTATGTTTCTCTTTCTTGGTTATCACCACATCGCGACCGAGTGCCTTGAACTCTGCTATTATTGCAGGAAAATAGTTCTCAATATTGAACGACGGATCCTCTTTCAACAATGTGAAATCCATATCCTCGCTGTAACGACCCAAACCGTGGAATATACGAAGGCATGTGCCTCCATAAAAAGCAGCCTTTTCAAAGAATCCTCCACGTTGGAGTCCGGCAAGTGCCACCTGTTGCATCACTTCGTAAGTGGCATTTCTTTTGGCTATATCATTTGACGTGTCGTATGCCGACAACATACTCTCAAATATTCCGCTCATGCTGTATGAATTTTATAAGCTGGTTCAACATTGTTTTCTTGCGTGACACTTCGGCGCAATCCATAATAATGTCGAGGTCGAAATTCAGAAGTGCATCCATATCAAAGCGTATGTCTTCTTCAAGATATTCACGCATAGATGTTTGAAATCTCAGATTCAGATCCGGGGTGAATACCATAAGATCGCAAAGGGCTTTTTCAGGAGTCGCAATCATAAATGAGGCCTCGGTTTCCACCTTCATTGTCACTCCGATATTGTAATACTTCGCCGGGACATGAATGTAATTAAACGTTCCGACAGTATTGACATAGTTTCGTGCAACTCCGGTAGTCATAGATTGTACCGAATAGACTGCCTCAGGAATCAGCCCGTAATATCGCAAGGCTGCCTGCATCGACACGTATGATGGACCATATATGTGATTTGCGAGAAGAAACGGCGATAATTCCACACGGCTTGTCCGAGGGCTTGCCACATACAAACCCTTTTTTAATCTTATGATTTTACCATCGCGCTCCGATCGCTTTGCTTTCATTGCAAGATTGACGCAATCCGGAAATACAGAACTCATGTCCTGCATTCTAAATGGTATATTCCTGAAATCTTCAAGAGTCATGACGCAAAGATAGTAAAAATTTCGACAGATAATATCCTTCTGCGATATTATCTGTCGAAATTTTTGCTATTATAAGGATTCGCAGGCAGGAATTGGGCTGTTGCATCCCCAGGGGGTTGACATTGCTTTTGTTTTTTTGTAACTTTGTCGGTAATCAACCCACAAAACCGTTTCTGACCAATGAAAAAAAGTATTTTTTTTGCTATCGCGGCGCTGGCTCTCACCGCGCAGGCCAAGCAGCCTCAAAACCCGGGCGGAGGCATCACCCCGCAGATGATGACCACCATAAAGGGTGCGTTCAAAAACACTCCGGCCGACAAGGCTATTTTCAACGCTATCTCAAACAATGACATCAACAAGCTGGCTGTCAATACCGCTTCAAAAAACAGTTTTGACACCAATTTCAGCCACCGTGTGCCCAGCAAGGGTATCACCGACCAGAAGTCGAGCGGCAGGTGCTGGCTGTTCACCGGGCTCAATGTGCTCCGCGCCCAGGCTATGGCTGACCACAATCTGCCCGAGCTGAAACTGTCGCAGAACTACAATTTTTTCTGGGATCAGCTTGAAAAAGCGAATCTTTTTCTCCAGGGCATTATCGACACTTCCGACAAACCGATGGATGACAAGACTGTTGACTGGCTCTTTGCCCACCCGCTCAGCGATGGAGGTCAGTTTACCGGTGTGGCTGACATCATCACCAAATACGGCGTTGTACCGGCTGAGGTGATGATAGAGACAAACAGCTCAAACTCAACCTCACGCATGAGCAATCTCATTACCCTTAAGCTGCGCGAATGGGGTCTCGAGCTGCGCGATATGGCTGCCGCCAAAGCAAAGCCGGCTAAGCTGCAGGAAAGAAAAACTCAGATGCTCGGCGATGTCTACCGTATGCTCGCACTCAACCTCGGCGAGCCCCCCACAGAGTTCACATGGACTCGCCGCGACTCAAAGGGCAACGCGGTGGACACCCGCACCTACACCCCGCAGAGCTTCTACAAGGAGTATTTCGGCAATGACCTCAAGGGCAATTATGTGATGCTCATGAACGACCCCAGCCGCGAATACTACAAGCTATATGAAATTGAATATGACCGTCACTCATACGACGGTGACAACTGGACATACGTCAATCTGCCCATCGAGGATATCAAGGAGATGGCTATAGCCTCAATCAAGGACAGCACAGCGATGTACTTCTCATGCGACGTGGGCAAATTCTTTGACCGCGACCGCGGTGTACTTGATGTTGACTATTATGATTACGGCTCGCTCTTCGGCACAACTTTCGGCATGGACAAGAAGCAGCGCATACTCACGCACTCCAGCGGTTCAAGCCATGCAATGACCCTTGTGGCTGTGGATCTTGACGCCAACGGCACCCCTGTGAAGTGGATGGTGGAAAACAGCTGGGGTCCCGGTGCAAACGCCGGCCACCTTATCATGACCGACAAGTGGTTTGACGAATATATGTTCCGCCTTGTCGTTGACAAGAAGTATCTCACCGGCAAAGCTGCTGAGGTGCTGAAACAGAAGCCGGTATCGCTCCCCGCATGGGATCCGATGTTCGCCGACGAGCTCTGACAATCCCCTGCACCGTAAACACGCAACCACCCCGGCAAAGCCGGAGTGGTTGTGTTTGTTTTTGGATGGATGAAAGTTTCAGAGAGCTACCTCAGGATACATCGACTCCCACCACTGCGGCTGGTCTTTGAGATATTTTGCAAACCATGCGAAAATAGTGTCCTGCCAGCGGATTCGTTTCTGATAATCTGTGATGTGATGGTCCTGGTCGGCTACTGCGACAAAGGCGGTGGGACGGTTGAGGAGTTTCAACGCGGTAAACATCTGTATGCTCTCCCCCACAGGCACATTCATGTCGGCATCGCCGTGGAGAAACAGCAGCGGAGTGTGTATTTTGTCGGCATTGAACAGCGGGCTCTGCTTTACATACAGGTCGGGATTGCTCCAGGGATATGCGTCACCCATGCTCACCTCGCTGTAGGAATAGCCCCAGTAGCCTTCGCCCCAGTAGCTTGTGTGGTCGCTTATGCCGGCATGAGATATCGCCGCGGCAAAGATGTCGGTGACAGTCTGCAGATACTGTGTCATGAATCCGCCGTAAGAGGCTCCGATACACCCAATTTTGGAAGCATCGACGTAGGGATGCTCGGCGCAGAAGCGTTTTGTGCCCTCGATGATGTCTTCGGCAACTCCCTGACCGGCGGTCTTGACATGGCGCGATGAGAATTCCTGGCCGAATCCGGTGGCTCCGCTCGGCTCAATCACATACACCACATAGCCCTGGGCAGCGTAGGCATGGTGCGGGTATCGGCTCTCGAAGTTGCGGCTTGTGGGGCTGCAACCGCCGTAATAGTTCACAATCATGGGATACTTTTTGGCGGGGTCGAAATGAGGCGGCAGATAGTAGCGGCCGCAGATTGTATCGCCACGGGAGTTTACAAAATCCCACGCACCGGTTTCGCCGAATTCAACATCGGCAAGGTCATCGGCAAGGGGCTCGTTGAGCAGCGAGCTTTTCAGGGTCTTTGTGTTGAGGGTATAAAGACGATCCGGATTGTCAACACTCTGAGAGGTAAAGGCGGCGGCTGTGCCGGTGAGTGGCAGACTTATATTTTTCACAATGTCCTGACCGAGCGGCAGCTGAGCGAACTTACCGGTTTTGGGGTTGAGGCGGAAGGCACTTATGCAGTCGCGGTTCTCGGCAATGAGATAAATCATATTGTCGGCGCGGCTCCACTTGAATGACGTAACATTGGGATTGAAATCAATGGTGAGAGGCTTGAAAGTGCGGCTCTTCACATCGTATGAGAACAGCTGAGTGTCAATCATGCTCGGAATCCTGTCCTGCGGAAGATTTTTGCCTATGCCGCCGAGAGCCTCAGGCGAACCGGAAATGATGACTGTTGACGCATCGGGCGAGAATATCGCACCACCGATAAATCCATCCTCGGCTACTATGGTGTCGAGGCTGAGGGTAGCGAGGTCGAGGATTGCTATTGTGTTCACAGTGGTGGGACGCTTTTCAAGACGGCTGCGCGATGTGTGCACCAGCAGCTTTGAAGCATCGTCGCTGATATCGAGATACGACACATTGTGATGGCCGAAAGTGAGAGGGGTGACAACTCCGGTGGCAACATCGTAGCGCGCCAGCGAGCGGCGTGTGCGCCAGCCGGGCTGACGGTCCTCAGGCTCAAGAATGCGGTAAACGTCAGGATTTTCCTTGGGTCCTTCGGCTGTCTGACTGAAAATCAAGAACTTTTCATCCGGCGACACAATCACCTGCCCGGCAGGCACTCCGGTTGCAAATACGCTCTCTGCTCCTGTGGCAGCATCGGTGACAATCATTGTTCGGCCGGTGGCGGTGTTTGCAAAGCGGAAATATCTTGAGCCGGCAGGCATCCATGCCACAGCGTCGGTAAAACGGCTCACGGGCGCACCCGCCAGTGTTGTCACCACCCATTCCCAAGAGGTGGCTCCACCGGGCAGAGTGTTGGAGTAGATGGTTATAAGGTATTTGCCGTCGGGGGATATTGAAGTGGAGTAGATGCGCTTGCCGTGCAGCACATTGTCAAGGGTATACAGGCGCTTTGCGCTGCCAATGCTCACAGCCTGGCCGTCGGGCACCACCACCTTGACATCTGCAGTATCGGCAGCTCCGGCCTTGGACACATATCTTATATCCACCCGGTGAGTTGCCGGAGTGAGGGTCTGCGCCCCCGGCTGAGCCTGCTCGCCATCAACATACAGGCGGAAACTGTCGAGCCCTTTCACCAGAATCTCAGGTGTAGCGTATCCAGTATTCGAGAGGTTGAAGCTGAGGATATGGGTTGCCGCCTCGCCGGGAAGCCCGGCTATTACAGCCGAGGATATATCTTTAGCTCCCTTCAGGACAGCCTCCATTGACATCGGGGCATCAAGAGCTGATGCCACATCATATTTGCGCGAATTGACATCCACCGAGTCAATCATCGCCGGCACAGGAATGGCAAACGGACCCGCATAGCGGAAATTCTGTACCGCAATCGTGTCCGCGGCAGCTGAGGCCATACAGGCCAGAGCCGCCAGAGTGATAATCTGTCTGTTCATTATGAAATGTAATTTTGATTCGTTTATCTTGCGAATTTCAAAATTACAAAAAAAATCGGAGAGAGCGGCAATCAGGCACTCACATGGTGCTCTCCGATAACACGCTTCGCTCCGATATATGCCCGGCTGAAGTAGCCGCCGTCCGGAAATTCCTGGTAGGTGATGCCCTTGGAAGTGGAGGCATGTATAAAGGTGCATTTCTTGCCGTCCTCCGCCACATCCACCACTATGCCGACATGGCCGACCACGCCGCGCGAGGTGCGTGGGCTGCTGAAAAACATGAGATCGCCAGGCCGGAGCTCATTTTTGGCAACCGCCTTACCCTGGCGATACTGCATGATGGATGTGCGGTTGAGCTCTATACCCACCTTTCTGAACACAAAGCTGGTGAATCCGGAGCAGTCAAAGGTTTTGGGACCGGTAGCACCCCATCTGTAGCGGCGACCGAGAAATGAGGCTGCATATTCGCTGAGCTCATCCACCATATCGTCGAGTTTCTCACGCAGAGATTTCTCAGGCTCCGGCTGAGGCTGCGGTGCAGCGAAATCAAAGCCGATAAGGTTTGCCGGCAGGCTGTCCACATTCCAACCGGTGGCTGTGGGCAGATATTCCGGCTTGAGCGGCGGCACACCCTGCGCTTTGAAGGAGCAGAACACCGCGCATATAAATACTGCAATATATATAAGGAGACTTCTTTTCATAGCTAAGAGGTTACTGTGTGTATGTATTAGAAATATGCCCGGGCCTGAGCTGCCCGGCCTATACATACAAAATTACAAAAAGTTCAGTGCCTTGTCAAGAGTATTATCCTCTTTTACAAAGCATTATCCTTCGTTAACCAAATAGCTGCGAACCGGATTGACAGCAGTGTCAAAACTTGTAACCAACCACCGCGAGGAGATTGACATTATGGATATTGGGGTTTCTGAGGCCTGAATTGTAGGATATGTTCTTGAAACCTATCTGCGAGCGCACGCCCACAGAGAAATGGCGGCCGAAGAGCAACGAGGTTGTCAGATGCAGCCCAATGTCGCTGCGGCGGTAGGAATTGATAAAAGTCTGGTCGTTGTTGAAATATCCGGGGTTTGCCGTCTCGACACGGGGCACCAGCTGGCCCATCGCATTGACGGTTGAATTGTATATTGTCTGCTTCTGCTTGCCGCCGAGTCCGTAGCTGTAGTAAATACCGGCGTCGACATTCCATCTCAACCCCTGGAAAATATTGAATCTGAACGACATATACACCGGAAAATTGGCATATACATACCTGTTGCGGATAAATATGTTGCTGACAGAGGTGAGGTCATTGCTCACAGCCATATTAAGCTTGTTGTGGCCGAACAGGATATTGGCCTCGGTGCCTAAGCCGAGCCAGCCGCGGAGACCAAACACCGCGCCCGCACCCGCGCCGAATCCGGCTCCGGTCGAAGCTGTGAACTCAGTTATCTCAGTGAATTCCTTGTTGTAATTCTGAGTGATGCCGGTTGTGCCACCGAGCAGATGGATGTCCACTTCCACAAAACGCGGCGCCGGGCCGAAATCCACAAACTGGGCAGATACCGCCGCCGGCATCAGCATGGCAGCCACTGTCAGGGCCAAAAGTCTAAAAATTCTGTTCATTGCATACTTCATTATCGACACAAAGGTAGCGCTAAACTCCCATCTCTGCAAAAAAAGCAGCTGATGTTGAAAAAAAATATTGTGATTTTTCTTTGAAACAACCGGCGGTTGTCTTAACTTTGTCACATTGAACCGGAGCACCGCCCCGGATACCGTAACCTGAATATCTCATGAAAATTTCACGTGATAAGCTCTGGGTCAATGCCCGAGACTACTTTTTCATCATCTTAGGGCTGTCGCTCTATGCTTTCGGTTTTACAGCTTTTGTGCTTCCTCAGAAAATAGTGATGGGCGGCATGGCCGGCCTCGGCTCGGTTGTGTACTTCGGCACCCAGCGGCTTGTTGAGCAGGGTGTGTTTCCATGGGCCATACCGGTCGGAGTGACGATGTATGTTGTCAATTTCATATTGCTTGTCATAGCCTTCCGCATTGTGGCGCGAACGTTTGTCATCCGCACTCTCTTCGGCATGACTGTGCTCTCTATCCTCATATATATATTCCAGCCGCTGTTCAGCGACCTCAACATATTGCCAAACGACCATCTGCTCAATCTAATACTCGGCTCCATACTAATGGGTATCGGCATCGGCACCGTGTTTATACATAACGGCTCCTCGGGCGGAACAGACATCGTTGCCGCGATGGTGAGCAAGGTGAGCAATGTTACCGTAGGCCGCACAATGATGATATGTGATTTCTTCATTGTAGGCTCTGCATTTTTTGTTCTCGGCTACTCGCTTGGCGAAATTGTGTACGGTATGCTTGTGACAGTGCTCACCGGCTATATGTGCGACCTTGTGATAAACTCCGACCGCCAGGCGGTTCAATTCACCATATTTTCCAAGAAATGGGAGGAGATTGCAAACGCCATAAATGTGGAGGCAAACCGCGGCTGCACCGCATTCAGCGGCATAGGCTGCTACTCCAGGCAGGAGGTGAAGATGCTGATGGTGATGTGCCGGCGCATCGAGGCTGTGACCATATACCGTATTATAAAGAGCATTGATGAGGAAGCGTTCATAACACAGTCCAACGTCAACGGAGTGTATGGCCGCGGATTTGACCAGATAAAAGTGAAGCGCAAACGCAAAGCGGCCGCGCCCATATCATATAGCCAAACTCAGAACAAGCCTGAACAGCTGCCTGCCGAAACCGCCAAGTAAGGAGGATAAACAGCAATGGGCGGCGCATCCGCCACCCATTGCCGTTTATCTGATTGATGAAGAAAAAACGGAGCACCTGCGGCGCTCCGTTTATTGTGTCGGCACATGAGTGGAAATACCCCTCACTTTTTGCCTTTTTTCTTTTCAAGCTGACGCTCGAGAGCCTCAAGGCCGAGATCGACAGCCTCCTCGAAAGAGTCGGCAACCTTTGTTGCAACGAACTCCTCCTGCTGCGGCACGATGAGTTTGATCACCGCCTCCTTGTTCATGGCGGTTTCAGGCTTCACAACCTTGAGGGTCACTTCGGCTGTGGTGATGTCGGGATAGTGGCGCTGGATGCGCTCCGCTTTCTTGTTTATGAACGCAGTCAGTTTTTCGGCGATGTCGAAATGGATGGCTTGAATTCTTACTTCCATGGTTAACCTCCTTTTTTTGTGGCACGGGGGTGTGCCTGTTGATAATTTTGTTGTAGTTCTCTATAAGAGATATGAGTGTAAATCTGCGTTGTAGAGAGAGAGGCATGTCCGAGGAGCTGCTGCACAGCCGTGAGCTCGGCACCATTGTTGAGCATATCGGTGGCAAAGGAGTGGCGGAGCACATGCGGGCTCAGGCGCTCGGCATGAGCCACACCGCCGAGTTCGCGGTGCACGATATTGTACACCAGCTTGCGGTATAGCGGCTCACCGGTGGGCCGGAGAAAAAATTCCGGCGCGCGGACCGCTATGAGTTCATTGCGCAGCGCGCGATATTTTTCAATCATCTGTGCCAATTCAGCTCCAAAAGGTATTATTCTTTCCTTATTACGCTTACCGAGCACTTTTAGTTCACCGGCTGCGGAATCCACAGCCTTGTCAAGAAGTCCGGTCAGCTCGGAGCATCGCATACCTGTGGAGTAAAGCATATTGACTATCAGCTTGTCGCGCAGCTGGGTATAGTCCGATTCATCAAATTCCGAATCTATCACTGCGTTTGTTTCCTCCTGCCTCACAAACACCGGCAGCGGCTTGGCAAGTTTTGGCAGCGTGAGGTCGGTGGCAGGATTGGAAGCCACGGCGCCCATGCGCAGCAGATAGCGGTAAAACGCCCGCAGGCTCTGCACCTTGCGCCGCACGGTCGTCTGCCCGGCACCTGCACGGGCAACAGACAGAATCCATTTTCTCAAATCAGGGAGACCCAGTGTTTCAGGCCGGAACTCACTCCTGCCGCCTGCTGTGACAAAGTCAGCCCACTGGAGCAGGTCGCGGCGGTATGCCTCGACAGTGTTTGCCGAGCTGTTCAGCTCGCAGCGCATATATATGAGAAAAGCATCAATCATAACAGCGGTGTCCGTTTACGAAATTAGTGAATCGCTCCGGCAATTGCAAATAAAAAAAACGGCTGCGGCATTTTTTTTTACCATCCCGCACAAAAAAACTCCCGAAGCGGCAACAAATTACCGTTCCGGGAGTGATGTGAGTGATGGAAGGCTACTTGTCAGCCTTTTTGAGATTCGAGATATCTTTCGTGATACTCATCGAGAATCTTGCGGATGGCCTTGCCGATTTTCAGGTAAGCATCGTCGTCAAGATTGGCCAGCGATGCGCGCACAGACCATTCCGGACCGTCGAAGCCGTCACCGTTGAGCAACACAATTGCTGTCTCGTCGGCGAGCCTGATAACAAAGTCAAGCGGCAGATAATTGTCCTTCAGATACTTGGCAAAATCCTCGCCGTAGAACTTCTTTGCCCACACCATCATGTCAATCTCGCTGTAGTAGCCGGCGCGGTTGGGGTCAGGCAGCAGCGTGAAGCCGGTTGTGCTCCACAGATTGTCAAGGCGGTGGCGTATCATCTTTATGAGCCTGGGCTGTATGTCGCTGCGGTGCAGATAGGCGAATGCCGAGAACAGAGCCATCTGAATCTGCTGCGGGGTTGAGAGTCCGGCAGTGTGGTTGAGAGCCACGAGACGGCTGTCGGCAACAAGGCGGTCGATGAATTTGAGGGTGCGCGGGGTGAGTGTCAGCGAGCTGTAACGCTTGTCGAGTTCAACTTTCTCCTCCTCGGGTAGTTCTGACAGAAGTTTGTCGAAAACATTGTCGGGACGCAGTGCCATAGCGGCGACACGCCATCCGGTGGCTCCGAAATACTTGGAATAGGAGTACAGGCAGATGGTGTTGTAAGGCAACACATACATCAGCGACTTGAAGTTTTCAACAAATGTGCCGTAAACATCATCGGTGATAATCATCAGGTCAGGATTATCCTTTTTCACCACATCGACAATACGGTCGAGCACATCAGGGGCAAGACACACGCTCGGCGGGTTGGAGGGGTTGGTGATGCACACAGCCTTGACAGAGCGGTCGCGCAGCTTGTCAATCTCCTCGTCGGGGAACTGCCAGTCGTGGTAGCCATCCTTCTCTACAGCATTGGCACTCACTGTCACAATATCGAGTCCGAACTCGGAGAGCTCCGGAATTTCAAGATACGGGGTGAAGCATGGGGTGAGCAGAGCCATCTTGTCGCCCGGTTTGATGAGGTGGTTGGCCTTCAGGGTGTTGAACATGTAGCACATACCGGCGGTGCTGCCCTCGGTGGCAAAAATGTCATAATCGGTAGTGTCATCGCCGCCGCCCATAGCCCAGCGCAGGTATTCGCGGGTAATGATTTCGGTGTATTTCAGAATTCTCGGCGGTGTGGGATAGTGGTCGCCGATAATACCGTCCACCAGTTCGAATACAAATTCGTCCGGGTCAGCCTTCAGATCGGTGGTCACATGGGTATAGAAATGGTTGAGCACCTTGGCCGCGACATCATCTTTATGCTCGGCGATGAAAGCGCGGAAGCGCTCGGCCACACCGCTCTGCGACGGAGAGGCCACAATGCCCCAGTCAGCGTCATACGCCTTGCGGTCAGCCTCCTGCATGGCAAACTGCCCCAGCAGGAAGAATGCTTTGCGCGGGTAGCTGAGAATCCAGTTGGGGTTGCCGCGGCCGGCATTGAGGAAAGTGGAAGTGGAGCAACGTGCGTCAAGCTCGGCGAGGCTGATGAGGGTGCCTTTGATTTCAAAGGGGCTCATCTTGGAGAGCTTCTGCTCAAACTCGCGTGTGGGAGCTTTTCTGTTTTCACAAGTTTTGTCAGACATAGGTTTGTATCTTTAGATTGTGTTCAATTAGGTTTCATTCATATTTTACATCATGAGCACTATAGCCACACCCATGAGAATCAGCAGTGTGTTGCCGATAGCGTATGTTACAGTGTAGCCCATTGCGGGAATGGAGCTGCCCAAGGCATCCTGTATGGCGCCGAGCGAAGCGGTGGTTGTGCGGCCACCTGCGCAGCAGCCGAGGTTGATTGCGGGGCGGAACTTGAATACCTTGGCTCCTATTATCATGCCGAGGACAAGAGGCAGTGTTGTTGCCACTATGCCGACAAAGAATACCGGGAATCCCATCTGCTGGAGGCCGCTGACGAATGTAGGCCCGGAGGTGATGCCTATAACTGCGATAAACATATTGAGGCCGAGGTTGTTGAGCACCCACACGGCAGGTTGCGGTATGCGGCCGAATGTCGGGTGCTTGGAGCGGAGCCAGCCACACACAAGGCCTGATATCAGGGCACCGCCACTGGTGGAGAGGCTGATGGGTATGCCGCCGGCATGGATTGTGAGTACGCCGACAAGGCAGCCGATGAATATGCCGAAGCCTACAAGAATGATGTCGCTGGCATTGGTTGGACGGTCCGGATATCCGACTTTGGGAGCTGCAAGGTCAACCTCGGATTTGAGGCCGACGAGAGTGACAGTGTCACCGGCGTACAGCTTGGTCTTTGCATATACTGGTATGCTCACACCGGCGCGGTTTATGCTTTTGATAGAGATACCGTACATATATTTCTGCGAACGGAGCTGGTCAACAGTCATACCGTCCGCACCCTTTTTACTTACAAGCACCTCAATCTGCTCCGCGGGGAAGTTGAGCAGTTCATTGTCATACACCTCATCACCGATCCATTTCTCATCACCGATGATAAACTCGCGGCGTCCGGACAGTACTATCTCATCACCTTTATTGATAAGAGTGTCGGCCTTAGGCTCAACAATATCACCATTCTGGCGCATGCGCTCAACAAACAGACGCCTGCCCTGCTTCAGAAGGTAAGCCTCTGTGTCGGCCACACTGCGAGGGGTGTCAAAAAATTCATTGTCGGCCTTATAGGCACGGAATGCCACCGGGCGGTTGGCGATTATGTAAGCGGGATCAGATGTCAGCTCGCTCTGGTTCATCTCCTTCTCGAGGGCGCGGGTATCAGCCTTCACCTTGTCAAGGCCGCCGAGAATACGGGGACCGAGATTGCCGAGCACCCATGCCGAACCGATTGTGCCATACACATAGCACACCGCGTAGGACACCGGGATGAGTGCAATCCAATGCTGCTTGTCGGCGGAGCTTGCCCCGAGCGAGTTTATCGAATCGATACCGGCACCGATCACGGCCGATATGGTCTGCGCGCCGGCAAACACTCCGACAGCCTCGCCGGCATTGTAGCCCATCACCTTACAAGCGCCCCATGTGCACAGCAGACACAGCACGCAGATGACGCACGCAAAGCCCACCTGCTTAAGACCCTCGCCCTTGAGCGACCGGAAAAACTGCGGACCTACGCTATAGCCTATCGCAAAGAGAAACAGCAGGAAAAACACATTTTTTATCGGTCCGGGGATAGGGATATCCATCTGACCGACAAGCACGCCGACAAGCAACACCGAGGTTACTGTGCCGAGCGAAAAGCCCTTGTACTTGAGCTGACCGATAAAGAAGCCTACACCTAATGTCAGAAATATAGGTATAGACGGATTGTTTCGGAACGTTTCTAATATCCAGTCCATAAAACGATGATAGTTGAAAGATGTTACATATATCTTTCAACACCTCCGCTCTGTCAAATGTTCCCGGTTTAACGGCAGAATAACAAAAACATGATACTGTACAGGAGGATGCTCACAGCAGTGATGCCGAGCAGCGGTGTGAGCCGGCGCCCCTGCACCCGGGTCATCCTCAAAGCTATGAGGCAGTACAGCAGAGCGAAAGCCACCGGCACCGGCCATAGCCCGCGCCCGCTCCATCTTGCAAACATCAGAGCCATGGCCGCAAGCGAATTGAGGGCGTAGAGCCACGGCATCTTGCCACGTCCGAGTATAACAGCCAATGTGTTTTTACCCACCTTGGCATCGTCGTCTGCATCACGGTAATTATTGACCACCAACACATTGGCAATCATAAGGCCGAGCGCGAGCGAGCCTGTCGCCACCGAGGCGTCATGGTGCCCGCAGCCAAGAAAACAGGTGAAATTTACCGGAACTATGCCGAAAAAAAGAATCACGGCCACCTCGCCGAGCCCATGATGTGAAAGCGGATATGGGCCTGCGCTGTATGCAAGGGCTCCAAGCGCGACAGCCACCCCGACTAATATAAGCCACCATGAGCCGAACCACAGCAGACCAAGGCCTGCACAGCAGGCCAGCGCAAGAGAGATATATGTTGCGCAGAGCATTGCCCGCGGCGTGATATCCCCTTCGGTAACTCCCCGGCGCGGCCCCTCACGCCCCGCCTTGTCAAGACCGTACACATAGTCATAGTACTCATTAGCGAAATTCGATGCTATCTGAGCAAAGAGCGCAACCAGAAAACAGAGAATAACAGCCGCCGGGCGTACACCGCCGAATCCGGCGGCATAGCCCCAGCCCATCACCACTCCCGCAAGCGACACCGGGAGCGTACGCAGCCGCATAGCCTCTATCCATGCTTTTATCTGTGCCATAAAACTCATTTCTTTTCTGATTTTATGCCGAAGCAACGCCTCACAGCCGATGCGATGCGGTCCGCCTCCCCTTTGCCGCTGCGCAGTATGGAGATAACACACTTTATATACTCATCCTTGTTGCGCAGACCGCAAAGAGCGGCCACATTGCTGCCCGGTATCATTGATTTCTGATTGTACACCCGCAGCACGCTCGCGTAGTCATCAAGCTCGACATACCGGCGGAACTCGCGGCAGAAGCCCTCGTACAATCCACGCGGATTTATCTCGGCGGCAAGCGATTCGATATGCTGCTCCAGCATATTGATATTATTGAAACGGCCATCTATGCGGTACTCCACGGTGCGTTTCACCCGGTGGCGGGTGTGCAGCAGAGCCTGCTGGCGCAGGTCGTGCCGGAACTGGGCTATTATGGCTCGTTTCACCTTCTCAAACACTCGGTTCTCATCCTTGCCACGTGTCTTGGCCACCGCGCGGATAACATCCTCCAGCATCATGATATTCTCAATCTCCGCCACCTCCGGCACCATCACTTTCTTGCCCCGCAGATATTCCACCTCATGCGCGTCGCGCCGGTCGCGGTCCACTATGCCGAAAGAGTCCATGTGGTGAAACGCGCTAAGGTCGTTGAAAGAGCGGGTCGCCTCGATAACCTTGTTGCAGCTGCCGAGCGACTTCACGGTATAATCCTTGAACACAAGCGGATAGAGCTTGGCGTCAATTGAGTGCACACCATCGCCTTCAATGAACAGCACCGGCTTTCGCGCGCCGATGATAGCCATGTAAATCTCATCGGACATACCCTGCTGCGGAGGCAGAATGTCATACTCCCATCTCACATCCGCCGCATCATAGTCGCGCACCCACACCACTGTGCCGTCACCACGCGATGATGCAAACTCAAGGTCGTGCGTGGTATATATATAGGTGCAGTCGCTGCGCAGCGCCTCAATCTGATTCCACAAAGCCTGCATTATGGAGGGGTGCATGAACATCTCCGGGCTGTCCACGAAAATAACTCCCCCCTTCGGGGCATACATCACCCCCGCAAGATAGTAAATGGCCGCCCGCTCGCCATCGCTGAGCTTCAATGCGCTGTAGCTTCGAGAATCCTCACCTCTGCTGAAAAGGAATTTGCCGCTCTCTACAAGAATGTTGCTTTCCGGAAACAGCCCTTTCCACGCCTGAGCCAGCACATCGAGCTTTGTGCGCGGCAGCTGGGCTCCCGGCTTGTCTGCCTTCTCCATTTTGTAATGGATAAGATTTGCCATCTCGTCATGCATCAGCAGCGCAAACAGCCTGTCTATATCATTGGCAGCCTGCGGCTTGAACACATTCATGCTGTAAGCCTCGTCAAATAACCGCGCTATCGGCGAGTCGGATGATGAGCCATACAGCCCCTGCAGAGCAGAAAGACGGAAAGCCTTGTCGCCAAGAGCCGAGCAGAGATAGGCGGTGAACCGGCTCTTGCCGGCACCGTTGGCACCTATTATAATAATGCGTCCGCCGTTGTCGTCAATAACAGCGGCTTCGCCATTCTTTCGCGGAGGTAGGGATATAGTCATGGTCAGATATAGTCATGGTCAGTTTAGTAAGCCGGCACCCTGACGGATGATTTCCGGAGATGAGCTGTCTGTGAGATCCACAACCGTTGACGGCACCCCGGGGGTGTCGCCGCCATCGATTATTATGGCCACCTTGTCGGAATACGCCATTGCCACCGCATCGGGCGATGACACCGACTCTATCGAATCATCCTCATCCGGGCTCACCGATGTGGTGAGCAGCGGATTGCCGAGCTCGCGGGCCAAAGCTGTTGCAATCGGATTGTCCGGCACACGCACCCCGACAGTGTGCCTGCCCTTGAACACCTTGGGAAGAGTGGTTGCGGCGGGCAATACAAAAGTGAAAGACCCCGGCAGGTACTCTTTGAGCATTCTGAAAGCATTGTTGTCGATGCGCGCGTACTCGCTTGCCTGCGATATGTCGGCACACACTATCGACAGATACTCTTTCTGAGGGTTGATACCCTTTATTCTGCATATCTTCTCTATGGCGCCCTGGTTGAGAGCCGAGCAGGCTATGGCATAGAGAGTGTCGGTGGGATACAGAATCAGCTCACCGGAGCGCAAAGCCTCGGCAGCCTCCTCTATGAAATCCTGATTTATACTTGTGGGGTATATCCTTAGACTCTTCATTTTTTGCGGTGAATGCCTTTAGTGGCACACATCACAAAAGTAGCAAAAAATCGGATAAAAAAAAAGAGATGTCTCACGACATCTCTTTCCTTAAACCTTTATCTTAATCTAATACTATGAAAAACACACGCACAAAAGTAGTATTACTTTTTGATACAACAATACATTGAACCACCCATTTAACACTATTTTAACCAAAATTACTGAATTAGGTGCATTTTTGCCGTTAAATGCCCTTTAAAATTACGATTTTTCACCTTCAAAACACACCTTCCCGCTCTTAAGCGGACAGCAATCCCCTATCCGCTGCAATAAAAAAGAGCTCTCTCCTCCTCCGCCCGCCACCCCACAGCCGCCACTCAACGACACTTCAAACATACCCCGCGGTACACCTTATTATATATTATAGGAGAGTTAACAAAAAAAAGTGATGATGCGAGCCTTATTTTGAGGATAAATTCGTATCTTCGCGCATAAATATATTTCCAATCTAAATAGATTACAATTTTTATGAGTAAGGAAAAGAAATTCTTGACCTGTGACGGCAACCAGGCTGCTGCGCATATCTCGTATATGTTCACAGAGGTCGCCGCCATCTATCCTATCACCCCCTCGTCCACAATGGCTGAATATGTGGACGAATGGGCTGCTGCAGGACGTAAAAACATTTTTGGCGAGACCGTGCTCGTGCAGGAGATGCAGAGTGAAGGCGGTGCCGCAGGTGCCGTTCACGGCTCTCTGCAGGCCGGTGCCCTGACAACAACCTACACAGCATCACAGGGTCTGCTCCTGATGATACCCAACATGTACAAAATCGCCGGCGAGCTTCTTCCCTGCGTGTTCCATGTTTCCGCCCGCACAATCGCCTCTCATGCCCTGAGCATCTTCGGTGACCACCAGGACGTCATGGCAACCCGCCAGACAGGCTGCGCAATGCTTGCCGAAGGCAGCGTGCAGGAGGTTATGGACCTCGCTGCTGTGGCTCACCTCGCCACAATCAAGAGCCGCGTGCCCTTCGTCAACTTCTTCGACGGCTTCCGCACATCTCACGAAATCCAGAAAATCGAAATGCTGGAGCAGGAAGACCTCGAGCCGCTGCTCGACCGTCAGGCTGTTGCCGAATTCCGCGAAAGAGCTCTCAACCCCGACGCTCCCGTTGCACGCGGCATGGCTGAAAACGGCGACGTTTTCTTCCAGCACCGTGAAGCCTGCAACAACTACTATGACGCCGTGCCTGAAATCGTTGAGTACTACATGGGCAAGATTTCAGAAATCACCGGCAGAGAATACCACCTCTTCGACTACTACGGCGATCCCGAGGCTGACCGCGTGATTGTTGCCATGGGCTCTGGCTGCCAGGCCGCCCAGGAAGCTATCGACTACCTCCGCGCCAAAGGTGAGAAAGTTGGCCTCGTTGCCGTTCACCTTTACCGTCCCTTCTCGGCCAAGCACCTCCTCGCCGCTGTGCCCGCTACAGCCAAGCGCATCGCAGTGCTTGACCGCACAAAAGAACCCGGCGCTCCCGGCGAACCCCTCTACCTCGACGTTTGCGAGGCATACAAGGGCGTAGCCAATGCTCCCGCCATTGTTGCCGGCCGCTTCGGTCTCGCTTCAAAGGACACCACCCCCGCCGAAATCATCTCAGTGTATGAAAACCTCGCACTCCCCGAGCCCAAGGACCACTTCACCTTAGGCATTGTGGACGACGTTACCTTCACATCACTGCCCCCGGTTGAACCCATTGTGCTCAACGACAAGATGTTCGAAGCCAAATTCTACGGCCTCGGCGCTGACGGTACTGTAGGTGCCAACAAGAACTCGGTGAAAATCATCGGTGATAACACCAACAAATACTGTCAGGCTTACTTCGCTTACGACTCCAAGAAGAGCGGTGGCTTCACCTGCTCCCACCTGCGTTTCGGCGATGACCCCATCCGCTCAACCTATCTGGTGACAACCCCCAGCTTCGTGGCTTGTCACGTTCAGGCATACCTGCACCTCTACGATGTGACCAAGGGTCTCCGCGACGGCGGCACATTCCTGCTCAACACCATCTGGAAAGGTGAGGAACTTGCCAAGAACCTCCCCAACAAGGTTAAGAAATACTTCGCTGACCACAATATCACCGTTTACTACATCGATGCAACCAAGATTGCACAGGAGATCGGCCTCGGCAACCGCACCAACACCATTCTCCAGAGCGCATTCTTCCGCATCACAGAAGTGATTCCCGTTGACCTCGCGGTAGAGCAGATGAAGAAATTCATCGTCAAGAGCTACAGCAAGAAGGGTCAGGATATTGTTGACAAAAACTACGCAGCTGTTGACCGCGGCGGCGAATACGCCAAGCTTGACGTTGATCCCGCATGGAGCAACCTCTCTGTTGAGGAAGCCGCTTCCAAGGATGAGGATCCGTTCATCAAAAACCTCGTGCGCCCCATCAACGCACAGGATGGCGACAGCCTCAAGGTGAGCGATTTCGCAGCAATTGCCGACGGCACATGGCAGCAGAGCACAGCCCGCTCCGAAAAACGCGGCGTTGCTACATTCGTGCCCGAATGGGTTGAGGAAAACTGTATCCAGTGCAACAAGTGCGCATACGTCTGCCCTCACGCTTCAATCCGCCCCTTCGTCCTCGACAAGGCCGAGGTTGCAGCTTCTCCCTTCGGCGAAAACGGCACCATACCCGCTATCGGCAAAACATTCGCCGACATGCGCTTCATCCAGGCTGTTGACGTGCTCGACTGTCTCGGCTGCGGCAACTGCGCCGATGTTTGCCCCGGCAAGAAAGGTCAGAAAGCTCTCGTGATGAAACCCCTCGAAACACAGCTCGATGTCCAGAAAGAATGGGACTTCTGTGTTGAGAATGTCAAGAGCAAGCAGCACCTCGTTGATGTCAAGGCTAATGTCAAGAACAGCCAGTTTGCAACTCCCCTCTTTGAATTCTCCGGAGCATGCTCAGGATGCGGTGAAACACCCTATGTCAAACTCATCTCTCAGCTCTACGGCGATCACGAGATGGTAGCCAACGCCACCGGTTGCTCATCCATCTACTCAGGCTCTGTGCCCTCTACCCCCTACACTGTCAACGACAAGGGCCACGGTCCCGCATGGGGCAACTCACTCTTCGAGGACTTCGCTGAATTCGGCCTCGGTATGTTCATCGCCAACGAGCAGCTCCGCCGCCGTCTCACCGACTACATGACCAAAGCCACCGAATGCAGCGACTGCAGCGATGAAATCAAAGCGCTCGCCAAAGAATGGCTCGAGTGTGAGAACGACGCTGTGAAGACCCGCGAAATCACAGACAAGCTTCTGCCCCTGGCCGAACAGTGTGGCTGTGAAATCTGCAAGAACATCCTCGACCTCAAGCACTACCTCGTAAAACGCTCACACTGGATCATTGCCGGTGACGGCGCAAGCTACGACATAGGCTTCGGCGGTCTTGACCACGTGCTCGCATGCGGCAAGAACATCAACGTGATTGTTGTTGACACCGAGGTGTACTCAAACACCGGCGGCCAGGCATCCAAGGCCACTCCGCTCGGCGCCATCGCCAAGTTCGCTGCAAGCGGCAAGCGCATCCGCAAGAAAGACCTCGGCCTCATCGCTTCCACCTACGGCTACGTTTATGTTGCCCAGATAGCAATGGGCGCCGACCAGGCTCAGACCCTCAAGGCTATCCGCGAGGCTGAAGCTTACGACGGACCCTCTCTGATCATTGCCTACGCTCCCTGTATCAACCACGGCATCAAGGCCGGCATGGGTCGCTCACAGCAGGAAGAGGCCAACGCTGTTGAATGCGGCTACTGGTCACTCTGGCGCTACAACCCCGATGCAGAGCTCGAAGGCAAGAACCCCTTCACCCTCGACAGCAAGGCTCCGGACTGGGACAAGTTCGAGGACTTCCTCAAAGGTGAGGTGCGCTACGCTTCTCTGCTCAAGCAGTACCCGGCTGAGGCTGCCGAACTGTTTGCCGCAGCGAAAGCAAACGCCCAGTGGCGCTACAACAACTACCGCCGCCTTGCCCAGCAGCAGTGGGGTGTAGACCCCGAGCTCGGCAAGCTCCCCGAATAAAATAGTCTTATCATCTTTGTGCCGCATCGGTCAATTGGCCGGTGCGGCACTTTTTTCATAGCCAAGTATTTACTACCTTTGCAACATTATGGAATGGAACAAACTGATATGCGACACCCGCTTCGGCCTTGAGGATTACCACAATCCCCGCAAAGGACAACGCTCTGACTTTACACGCGACTATGACAGGCTGGTGTTTTCATCGCCTTTCAGACGCCTGCAGAACAAAACCCAGGTTTTTCCGCTGCCGGGGAGCATTTTTGTGCATAACAGGCTCACCCACAGCATTGAGGTGGCCTGTGTGGGTCGTTCGCTCGCCAATGAGGTGTCGCTTGTGCTGAAAGAGCGCCACTGCGACAAACCGTGGGTTCACAAGCTTGACGCTTTCGGCGAGATTGTTGCCGCCGGATGCCTTGCCCACGACCTCGGCAACCCGCCGTTCGGCCACAGCGGCGAAAAAGCCATATCCACATTTTTCAGCGAGGGCGCAGGCAGGGAGCTCCAGGGCAGCCTCTCTGCCGAACAGTGGAGCGACCTTGTTCATTTCGACGGCAATGCCAACGCATTCCGCCTGCTCACCCACCAGTTCAACGGACGCCGGCCCGGAGGATTTGCCATGACATATTCCACCCTCGCCTCCATAGTGAAATACCCCTACGAAAGCACCCTCGCGTCAGGGAAAAACAAATTCGGATTCTTCTCCTCTGAAAAAGAGAGTTTCGAAAAGGTGGCCACCACACTTGGCATGAAAAGAATTGAATGCAACGGAGTGAGGTACGCACGCCACCCGCTCGTATATCTTGTGGAGGCGGCAGACGATATTTGCTACGAGGTGATGGATATTGAGGATGCCCACAAGCTCGGCATAATTGAGAGCGGCAGGGTTATCGACCTGATGCTCGGATTTTTTGACAAAGAGCGGGCAGCCAAGATGCGCACAATAATGGACCGGCTCGACGACCCCAACGAAAAGATTGCATACCTGCGCTCAAGTGTCATCGGCGTGCTGGTGCAGGAGTGTGCCGACGCATTTGTTGCAAACGAGGAGGCCATACTTGCCGGAGAGTTCTCCGGATGCCTTATTGACCATATACGCCCGCTCGCGCGGGAGGGCTACCGCAACTGCGCCGCCTTGTCATGGGACAAAATATACCGTGCGCCCGATGTTGTTGAGATTGAGCTCGCCGGCACAAGCATCATAACATTCCTTATGGAAAAACTCATACACGCAGTGCGCTACCCCGGGCTCAACTACTCCATGCTGCTGCTGAGCAAGGTGCCGCAGCAGTATGATGTCAACGCTCCGGACCTGTATGGCAAAATTCAGGCGGTGGTGGATCATGTGAGCGGCATGACCGATGTCTATGCGCTTGACCTTTACCGCCGTCTGAACGGCATGAGCCTCAAAATCAACAACTGATACCCATTTTTACAGAGACAAAAAAAGCGGACGCATTGCGCCCGCTTTCTGTTTGTCCACTTTCCGGATAATCACTCCTTATTCCATATCTTGCGGAAAAATTCCATGTGGGGAAAAATACTCTTGCTCCAGTACTGGCCGGTGTGCGCACCGGGGCCGGTGATATACACATGGTGAATCTTACGGTCGTTGAGCGCCTTGTCAAAGTCGCAGTTCACATCATAGAAAAAGTCTTCTGTGCCGCAGTCAAAGATAATGTTTATCTGTCCGGGAGCAATACTGTCAACCAGATTCTTGACAGTGTGTGCTTCCCAACGCTCCTTATTGTCCTCATACTTGCCGAGTGAGGCCGCCATGTTCCATCTTTCGGGGAAGGGTATGATGTTCACACCGCCGCTTGTTGAGCCCGCGCTGCCGAAAATGTCGCTGTGGCGGATGGCAAGCCAAAGAGCGCCGTGGCCACCCATGCTGAAACCGGTTACGGCACGTCCGAGCGAGTCTGTGCGGGTGCGGTAATTGCTGTCAATGTATGGAACCAGCTCTTTTGTGATGAAGCTCTCCATCTGCAGTCCCGGCTTTTCGGGGGAGTCCCAATACCAGCTGTTCATACCGGAGGGGCACACCACTATGCAGCCATAGTCATCGGCAAGCTTGTCAAGATCCACAATGGTTGACCAATTCTTGTAGTTGCCGCCGTGACCGTTGAGCAGGTATGCCACCGGATAGCGGGTGGTATCCTGCGGCTGCAGGTAGGAGGATGGGGTGACGACTGTCACCTTCATGGGTTCGCTGAGATATTTGCCTGTCACAGTCACAGTGTCGCCCTGCAGCTTGTCAGCTGCTGACGATGCCAGGGGAGATACCGCCGCTGCACACAGCATGACGGCGCATAAAAAAATCCTTATTGAATTCATAATTGAAAAATTTGCCGTAAAAGTAATAAAAAAATCTGCCTTTTGGATTAATTTTGCAATATAAAAAACAAAAACTGAATTCAGCAAAATGACTATAGGAATAATAGTGGCGATGGACAAGGAGCTGCGGCTTCTCACCCCCTCGCTCCATCTGCCCCAGACCATTGAAGAGAAGGGCTACACATTCTATACCGGCACCCTTGGCGGGCGCAAAGTGTGCATCATGAAATGCGGTATAGGCAAAGTCAACGCCGCTGTAGGCACCGCCGCTATGATAGATGCCTTCAAGCCCCACCTTATTATAAATACAGGCGTGGCTGGCGGCACCGGCGCCGCAGGCATCCTTGACATGGTGGTAGCTGACCGCATAGCATATCATGACGTATGGTGCGGCCCGGGCACCGAGGAGGGTGACGCTGCCGGCTGTCCCCGCTTCTTCACACCCTGCGGGCAACTGCTCGACCTGCCTTGGGGAGAGCTCGGGGCTAAAAAGGGGCTGATATGCTCCGGCGACCGCTTTATAAGCAACGCGCAGGAGGTGGAGCGCATCCTCGGACTTTACCCTGACGCTATGGCTGTAGACATGGAGAGCGCCGCTATTGCCCAGGTGTGCCACCTGCGCAAGGTGCCTTTCCTGTGTCTGAGAGTTATCAGTGACACACCCGGAGCCGCCGACAACATAGCTCAGTATCAGAATTTCTGGGATGACGCTCCGCGTCACACGTTTGAGGCTCTAACCGCGATACTTGCCAAGCTTCCTGACCTTTCAACAACCATGTAATGAAAAAGATAGCCAGCTTTACCATCGATCATAACCTCCTGAGCCGCGGGGTCTTTGTGTCACGCAGAGACACCACCCCTTCCGGTGACATCATCACTACCTTTGACATACGCATGACTGAGCCCAACCGTCAGGCTCCTCTGTCCGGGCCAGCTCTCCATGCTATCGAACACCTCGCGGCCACATACCTGCGCAACCGCCCTGACTGGAGAGACAGGGTTGTTTACTGGGGACCGATGGGCTGCCTAACCGGCAATTACCTCATTCTTCAGGGTGAGCTCAACTCTACCGACATCCTGCCTCTGGTACGCGACACCTTTGCTTTTATCCGCAATTTTGAGGGCGACATTCCCGGCGCCACACCCAAGGACTGCGGCAACTACTCTTTCATGGATCTCGCTGCCGCCAAAGCCGCTGCAGGGATTTATCTTGATGAAGTGCTGGCAAATCCGGCTCCGCAAAACCTCAATTACCCCGGCTGATACCTTATTTTAGGTATCGTTGCACCACCACAACGCTGCAAAATACCGATTTTTAGGTATATGACAGATGTAAAATCGGTAGTAATTTTGCATCGGATAATTATACGAACACTTAAGAACAGCGTATAGGCGCTCTCTCCGCACCATCCGCAGCGACAGCGCTATTCGGTAATCTATTTGGAGACAATAAAATATATCGTTGTTTTTACACGCATCAACCGCAGGCTTCCGTGACGGAACCCTGCGGTTTTTCAATACATGCCGTTGCCGCTGTTCAGCGCTTGTCGGTGTTGCCTTCGTAGTAGTTTACAAAGGCCCGGTTGACAAGACGTATGCCCCCGGGGGTAGGATAGTTGCCGGAAAAATACCAGTCGCCGGGATGATTTGGCACCGCCGAATGAAGCCCTTCGAGGCTCTGATATATAATCTCGACATCCGCAACTGTATCGGCCGGAGTGAGCATCTCTGCTATTTTTTCGGAAATCTGACGGTCGGTGAAGGGCGCGTACACAGCCTTGACACAATTTTCGAGCAGTTCATCGGGGGCGCCCTCCATTGCTTTGCAACGGGCGTATGTGTCATCAAGCACACTTTCGAGACCGCTCTCCCTGAGCAGTTCAACAGCCGCCCTGAACGCGATGAACTCACCCATGCGCGACATATCGATGCCGTAGCAGTCGGGGTATCTTACCTGAGGCGATGAGCTGACAACAACTATCTTGCGCGGATGAAGGCGGTCAAGAATACGCAATATGCTCTGCCTCAGCGTTGTGCCTCGGACAATACTGTCGTCTATAACTACCAGGTTGTCAACATTGTTGGTCACACAGCCGTATGTCACATCATACACATGCGCCGCAAGGTCATTTCTGGCCTCGCCCTCCGCTATGAATGTACGCAGCTTTATATCTTTTATGGCAACTTTTTCAACACGCAGCTTATGGCTCATTATCTCTTTGAGCGAGTCAATATTTAGAGTGCCGGTTTCCTGGGCGGCAAGTATGCGGTCAGCTTTCAGGGTGTCGATATAGCGCTCCATCTCCTCGACCATACCGATAAAAGCCACTTCGGCAGTGTTTGGAATAAAGGACACCACGGTATGATCCAGATCATAGCCAACACTCTCGAGCACCTGAGGCACTATATTGCGGCCGAGGGCTTTCCGCTCCTTATATATATCGGCATCGCTGCCGCGCGAGAAATATATTCTCTCGAAGGAGCACCGCCGGTTATCCCCTTCACCGAGTATATCAGTCACCTCCACCCGTCCCTGCTTTGTGACAATGACAGCACTGCCGGGAGTGAGCTCGCGCACATCAGCCCGACGCACATTCAGCACAGTCTGTATCACCGGACGCTCAGAAGCCACCACTACCACTTCGTCATCGCAGTAGTAGAACGCCGGACGTATGCCATGGGGGTCGCGCACGGCAAACATATCGCCGCTGCCGGTGGCTCCGCATATCACATAGCCTCCATCCCAAAGAGGAGCGGCGCTGCGGAGCACCTCCTTCATGTCGAGGTGCTCCTCGATCATCCTGCTGAGCACAGGCTCCGCAAGCGAGTTGCGATACTGACGGTAAATGCGGTGGTTCTCCCTGTCAAGGGCATAGCCAAGCTGTTCGAGCAGCATCACAGTGTCGCTGTAAATGCGCGGGTGCTGGCCTTTTGACACAACATTCTGAAAAATCTCCTCAACATTGGTCATATTGAAATTACCGCAAAGCAGCAGATTGCGCGACGGCCAGTTGTTGCGCCGCAGAAAAGGGTGAACATAGCTGAGGCCGCTGCGTCCGGTGGTGCTGTAGCGTAGATGACCCATGTAAATCTCGCCGACAAACGGCGCCTCCTTCTCGACCCACAGCGCATCGCGGTGCTCCACATCCGCTTTGTCAAGCGCGGGGCTTATGCTGTCGAAAATCTCCTGTATGGCTCCGGTGCCGAGCGCTCTCTCGCGAAACACATATTCACTGCCGGGATCGGCGTGCAGCTTCACAACCCCTATTCCGGCAGCCTCCTGCCCGCGGTTGTGCTGCTTTTCCATCATCAGATAGAGTTTTGTCAATCCGAAGCAGTAAGTGCCATACTTCCGCTTGTAGTACTCCAGTGGTTTGAGCAGGCGAATCATCGCCACTCCACACTCATGTTTAAGCTCTTCCATTCTCCGTTAAGTAAATTTGCCACAAAGTTACAAACAAGTATCGCCCGCACATCGATTTCTCAATTATTTTTTCGTATCTTTGTGACCATAATCCTTAAACAAATACGTAATGAAACAGAAAATCAACAAAGCTTTTGACGAGCACTTCTCCGGTGCCGGCACTATTTACGTGGCTCCGGGCCGTTTCAACCTCATCGGCGAGCACACCGACTACAACGGCGGATTTGTTTTCCCCGGTGCTATCGACAAGCTGATGATGGCGGAAATCCGCCCCAACGGCACAGACAAAGTGCGCGTATATTCACTTGACCTCAACGACTATGCCGAATTCGGCCTCAACGAGGCCGACGCTCCTGCACAGAGCTGGGCAAGATACATCTTCGGTGTGTGCCGCGAAATCCTCAAACGCGGTGGCAAGGTTGAAGGCTTCGATGCAGCATTTGCCGGCAATGTGCCCTTAGGCGCCGGTCTGTCTTCTTCCGCTGCTCTCGAGAGCTGCTTCGCAAACGCGCTCAACGATCTGTTCAACGACAATTCAATAGACAAATTCGAGCTTGCCCGCATTGGCCAGAGCACAGAGCACAACTATTGCGGTGTGAACTGCGGCATCATGGACCAGTTTGCAAGCGTGTTTGGCAAAAAAGACCATCTGATGCGCCTCGACTGCCGCTCCATGGAATTTGAATACTTCCCCTTCAAACCCGAAGGCCACAAGCTTGTGCTTGTCGACTCGGTTGTTAAACACGAGCTTGCGGACTCTCCCTACAATAAACGCCGCGCATCATGCGAGAGAGTTGCAAAGCGCCTCGGCATCGAGACCCTCCGCGACGCCACAATGGAGATGCTCGACGCTATCAAAACCGACATCACCGCCGAGGACTACTTCCGCGCAAAATTTGTGATTGAGGAGAAAGAGCGTGTGCTCACCGTGTGCGACGCTCTTGTTGCAGGCGACTACGACACTGTTGGACGCTGCATGTACGAAACCCACGCCGGACTGTCGAAAGACTATGAAGTGAGCTGCGAAGAGCTCGACTACCTCAACGACATAGCCAAGGAATGCGGTGTCACCGGCTCACGAATAATGGGAGGCGGCTTCGGCGGCTGTACCGTAAACCTGGTGAAAGATGAGCTGTACGACAACTTTATCGCCACTGTAAAAGAGAAATTCAACGCCCGCTACGGCCACGAACCCAAAATCTACCCCGTGATTGTGAGCGACGGCGCACGCAAATACGAAGAATAATCAACAGACCATAACCGATTTACTTACAATGAGACTGATTATCGAGCCCGACTACGACAAAGTGTCGCAATGGGCAGCAAACTACGTTGCAGCACGCATCAACGAGGCTAAACCCACAGCCGAACACCCCTTTGTGCTCGGTTGCCCCACCGGCAGCTCCCCGTTAGGCATGTACCGCAACCTTGTGAAACTATGCAAGGAGGGCAAGGTGAGCTTCAAGAATGTGGTTACTTTCAACATGGACGAATACTGCGGCATACCCCGCGACCACGAGCAGAGCTACTACACCTTCATGTGGACTAACTTCTTCAGCCATATCGACATACCCCGCGAGAATGTGAACATACTCAACGGAAATGCCGAAGACCCCGATGCTGAATGCGCCCGCTATGAGGAAAAAATCAAGAACTACGGCGGTATCGACCTGTTTCTCGGCGGTGTTGGTCCTGACGGACACATCGCTTTCAATGAGCCCGGTTCATCCCTCACTTCACGCACACGCATGAAGACTCTCACTCGCGACACCATAATTGCAAACTCCCGCTTCTTCGACAACAATGTTGACCTTGTGCCGAAAACAGCTCTCACTGTCGGCGTTGGCACAATCATGTCCGCAAAAAGCGTGCTTCTGATTGTGAACGGCCACAACAAGAGCCGCGCGCTGCACCACGGAGTGGAAGGCGGCATCAGCCAGATGTGGACAATCTCCGCCCTGCAGATGCACCGGAAAGCCCTGATAGTTGCCGACGAGGCTGCATGTGAGGAGCTGAAAGTGGGCACCTACCGCTACTACAAGGATATCGAGGCTGCAAACCTCGACCCCGACACTCAGCTCTGAGCGCATATCCTTGACCAATAAAAGCGACTCCATCTGCGGATAATCCGGCGATGGAGTCGCTTCTTTATATATTAATAAGGTGTGTGCGCCTTACTTGATTTCCATGCTCGCACCGGGGGTGTAGATGAAATCCACTTCGGTGATGTCCGCCGGAATCTTGCTCAGGAACACCTCCGCCTCATCTTTCTTGCCCCAGAAGTGCATCGGGAAGAAGTGAGCAGTCTTGACGGCCTTGAGGAATGCCAACGCTCCGGAGCCGAAGTCTGATCCCAGACGGGGATCTACAGGAAACATGGCTATATTCACCGACTCATTCTCGCTTGATATACGGTTGAGGGCTTTGGTGAATTCAACCTCAGCATGTTTCACTTCAGCAGGTTTGGACTCATCTTTCCAATGCCATTCGTTGAGATCGCCGGCATGGAAAATCTTTTCACCTTCGGGAGTCTCGACAAGGAAGCTGACTCCGCTGTCGGTTGACGGATAAGCCTTTACGCTCACTCCGCCCGGCAACCCCTCTATACGGTCGCCGGCGCTCATTCCTGCCACCTCAAGAGTTGAGGGAATAGCCTGAGCGGGCACATCGTTTGACATCACATACACCCTGCGGTGATTCTGAGCCATCTCATAAATGCCGGTGTTGAAATGATCCTCATGCTTGTGGCTTACAAAGAACACCACTGGCAGCTGAGGATTAGCTTCAAGAATTTTATGCAATGCGTGGGAAGGGTCGCGGAAATAGTCGAAAACAAGAAGCACATCGGGCAGCTGTACTGCAAATCCGCTGTGATCCAGATAAGTTACTTTAGTCATTATATCGAATTTTAGTTATAGTCACCTTATGCCTGCACGTGGCGGCCATCCGCCGCACGCCATGCAGGACTTTGACTATACAACACTGCCGCAGCGGAAGTGGTTCAGCTAAAATCCGGTTTTTGCTACCGTCTACCTTCTGTATTCGGCAAGGACACCGTCATGAAACCGCAGATATATGCCGTTTTCATACGACCACACCTCATAGAGTGTATTCTGGTCGGCCCGGCGCTTGACTTTCGCCGGAGAGCCGAGTGCCAGCCGACACTCATCAAGGGTCATGCCGTAGCGCACGCGGTTATATATAATATTTTCCCACACCTCATCGGTAATCTGAGGATAACGCTCGCGCGGATTCTTGAATGAGAACAGCTTGTGGAATCCTCTCGGCGATTTCAGGTTTGCACCGACAGACATGAACAGCACAAAAGTGTCGCCCCTGCCATCATCAACCAGCAGCTTTACCGGGTAGACCGAGTTGCCGGGCATCACCTCTCGGATGCGCACCGGTATATACTTCAATCCGGTGTACGACTGCTCGCCGAGATCGTACCACATGGATGTGAGCACATAGTAGGTATTGCCCTCCAGACGCTCTTTCACGGCATCGACTACAGTCCGCTCCACAGCAAACGGTATTTCAAGCGATTTCCGCTTTTTCACCGCATCCATAGACGCCTCAATGCGATATGTCATGGCACTGCCTGAGGCATCGATAAAACGGATTTCAACCTGAGGCTCTCCGGATATGGACTCCACCTCGGTCATGCCGGTGTAGCGGATTATTTTACCTGCGCTGAGAGCCGGAGCCCCGGGGTTGAAAATTATGCCGATACGGGAATCTGTGACCACAAACTGCTTGCCCACACTCCACTGCGCGGGGGGCTCGCCGGCGATGTCGGCAAGAAACGCCTGCTCACCGGCATACACCGGAGCAGTGCGTTCAACCTTGTCAGCTGTGATTTTGGGGGTGCTCTCTATGCCGGTGAAACAGGAACTGCACAGCATGAGCAGAGCCGGTAGAGCCACCGCCGCTGTCTTACTTATTCTTGGATGTGGGATCAATGCCGAGGTTGTGATATATGAATGAATAGATGTCAGCATACTCGTCAATGACTTTAGCCATCGGCTTGCCGGCTCCATGGCCAGCGTTGCTGTCTATGCGAATGAGCTTTGGAGCATCGCCGGTGTCAGCAGCCTGCAGAGCGGCGGCGTATTTGAATGAGTGAGCAGGCACAACACGGTCGTCATGGTCGGCTGTAGTCACCATTATAGCCGGATATGGGGTGCCATCATTGCTGATGTTGTGCAGCGGCGAATAGTCCAGCAGATACTGCGCCATCTCCTTAGAGTCAGCGCTTGTGCCGTAATCGCTCGCCCAGTTCCAGCCGATGGTGAAAAGATGGTAGCGCATCATATCCATGACCCCTACCCTGGGAATAGCCACCTTGAAAAGGTCGGGACGCATATTCACTGTAGCGCCGACAAGCAATCCGCCGTTACTGCCACCCTCAATAGTGAGCAGCTCGGGGTTTGTCCAGTTCTCCTTTATCATATACTCAGCAGCGGCGATGAAGTCGTTGAACACATTGAGCTTGTTCATCTTGGTGCCGGCAGTGTGCCACTCCTCACCATACTCCGACCCGCCGCGCAGATGTGCCTGCGCGTAAATGCCGCCGTTTTCAAGCCACAGCATGCGGTTGGGCGAAAATCCCGGAGTGAGCGACACATTGAAACCGCCGTAGCCGTACAGATACACCGGATTCGAACCATCGCGCTCAAGCCCCTTCTTATATGTTATGAACATCGGCACCATTGTGCTGTCGGCACCGGGATAAAACACCTGCTCGGTGATATAGTCATCCATATTCAGCCCTGCCACATCCGGCTGCTTTACAAGAGTGCTCTTGCCGGTGGCGGTGTCGTACGAATACACCGCTGACGGATATGTGAACGAAGTGAAAGAATAGAACACTTCCGGCGAACTCTTCGATGATGACAGCGCCACGGAGCCATAGGTCGGCAGCTCAACCTCACCTACCCGCTTGCCCTGCTTGGTGTAGACATACACATGGTCGCTCGCATCCTGCTCGTATGTCACAAGCAGATTGTCTCCGGAAATCTCAACTCCCTTGAGCACCCCGTCACCCTGAGGTATCAGCTCTCGCCACGCGCTCCTGGCCGGATTTGAAAGATCCGCAACCATCAGGCGACCCTTCGGAGCATCAATATTGGTAGAGATATACACCTTGCCATCAGCAACATCCATGATGTCTACCGCATAATCCTGGCTCGGCTCAATCACAACCCAATCGCCGCCTCTCTTGAGATTCTTCACCATCAGCGATGAGCCAACTCCCTCGCCGGCGCCGGCAACAAAGAGATAGTCCTCGCTGTCCGGCACATACGCACTGTGGAAGTGAAGCGGATGGGCAGCATCCTCGAAAGCAATCTTGTCAGCACTCTGATCTGTGCCCAGCGCGTGATAATATATCTGATGATTCTCATTGGCGTTGCTGAACTCCTTACCGGCCTCCGGGCGCGGATAAGCGCTGTAGTAAAAACCGTCACCGGCCCATGAAGCTCCGGTGAACTTGGCCCACTCAATGTGGTCGGGCAGCAACTCCTTGGTCTTGGTGTCCATGACATATATCTCAGTCCAGTCAGAGCCGTTGCGGCTCACTGTATAGGCGGTGTACTTGCCATCATTCGACGGATACACACCGGTGAGAGCGACAGTGCCATTGTCGGACAAGGCATTCGGATCGAGAAACACCTCAGCCTCACCCCCGATGGAATCACAGCGATAAAGAACACTCTGATTCTTTAGCCCGTCATTCTCATAAAAATAATACTTGCCATCCTTGCCCTTCCACGGCAGCCCGCTCTTATGGTAATTATTGAGCTCTGTCAGCCTCGCCCTCACAGCATCCCTGAACGGAATAGCCGAAAGATACTTCTGAGTCACAGCATTCTCTGCCTCAACCCACGCCGCCGTAGCCGCGCTTGTGTCATTCTCGAGCGGACGGTAAGGATCTGCCACCGCTATACCGAAATACTCATCGCTCACCCCGGCATCTGACGGAGCGGCAGGATACTGCAGATTCTTTGTATTTGAGCAAGATGCACACATAATGCCTACTGAGGCCACAACGGCCAGATTGGTTGATATCTTCATCTAAAACAATTATGATAGTAAAGCGAGCCCTGCAAGCCGCAGACAATCCCGGCAACAGAATACTCCGCTGCAAAATTAAACATTCTCCGGCCAATAACCTCACACAATAATATTAAAGTAGCTTAACACACCGGGTGGGCCGCCCCTAGGTAAGACCTTGATTTTTCGCCAATTATAAAATTTAACAATATTTTATCGTCCAAATCCATTGCCATTCCGACAAAAACATCTAACTTTGCACTCACAAACATCGCGGGATGGAGCAGTGGTAGCTCGTTGGGCTCATAACCCAAAGGTCGCAGGTTCGAGTCCTGCTCCCGCCACCAGACAACAAAATCCCTGCCTCCGCAAGGTTGTAGGGATTCTCTTTGAAATAGAGGCGCATCAGCCGTGACCTTCACAAGAGTCGGTCCCATAGCTCAGTTGGTTAGAGCACCTGACTCATAATCAGGGAGTCCTTGGTTCAAGCCCAAGTGGGACCACAAATTAGAAATCAAGCAGTTACGAATCAACTCGTAGCTGCTTTTTCTTTTGTTTTGAACACAGATTTGAACACAACTCCGAAGAATCTATTGCTCCGGGTGCAAATACTACCGCGAACTATCATAGAATATCGGTTGTTTTAGTTGTCGGATGCAAATATTTCATAGCGTCTTGCGGGATGTGAGTGAGTGTATTTGACATTCATCACTGTAAACGTATAACTAAACACCCCACCGATGACACCCCGCACACTTAAAGACCTCGTGCCTATCCTTGAGGGCATCAATAGGCAAATCAAACACGCGCGCATCGCCAAAGACGACATACATGTCCGTTACGATTTGGTAAAGATGTTTCAGGCATTATCCTCGCTTGACATTGAGACAATGGTTATCGAAAGCATCTCGCTTGATAATACCGGTAACGTTCTCGCCAATACCCTTCGGAATACCTTGGCGGAAATTGTCGCAAGAATAGACGACCTTCTGAAAGTCAATCCCCATATCGAGCCTTACAAACCAGACTTGAATGAGACCTTCGATAAGTATGAAGTGACTGTATTGCATAAGCACATCCATTTATTCATCATGGATTATCTCCAATATTGGATGTCACTTGACGGTCTCGGCAAACTGCCGTTGTCATACCCATTTGGCCAACAAAGTGATATAAGCAAAGAAGTTGCAGCTATTCCGAGCATGGTTGCAGAAAGCCGCACAAAATATTTTACTGCAAAAAAGAAGTTGATGGAAGTTCTCCAACGCAGTATTGATTTCGAGGATAATATAGAGGAAATGTGCCGCAGCAAATTCCACAGGCTCAAAATGGCCTGTAATGGCATTTCAAGGACTATATCCAAATACTATCCTCCCTGCGACATTGTCATTCCCAAAATGCCGACAGAATTAGAAGCGGAACGCAAGGCAGCTAAATCCGGAATAATAGTAAAGAAAAGTGAGCTGGTCAACAATAAGAAACCATCAAAAGAAATAATTCCTTGGGAGGGAGACGTTTTTCCGATGGCTCTGACTTCTGAGCTATATGAAATCAGCAAAGACTTCTTCCATGTGGAGTCAGAGGCTGCATTTCATTCCGCGCTGAATCTCCATTATAAATATGACCCTATCACTGCAAAGAAAGGTCATCACAACCGCGTGGCGTATATGGTTCAGCAACTGTTCAATCTGTTGCCTTCTCATCAAAACCGTGAATGGCGCGACACGTTCCTCGACTATGTGGGTGTGGAGCGGTCGTATTACGACAGCAAAAGTTCTCACGCAACAAGCGATGATGCCAGCAAGCGAAGCCAACGATATGTTGAAGAACTTGACGAGGTTCTGAAAAATCATAGGAAACGAGCCTGATTCGGTTCCAATCATAGTAGTGCGATTTCGTAATCCGTTTACGATTTCGCACTATTTTTATGCCCATACGCGAGGTGAAACTGTATGAGATTCCATGAATCCACCTGCGTTCCACTGACACCTCATAAAATTCCACTTGAAATAATTTGAGTTTCTGCGCTATTATCTGATATATAGGTAAATAAATATTTACAATCCTCATTTCTTTCCACCTGTTACCCACCTACTGCCTGTAAATTCTAATTTAAAAAGGAGCCGGATTCTAATTTAAAAGTGCGCCATT
>CAJUPZ010000007.1 GCA_910588065.1 uncultured Muribaculaceae bacterium
AAAGTAGGTAACCGCCCCTTAAGCGAAAGCCGCGACTCCAACGAGCCGCGGCTTTCCTTGTTTATAGCCGTATAAGAATTATAAGACTTATAAGACTTATAGGAATTATAAGATTTATAACTCTTATGGCAGTGCTTCCGGTTATTTACCGAACATGCTGCTGATTTTGCCTTTTATTTCTTCGAATGCGCTCTCCTGCACACCGTCGCCGTCGAGGTCGCCTAAGAAGCCGGCACCTTTCACTTTTTCTATGATTTCGGAGATGGAGAATTTGCTTGTGTCCATACCTTTGAGGTGTTCGGTCACTGCCGATACGTCAAATGAGTTGCCAAATTTTGAGGTCAGCTCGGAGATGATGTTCTGGATGTCCATAGTTGTGTGTTTTAGTGTTAGTTGAACTGGATTGTTTACATTATAACAGCGTGGCGGCATCTGTTGTTCACGTTATATATATAAGAAAACCTGCCGGAAATATTATCCGACAGGTTTCATTATATACAGAGCGCTTGGCGATGCCTATTGCTCTGTGGTGCTTTTGACGCGGGTGGGACTTGTGCCAGCAATCTCGAGAATGGTGTTGACAGATGATGCCACAAGTGATATTCCTGTGATCAGAACCACTACAGAGTTCATTGTACGCACTGATGTGCACAGGATAATCACGCCGGCTATTATCATCAGCACAGGAATGATGTAGTACCACCACGGCAGAATTACCGGTCGGCTCCATACAGCCACCACAATGATGTGAAACACTCCGTAGAGTATCAGTATCGCCCCGAAGATATACGCGAGGAGCCCGACGAAGAATCCGGGACTGAGCGACATCCATACACCGAGCGCTATGGCGCCGAGACTGGCCACTATTGTTGACGACGCGGCTGAATAGTCGGTCTTTTCCTTATACTTCTCCCCTTTGCGTACAATCGCGGAGATGAAGCTGTAAAGCCCGGGCACAATCAGAGTTATACCTACGGCTATAACTATCCAGTTCAGAATATCGATTCTTTGATGCCACACGATGAGAAGAATCCCCACGAGCATCACTATGAGTGCGGTGATCCAATTGTTTGCTTTCATAATAGTTGAACTTTTATATACACTATTACGATTTACACCGCGGTATTGTTCGCTGTCAGGCGGTATTTTTTGGCGTTTATGAGAGCATGGCTGCCACGCGGCGTGTGGCGGCGATGAAGGTGTCGCACTCGGCGATGGTGTTGTACACGGCGAATGATGCGCGCACGGTGCCGGTGATGCCGAGGGCGTGCATGAGCGGCTGGGCGCAGTGGTGGCCGGTTCGCACTGCAATACCGAGTTTGTCAAGCAGCAGGCCTGTGTCGTAGTGGTGTGCGTCGCCTATCAGAAATGAAATGATGGCGCTTTTGTGGGGGGCGTTGCCGTATATCCGCAGGCCGGGAATCTCAAGAAGCCGCGGGGTAGTGTAGGCGAGCAGTTTCTCCTCATGGGCTGCGATAGCATCGAGGCCAATGGCGCTGATGTATGATATGGCGGCGTTGAATGCGGCTATGTCAACAAAATCCGGTGTGCCGGCTTCGAATTTGAAGGGCAGGTCGGCATATACTGTCTTTTCGAATGACACGGTCTTTATCATCTCGCCACCACCCTGATACGGGGGCATCGCTTCAAGGAGCGCGCGCTTGCCGTATAATATTCCCACGCCGCATGGTCCGTACATCTTGTGGGATGAGAACACATAGAAGTCGGCATCGAGCGCCTGCACATCCACGCTCGTATGGGCAATGGCCTGGGCTCCGTCAATCAGCGCCACGGCTCCGTGGCGGTGGGCTTCTGCAATGATTTCGCTGACGGGGTTGACCGTGCCGAGCACGTTGCTTACATGGGTTACTGCGACCACTTTTGTGCGTGGGGTGAGCAGGGCGCGGTATGCGTCCATGTCAAGCTCGCCGTCGGCGGCCATGGGTATCACTTTTATTATGAGCCCTTTTTTCTCTGCGATAAGCTGCCAGGGCACAATGTTGGAGTGGTGCTCCATCACCGAGAGAATAATCTCGTCGCCGCAGCTGAGGGTGGAGCCGAAGCTTGCCGCCACGAGGTTGATGCTTTCGGTTGTGCCGCGGGTGAAGATAATCTGCTCGCTTGCAGGGGCGTTTATAAACCCGGCAATGAGCTTGCGGGTGCTCTCCATCATCGCGGTGGCTTCCTGGCTGAGGGTGTGGACACCGCGGTGAACATTCGCTTTGTGGGCGAAATACATATCGTCAATCGCTTCCACAACCTGACGCGGGGTTTCTGTGGTGGCGGTGTTGTCGAGGTAAACGAGCGGCCTGTTGAAAACCGTTCTTTCAAGTATGGGGAAGTCGCGGCGTATGCGCAGTATATCTTCGGAGGAGAGATTATTCATTTTCGGGGCTTTTTTTACGGCATGTTGTGTGGCACTCTCCGCAAAATGCATCGGCGCCGGCAAAGCGCTTTTCAACGAGGTGGCGCAGGCGGTCGCGGAGTCCCTCCATCCTGACAGTATCGATGACATCGGTCATGAACGCCTGCATGAGCATCACCTTGGCCTCGCGTTCAGGAATGCCGCGGGTGCGCATATAAAACAATGCTTCGTTGTCGAGCTGGCCGGTTGTTGCGCCGTGCGAGCATTTCACATCGTCGTTGTATATTTCAAGCTGGGGGCGTGTGTGCATCCGGGCATCCGGGTGGGCGAGCACATTGCGGTTTGTCTGGAAAGCTTCGGTGAACGGAGCTTCGGGAGTTACAAGAATGCTGCCTTCGAAGGCGCCGGATGATTGCTCGTCGAGCACGTATTTGAACAACTGGCGGCTTGCACAGTGTGGCGCGAGATGGCGCACGGTGCTGCTGTTGTCGGCGTGCATCGAGCCTGAGCCTATCGCCATACCGGCGAGGGTGGTGTCGCATCCGGAGCCGTCGATGTCAATTGAGTAGTCGTTGCGGGTTGTGCCGCAGGTGAGGCTCATGCCGTTTATGAGCAGGTTGCTGTCCTTGCTCTGGCGGGCGAAGAGTGATGATGCGCGGCGCGTGAGCGGCGAGGATTCCTCTATGTCGTAGTAGTCGAAGCGAGCCCCGGCACCGAGTGCAATCTCGACCACCTGCGATGAGAGGCAGTCGGTGGCTGCGCTCTGGGTGTGGTCGCATACCAGCAGGGTTGCTGAGGCGTTGCGGCCGAGCACAATCAGCAGTCTCCTCACAGCCATCACCGGGGCGGGTGTGGCAAAAATGTTGACGAGCTGCAGCGGCTTTTCGAGGGTCACGCCGTCGGGTATGTATATAAGCACGCCATCCTGGGCAAGGAGGGTGTTGAGCGCCACTTCGGGGCGGGTGAGAGTGGCTAGGCTTCCGTAGTATGCCTCGAGGATGTGTGGCACCATTTCGGCGGCTTTGCCGAAAGAGGTGAACACCACGCCCTCAGGCAGCCTCTGTTCGAGTCCTGCGGCTGGATGGAAGGTGTCGTTGACGCATACGCCCAATAGGGTGCTCATGTTTGGCACGTCGCAGTGGAATGAGGCGGCTATGTCGGCGGTGACGTTCACGCGGTTGACATTCACGCCGAAATCCGGGGCAAACATGTCGTTGAGCGAGGTCTTTTCGTAGCCTTCGTCCCCTTTTTCGGGGAGCGACTTGCCGAGCAGGGATTCGAGAGCCGGCTGACGGAGCCTGTTCAGAGCCTCCGGCGAGTGGGCGTCAAAAGCCGGACGGTTGCTGACAAACAGGTCTATGTATTGGTTCAGGCTGTTCATAGTCAATTGTCTACCTCCTCTTTAATCCAGTCATATCCGCGCTCTTCGAGCTCAAGGGCGAGCTCCGGGCCCCCGGTGCGCACAATCCGACCCTTGTACAGCACATGCACAAAGTCGGGCTTAATGTAGTCGAGCAGCCGCTGGTAGTGGGTTATGACAATAGTGGCGTTGTTTGCAGTCTTTAGGGTGTTCACACCGCCTGCGACAATGCGCAGAGCGTCGATGTCGAGGCCGGAGTCGGTTTCGTCAAGGATGCTGAGGCGTGGTTCGAGCATCGCCATCTGGAAAATCTCGTTGCGCTTTTTCTCGCCGCCGCTGAAGCCCTCGTTGACCGAACGAGAAGCGAGCTTGTTGTCCAGCTCCACAATCTCGCGTTTCTGGCGCATGAGCTTCAGAAAATCGGTTGCGCTGATGGGCGGTTCGTTGAAATATTTGCGTTTTGCGTTCAGCGCGGCTCTCATGAAGTTTACCATAGACACCCCCGGAATCTCCACCGGATACTGGAATGAGAGGAACAGCCCCTCGTGAGCTCTGTCCTCGGGGGAGAGGGATAGAAGGTCCACGCCGTGGAAGTCGACATGGCCGCCGTTGACAGTGAAAGCCGGGTTTCCGGCGAGCACTTCGCTGAATGTGCTTTTTCCGGAGCCGTTGGGTCCCATGATTGCATGGACTTCGCCGGGGCGTACGGTGAGGTTAACCCCTTTCAGAATCTCTTTACCTTCAACAGAAGCCTTGAGGTCAGTGACTTTAAGCAATATATCTTCTTTCATTTCGATAATTTTTGATGTGAATAATTAACCTACGCTGCCTTCAAGGGTTATCTGCAGCAGTTTCTGAGCCTCCACGGCAAATTCCATGGGTAGTTTGTTCATCACCTCGCGGGCATAGCCGTTGACAATCAGTCCTACAGCCTCTTCGGTGGGAATGCCGCGCTGGTTGCAGTAGAATATCTGGTCCTCGCTGATTTTGGAGGTTGTAGCCTCGTGTTCCACCACAGCGGAGTCGTTGAGCACATCTATGTAAGGGAATGTATGGGCGCCGCAAGTGGAGCTGAGGAGGAGGCTGTCGCACTGTGTGTAGTTTCGGCAGCCGTCGGCTTTGGGCGCTATCTTGACGAGTCCGCGGTATGAGTTCTGGCTGTGTCCGGCCGATATGCCTTTGCTCACGATAGTGCTGCGGGTGTTTTTGCCGGTGTGAATCATTTTTGTGCCGGTGTCGGCCTGCTGGTAGTTGTTTGTCACAGCCACCGAATAGAATTCGCCGACGCTTTCGTCGCCTGCGAGAATGCAGCTGGGGTATTTCCATGTTATGGCCGAGCCGGTTTCCACCTGGGTCCATGATAGCTTGGAGCGGTGTCCTCGGCAGAGGCCTCGCTTGGTGACGAAGTTGTAGATACCTCCGCGACCTTGTTTGTCTCCGGCATACCAGTTCTGTACGGTGGAGTATTTCACTTCGGCGCGCTCCTCGACAATAATCTCCACGATTGCGGCATGGAGCTGGTTTTCATCGCGCATCGGGGCTGTGCAGCCCTCGAGGTAGCTGACGTAAGCGTCGTCATCGGCCACAATGAGAGTGCGCTCGAACTGGCCGGTGCCCCCGGCGTTGATTCGGAAGTATGTAGACAGTTCCATCGGGCATCTGACTCCTTTGGGAATGTAGACGAATGAGCCGTCGGAAAAGACAGCGGAGTTGAGCGCGGCAAAGAAGTTGTCGCGGTAGCTCACCACGCTGCCGAGGTAGCGCTTCACCAGATCGGGATAGTCCTTGACCGCCTCGGAGATAGAGCAGAAAATCACCCCCATCTCGGCAAGTTTCTCGCGGTGGGTGGTTTTTACGCTCACGGAGTCCATGACAGCGTCCACCGCCATGCCGGAGAGCGCTTTCTGCTCCTCGAGCGGAATGCCGAGTTTGTTGAAGGTGTCAATCAGCTGCGGATCCACCTCGTCGAGGCTCTTGGGCGCGTCGCTTTTGGTTTTAGGGGCGGCGTAGTAGCTGATGGCCTGGTAATCGATTTCGGGGATGTCGAGGTGAGCCCAGCGGGGCATCTCCAGAGTGAGCCAATGGCGGTAGGCTTTAAGCCTGAAGTCGAGGAGCCATTCCGGCTCGCCTTTTTTTGCGGATATGAATCTCACCACATCCTCGTTCAGACCATGTTCGAGAATTTCGGTGGGGATATCGGACGTGAAGCCGTACTTGTACTCTCCGGAGGTGACTTCACCAATGATGTCATCGTCCTGCGGCCTGTTATCCTTTTTCTTGTCCTTGTCTTTATCTTTATCCTTGTCGGAATCTTTGTTGCTGTTCATTGTCGGAGTAATCATTCAGAGATTAGAACAAAGTTTGGGGTGCATTGGTTGCAACGCCCTTGAGGGCGCCGAGAATCCAGGGTGTCATTTCCATGATCATTCTCAACAGTTCGCCGCCGGCAATTTTGCTTGATGAGAAAATCGGGCTCTCAGGGGCTATTATTTTCCATAGATTGAGCATGAGGCTCACAACCATAAACCATTTTAGGATGAGAAATACCGAGCCGGCAACCCTGTCGAGCGGGCCGAGCATGATGGCGTGGGTGGCTTTGCGGAGAAATCCGGCTATGAGCCATACGCCGAGCCACACCACTCCGAACAGAGCGCCGTAGCCGAGCACTTTTGCCGAGTAGACGGTCATTGAGGATGCTGCCGGGTCATCGGCTCCCAGAAGAGGCACCACGAGCTGCGCAGCCCACTCGCCCGATGTGCGACAGGCTATGACGGCCGCGGTAATGGCTGCGAAAGATGCTATCTGCTTGATAGCTCCCTTTTTATAGCCGAGCACGGCACCGCCGGCAAATAGAATTATGAATATGACATCAAGAATACCCATTTTCAATTGCGAAGTTACAAAAAATATCGGTATGAACAGCCGGATTAATGAAAGTCACAATTAGCGCAGCCGGGATTGAGCGGAACATCAATCTTTGTGAAATCCATTGTCAGACAGTCGAAACGCAGCAGCTTTCCGGTGAGGAGAGAGCCTGTCCCGGTGAGATACTTTATGGCTTCGGCTGCCTGCAACGTGCCGATGATACCTGCCACAACTCCGAGTGGCCCCCTTGCCTCATCCTGCTCAGGGTCGGAATCAAACAGGCATGAGTAGCAGGGTGTGCCCGGCAGCACAGTCATTGTGTGGCCGAAGTATCTCCATATCGCGCCGTGGCTGAAGGGTATGGCGTTTCTTACGCAAGTGTCGTTTATCAGACGTTTTGCCGTGAAGCTGTCTGTGGCGTCGATAATAAAGTCGTAGCCGCGGACAAGCGGGGTGATGGTATCCGCGGTTATGAACTCGGGAATGGCAATCACCTCGACATCGGGGTTGAGATCGGATAGCGCCTTGGCTCCGCTGAGGGCTTTCAGCTCGCCTACCCGCGGGGTAGTGTGGATAATCTGCCGCTGTAGATTGGAAAGGTCAACTCTGTCACCGTCAGCGAGGCCGATGCGTCCTACCCCGGCTGCTGCGAGGTATAGTGCTGCCGGAGAGCCGAGGCCCCCTGCGCCGATAACGAGGACCGAGCTGAGTGCAAGCCGCTTTTGCGCCTGCTCGCCGAAGCCTGGGAGGTTGAGCTGCCTTGCGTAGCGTTGCCGCTGGTCGGGAGTGAGTTCAAATTCGGTGTCCATCTCTATCTTACCCAAAGTGAGGGGTTCAGTTTAGTGCGTTCCTTGCGCAGCTCGAAGTGCAGGATAGTGCGGTTTTCCTCATCGGGGTCGGTGAGGATGGTGCCGATTGTCTGTCCGGCCTTCACTTTGTCGCCGTTCTTCACATTTATTCCATCGAGATTCGCATATATTGTCAGATAGTTGCCATGCCGTATCATCACAATGGTGCCGTAGCCGGGCTGACGGAATGTTGCGGAAACGGTTCCGTCGAATACCGCTCTGGCGCTTTTTGAGCTGAGAGCCTCTATGTCGATGCCTGAATTGTCGGTTTCAACATGCTCGAGCTGCGGGTGTTTCTGCCGTCCGAATCCCCGGACAATGCGGTACTTGCCTGAAACGGGGAACAGGAGTTTGCCTTTGTTTGCCTCGAAAGACCCTGAGAGGGCTCTGTCTGCGGCAGCAACAGATGTTGGAGCGGTAGTTTTTTCGGCCGGTTTCGGGGCTTCGGCTGTGGTTGATGATGCGGCTGATGCGGGTGATTTCTTGTTCGCTTTGGCGGCTGCCTTTCTCTCAGCCTCACGGCGCTTGCGCTCCTCCTCCTTTCTTTGGCGTTCGATACGAGCCTGCTCCTCGGCTATGAGTTTGTCAAGCTCGCGGTCAAGGCGGCGGGCCTGCTCCTGCTTCTCTTTGAGTACAGCTTTCAGCGAGCCACCCTCGCTTTTGAGGTTTGCCACCACCTTGTCGGTTTCCGCTTTTGTCGATTCGAGTTCCTTGCGGGCTACATTTAGGCGGGCAAGCGCGGTTGTGCGCGAGCGTCGTGCTGTGTCGAGCGCGTTTTTGCGCTCCAGCAGCAGTGCGGAGGTGCTGTTTATATCCTCGGCCTTGCGCTTGCGCCAGCGGTTGAACTGCTGCATATATCTCACACGCCGGTAGGCATCGGTGAATGACTCGGCCGAGAAGATGAAGGATAGGGTGCTGATAGAGCCGGAAGAGCCCTGCATTTTGCGCAGCGAGGTTATATAGCTTGAGCGCAGCGCCTCCATGTGGCTGTTTAGCGAGCTGATAGAGTCGGAGATGGTTGATATATGGCGGTCCAGAGAGTCGACTCCGCTCTGTATATGGCTTATTTGCTGACCTTTGGCGGTGATTTCGCTGTTGAGCGAATTGAGCCGTGCGAGCTGTTTTTTTGTTTCCTGCGTGTTGGCTGATATTTTCTTTGATGTTTCCTGAATGGCCTTTCGGGTAGCCTGCTGCTCTTTCTTTACTTTAGCTGCGTCGCGCTTCTGCTTGGGCTTGGCTGCAAAGGCATCATCCGCGCAGGCGATGCTCAGGCTCATTACAATCAGTAAAATATATCTCCACATAGTCAAATATCTGCTTTTTCCGAGGGGTTAGGTGGCGGCTTACATTTTCAGAACTTCCGACGCCTTGGCCACATCGATTTTTTTATAGCCTCCGGATAGGTTCACCGGGCGTGTCTCAACATCGTTGTTCCATCGGGCTTTGCCCCAGTTCCATGTAATGTCGAGCGAGTATTTCTTGTCCTTGATAGTCGCTTCAACGGCGGTGGAAGCGGCTTTGGAACCGTATGGCGTGGCAACGGCTTTGCCGTAGGTTATTTTCACCGGGTCAGCACCCGAGCGGTTGACGGTGACAGACTGCAAAAGGCTGTCTGTCTGCATGATGTCGCAGCTGTAGCCGTTGGGAAGCAGTGACAGCGGCAGCTGTACCGGCACTCCGGTGATGAGGTCCTGGACATCGGCCACACCAAAGGGCATATTCGCGAGAATGCCGCGCAGGCTCTCGCTGATGTACTGCCTGTGCATTTTGTCAACAACCAGCACCGTGTCGGCAGATGCCTGGAGTACAAACACTTCCATGCCGAGAAATCTGGCCGATATGTTTATGCTCGTATCGCGCACCATGGTTGCTGTGGCGCTGACAGAGGCGTTGACGGGTGAGCCGATGCGCAGGTTTACCGGTACCTTGACCCTCTGCCACACAGCCTGCTCCTGAGCGGGAGCCTTGGCTGCGTTGCGTGAAGAGTGGCAGCCGACGGCGGTGACAGCTATCAGCAGAGATATGAGCAGGCGTGAAAAGAGTTTGCAGTTCATTTCGAGAAATAAGTTTTGTGCTTCACCTTCTTGGCAATCAGCTTGTTATCGGGATCGAGCGCGAGAGCCTTGCGCCATTCGGCCACAGCCCGTTCAAAATCCTGGTTCATGAAGGCAATGTCGCCGGCATGGTCAAAGAGGTCTGAGCTCGGCTCGGCTGTGAGGTTTATGGCATTGTCAATCACTTCCAGAGCTCTGGCATACTCCTTTTTCTTGAACAGCACCCAAGCGTAAGTGTCGAGCGAGGTCGGCTCCTCCGGGCGCTCCGCCACCACTCTCAGAATCATCTCCTCCGCGCGGTCAAGGTCTCTGTCGGCGCAGGCCAGATAGTATGCGCAGTTATTGAGGGCTGTGAGGTTGTCGGGGTACAGTTCGAGAGCCTGATTGTAGAGAGAGAAGGCGCTGTCGAGCTCCTCGCGGGCATACAGGTTGTCGCCGACGGCGGTGAGCAGCTCCGAGCGCATCTCATAGTCTGTGGAGTCCACCACCGCGAGACCTTTTTTCAACTGTCCGAGGGCGCCGTCAGTATCCTCCATCTGCGTCATGTTTGCGCTTGCGAGGAGATATAGCGTGGCGTTTTCCGGGTAGAAATGCTCCGCGCGCAGCGCTGTTTCGAGCGACTTCTCATACTGGTTGCTGCGCATGAACAGGCTTGTGAGTGCGAGCCACTGGCGCTCGTCGGAGGGGTTGATGTCAAGGGAATACTGGCTCTGCTCCGCAGCTGCGGCATAGTCCTCGATGGCGATGAGATAGTCGCGGTACAGATTGCGGATGGAAGCCTCGTGGGGGTGTATCTCAATCAGCCGGGTGTACATGGCATCAATTCGGGGTCTCTGCAGCGAATCGTTGTAAAGTCCGGCGGTGTAATCGCGCAGAATCTCCACCTTCGGCTCCACATCAAGGCTCTCCTCTTCGAGCGCCCTGAAAATGTCGCGGTCGTACGCAACACTGTCGCCCTGAGCGCGGTAGAACGAAGCGCGCGAATAGTAAGCGAGTCCGTTGGCAGGGTCGAGCTCTATGGCCTTGTTGTAGTATGCAAGCGCATCATCCTTGCGGTTGAGCTGGGCAAAAATATCGCCGGCAAAAATATTGTAATCCGGATTTTCCGGGCTTGTTTCGAGCAGATGAACCGTTTCGGCAAGCATGGCGGCAGTGTCAGCCTCCATGTAGTGAAGCTGTATTTTGCGAGTGGTGAGCTGCATGCTCGGTCCCTGCGACACCTCCAGCGAATCGTACAGACCGAGAGCCTGAGCCATGCATGTGCTGTCGCCGCTGCCTGCAAGCACCTCGGCGTAGCGGGCAGTCAGCTCCGGGCGTGCCGGATGGTTGTTATGCAGCCGTCCCCATACCGAAATGGCGTTTTCCTCCTGCCCGATCTGGGCGGATATCGCAGCGAAAACAACATTGTTGTAGAAGTCTTCGGGGTTAGCTTCAACGTACCTGCGCATCAGTTCATAGCCGTTGGCCAGCGCTGTGGAGTCGCCACGCGACAGACGCACCATGTTGTATCCGTGCTCAAACCCCAGATAGTCGTCCTGCGGATTGGCCTCATAAGCATGGCGCATCAGCTCGAAGTAGCTGTCGGCGGCATCATTGCCGCGGGCCTTCGCCGCCTCAAGATACACATAGTCAGCCTTCGCCGGGTCGGTTGCCGCCGGCACACGGCGGGTTCCCGAGCAGGCGGCAGCCAGCAGCAGGAATGCGAATGCGAGGAAGTGTGCGGTAAATTTCATAGGCTGATAAGTGGTGATGAGTGGTCAATTAACACCGGTGTGGCCAAACGCACCCTCGCCGCGCACAGTCTCGTCAAGCTCCTTTGCCGGCACCCACTCCACGTGGGAGTGGCGGGTTATGACCATCTGGCATATCCGCTCGCCGTTGGTGATAGTGTAAGGTTCATTCGAGAGGTTGATGACAATGGCTCCGATCTCGCCCCGGTAGTCAGCGTCTACGGTGCCGGGAGTGTTGACGAGCGATATCCCCTTTTTCAGAGCGAGTCCGCTGCGCGGGCGCATCTGGCATTCGTAGCCCATGGGCAGCTGTATTCTCAGCCCTGTGGGGATCAGAGCCCTTTCGAGGGGGCCGAGAGTGACAGGCTCGTCAAGGCAGGCGCGCACATCCATGCCGGCGCTGTGAGGGGTTTCATACAGAGGCAGTTCGTTGCCCGAGCGGTTGATTATCTTGACCTTGATGGTGTCCATAAACTTAGTGGTTTTTAGAGTTGATACACCGGCGATGATTGCCGTTATACCATATTAAACGACAAAATTAGCCAAAAATATCTCAACCGCCGCAAAATTGGCAAGATAACGCAATAAAAACAGTCGGGGCGGGCGCATTGCGCCCACCCCGCTATGTGATTTTGGATGGATTCTGAGGTCAGAAGAGGCTCCAGCTGACAGTCAGGCCGGCCATGACTATGGCAACCATGGACATCAGCTTGATAAGGATGTTGAGGCTCGGGCCGGATGTGTCCTTGAAGGGGTCGCCTACGGTGTCGCCGACAACAGTGGCTTTATGCACCTCGCTGCCTTTGCCGCCGAAGTTGCCCTCTTCGATGTATTTCTTGGCGTTGTCCCATGCACCGCCGGCATTTGCCATGAATATGGCGAGCACGAACCCTGCGCTGAGGCCGCCGGTGAGGAGGCCGATGACTCCGGGCACTCCGAAGATGAGGCCTACGGCGATGGGCACGGCGATTGCGAGGAGTGAGGGGAACACCATCTCGCGCTGTGCGCCTTTGGTTGAAATCTGCACGCAGCGGGCGTAGTCAGGCTCGGCCTCGCCGGTGAGAATACCTTTTATAGTGCGGAACTGGCGGCGCACCTCCTCGACCATGTGGCCGGCGGCGCGTCCCACAGCGTTCATTGTGAGACCGCAGAACAGGAATGCCATCATAGCGCCGATAAACATGCCGGCAAGCACCATCGGGTTCATGAGGTTGACGTTGTAGGCCATCATGAAGTCGGTGAACGTAGCGGATTCAAGGGGTATTTTCACAGCCTCTGTGTCGGTGAGGGAGGTGCCTACCTGAATGAATTCTGTGCCGATGCGGTGGAGTCCGATTCTGATCTCCTCAATGTATGATGCAAGCAGTGCAAGACCGGTGAGAGCCGCTGAGCCGATAGCGAAGCCTTTGCCGGTTGCGGCTGTGGTGTTGCCGAGCGAGTCAAGGGCGTCAGTGCGTTTGCGCACTGCTTCTCCGAGACCGCTCATTTCGGCGTTGCCACCGGCGTTGTCGGCAATGGGGCCGTAAGCGTCTGTGGCGAGAGTGATGCCGAGTGTAGAGAGCATACCCACAGCGGCGATGCCGATGCCGTAGAGGCCCCATGAGATGTTTGCGAAGTCAAATCCTGCGGCGAGCCAGTAGGAGAGAATGATGCCGGCAACAACGGCAATGACGGGGATTGCTGTGGAAATCATGCCGAGTCCCACACCTGAGATGATGACTGTTGCGGGGCCTGTCTGTCCGCTCTCCGCAAGTTTCTTTGTGGGTGTGTATGACTGAGAGGTGTAATACTCTGTGGCGCGTCCTATCACTATGCCTACGAGCAGACCGATCACAACGGCGAAAGCGATGTTCACCCAGTTTGGAATCTGGAGCAGGTAGAGAATGCCGAACGTAGCGGCCACGATGAGGAGTGAGCTGAGGTTGGTGCCGGTGGCAAGTGAGTTGAGGAGGTTTTTGATGGAGGCGTTTTCCTTTGTCTTGACGGCGAAAATGCCGATTATAGAAAGCACGATGCCTACAGCTGCAATGAGCATCGGGGCGAGCACCGCCTTGACCTGCAGTGCGATTGCGCCGTCAGTGCCGAGGGTTGTCACCGCTCCTGCACCTGCGGCTGCGCCGAGGGCGGCGGTTGCGAGTATTGAGCCGCAATAGCTCTCATAGAGGTCGGCACCCATGCCGGCCACATCGCCCACATTGTCGCCCACATTGTCGGCGATGGTAGCGGGGTTGCGTGGGTCATCCTCGGGTATTCCGGCTTCCACTTTTCCAACAAGGTCGGCGCCAACGTCAGCGGCTTTGGTGTAAATGCCGCCGCCAACCCTCGCAAAGAGAGCCTGGGTTGACGCACCCATACCGAATGTGAGCATTGTGGTGGTGATCATTGTGAGTTTATGGGTACCCTCATTCGGCTCAAGCCATGAGAGGAGGAGATACCAGAAAGAGATATCGAGCAGACCGAGGCCCACAACAACGAGCCCCATCACGGCACCGCTGCGGAAAGCCACTCGCAGACCTGCGTTGAGACTTTTGCTGGCGGCATTTGCAGTGCGGGCAGAGGCGTAGGTGGCTGTTTTCATACCGAGATAGCCGGCGAGTCCGCTGAAGAAGCCGCCTGTGAGGAATGCCACGGGCACCCAGTTGTTCTGCAGGCCGAAACCATATGCCATTATGGCGAACAGAATCACCAGCCCGAGAAACACGAGCCCTACGATTTTGTACTGCTGGCGCAGGTATGACATGGCACCCTGACGCACGTAAGATGCGATTTTTCGCATGGTGTCGGAGCCTTCGCTCTCGCGCATCATGCCCCGGTAGAAGTACCAAGCCATCACGAGCGCAAGAAGCGAGGCGGCGGGTACAATCCAAAACAAGATATTTTCCATTGAAAACGTGATTTAAGGTAAAAAGACAAGGGTGGATGCGGACGGAGCCATATTCACCGGAAATTGCACAAAATTAATAAAAAACCGCGGCGTCGGCCACGGTTTGTGATATGTTATAAAACATATTCAGCGAGATTGTTGCGAAATCGGTTATCGTCTTTCTTATACTTGCTCGTTGGCTTTAGTTTTTTCATATGCCCATGGATTTCTCCATTGCCTCAATGGAGGATAGGTCAAGAGCGGGAGCATTCCGTAAAGCGCCGCTGCGAGCCTCTCTCATCGCGGAGATAGTTTCAGAGTTGGGCTCATGATAGGCGGCGTCGAGCAGAAGGGTCTCCACATAGTTGTTTAGGCTGCGGTTTTGACCTTTTGCCAACAGTTTCAGCCGGTCAATGAGTTCAACAGGCAAGCGGAAGCTTTGATTTCGTTTAAGAGCTAAGTCCATAGTTAATCGTCAAAATGAGTATACTGCAAAGTTACTGCAAATGTATTACAAAAACAATATAATTGCCGTAAATGTTTCGCAGTGGACACGACTCGTCCATTTAAAGGCTCCGGCTTGATTACCCACGAAGGCTCCCAACAATAGCTTCTGGCTTTGTCTGTAGGGGTGAAACGCCGGGTTTAGTGCAATTCCAATGTCAGTCCCATTGCCGAAATCATGCGGTAAAATGTTGAGATGGAGGGAATGGTGATCCCCCTCTCAACACGGGAGATGTAACTTTTGTCAGTACCTATTCTTTTGGCAAGTTCTGTCTGTGTCATACCTGATTTCTTGCGTGCATCAAGCAATATTTGCGCGTTATACTCCTCCCAAGCCTGATTCTCGGCCTCCTTTCGGCTTTCAGAGCCAGGAATGCCGAAAGTACGGTTGAGTTCATCACTCACACTGTATGTCTGCATTTTTGTCCTCATAATACTCTTGTCTTAGTCGTTTTGCCTTTATTATTTCGCTGCGTGGTGTCTTCTGTGTTTTCTTACGGAAAGCATTGAACAGGATTACCAATCTCTCTCCATCGTAAATAAAGAAGATGCGGAACTCATTGTTGCCGTAATTAACCCGGAATTCGTATATATCATCTTCTATGTACTTTATGAAGTGAGACGGCACCCTTTCCGTATCAGAGAAAAGCAATAAGGCACGAAGAATCTTCATCTTCTCCTTTTCGCTCAACTTCTCCATGAAGTCAAGATAATAATCTTTATAAGCAATGATTTCACGTACCATATCGCAAAGTTAATCAAAGTTGCTTAATTATACAACAAGTTGGAGATATAAAAGTTGTATATTTCCACAACTTCTATAATTAATGTGGATAGTTGGATTTGCAGCGGGGGGTCAGGTCAGGCGGGCCATCACGGTATCCATTTTTGCGGCGATGCGGTCGTTGCAGAGGTTGCCGATGCTGCCTTCGTGGGTGTGGTGGACGCTCTTTGTGGGTGTGTATTCGCCGTTCTGCACCTGCATTCCGACCGTGCGGTAAGCTTCGCGGAAAGGCATACCGTTGAGAGCAAGGCGGTTGACATCCTCCACGGTAAATAGATAGTTGTACTTCGGGTCGTCGAGGATATTTTGCTTCACGGAAATGTGGGCGAGCATGAAGTCGCACATATCGAGGCATGAACGGAGCTCGGCGAAGGCTGGGAAAATTATGTCTTTCAGCAGCTGGAGGTCGCGGTTGTAGCCGAGGGGCAGGTTTGCTGTGAGGAGGGCTATTTCGTTAGGTATAGACTGGAGGCGGTTGCATTTTCCGCGCATTATCTCAAACACGTCGGGATTCTTTTTGTGTGGCATTATGCTTGAGCCGGTGGTGAGTTCGTCCGGGAAAGATATGAAGGCGAAGTTCTGGCACATCCACATGCACACATCCATTGCGAACCGGCCGAGGGTTGAGGCTACAGCAGAGATTGCCATTGCGGCGGCGCGTTCGGTTTTGCCGCGGCTCATCTGGGCGGCCACAACGTTGTAGTGCATGGTCTCGAACCCGAGGAGTTCGGTTGTCATGGTGCGGTTGAGGGGGAATGAGGAACCGTAGCCTGCTGCTGAGCCGAGGGGATTCTGGTTTGCGATGGAGTATGCCGCGGCGAGCATCTGCATATCGTCGACAAGCGATTCGGCGTAAGCACCGAACCACAGGCCGAAAGATGATGGCATGGCTATCTGCAGGTGGGTGTAACCGGGCATGAGGGTGTCCTTATGCTGTTCGCTGAGGTGTTGGAGCCTGTCGAAGAGGTGGCGTATTGATGTTGCCGTGGTTTTGAGTTCGTCGCGCATGAAAAGCTTCAGGTCCACGAGCACCTGGTCGTTGCGCGAGCGGCCGCTGTGAATTTTCTTGCCGGTGTCGCCAAGACGCTGGGTGAGGAGGAATTCCACCTGACTGTGCACATCCTCGATGCCGGGTTCGATAGTGAATTCGCCCCGGTCTATCATTGCTGCGATGTCGGTCAGCGCGTCGAGAAGGGTGGAGAGTTCGTCGGCGGAGAGCAGACCGATGGTCTGAAGCATCTTTATGTGTGCCATGGAACCCTGCACATCGTAGCGTGCGAGTTTGAGGTCGAGCTCGCGGTCGTTTCCCACGGTGAATTCCTCTATCATTTTGTCAGGCTCGAAGCCTTTGCTCCAAAGTTTCATTTCAGGTTGTTTATAATGTCAATATAAGTGTTGATGCCGCGGTGGATTTCGTCAATCTCAATGTATTCGTCGGCAGAGTGGCTGCGGGATGATTCTCCCGGGCCGATTTTAAGGGTCGGGAATGAGTTCATTACGGCCATGTCGCTCATGGTGGGTGACACGAATGGCTTGAGGCCGAGTGCGGTGCAGGCGGTCACAAGTTCGTGGTCGGCCGCGATGGCGCTTGCCCTGAGGCGGGTGGAGCGCGGAGTGGCCTCGGATGATATTGCGTTGCGGATAATGTCGACGGTCTGCTCGTTGGTGTAGGCGTCGGTTGTGCGCACATCCACTGTGAAACGGCATTCGTCAGGCACAACATTGTGCTGTGAGCCGGCGCTGATGACGGTTGTTGTCACGGATATGGGTCCGAGGAGCTGAGAGCAGCGGTCGAAGTTGAGGGCTCTGAGGGTGTTTATGTCGTCGATGGCGGCATAGAGGGCGTTGACGCCTTCGCCGCGAGCCGCATGGCCGGAAACGCCGCGGGCTATGCAGTCGAGCACCACCAGTCCGCGTTCTCCGACGGCGGGCTGCATTGATGTCGGTTCGCCGACAATAGCCATCGTGGGTTTGAAGCCCTGCGATTCAAGGTGGGGCAGCATTGCGCGCATACCGTTTTCGCCTGTCACCTCTTCCTCGGCGGTAAGAGCGAGGATGAGGTTGAAGGGGAGAGGGGTCGAGCAGAAGTGGCAGAATACATGGGCAAGCGACACTGCGGAGGCACCGGCATCGTTGCTGCCGAGGCCATACAGACGGCCGTTCTCAACCGTTGGTGTAAAGGGGTCGCGGGTGTATCCGGCGGCGGGTTTGACAGTGTCGTGGTGACTGTTGAGGAGGAGAGTTTTTCTGGCAGGATTATATCCGGGAGCCACCGCCCAGACGTTGTTGAGGTGGCGCCTCGCATCAATTCCCTTGCCGGCGAGCCAAGCCTGCAGGCAGTCGGCTGTGCCGCTTTCGCTGCGCGAGGGCGACGGTATTGCAATGAGATCGGACAGGAGATTGAGTGCAGACTGTGTCATGCGGTGATTGTTGTGCCGGAGTTTGAGAGCAGGTTGTCGGAGTGCTTGATTGTTACAGAATCCACCCCGGCATCGATAGCTGCGAAGGCGTTGTCAATCTTCGGAATCATGCCCTTGCTGACTGTGCCGTCAGCCCTGAGGGCGGAGTAGTTGGCGCGGTTGATGGCGGGGATTACGGAGTCGGGGTTGTCGACATCGGCCAGCACACCGTTTTTTTCGAAGCAGAATACCAGTGTGGCGGTGTCGATGCGGCTTGCGGCAATCGCCACGGCAGAGGCCACGGAGTCGGCATTGCAGTTGAGCAGAGAGCCGTTGCCGTCATGGGTTATTGCGCAGAATACCGGCACAATGCCTGAGCTGAGGAGAGTATCGATGAAGGACGAATTTATCTTTGCGGGGTCAATATCTCCGACAAAGCCGTAGTCAACCGGCGCGGCGGGGCGCTTTGTGGCCGTGATGACAGCGGCATCCGCACCCGAGAGGCCAATGGCGTTGCACCCGGCTGCCTGGAGAGCAGCGACAATGCGTTTGTTCACCAAGCCGGCATATACCATCGTCACCACATCGAGGGTTTCGCGGGAGGTGACCCTGCGGCCGTCAATCATAGTTGTCTCTATGCCGAGGCGCGCGCTGAGGCGAGTCGCTTCCTTGCCTCCGCCGTGAATGAGTATCTTTTTGCCGGGAAGCTTGGCAAAATCAGTGACAAAGCGGCCCAGAGCCTCGGGATTGTCAACAACATTGCCCCCGATTTTTACCACGGTAATCATTTCAGGCCCTCCAGCATTCGTTTGATTACGGTCTGGGCTGAGATTTCGCGGTTAGCAGCTTCGGGGATAACGAGGCTGCGGGGCGACTCGATGACATCGTCGGTAACAATCATGTTGCGGCGCACAGGCAGGCAGTGCATGAAGAACGCGTTGTCGGTAAGAGCCATTTTGGCTGTATCGACAGTCCAGCTGCGGTCGGTGCTCAGTATTTTGCCATAGTTGGGGTCGGCGAACGCGCTCCAGTTTTTGGCATAAATGAAGTCGGCACCCTCGAAAGCCTTCTCCTGATTGTATTCGATAGTGGCTCCGGCGGTGAATTCGGGAGCGAGCTCATAGCCTTCGGGGTGTGTTATCACCACGTCGTAACCGGCGGCTACGCTCCATTGAGCAAAGGAGTTTGGCACCGCCTGCGGCAGCGCTCTGGGGTGAGGAGCCCATGTGAGCACCACTTTAGGGCGCTGTTTAGTCTTGTGCTCCTCAATGGTGATTATGTCGGCGAAAGCCTGCAGGGGGTGTCCGGTAGCGGCCTCCATGCTGAAAACGGGGCGTCCGGAATATTTTATGAACTGGCTGAGCACTTTTTCGTTATAGTCATCCTCTTTGTTGACGAGTCCGGCAAAAGAGCGCACTCCGATGAGGTCGCAATAGCTTGCCATCACGGGGATTGCCTCAAGGAGGTGTTCGGCTTTGTCGCCATCCATCACCACGCCGCGCTCGGTTTCGAGCTTCCAAGCGCCCTGGTTCACATCAAGCACCATAACATTCATGCCTAAGTTCATGGCAGCTTTCTGAGTGCTGAGGCGTGTGCGGAGGCTTGAGTTGAAGAAGAGCATGAGCAGGGTTTTGTCTTTGCCGAACTCTTTGAATGCAAATCTGTCGGCTTTGACCTTTAGGGCCTCGGCCACTGCCTGCTGAATATTGCCGATATCGGCTACTGAAGTGAATTTTTTCATTGTAATGCGGCTTTGAATTCTTTAAGGAAATGGTCGGCCTGCTCGCGCGACAGGCAGAGAGCGGGGAGTAGACGTACTGTGTGGGCGCCTGCGCCGCCGGTGAAAATACGGTGGTCAAACAGTAGTTTTTTGCGAAGCTCTGCGGCCTCACCTTCTATTTCCACCCCAATCATCAGCCCTTTTCCGCGCACCTCTTTTATGGCGGGAATTTTTTTGAGCCCGTCGATGAGGTATGAGCCGATTTCGGCGGCGTTGTCAATGAGCTTTTCATCGGTCATCACATCCGCTACGGCAATTGCGGCTGCGCAAGCGAGGTGGTTTCCGCCGAAAGTGGTGCCGAGCATTCCTTTGGCGGGCTTGATGTCCGGGGCAATGAGGACTGCGCCCATCGGAAAGCCGTTGGCAATGCCTTTTGCCATAGTTATGATGTCGGGTTTGATGCCGCTGTGCTGGTGGGCGAAATATTTGCCGGTGCGTCCGGTGCCGCTCTGTATCTCGTCAAGAATCAGCATCACACCGTATTTTTTAGTGATTTCACGCAGCTGACGCAGGAACTCGTCGCCCGGTTCGTGGATGCCCGACACACCCTGGATTCCTTCGATGATCACAGCGCAGAAGTCTCCCTTTTCAAGCTTTGCCTCAACAGCCGCTATGTCGCCGAGTGGGGCGAATTCAACGTTGGGGGTTTCGTTGAACGGAGATACAATCCGGGGATTGTCGGTTGCAGCGACGGCACCGCTTGTTCTGCCATGGAAGGCTTTTGAGAAAGCGAGGAGCTTTTTGCGACCGGTGGTGAAGCTGGCGAGTTTTATCGCATTTTCGTTAGCCTCGGCACCGGAGTTGCAGAGAAACAGCTGGTAGTCGTTGTAGCCGGTTAACTGTCCGAGTTTTTCGGCAAGGAGTGTCTGCAGCGAATTTTCGACAGAGTTGGAGTAGAATCCGAGCTTAGCCACCTGATCGGCCACCGCCTTGACATAGCGCGGGTGTGCGTGTCCTATCGATATGACGGCGTGGCCACCGTAGAGGTCAAGGAATTCAGTGCCGTCGGCGGTGAACACATGGGAGCCTTTGCCGTAAACAGGCTCTATATTATATAAGGAGTAAACGTCGAAAAGGGTCATTTTGAGTAGATGTTAGAATGCGGATGGTTTGAGGTTGAGGCCTGCGCGCTCGTTGAATCCGCACATTATGTTCATGTTCTGGACAGCCTGGCCGCTTGCGCCTTTGAGCAGGTTGTCGATAGCGGCGGTGATGAGCAGGTTATCGCCCTGCTTCTCAATGCCCAGAATGGCTTTGTTGGTGTTGACCGCCTGCTTGAGGTCTACAGCTGCGGGTGCGAGATGGGTGAACGGCTCGTTGGCGTAGTAGTCGGCGTACAGGGTGCGTGCCTGATCGGCAGAGAGGTCGGATTTCAGCCATGCGGCGATGAAGATGCCCCGGGCAAAGTTGCCGCGCATCGGCACAAAGTTGAGAACCGGGCCCGGAGATGGCTGCAGTGATGACAGGGTGCGGTTTATCTCAAGCAGATGCTGATGCGAGAAGGCTTTGTAGACCGACATATTGTCGCTGCGCCAGCTGAAGTGGGTTGTGGCGCCGGGTTTCACCCCTGCTCCTGTTGAGCCTGTTATGCCGGTTATCTGCACATCTCCTGTCAGCTGTCCGGCTGCGGCGAGCGGAATAAGCGCAAGCTGTATTGCGGTGGCGAAGCATCCGGGGTTTGCCACAAGGTCAGCCCCGGCGATGCGTCCGCGGTTTACTTCCGGCAGACCGTAGACGTAGCCGTTTGACTCATCGCGGAAGTCTTGCGCGAGGTCGATGACTTTAAGCCCTTGCGGACGGGTGTTCTCAGCCCAGAAAGCGGTGCTCTTGCCGTGGCCGGAGCAGAGGAAAAGAATATCCACTGAATCGAGCGGATGGTCTGCGCTGAAGCGCAGGTCGGTTTCCCCGATCAAGCCTTCGTGCACGGAGGTGATAGGATTTCCGGCATTGCTTGTTGAATGGACGAATCCGATCTCCACTTCCGGATGGTTGAGCAGCAGCCTTATAAGCTCGCCGGCGGTGTAGCCCGCTCCACCGATAATACCTGCTTTCATTCTGACTTGCCGTTGCGTTTCTGTACGTTGTGGTATATCTTCATCTGGTTGCCGAGAATCTTGGTGAAGCCTTTCACGTCGTCGGCAGACCATGCTTTGTTGACTTCGCCATATTCGCCGAAGTCTGTTTTCATGAGGTCGAAGGGGGTGTCAACGCCAACCAGGGTGTATGTGTAGGGGCGGAGTTGGATTTCCACGGTGCCTGTGACATTGCGCTGTGATGATTCGAGCATAGCCTCCATGTCGCGCATCACCGGCTCGAGGTACTGAGCCTCATGCAGGAACATGCCGTACCATGTACCGATCTGATCTTTCCAGTACTGCTGCCATTTGGTGAGGGTGTGCTTCTCGAGCATCTTGTGGGCGGCGATGATGAGAATCGGGCCTGCAGCCTCGAAGCCAACACGACCCTTGATGCCGATGATGGTGTCGCCGATGTGCATATCGCGGCCGATGCCGAACTTTGCGCCGGCTTCCTCAACGGCGCGGATGGCAGCGATGCGGTCGGAGAATTCCTTGCCGTTCACAGCTGTGATCTCGCCTTCGGTGAATGTGAGCTTGAGAGTTTCGGGCTCGGTGGCTGTTATTTGGCTGGGGTATGCGCTTTCAGGGAGGGTCTGCTCGGATTTGAGGGTTTCCTTGCCGCCGATGCTTGTGCCCCAGAGGCCTTTGTTGATGGAGTATTCCATTTTCTTGAAGTCGGCCTCATAGCCGTGCTCCTTGAGGTAGTTTATCTCATACTCGCGTGTGAGTGTCATGTCGCGGGTAGGAGTTATAATTTCTATTTCCGGTGCGAGAATCTGGAAAGTGAGGTCGAAGCGCACCTGGTCGTTGCCTGCGCCTGTAGAGCCGTGGGCAACCGCGTCGGCACCGATTTTCTTGGCATAGTCAATGATTGCGAGAGCCTGGAATATGCGTTCGGAAGAAACGCTGATGGGGTATGTGCCGTTGCGGAGCACATTTCCAGCAATCATGTAGCGGATGCTCTTGTTGTAGTAGTCGCCTGTGACATCAAGGTTGGCATGGCTTGCTGCGCCGAGTCGTTTAGCTTTGTCGGCTATGATTTCGAGTTCTTCGTCAGAGAAACCGCCTGTGTTTGCAATAGCGGTGTGAACTTCGTAGCCGAGGTCTTCGCTGAGGTATTTTACTGCGAAAGATGTATCGAGGCCTCCGCTGAACGCGAGGAGCACTTTCTTTTTGCTTTCCATATTCAATAGTGTTATTTATTTTTTCAGATGCAGGAGTTTTGAAATTTTGCTTTTGATGAGCATTTTGTAAGGAGTGGCGGTGGACTGTGCGGGGAGTGGCACAGCGGGGTCGAAGAGCATGCCTGTGCAGAGGCACATACGGCGGTTGTTGCGCTGCAGAATGTCGAAGTTGACGCAGCCTTTGCAGCCCTGCCAGAATTCCTCGTCGTCGGTTAGCTCGGAGAAAGTTACGGGTCTGTAGCCCATACGGCTGTTGAGCTTCATTACCGGCAGCGAGGTTGTGATGCTGAAAATCTTAGCAAAGGGAAACCGCAGTCGGGCGAGCTCGAAGGTTTTCTCTTTTATCCTTGCGGCGAGTCCCATGTGGCGGTATTCGGGGTCGACAATCAGTCCGGAGGTGGCAACAAAGTCGCCGTGTCCCCAGCATTCTATGTAGCTGAAACCGATGAGTTTATCTCCGTCAAGAGCCACAACGGCTTTGCCTCCGTTGATTTTGGCGGAGATGTAGTCGGGAGAGCGGCGGGCGATGCCTGTTCCACGTTGGAGCGCCGACTCATAGATGAGGTTGCAGATCCGCTCTGCATGAACCGAATGCTGCGGTTCGGCAAAAGCGACAGTAATATTATCCGCGTTCATTTGTGTGATTGCTTAATGTATTTATAGTTGTGCAGATAAAAATCCGTGATTAAAGTGCTGCAAAGTTACATAAAAAACTGGATATTCATGCAAAAATAAAGATAAAAAGAGCACATCCCCTTGAAAATCGCGGAATTTAACATTCCGCAATCTCCGGGGGATGTGATTTAGGGAGACAAAAAGGTTAGAGCACCTTTTTATATAGGGTGATGATGTCTTCGAGGGTTACCTCACGGGGATTTCCGGGGGTGCACACATCGCTGAGAGCCTGCTCCGCGAGGGCGGGGATATCAGCTTCGGTGATGCCGAGCTCCGAGAGGTGCTGCGGAATGCCCACCTTGATTGCGAGAGCTTTGACAGCCTCGACAGCGGCCTGGGCGGCCTCCTTGCGGCTCATACCAGTGGTGTCCACACCCATTGCCTCGGCTATCCTGGGATATTTTTCGAGACATTCGGGCATATTGAATTCCATTATGGTGGGTAGCAGCAGCGCGTTTGCCACGCCGTGGGGGACATCAAACAGCGAGCCCATGGGGTGAGCCATGCCGTGGACAAGTCCGAGACCTACGTTGGAGAAAGCCATGCCGGCGATGTACTGGGCAACAGCCATACCGTTTCTGCCTTCCGGATTTGTCGGCTCGAATACGGCGGTCGGCAGATATCTGGCGATCATGCGCACCGCTTCTATCTCAAACATATCGGACATTTCCCAAGCTCCTTTGGTGATGTAGCCTTCGATGGCGTGAGTGAGTGCATCCATGCCGGTGGCGGCTGTCAGCCCTTTGGGCAGGGAATACATCAGTTCGGCATCGATGATGGCTACCGCCGGGATGTCGTTGGGGTCGACACACACCATTTTTTTATGCTTGGTCTCGTCGATAATCACATAGTTGATGGTGGTTTCGGCCGCTGTGCCGGCAGTTGTCGGCAGGGCGACGATGGGCACACTCTTGTGCTTGGTTGGTGCGCAGCCCTCGAGCGACACAATGTCGGCAAACTCGGGATTGTTTATAACAATGCCGATACCCTTTGCTGTGTCCATGGCGGAGCCGCCGCCGATTGCTATGATGAAGTCGGCACCGGAATTCTTGAAGCTCTCAATGCCTGCCTGAACGTTTGACACGGTGGGGTTTGGCTTCACGTCGCTGAAAATGTCGTAAGCGATGCCGGCCTGGTCAAGTACATCGGTAACCATCTTGGCCACTCCGAATTGAATGAGGCCTTTGTCGGTGACAACGAGCGCTTTCTTTTTGCCGAGGCGTTGCACAACTTCAGGCAGTTCTTTGCGCGCGCCGGGTCCGAAGTATGAAACTTCGTTAAGTATAAATCTGTTTACCATGGTTATGAAGGTTAGTAGATATTACTTCTTGTCGCCCGCGAGAACAACGTCAATGGGCAGTTTTGTAAACCAGATGTCGTAGCTGTAGTGGTTGTTGGCGCTCTCCTCGGTGAGGATGCCGATGCTGCCGTCGGGGAGAACTGTCATAGATGAGTAAGCGCTGGGTATTGTCACTACTGTTTTCTTGATGGGCCATGTTTTGCCTCCATCCTTGCTGACATAGATGGCAACGTTGTTGCGTCCTTTGGGGTCGCCGGGGAGTGACTGCAGCAGCAGCTCCTCACCATTGTGGTTGTAGGTGATGATGTCGCCGTTGCAACGGGGGTCGGGAAGACCTTCAACAGGCACAGGCTCGCTCCATGTCTCGCCGTTGTCCTTTGAGAAGGAGAATTTGCGCAGTGAGCCGAAGCGGTTGCGGATGCTCATGATCACAGTGCCGTCGGCGAGCTGCACAGCCTTGCTCTCGTCGCCGTCGCAGGTGGCGGGGTTCTTGGATACCTTCCATGTTTTGCCGGCGTCGTCGGTGTAAATGGCGTAGACTTTGAATTGCTTTACGCCATCCTCTCTCACAACGAGGGGGAACATTATGCGGCCATTGGCAAGCTGAGTGGCGCGGCCTGATGATGCGAAGGCGCTGGTGCATTTGATGGGCTGCTTGCCTTTGGGGTCGGTAGTGAGAATCTGGGGGTTGATGTCAACCATCTTGCCCCATGTCTTGCCGTTGTCGGTGCTGCGTGCAACGCTGATATGAGCGGGCTCTTTCTGCCACAGGCCATTGCCGTGGCTGAAAATGGCGAGGATGTCGCCAGACTTCTGGTCGACAACCAGGGCGGGGTCGCCGCAACCGCCAACCTCATCGTGGCGTGCGACAGTCACATAGTCGCTCCATGTCTTTCCGCCGTCTGTGCTGCGGCGGCTCACTACGTCGATTTTTGCAGGGAGGTCACCGTTATGCTCTATTCGTTTGTCGGCGACAGTCACAAGAGAGCCATCCTTTGCTGTCACGATAGCGGGTATGCGGTAGAACTTTGAGTCGTAGTCACCGGGGCGGTAAACGAGGGCGCGTTCAACGCCGTTACCCCAGCTTTCGGTGTGTACTTGCTGGGCTGCCGCAGCAAATGGGGTTATAGCCGCCACAGCTGCAACTGATGCACAAAGAATGTGTCTGACTTTGGATTTGTTCATGTTGATTAAGGTGTTTGCGTGAGTAAATTGAATGTCTGTGACAAAAATACGAAATTCAGTGGAATAAGCAGCAATAGCGTGCCATTAAATTTGCCAATCGGGCATCAATCGGGCAAAACTTCGCTTTTGAAGGTGCCGAGCAGGGAGAAAGTGAGCAGGTGGCCGCCTGAGAGGGTGAGCTCGTAGGCGGTTGTTTTCTTTTTTATCTTTACGATAGTGGCGTCGGCGTAGTTCTTGGATACATAGTTGCGTATGGCGCGCGGCACAATTGCTGAGGGAACCTCTTTTTTGCCGCAGTCCACCGAAGTCCATTTGCCGGCGTTGCTGAATTCGATTTTGGTGCCGTTTGTCAGTTTTACATCGTAGTCGGTCTTTTTCAGCAGGTGACGGTCAACCTTGATCATGCTTACCTTGGCTTTTGGAAAGTGCTCGTTGAGCATCTCGCGGGCGCTTTCGGGCAGAGCCTCGCGCTTGATTGTGTATTTGTCGGCTTTTGCGGCTCCTGCGCAGATGATGCTGATGCAGATTGCAAGTAGAAATCTTTTCATTCGGTAATGTGTGTAAAGAGTGTGTAATTGGTGTGCAAAATTACAAAGCGGGGATTGACACCACAATACTCCGCTACGTAAATAAAGCAAAAAAAGGGCTACGCTTGTTAAGGCGCAGCCCTGAATGGGGTTGAAAATGTGTAAAGTTCTTAATGACAGCCGCAACCGCAGGAGTCGTGGTCATGGTCGCCGCAGCCGCAGTCATCGCCGCAGGAGTCGTGGTCGCATCCGCAACCGCAGCCGTGGGCGGGCTGAAGCTCCTCGGGGGTAGCGTCGCGCACGGTGATGATTTTGCCTTTGAAGCGCACATCCTTGCCTGCGAGGGGGTGGTTGAAGTCCATTTTCACGTGAGTGTCGGTAACCTCCTCCACAACACCGTTGATGCGGTAGCCGTCGGCGGTCATCATCGGAAGCACCGCACCGGGTTTGATGGTGTCGGAGTCGAATTTGCCCTCCACCTCAAAGATGTCTTTCTCAAGGGTTACAACCTGCTCGGGGTCGCGGGGACCGAAAGCCTCTTCGGCTTTCACGGCAACATCAAATTCCTGACCGGCCTCAAGGCCGTCGATGGCCACTTCGAGGGGGCGAATCATGCCGCGGGTCACACCGAAGACAATCTTTTCGGGGTCTTCGGCGTCGGTCTGGTGGACGAGTTTCTCGCCCTGCGGGGTCACTTCATAAAGGTCGTAGCCCAGCTCTACATATTTTCCGGGTTGAATTTTTTCCATATCTGTTTAATTAATAGTTTTAGAATTAATGTTAGCAAAAACCGTGCCAGTCAAAACGGTTCTGAGTCTCCTTATATATAATAAAGGTGTAGGACCGGCAAAGATTTTTTCTCAATTGGTAATAAAACGCTTTTCAGTGGGTAAATGTTTGCTCAACGGTGTCAAACAGGTTCTGACAGCCGTCCTGCAGCAGGTCCAGCACCAGCTCGAAGCCTTCGGCGCCTTCGTAATAGGGGTCAGGCACATGGTCGTAGCGGGTGGCGAGGGTGAAAAAGCGAGCCATAGGCACTATCTTGGCCTCAGCTTGCGGTGACGGAGCCAAGGCTCTTAGATTACGCTCGTTAGACGCGTCCATCGGCACAATGATGTCAAAGTCGTCGAAGTCGGAAAGGCACACTTGCCTGCATCTGTGGGTAAGATTCAGTCCCCGGCGGCGCGCGTGTGCTCTCATGCGCGGGTCAGGCAGGTCGCCTATGTGGTAGTTGCCTGTCCCGGCGGAATCGATAACCCATCGGGCGGGGTTGCCCTGACTGTCCACAATCTCTTTCATCACCCCCTCGGCGGCCGGGCTGCGGCAGATATTGCCAAGGCACACAAAAAGCACCTTCACAGGGCCGTCGGATGGTAGCGGAGGGAGAATGAATGAGGGTATAATCATGATTTCAAGTCTTTTATAATGGTTAAGGCGGCTCGTTGAGATGCTCCGTGGGCGCCAAGGCGTGCCCGCATATCCTTGTAGCCGTCAAGCATCGCGGCGCGCTCGCTGTGGCCTGGCAATATCGATGTCAGCTCCGCATCCACGGCATCGGCGGTGCAGAGGTGCACCAGCATCTCGGCGATGACGCGCTTGTTGGCGATGAGGTTTGGCAGCGACACAAAAGGTATGTGGAGCACCATTTTCATAAGGTTGTAGCTGAGGCGTGAGCCGTTGGCTCGGTAGCATACAACCTGAGGCGTGCCGATGAGCGCGCATTCGAGGGTTGCTGTGCCGGATGTCACAAGAGCTGCTTCGGACACTGCCATCAGTGCGAAAGTGGAGCCGTAGACAACCGGTATGTCAGCCGCACAGCCGTAGTCGGCATCGCTTCTGCCGGGAGCTCCGGCGATAACCGGCTGCAATTCAGGGTGGCGGCGCGCCACCTCGGCCATTATCGGCAGATTGTTGCGTATCTCCCCTCTGCGGCTGCCCGGCACAAGGGCGAGGAGCGGTTTGCCGGAGTCAAGTGAATTGTCGGCGCAAAACTGATCTTTACCGGGCGTTTCAGCAAGCTTTGCATCTACCTCCTCAAGGCTCGGATTGCCTACATACACAGCCTCCATGCCGTGGCGGCGATAGAATTCCACCTCAAATGGCAGTATGCAGAGCATTTTGCTGACATACTTGCGCAGCGCCTTTACGCGATATTCCTTCCAGGCCCATACTTTCGGCGATATATACCAGTAAACCGGTATTCCGAGGGCGCTCGCTTCTTTTGCCAGCTTCAGGTTGAAGCTTGGATAGTCGACAGCTATGAAGCAGTCGGCTCCTGATGAGGCGAGAGCCGTTTTGGCGGTGCGGAGGTTGGCGGAGATTGTGCGCAGATTGCGCAGCACTTCGCTGAACCCCATGAATGCCATGCGGCTGTAGTGGATTTGCGGCTCGCATCCGGCCACAGCCTTCATCATGTCTCCGCCGAGGTATGTGAACCGGGCATCGGCATCCATGCGTGCCAGCTCTGCCATGAGCCTGCTTGCATGGAGGTCGCCTGAGGGTTCGCCTGCGCAAATGAAGTAGTGCATGCCGGTGGGTTGTTATCTGAGGGTTATGCTGCCGCCGGCGGGTATGGTGACTCTGCGTTTTTTGCCGTTGTAGCCAACTGTTGTGGTGGCTCCTTTTTCAGATGTGAGAGTAGCTTGGGTCACTTTACCGTCAGCCCAGTCGATGTCCACCTCTATGCCGCCGCGTGCGCGCAGTCCTTTGATACTGCCTTGGGCCCACTGCTGAGGCAGCGCGGGGAGCAGGGTTACGGTTGTGGGGGTGGACTGCAGCAGCATCTCGGCAACTCCGGCGGTGCCTCCGAAGTTAGAGTCGATCTGGAAAGGGGAGTGGGCGCCGAGCAGGTTGGGGTATGTGCCGCCACCTCTGCGGGCATCTTCTCCTCTGTAGCCGTCGGGGCTCACATATTTAAGGAGTGTGCGGTATGTTTTGTAGGCTCTGTCGGCATCGAGCAAGCGCGCGAATAGGCTGATGCGCCATCCGGTGCTCCATCCGGTTGTCTTGTCACCCTTGATTTCGAGGGTGCGCTCGGCGGCCTGAGCGAGCTTGGGGTCGGATGCGGGGGTGATGTGTCGGCCGGGGTATATGCCGAATAGGTGGCTCTGATGGCGGTGGGTCGGCTCGGCATCCTCCCAGTCGTGGAACCACTCCTGGAGATTGCCTTTAGCTCCAACCTGATAGGGGTGCAGCTTTTTGAGAGTGCGGTCTATGCGTGCGCGGAGCTCTTTGTCTACGCCGAGGGTCTTGGCAGCGTCGCGGGTGTCGGCGAGGCATTGGCGCACCATCGCCAGGTCGGCTGTGGCGCCGTACAGGGTGGCCCCTCTGTAGCCGTCGGGGGCTATGTAGATGTTTTCGGGAGATGTGCCGGGCGATGTTATCAACTCGCCGTTGCGCTCAATCAGCCAGTCGAGGCAGAAAAGCGCTGCGCCTTTGAGTGCGGGATACATCTCTTTCAGTTCCTCCTTGTTGCCGGTGAAGAGGTAGTGGTCCCAGAGGTGTGTTGCCAGCCATGCGCCACCCATGGTCCAGTTTGCCCAGCAGGGGTGTCCCACGTTGAGACCCACCGGATTTGTGGTGGCCCATATGTCGGAATTCTGTCCGAGCGCCCATCCGCCGTTGTCAACGCCGTAGTAGCTCCGGGCTGTTGCCTGACCCGCATTTTCGGTCGACAGATTGGAGATAAACGAGATAAGGGGAGCTGTGAGCTCGCTGAGGTTTGTCACCTCGGCAGGCCAATAATTCTCCTCAAGGTTGATATTGGTTGTGTAGTTTGAGCTCCACGGCGGCAGCAGCGATTCGTTCCAGAGTCCCTGCAGGTTTGCGGGCACTCCGTTTGTGCGGCTGCTTGATATGAGAAGATAGCGGCCATATTGGAAAAAGAGCTCTTCCAGATCGGGGTTCACACCGGCGCTGTCGGTGTAAATCAGCAGCTGCTCGTCGGTTGGAAGGGCGGCAATGGCGGGGTCGGTTGTGCCGAGGTTGAGGCTCACTCTGTCGAAAAGTCGCTTGTAGTCAGCGATATGCCGCTGCTTCAGTGCGTCATATCCGAGGGCGGCGGCAGCTTTTATGCGGTTTTGTGCAAGGGTTTTGTAGTCTTTGCCCTGTGTGGCGGGGTTTTTGTCAAAGCCGTTGAAGCTGGTGGCGTTTGTGAGAATCAGCGTGAGCTGTCTCACTCCTTCGGCTTTCAACTGTCCCGATTCGGTAGCTTTCACGGAGCCGCCGGTGGGAATTGCCTTGACGATGGTGCGGAAGCGGGTGCCGCGGTCAGGGTCGTATGAGTGTTTTTCTTTGCCGTTGCTGTTGTAGTAGCCCGGCAGCGAGGCGTAGGCAGCGTAGCCGGTGCTCACAAGTTCATCGCCTTTTGCAACCACCGAATGGGGCAGTTTGCTGTCGAGAGATATCACGGCGTTGATGCCGGCGGGGTCGGCGGTGGTGAGGCGTATTGCAATAACAGAATCGGGCGCGGATGCGAAATACTCGGTATTTACCTTGTAGCCGTTTGCGGTGTAGCTTGCCGATGCGAGCGAATTGTCAATATCAAGCTGGCGGCGGTAGTCGGCCGGAAGTTTCACAGGCCGGTTCATATAGTCAATCTTCAGGGTGCCGAGCGGCTGATAGTTATCGGTGTAGTGCCCCTGCACCTTAAGCTGCAGGGAGTCAGCGGCGCGATAGTCTTCGCGAGCCAGGGCGGCGCGTATCTCGGGGATAGCCTTGAAGGCATCCGGAGTGGTGACACCGCTTTCCGGCTCACCGGTCCAGAGGGTTATGTCGTTGAGCGACAGCCGTTCTCCATTCTGGTTGCCATACACAATGGCTCCGATATTGCCGTTGCCAATAACAAAAGCCTCCTCAAAGAAGGTGGCGGGGCGGTTGTAATGAAGTACGTTGCCTGCGCAGATGGAGCAGGTAGCGGCGGCAATTGCCGCAATCAGCATAATAGGTTTTTTCATGACTTTGGAGGTAATAAAGTACAAATATACGACAACTTGGCCGCTATTCCAAATTCTTTTGTATATTTGCAGAAAGAATTAAACCGCAGAAAAATTCATGCGTTAGATTAGGAAAGGACAAGCGCCAATGACAAAATTTGATAGCAAAAAACTCACAGAGTTGGTTCTGTATATCCTTTGCAAGACTGGTGGAGTTGATTTCTACCACGTATTCAAAATTATCTATTTTGCTGAGATGGAACATCTTGCAAAATGGGGTAGCGGTATCGTGCCCGATGAGTTTTGCGCTTTGAAATATGGTCCTGTTCCCACACATCTCTATGTTGCGGTGAAGGAATTGGGTCATTCGCGTATGAAGCTTTCTGAAGAACTGTCGAAAGTGGTTAAGTTTGCAGGCGAAGATGCGCCAAATGTGCTTCTGCCCAGGAGAGATGCTAATGTGGATTTTCTTTCAAGGTCGGAGATTGATGTGTTGGATCGGTCCATCACAGAGCATGAATCCATGACTTTCGGACAGCTCATGAGAAAATCTCATGACGCGGCCTGGGATGAGGCTAACAGGCGTGTAAATGGCACAAATGTGATTTCTCCAATATCAATGGCAAAGGTTATGAATGCCGATGAGGCCATGTTGGAGTACATTGAAGAGCAGATGCAAATAGAAGCAGCACTCAGATGATAAAAATTTCAGATGCTCTCGATGAGGATGGGCTTTCTCAGTTAGCAGCCCGAACGGTTAAAATCGGCGATGTCTATGAAATCACGATGACCGAGACAAACGGCATCAAGCCAAAGCCCGGTGATGCTTCAAGAGACAAATATTTTGTCGTACTTGGTTTTGATTCTGAAGGAGTGGCATACGGTGGCGTTATAATCAACTCGCAAATCAATAAGAATCTACCCGGTTACATTAAGATGTACCACATGCCCATAAAGTAATCTAAGTATCCTTTCCTGCGATATGATTCTTTTGTCGATTGTGTCCAGCTAAAGAGGGCATATCCTCATAAATTCAACGAATGGAATTATCTGGGCGAGATTGATGAGTGTGATGTTGAGCTGATAATCGGCACAATCAAGGAGAGTCCGCGTGAAAGTGCCGGGCATTTGGCTCAATATGGTTTATGACCTCTAATCCGTCACACGGCGGATGATTCATCGGAGGAGGACGTCGGAGACGCCTGAGCGCCCGGTGGATGATGTGGGCGCGATATCCCCTCCTCACACACGAAGGAGGAAAAATGAATTTTGAAATTTGGGGCTAAACTCTTGACAAGCGGGTTTTAATGTTGTATCTTTGCAACTTGCATGAAGAATAGTAAAAGAAAATCGTTGCCGATACTCGGTTCGCAACTCACTGCAACAGTGAGTGTTGCGCTTGTGCTTCTTGTCCTCGGCGTGATTGCGCTGATGGGTATCGCGGCCAGAAATGCCGGCGAAGATATCCGTTCGCGCATAGGTTTTGTCGTGATAATGGATGAAAATGCGTCTGAAAGCCAGACTGCAGCTTTGAAAAGTCTGTGGCAAAACGCTCCGTATGTGTCGCTGGTGAGATACTCCTCAGCCGATGAGGTGCTCAGCAGATGGAATTCAACCATGGCGGAGGAGGGTGACAGTATAACGGCTCTCCTCGGTATCAATCCTTTCTTCCCCGAATTCGAGGTGGCGGTAAAGCCAAGATATGCTTCAATGGATTCGATTGAAAAAATTGTTGCGCCGCTGCGCAAGCTCGAAGGGGTGGGGGAGATAAAGCTGCAGGGCGATATGGTGCGCTCCATCAACGCTACGGTCAATTCGCTCGCTGTGATTCTCACCATCGTGGCGGCGGCATTGCTACTGATATCGTTTGTGCTGATAAACAACACTATCCGTCTCAGCGTCTACGCCCGCCGCTTCTCAATCCACACCATGAAGCTGGTCGGTGCCACCGCAGGGTTTATACGCAGGCCGTTCATATTGTCGAATATCGGCAACGGCGTGGTGGCCGGGGTGATTGCTGTGGGAGTGCTGTGCGGGGCGCTTTACTATGCCGGTTCGGTTGAGCCGGAGATTGCCCGCATGATTACATGGGCTGAGGCAGCGGTGGTGTTTTGCGCGGTTGTGGTTGTAGGTGTTATTATATGCACTCTGTCGGCGCTGTTCGCCACAAACCGCTACCTGAAGCTCGGCTACGACGATATGTTCTGATTACCCTTTATATAATAATGTATATGATTTCTCCTGATAAGCATAAAAAAACAGTTTCCGAGGCCGATGAACGCCTCGTCAAGGAGCCGGATTTCCAGATGCCGCTCTGCCGCATCAATTTTATTCTCATGGCCGTTGCCGCGCTGATGATTGTCGGCGGCTTTCTGCTGATGACCGGTGCACCCGCGACCGCCGAGGCTTTCAATCCCGATATTTTCAGCACACGCCGCATTGTTGTAGGCCCTACAATCGCGTTCCTTGGATTTGTATTCATGGGTGTGGCCATAATGTGGACCGGCAAAAAGCATAAAAACGAAATTAAAGATAACGAATGAGCTGGCTTGACGCGCTGATAATGGGCATAGTGCAAGGCTTGGCGGAATACTTGCCTGTAAGCTCAAGCGGTCACCTCGAGATTTTCCGCGAGATTCTCGGCATCGACCTCAGTGGTGCCGAGGCGCTTGAATTTGACGTGGCGCTTCACGTGGCCACAGTGTTGAGCACAATCGTTGTGCTATGGAGAGAGTTTCTGCCTCTGTGCACCTCTTTCTTCACCCTGAGGTTCGACTCCAATTTCACGTATGTGTGCAAAATCCTTGTATCATGCATCCCTGTCGCTATAGTGGGGCTATGCTTCAAGGATGTGGTGGAGAGCTTTTTCGGCACAAACCTCACTCTCGTGGGAGTATGCCTCATAGTCACGGCGGCTCTCCTCTGCTTCGCTTACTTTTTCCGCACTCGCAGCGAGAATACGCACGCCACCAAGGATATTCCCGAAACCAAGGCTGACACATCAATATCATGGATCACAGCCATTGCAATGGGTATTGCCCAGGCTGTGGCAGTGCTCCCGGGCCTCAGCCGCTCCGGCTCTACAATCGCCACCGGCATCACCGCCGGGGCAAACCGCGCCGCTGTTGCCCGCTTCTCTTTCTTCATGGTGATAATACCTATCCTCGGTGAGGCTCTGCTTGGTCTGAAAGATATGGCAAGCGAGGGCTACACAAGTTCGGTTGGCGCAATTCCCCTCACAATCGGCTTTTTAGCCGCTTTTGCTGTGGGGTGTGCTGCATGCAAATGGATGATAGAGCTTGTAAAGAAAGGCAAGCTGGTGTGGTTTGCGCTTTATTGCGTGGCTATGGGTATTGTCTGCATTCTGTGGTAATGGTTAACTGAAGGCATTGAGTATGGATTTTATCTCTGGAGAAACCCTGTATGTTGACAAGCCGCTCGGCTGGACATCTTTCGATGTTGTGAAGCGCATCAGAGGGGCTCTGCTCCGGCGGCTTCAGCTGAAAAAACTGAAGGTTGGCCATGCCGGTACGCTCGATCCGCTCGCTTCCGGAGTGATGGTGATTGTGACCGGACGCTCCACACGCCTGATAGAATCGCTGCAGGCATCGGTGAAGGAGTATGTGGCCACAATTGCTCTCGGAGCAACAACACCCTCTTTTGACCTTGAAACTGAGATAGACGCCACCTATCCCACCGACCATATAACTGAAAGCGCTGTCAAAGAGGCTCTCGCCGGATTTGTGGGACGCATTGAGCAGGTTCCGCCGGCATTCTCGGCCTGCAAGGTCGATGGCAAGCGGGCATATCACATTGCGCGCAAGGGGGCCGAGGTGGAGTTGAAACCCAAAGTGCTGGTTATCGATGAAATAGAGTTGCTGCAATTTGCACCGACATCCATAACAGTAAGAATAGTGTGCAGCAAAGGCACATACATACGCGCGCTTGCGCGGGATATCGGCCGCGCGCTCGGCAGCGGTGGCCATCTCACGGCTCTGCGCCGCACAAGAGCCGGCGAGGTGAGGGTTGACGATTGCCTTTCGGTAGAGCAGGCAATTGAACTCATACGCCTTGCAGAAATCTCCTTTCCGGATGATTTTCAATCCAACATCAAAAAATAATTAACGACTACATACAGCAATGAAACTTTCGCAGTTTAAATTCAAGCTCCCGGAAGAGCTGATAGCTCAGCATCCGGTTGACCAGAGGGACGAATCGAGAATGATGGTGCTCCACAGGGCTTCCGGCGAAATCGAACACCGGATATTCAAAGACATTATCAATTACTTTGTGGACGGCGATATTTTTGTATTCAACGACACAAAGGTGTTCCCCGCCCGTCTGTTCGGCAACAAGGAGAAAACAGGTGCACGCATCGAGGTGTTCCTGCTGCGTGAGCTCAATGCAGAAAACAAGCTTTGGGATGTGCTCGTGGAGCCCGCCAGAAAAATCCGCATCGGCAACAAGCTTTACTTCGGCGAGGATGAAAGCATGGTGGCTGAGGTGATTGACAACACCACCTCCCGCGGACGCACTCTGCGCTTTCTCTATGACGGCGACCACGATGAATTCAAGCAGGCGCTGTTCAACCTCGGCCAGACCCCGCTGCCCGAATATATCAAGCGCGACCCGGTGCCTGAGGATGCCGAGCGCTATCAGACAATATATGCCGAGCGCGAAGGGGCTGTGGTTGCACCCGCTGCAGGTATGCACTTCAGCCGCGAGCTGCTCAAGCGTATGGAAATCAAAGGAATACATCAGGCATTCCTGACTGTGCACAGCGGCCTTGGCAACTTCCGCGAGATTGATGTGGAGGACCTAACCAAACACCGCATGGACTCGGAACAGATGGAGGTTACACAAGCCCTTGTCGATATGGTGAACGGTGTCAAGGACGAAAACCACAAAGTGTGCGCCGTAGGCACATCGGTGCTCCGCGGCATTGCCAGCGCGGTGAGCATGGGCGGACACATGAAGACATACGTCGGTTGGACAAACAAATTCATATTCCCGCCATACGACTTCACCGTCACTGACGCTCTCGTAACCAATTTCCACCTGCCGTACTCGGTGATGCTCATGATGACAACAGCTTTCGGTGGCTACGACCTTGTGATGAAAGCTTACGAGGAGGCCATCAAGGAGAAGTATCGCTTCGGTGCTTACGGCGATGCAATGTTGATTCTATAAGTGGCAACCGTCAGCGAATACCGCACTCTCGCCGCTCTGTCGCAAGCTGTTTTCCGCGAGAAAATGAGCAAATTCATAGCCTTTGCCTCGCCGGCGCAATCTGCCGGTGAGGCAAAGGATTTTGTTGCCCGGATTGCAAACGAGTATCACGATGCGCGCCATGTATGCTGGGCATATATGCTCGGGGCTGATTGCGCTGAATTTCAGTCAAACGACAACGGTGAGCCATCCGGCACCGCCGGCAAGCCGATACTCGGGCAGATACGCTCGGCGGGAATTACAAATGTGGTGATTGCTGTGGTGAGATATTTCGGAGGTATAAAGCTCGGCACATCCGGGCTTATCGCCGCATATCGCGAGGCCGCCCGGCTCGCTATCGAGGAGGGAACGGTCATCACTCTCTTCGAGCAGGCATATATCGAAGTGACATTCGCATATCAGGCAATGAACGAGGTGATGCGCGCAATAAAGAATTCGGAGGCGAAAATCATGGAGCAGTCTTTTGACAACACTTGCCGGATTAAGCTGTCTATCCGGGCCGACCATGCCGAAAGCCTCTCGGCGCGACTCGCGGCCATCGACTCCACATCGGTTATCTGACCCGCAGCTGCCAGAAGGCGACAGCGCTCGCCGCGGCTACATTGAGCGAGTCAACGCCATGTGCCATCGGTATCTTCACAACATAGTCGCTCGCCTCTATCACTTCCCGGCTCAGACCATACCCCTCGCTGCCGAGAACTATCGCCAGACGCGGCTCTGCGCACAGTGCCTCATCGTCTATACTCACCGAGTTGTCGCTGAGAGCCATCGCGGCGGTCTTGAGCCCATATTTGCCAAGCGATTCTATCCCTTCGTCAAGCCACGTCCACGGCACAAGAAACACCGATCCCATCGACACCCTGATTGATCGCCTGTTGAGGGGGTCGCAGGAGCGGCGGGTGAGCAGCACCGCATCTATCCCGAGGGCGGCGGCGCTCCTGAATATTGCGCCTATATTGGTGGTGTCGCTCACTTCGTCAATCACGGCTATGCGCCTGCCTGACTTGCACAGCGACTCAACAGTGGGCATCGGCCTGCGCTCCATAGCGCACAGCACTCCGCGGGTAAGGGTGTAGCCGGTCAGCTGTCTAAGCAGCTCACGCTCACCGGTGTACACCGGCATATCACCGCAGTTGCTTATTATCCCTGCCGCATCTCCGGCTATATGCTTGCGCTCGCACAGCATCGACACTGCCCTGTAGCCGGCGCGCAGCGCTACCTCTATCACTTTCGGACTCTCGGCGATGAACAGCCCGCCGCCATCGCCGCAGCCGCGCAGCTGGGGCTCCGTCATGGAGGCGAACACCTCTACACCGGGGTGGTCAAGGCGCTCTATCTCTATTACAGGCATAGCAGTTTTTCTATCACCGGTATCGCCTTGATGTCGCTCTGGTCAGGACGCACAGGCACAACGCTGACATACTCTCTGCTCAGCCAATACTCGTCGGTGCCGTCATTGTCAGGCTCCTCGTTGTGGAAATGGCCGGTCAGCCAATAATACGGTTTGCCGTGAGGGTCTGTGCACCGGGCATACTCCTCGGTCCAGTAGCCGCGCGCCGCACGCACCACCTTTATACCCTTCGGCACACACTTTGCCGGAAAGTTGACGTTCAGACAAACATCCGCAGGCAGTCCTCCGGCAAGCACCCGCGCAGTAATCTCTTTTATAAAAGGTGTGGTGTGGGTGAAGTCGGCGGCTATGGAGTGGTGAAGCAAAGAATAGCCTATTGCGGGAATACCCACCATGCAGGCCTCCATCACCGCACCCATCGTGCCTGAATATATCACCGAGTTGCCTGAATTTGAGCCGTGGTTAACCCCTGAAAGCATTATGTCAGGCTTGCGGCCATCTGAAAAAAGCACGTGCAACCCCAGTTTCACGCAGTCAACAGGGGTGCCGTTGACGGCATACACCTTCGCCCCTGCTATCGGTGCGCGCTCTGTCAGCCGTAGCGGACTCTCCACTGTCAGTGATGAGGCTTTGCCGCTCTGCTCTGTGGCCGGCGCCACCGCTACTACTTCGCCAAATTCGGCTACACTCTCTATCAGATGCGCGAGTCCGGGGGCGTTCACGCCATCGTCATTGCTTATGAATATCAGGGGTCTGGACATGGTGATTGCGTTATTTTGTTAAATATTCAGTTACAAAAGTAAAAAAAATGTCTGTTTCAGGCCGCTAATTTGTTTATCTTTGTAGAAACATAACCAAATTTAATTCACTTCAACTATGATACAGCGTATCCAAACCCTCTATCTGGTAGTTGCAATCGCTCTTATGATTGCATTCTTCTTTGTGCCTTTCGGCTACAACATCGACACCGTTGTCAGCGAGAACGCTTTCGTTGAACAGCCGCTCACCGGCCTCAACCAGGGGCTGAGCCTTATCATTCCCGTGGCGCTTTCCCTGCTCACAATGCTCATTGCCATTTTCTCTTTCAGAAACTATCCTGTGCAGAAAGCTTTCATCGGCATCTCCGCGCTGTTGATTGGCGCCTGCATCGGCATAGTGATTTATTACCTCACTGCCGGCTATGACGACACAAATGCCAATATTGCCATCAGAACAGTGTGGGGCGGCGGAGGTTTGCTGCTCATTGCAGCGGAGATCGCTCTCCTCGGTGCCTACAGAGGTGTTGCAGCCGATCAGAAACTGCTGCGCTCCTACGACCGTATGCGTTGACCGGGCTGCCCTTTCTCTCTAAGAGTAAACACACTCTAAATCTACGATTCTCACTCTCTGAAGTACACACGCTTGACGCGGTTGGAAACAGAGGTGAGAATTTCGTATGGTATGGTGTCGAGGGTGTCAGACAGCTCCGACACATGAATATGGTCGCCGAATATCTCCACCCGGTCGCCAACCTCGCAATCGGTGTCGGTGACATCAACCATGCAGGCATCCATGCAGATATTGCCGATGGTGGGGCAGCGGTGGCCGTTTATCCACACCCGCATGCCTCCGTTGCCAAGATGCCTGTCTATGCCGTCGGCATATCCTACCGGCAGGGTGGCGATGCGCGACATCCTGTCAACACAGCCCTTGCAGCCGTAGCCGATTTTTGTGCCGGCAGGCCACTCCTTTATCGATATTATCACTGTGTGGAGCGATGACACCTGACGCAGGGAATCCTCGCTGCCGTCGTTGAGCACCGGTATGCCGTACAGGCCTATGCCCAGGCGCACCAAATCATATTGCCAGTCGCTGAACCGTATGATGCCCGCGCTGTTGAGGATGTGGCGCATTATCTTGTGGTTGAATTCCTTGTCTATCTGTGAGCACCAGTTGTCAAAGGTGGTCAGCTGTCTCAGGGTATATTCGTTGAGGTCCGGACAGTCGGCTGTGGCCAGATGGCTGAAAAGCGACTGCGGTTTCACAGCTTTCTGATGCTTGAGAAGGGATAGCAGCTCCGGAAAGTCATGCTCGGTGAATCCCAGACGGTGCATCCCGGTGTCGAGCTTGATATGCACCGGATAGTCCACCATGCCATATTTCTCACCCTCCGATATGATTTCGCGGAGTAAGTCGAAGCTGTAGATTTCAGGCTCGAGATTGTAGGCGAAAAGGGTTTTGTAGTTCACCACCCGCGGGTTGAGCACCATGATGGGCATTGTGATGCCGGCCTGGCGCAGACCAACACCCTCGTCCGGCACAGCAACGGCCAGATATGCCGCTCCCTGGCTCTGCAGTGTCTTCGCGAGCTCGTAGGACCCCGCGCCGTAGCCGGAGGCCTTGACCATGGCTATGATGCCGGTGGTGGGACGGAGCATGGAACGGAAAGTGTTGAAGTTGTGCACCATCGCGTCGAGGTTTACCTCAAGCACTGTCTCATGCTGGCGGGCCTCGAGCATATCGGCTATCATGTCGAAGTGAAACTGCGCCGCGCCCTTGACAAGTATCAGCTCCCGCTCGAAGTCGCCGGCGCTCACCTCGGCGAGAAACGCCGAGGTGGAGGGGAAGAAGCGGCTGTCTGCCGGAAAATATCTGCTGTGGCGGCTTATCTCCTCGCCTATGCCTATCACTCTCTCAATGCCCTTGCTCTTAAGCAGTTCGGACACCTCGCGGTAAAGGCGTGAGGGCTCAAGAGTCTCATGCATCACATCGCTGATAATCGCGGTTGTCGACCGCGAGCGGGTGCGCCGTCTTACCATGAAGTCGAGTGCCGGCGCAAGCGAATTGAGGTCTGAGGTATATGCGTCGTAAACCACCAGACAGTTGTTGACCCCCTCCATCACCTGGATGCGGGTTCCGACCGGCGATAGTGTTTCCATACGCGCCGCAGTGACATCTGCCGGGCGGTTCAGATACAGCATCACCGCCAGGCAATGGATCGCATTCTGAATGTCGGCCTCGGCTGTGAACGGTATGGTCACAGAGCCGTCCTGACGCAGGTAGGAGTACTCTATGCGGGTATTCTCCCGGTGGCGTATGATTGTGGATATGAACAGAGGCCGGTCGCTGTCAACCGTGGACCATGCTATCTCTTTTGCCGGGATGCAGGCATCGGCCACAGCCTCGCTGATAAGCGGGTCGTCGCCGCAGTATATCACACAGTCGCAGTCGCGGAGAAGGATTGCTTTTTCATCGCATTTCTCTTTGTTGGAGGCAAAGCCGTCCGCATGCTCCGAACCGATATTGGTGATTATGCCGATGTTAGGTTTTATAATCCCCTGCAGGGCAGTCATCTCATTGGGCTGCGATATACCCGCTTCGAATATGCCCAGTGTGGTGTCATCATCCATCTCCCAGATGGACAGCGGCACTCCTATCTGGGAATTATAACTGCGCGGGCTGCGCACTATGTTGAAGTCATCTGCAAGAAGCTGGTACAGCCACTCCTTGACTGTCGTTTTGCCACGGCTGCCGGTGATGCCTATCACTGGCGCGCTGAAGCGCCCGCGGTGGGCGCGCGATATCGCCTGGAGCGACTTCACAACATCTCCAACTATGAAGATATTCGCATCGTCTGTTCCGGCCATATCTTCAGGCACATATTTGGCAACAAAGTTTCTCACCCCCTTGTCATAAAGGTCGCGCATATACCGGTGACCGTCATTATTGCGGGTTTCTAATGCAAAGAACATGGTGCGTTCAGGAAATGTGAGGCTGCGGCTGTCTGTCAGCAACACTGAAATCTCCTGCCGGGGATTCACCTTGGCGGCAACTTTGATTATAGCAGCGATATCTTCAACAGTATATGTCATATCTTTAGTTATTATTCATTGAATGTAGTCGGGGGGATATTGTCGTGTGCAAGGGCTCTGATGCGGGGCGCAAGCTCCGGAAACTCGGAGCTGAGGGTGCGCGCAAAGGCGGCGGTTGATTCGTGAAATGACTGCAGGCTCTGTGGTGACGCGCATATCGGACGGTGTGCCATCCTCGAGGTGAGTTTTGCGGCGCGGGTGGCCACGCTGCGTGTACGGTTGTCGAAAAACGACTCTGCGAACACACCGTATATATAATCTACGGCAACTTCGTCAGGATGCTTCATGTCGGCAGCATAGAAGCGGTAGTCGCGCAGGTCGTCCATCATTATCTCGTATGATGGAAAGTATATGGTGTTGTCTGTCTCGCGGCTGAGCCAGTCGCAGGCCAGCAGCAGGATTGCCTTGCTGAGGGTGCTGTTGTGGAGCCCCTCGCCGACATATCTCACCGGGCTCACCGTGAGTATGATTTTCATTGTGGGATTGATGCTCCGCAGAGCGGCTGCCGTGCGGGCCATGTAGCTGTGGCACTCTTCAAGCGACAGTTGGCGTTGGTTGAATGTGGCGGCAGGAAATTTATGGCAGTTGGCAACGATGTAGCCGGATTCCGCGAGTGCAAACACGTTTCTTGTGCCGAAAGTCAGCACGGTTGTGTCAATCTCAGCGAGTTTGCCCCTCAGCTCACGGGCTTTGGCGTTGAGGCGTTCCAGATACTCATGGCGCGGAGCCGTATCTGACATCGAGGAGTGACACAGCCAGCAATGGGTGATGCCCTCCCGCTCGGCTATATCCTCATCTTTGGCAAACTCAGCCTCTCCTGCCAGCCGCTCCACTACAGTGGCTATGCTTGCGGGGTTGTACAGGGTGCCGAGCGGATTGACAGTCACATCAAAGAGTTCACGCTCCAGACGCCGGCCGATATTCGCCGCAAAGCAGCTGCCGAGCATAAGCATCGGGGTGGTATGGCTCAGCATACCCTGATGGAGCAATGGAGCTACCGGTGTGCGAAATCTGTCAGACATCAGAACGGTGATTCAAAATCGGTGGATATAACCTTGAACTCGGTGCGCCGGTTTATCTGGTCGGCGGCTGCCCGCGCTTCATCGTCAAGCGTTTCCAGATACTCCTCGTCAAGCACCTGACCTTCGGCAAACTGCGGGTACAGACGGGCGATGCGCTTCGTCACCTTTTTGGGCATGGACTTGCCGTAGCCTTTCCATTTCAGCCTTTCAGCCGGAATCCCCGCAGCTATCAGATAATCCACTACCGATTTGGCTCGCCGCTCGGACAGAGCCATATTGTATGCGTCAGACCCCACACGGTCGGTGTGGGAGGACATCTCTACGGTTATGGCAGGATTCTCGTTGAGCAGCGTCGCCAGTGAGTCGAGCGCATGGGCTGACTCCGGCCTCAGGGTAGCTTTGTCAAAGTCGTAGAATATGTTTTCAACCACATTCGGGGCGGTGAGCGAGGCAAGCATGAAATTCACCTCATAGTCAGCGTCCTGCTCGGTGGTGTCGGATGTGAATTCCTGCCGGGCGTTGATAAATCCCTTGGCTCCCGCTTGCATCACATAGCTCACACCCCGTTCCAGATCAAAGGAAAAGCTGCCGTCATCGCGGGTCACAGCCCGGCGGTTTGAACCGTCGCGCCCTATGATTCTTATCCGCGCTCCGGCAATCGGTTCCTCCTCGAGGTCTGTCACAACACCGCTGATGGAGATGTGCAGGTCCGGCAGCTCAAACGAATATATATGGTCATATCCTCTTGCATCGCCGCGGTTTGTGCTGAAATATCCTGCGTTTTTGCCCGTCAGGAATGTTATGCCGAAATCATCGCCCGCAGAATTGACAGGCACTCCCATATTCTCAACTTTCCATGACCCGGCGGGCTGAAGGGTGGCGCGGAAGATATCGAGCCCTCCCATGCCGGGGTGGCCGTCTGATGCGAAATAGAGCACACTGTCCGAGTAGGCGTAAGGAAACATCTCCCGGCCGGCGGTATTGATTGCTGGACCGAGATTTTCAGGTAGCGCGTCGCTTTTGGCATCGAGCCTCATGCGCCAGATGTCGTAAGAGCCGTATGTGCCGCCACGGTCGGATGTGAAATATATATATGTACCGGAAGGGTCGGCGCTCGGATGGGCGTAATTGGCTACAGTATCCTCAATCAGCTCAAGCCGCCGGCCTGCTCCCCATTCGGCATCGCTGCGCGATGAGGTCATCAGCTCCACTTTCGTGTCGGCATCAGTGCGGCGCAGTGCGCGGGTGTAGTACATGATTCTGCCGTCAGGCGAAAAGGAGGCCACCCCCTCGTCAGCCTCAGTGCTCAGCTCCCCCTTCACCGGCTCGGGGCGTTGCCAGCGCCCCTGCTCATCCTTCTCCACCACCCAAATATCGCCGCTTCGCATCCCCGTGACAGCGCTTTTTGTATTGCCGGTCACTTTTTCGTTGGTGGTTGTGAAATATAGCTTTTCGCCGCTGAGCATGGGTGCGAAATCGGCGCGGCGCGAATTGAACAGCTTTGCGTTGCTAACCTTATATCTTGTCGGATGCTTGCGCATATTCTCGGCTGCCACAGCCCCTTTCAGCCCCGCCTGCGCGGTTTTGTCGCCGGGACTCAGCATCAGATATTGTCTGTAGGCATCTGCCGCGGCGACATACTTGCCGTCGGCATGGAGCGACTGCGCTATGTGGCGATACAGAAGCGAGTCGGGATAGCCGTAGCGCAGCGCGTTGCGAAACGCCCCGGCGGCTCGCGCCGGTTGGTTCAGGCGGCTGTGTGCAATGCCGAGTTTGTAGGCCACCTCGCCACGCAGAGTGCGTTCCGACGGTTTTTTGAGTTTGTTGTAAATTTTGCGGTATGTGCGCGAGGCCTCGAAGTATTCGCCGCGTTCCATCTGCTCGTCGGCCACGGAGAGCTTAGCTCCGCGGCATCCGCTGAGCAACCCGGCTGACACACAGCATATTGTCAGCAAAGCGATTATCCGGTGGAGCGTTTTCATGAGTTTACCTTTTGCATTTCCACAAGCTTGGTGTAGAATCCGTTGAGTGCTATAAGCTCGTCATGGGTGCCGCGCTCAACGATTTTGCCTTCGTGCATCACGCATATCTGGGTGGCGTTGCGTATCGTTGAGAGACGATGGGCGATTACAAGTGTGGTGCGGTCCTTCATCAGTCTGTCAAGAGCTTGCTGCACAAGGTGCTCGCTTTCGCTGTCGAGGGCTGATGTGGCTTCGTCAAGAATCAGTATCGGGGGATTTTTGAGTATCGCTCTGGCGATGGATATGCGCTGGCGCTGGCCGCCGGAGAGCTTGCAGCCGCGGTCGCCGATGTTGGTGTCGTAGCCATCCTCGCTCGCCATGATGAATTCGTGGGCATTGGCCACTTTCGCCGCTTCGATAACCTGCTCCTTGGTGGCGTGTTTCACCCCGAATGTTATGTTGTTGTAAAAGGAGTCGTTGAACAGTATCGCCTCCTGGTTCACATTGCCCATCAGCGAGCGCAGATCGTGCACCCTAAGGTCGCGTATATCCACGCCCCCCACCTTTATGCTGCCGCCGTTCACATCGTAGAATCTCGGCAGCAGGTCGGCGAGGGTGCTCTTGCCGCTGCCGCTCTGGCCCACGAGGGCTACTGTCTCGCCAGGACGGATAACTATATCTGCGTTTTTCACAACAGGCACATCCGGGTCGTAGCCGAAAGTCACATTCTCGTATCTCACCTCGCCGCATTCCGCAGGCAGTGGCTGAGGCTTGCGCGGGTCGGCAATCGGATTGCGGGCGGAAAGAATCTTGTCCACGCGTTCAAGCGATGCGAGTCCCTTCTGTATCGAGTACATGGCCTTGCTCAGATCCTTTGCCGGATTTATGATGCTGTAGAATATCACCATATAATATATGAACATCGGCGCATCAATGCCCCCCGAGTGGAGCAATATCAGCGAGCCGCCAAACCACAGCACTATCGAAATGGTTATCGTGCCGAGAAATTCGCTCATCGGGTGAGCCAGGGCCTGTCGGCGCGCAACCCTGTTGGACAGCTCGTAAAACACCTCTGTCTCCTGATGGAATCGCCGCTCGACCTTGCGCTCGGCGTTGAATGCCTTGATGATGCGCAACCCGCCGAGAGTCTCCTCGATGTTGCTCATAATCCTGCCCCACTGCTGCTGTCCCGCCAGGCTCTTGCGCTTGAGGCTCTTGCCGATACGCCCCATCGCCATGCCCGCGATAGGCAGAAGCACCAGCACAAATATTGTAAGCTGCCAGCTGATGAATATCATCATGAGCAGGCACACGATTATCATCACCGGATTCTTGAACATCATGTCGAGCGACGACATGATGGAATTTTCTATCTCGGCAACATCACCGCTCATACGAGCCATCACGTCCCCCTTGCGCTCGGAGGTGAAGAAGCCTATGGGCAGGCTCACAATCTTGTCGTACACGGCATTGCGTATATCGCGCACAATGCCTGAGCGCAGCGGAATGATGAAATACGAGGAGAGGAATGTGGCACCGGTCTTCAGCCCGGTCATGACAATCAGCAGCAACCCCAGGATGGCAAGGGTCCAGCTGGGTCCCCACGACTCGATAGCCTGCTGTGTGATATAATAGAAATTGTTTACAATCACATCTGCGAGCTGGCCGATCTTCACTCCCGAGAGCGGCATATAGTGATAGCCCTTCTCGCGGATTTCGAAGAGCATCTCGAGGATAGGCATTATCACCGCGAATGAGAACAAGGTGAGGAACGCTGCAAGGAAATTGAATATGATGTTGAGTGCGAGACACTTTTTGTACGGGGGCACAAAACGCTTCAGCACCTTGAAAAATTCGCCCATGGATGATATGGATTTGGTTTCAGATTACAAAGGTAGTGAGATTTGGCTAAATATCTAAGAGTGTGTTTGGATTTAACTGATGTTTGTAATTAGGTGGAAAAACAAGCATATTCAGAGACTGAGAGAAAGAGTTGTGTGGCCATCCCGCGCCCCCCTCACAGGGGTCTTGAGGGAAGAGGGCGGCCTTGACGCGTGGTCTCGCCTTCGGCTCCACCAAAGCTACTATCTTGCCACCCGCTCTCCGCGGGTGGGGATTACCCGCCGCGGATGATAGAGCGCCCGGAGGGTGCGATTATCTTGTTAGCCGCATACGCAGTGTGCGGATTAGCAGACGATTACGCACATGGTGCCGGAGGTACCACGCTTTTCCGCTCCATTTGCTATTTTTTTTATTTATTTTTTTGCGAGGAGTTAAGCAATTTATTCGTAAATTTGAGCAAACTTTTAATGAATTGCATAAATCCTGACAATCAGCCATGTTACAACCTGAAGATCAGCTTACCCTCGAGGCCAAAGGCATTACAGAGGAGCAGCTCAACGCTATGCTTGCCCGCTTTGCAAAGGGCTTTCCGTATCTCACAATAATTGACGCGGCGCGCCCCGGTAAGGGTATCACCGTGCTTACCCCCGCACAGGAGGAGCAGGCGCGTGAGCGTTGGCACAAGTATCTTGCCGACGGAGGCGATGTGTGCAAGTTTGTACCCGCCAGCGGTGCGGCGTCGCGTATGTTCAAGGCTCTGTTTGAGTTTGTTGACGGCGACAGCGATGTTGCCGCTGACGGCACTCCGGTGGCCAAGCTGCTGGCCGACTTCGACAAGCTTCCCTTTGCCGCCGACCTTGATGCCACCTGCCACACATTATATAATACAGGTGCACGCGAGCTTATCGCTGCCGGAAAGCATAAGGATGTGATTGCCGCTCTTATCAAGCCGGAAGGCATGAATTACGGCGGTCTTCCCAAAGGCCTTCTCAAATTCCACTCTTACCCCGCCGGCAGCCGCACTCCGCTGGAGGAGCAGCTTATGGAGGGTGCACAGACAGCTGCTACCGCAGGTGTGGTAAATCTGCATTTCACAGTGTCTGCCGCACACCGCACTCTTTTTGAGGAGAAGCTGAAAGCCGTGCTGCCTGAAACAGAGAAGCGCACCGGTGTGAAATTCAATGTGTCGCTCAGCGAGCAGAAGCCGAGCACCGACACTGTTGCCGCCAACCCTGACAACACTCCCTTCCGCGAGGATGGCAAGCTGCTTTTCCGTCCGGGCGGCCACGGCGCGCTTATCGACAACCTCAACGACATGGAGGCTGCGGTGGTGTTTATCAAGAATATCGACAATGTTGTGCCGGACAGCCGCCGTGAGGCTACCGTGCGCTACAAAGAGGTGATTGCCGGCTATATGATTGAGCTCCATGACCGTATTGTCGAGTATCTTGATATTCTTGCTGCCGGAAACTACAATGAGGCCAAGCTTGACGAGATATTCGTGTTCATGCGCGACAAACTGAGCCTGCGTGACCCCAATTTCACAAAGCTCGATGTGACACACCGCGCGGTGTATCTCCACGACAAGCTTGACAGGCCTCTGCGAGTGTGCGGTATGGTGCGCAATGAGGGTGAGCCCGGCGGCGGCCCGTTCATCGCTGTCAATCCCGACGGTTCTGCATCGCTCCAGATTCTTGAGAGCCATCAGATAGACCCGCAGAATGCCGAGTATGTGGAGAAAATGAAGAGCGCCACCCACTTCAATCCCGTTGACCTTGTGTGCTACATCAAGGACCGCCACGGCAACAACTACAATCTGCTGGAGCACACCGACCCGGCAACCGGTTTCATCTCCTCCAAGTCGAGCCACGGCAAGGAGCTGAAGGCTCTCGAGCTGCCCGGACTATGGAACGGCGCGATGAGCGATTGGAACACGGCCTTTGTTGAGGTGCCTATCGACACTTTCAATCCGGTGAAGACCGTCAACGACCTGCTCCGTCCCGCTCACCAGAGCTGAAGTGCCGGAACCTGAAATAACCCGCCGCCCCGCAAACATCAGCGGGGCGGCGTGCGTTATAAACTTAAGAGAAATTGACGTTACCTATGACAAACCGTAAGGATGAGATAAAAAAGATTTGGGCGGAATGCTTCGGTGATCCCCGCGAGTGGATAGAGATGTATTTCAGCAGGGTGTATAATGAGCGCGATGCCATGACTCTTGAAAAAGGGGGGCGCGTTGTGAGCAGCCTGCTGCTGCAGCCCTACGCAATGAAGTTTCATAATGCGGAGGTTGCCATAGGCTATATCGCTGGCGCAGGCACCCGCCGCAATGCGCGGGGCAACGGCTATATGAGCGAGCTTATGGTGGACACCCTCGACGCCGCATGCAACAGAGGGTTTATGGCCTGTGTGCTTATACCGGCTCATGACTGGCTGTACTCCTACTATGCGAAGTTTGATTTCTCCCCGGTGTTCTACACCGACCCTCAGCGGTTTACCTCGCTCCATCAGTTTCATCCTTGCGGTGATTTCTTGCCGGTGGATGATTTTTACGACCCGAAAGTATATGCCGCATTCCATGATTTTGAAATGGAGCGCCGATGCACAATTCTCCATTCGCAGCGCGATTTCCTGAATATTCTCGATGATATAGCCCACGACTCGGGCTGTTTTGTGGCGGTGAAGGATGCGGATGGTGTCATCAGAGCCATGGGGTGGGCGTCGATGGTTGAGGACCGGCTGATTGTAAAGGATCTGATGGGTGACGATGAGTGCGCCCGTGAGACAGTGCTCGCCGAAATGAGACACCGCTATCCGGATACTCCCGTCACACTCCTCGCCCCGGCAGAGAGTAATGGCCGCCGGCTGTTTGCCCGCGGAATGACCCGCATTGTCAATACTCCGCTATGTCTGGGTGTCATTGCTGCGGCTCATCCGAAGCTATTGCTGAAAATGAGGGTCACAGACCTGCTGATGCCCCACAACAGCCACACCTATATAATAAAGGAGGGCGCGTGTGTGATTGACGATGGATATGCAGGCAACCTCGATTTTGATATTGATGCCGACACGTTCAACCGCATAGTGTTCAGTTCGGCGCGTATAGGCTCGGTGCTTGAATTTCCCAGCGAGCGGCCACACCTGAGTCTGATGCTTGACTGACAAAAGAAAAAACGCATTATCCGGGGTCGGACAATGCGTTTTTTGCGGGTGTTACTCAATCACAGTATGTGTGTCATTTGTTGGTTGTCTCAGCCTGAGGACGTGCGGGGCGGTCACCGCGCTTGCCATAGTGCATTCTGTCGTGGCGGTGGTTGCCGTGACGGCCATTGTGGTTATTCACGCGGTGGTGCCTCATATCCTTTGATATAAAACTGTTTTCAAGAAATTCGGTGTACTGCGCGGGGGTGAGGATGTTTTTCAGACCGGCGAGATACTCCTTGCGGGAGTCTGCGCGGCGTGCTCTCTGCTGCTCCCTGCATTCGTTGCGGCTGTTCTGCATCTTAGTGTCAAGCTCCTGAAGTTTGGTTTTCTGAGCGTCAGTGAGATTGAGATTGCTGAAAGGGCAGGCCGCGGAGTCAGGGCGGCAGAACCTGCCGTCGGGTGCGGGAGCGGTTTTGTTGTTTCTGTCCTTAGGTGCTTTGCCATTGGTCTGCGCCGAAACGGCTGTTGCAGAGATGATAAGAGCTGATGCTGCTACGAAAAAAGCTTTGATATTCATGATTCTTTAATATGAGTTTTGTTCTAATTGTTTGTTTCAGACGTCTGGTGTATTGACAGTGTAAAGCCCGCTAAGTTTAACCGGATTTCCTGATTTAACTTATTTTCTGCCTGCCGCGATATTTTTTTTACTAAAAAATCTTTGACACATCAAATAAATGCTATCTTTGCAAAACAACCCAATATAATTCCATAGACAATGAAGAAGCACAACTTTTACGCCGGACCCTCAATCCTCAGCCAGTACACAATCAAGAATACTGCCGAGGCGATAATCGACTTTGCCGGAACCGGTCTCTCTATTCTTGAAGTATCCCACCGCAGCAAGGAGTTTGTTGCCGTGATTGAAGAGGCGCGCGCTCTGGTGAAGGAGCTGCTCGATGTGCCCGAGGGCTACTCGGTGCTGTTTCTCGGCGGCGGCGCGAGCCTGCAGTTCTGCATGGCGCCGTTCAATCTGCTCAAAACCAAGGCCGCTTATCTCGAAACCGGCACCTGGGCGGTGAATGCAATCAAGGAGGCACGCCTGTTTGGCGAGGTGGATGTTGTTGCATCTTCAAAGGATGCCAATTTCACATACATCCCCAAGGGCTTCACAGTGCCCGCAGACAGCGACTATTTCCACTTCACAACAAACAACACCATCTACGGCACAGAGATACGCAAGGATCCCGATGTGGGAGTGCGCCTTGTGGCCGATATGTCGAGCGACATCTTCTCGCGCCCGGTCGATGTTGCCAAATATGACCTCATCTACGCCGGCGCCCAGAAAAATCTCGCTCCGGCCGGTGTGACAATAGCTATTGTGCGCGAGGATGCCCTCGGTCATGTTGACCGTCCCATCCCCACCATGCTCGACTACCGCACACATATCAAAAAGGACTCCATGTTCAACACTCCTCCGGTGCTCCCGATATTCTCCGCCCTGCAGACACTGCGCTACTACAAGGAGCTCGGCGGTGTTGAAGCTCTTGAGAAGATGGACCTCGCCAAGGCAGAAAAGCTGTATGAGGCTATTGATGGCAGCCGGATGTTTGTCGGCACAGTGACCGACCCCGCCGACCGTTCCATAATGAATGTCACTTTTGTGATGAAGCCTGAATACAAGGAGCTTGAGAAAGACTTTGTTGATTTCGCGGCCACCAAAGGCATTGTGGGAATAAAGGGCCACAGAAGTGTAGGCGGTTTCCGCGCCTCGCTCTACAACGCTCTGCCTATGGAGAGTGTGCAGGTGCTCGTTGACGCCATGAAGGAATTTGAATCCAAACACTAATCAGCTGCCGCTATGAAAGTACTCGTTGCTACTGAAAAACCGTTTGCGGCAGTTGCTGTGGACGGAATCCGCACTGTGGTGGAAGAGGCCGGCTATGAGCTGGAACTTCTTGAAAAATATACCTCAAAGGCTGATTTGCTTGCCGCTGTGGCCGATGCTGACGCGCTGATAGTGCGCAGTGACAAGGTTGACGCAGAGGTGATTGCTGCAGCGAAGCAGCTGAAGGTTGTTGTCCGCGCCGGAGCCGGTTACGACAATGTTGACCTCGCAGCCGCCACTGCTGCCGGCGTGTGTGTCGAGAACACCCCCGGCCAGAACTCCAATGCTGTTGCCGAGCTGGTTTTCGGCATGGCTGTGATGGCTGCCCGCAATATGTACGACGGCACCTCGGGCTCTGAGCTGAAAGACAAGAAAATCGGCATCCATGCCTTCGGCCAGGTAGGACGCAATGTTGCCCGCATAGCCAAAGGTTTCGGCATGGAGGTGAGCGCGTTTGACCCCTTCTGTCCGGACGAGGCGATGGAGCAGGCCGGCGTTGCGCCCGAGCACGACATTGCCGCGCTGTATGCCGGCAACAAGATTGTGTCCATCCACATCCCCGCCACCCCGCAGACCAAAGGCTCTATCGGCTATGACCTCATCACGTCCATGCCCAAGGGCGGTATACTGGTGAACACCGCCCGCAAGGAGGTGATTGATGAGGAGGGGCTGAAAAAGGCTCTAGCGGAGCGGAGCGACCTCAGATATGTTGCGGATGTCAAGCCGGACAATGCCGATGAGCTGGTCGAGGCATTCGGTGGCCGTGTGTTCTTCACTCCCAAGAAAATGGGTGCGCAGACCTCTGAGGCAAATATCAACGCCGGTATAGCCGCCGCCCGTCAGGTAGTGGCTTACCTGAAGGATGGTATTGACAAATATCGTGTGAATAAATAAGCATCGGAATAAAGAGTGAATAAATAATTGTTGAGGCGGGGCGTGGCTTTATAGGTCACGCTCCGCTTTTTGCGTGGCATTGTAGCAGCCCTTTGCCATATTTTTTATAATTTTACGTCAAATCCACGCACTATGAACAAAAAAGAGCGATACGATTTTGAACTGCGTATGCGGGTTCGTGACTATGAGGTTGACGTTCAGGGTATTGTCAACAATGCCAACTATCTCCACTATATGGAGCACACCCGCCATGAATTCTGCAGGGCTGCCGGCTTCACCTTTGCCGAGATGCACTCCCGTGGCATTGACCCGGTGCTGCGCAAGGTTGAGATTGAGTACCTCACCCCGCTCACCCTCGGGCAGGTGATGATCAGCTGCCTGAAGCTGCGGCGCAAGGGTCCCCGTTTCATATTTGTGCAGGATATATTCAGGGACGGCGACCGCGAGCCGGTTGCCCGCGCGGAGGTGACGGTTGTGTGTCTTGAAAACGGCCGGCTCACCAAGGGCGATGTCCTTGCACAGGCATTTGAAAAATATCTGAAATGACGTATGAACCTCTGGCATACCGTATTGCCTTCGCTTCGCTGAAGGGCGTCACCGCAACCCTTGCCGGTGAGATTTTATCGCGCATAGACAGCGAGCAGGCTTTTTTTGAGGCGAAGTCGGCCACACTCGGCTCTGTCATGGGTTTCCGCAGCCGTATCTTTGACGATGACTACCGGGCTGCGTTGCTCGATAAAGCGGCGAGGGAAGTCGATTTCATTGCCGCGCACAATATCAAGTGCCTGTATTTTTCTGAAGATGACTATCCCGCGAGGCTTGCAGACTGCGAGGATGCGCCGCTGATGCTTTTTGTCACCGGTGATTGTGACCTCAACCGCCGCCACACCCTCGGCATTGTGGGCACCCGCCATGCCACCCCTTACGGCATAGCATTCACCGAGCGGCTTGTCACCACCCTCGCCGAGGAGCTGGAGGAGCCTCCGGTGATTGTCAGCGGACTCGCCTTCGGCATTGACATTGCCGCCCACAGAGCTGCCCTCGCAGCAAACATCCCGACAGTGGCTGTGCTCGCCCATGGGCTGAACACGATATATCCCGCCCAACACAGGCAGACAGCTGCCCGGATAGTGAAGTCGGGCGGAGCTATAATGACGGAGTATTCAAGCGCCGACGCGGTGCATAAGGGCAACTTTGTTGCGCGAAACCGCATTGTGGCAGGCATTTGCGACGCCCTCCTTGTGAGCGAGAGCGCCGAAAAAGGGGGGGCGCTGATAACCGCCCGCCTCGCCGCCGATTACGGCAGGGATGTGTTTGCTCTGCCGGGCCGGATATCCGATAAATTCAGCGCCGGCTGCAACCGGCTGATTTCCAATAATGAGGCGGCGCTTGTAACCACCCCGGACGATATTGTCAAGGCTATGGGCTGGACCAGCAAGCCTAAAGCATCCACGCAGCAGACCCTGTTCAATGAACTCAGTGAGGAGGAGAGCGCCGTTGTTGATTTCCTCACCCGAAAAGGGGAGGCGCAGATAGGGCAGATAAGCATTGCCCTCAACCAAAGCACCGGCAAGCTACTCGCACTGTTGATCGATATGGAATTCAAAGGCCTCATAATCGCCTATCCCGGTGCCAAATACCGGCTCGCTTGACTTTTTTTGCATTACTGACTTTCATAAACGCACACAATCATGACTAAAATCATCGAACCCTCGGAACTGATAATAAACCCTGACGGCAGCGTGTTTCACCTTCATCTGCTGCCGCAGCAGCTCGCCGACAAGATAATCCTTGTGGGAGACCCCGGAAGGGTGGATCTCGTGGCATCATTTTTCGACACCCGCGACTGGTCGGTGCAGTCGCGCGAGTTCAAGACTGTAGGAGGAACATTGCGCGGCACCCCTGTGATGTGTCTGTCCCACGGCATAGGCCCCGACAATATCGACATTGTAATTACCGAGCTCGATGCCCTTGCCAATGTGGACTTCGCAACACGCACCGTCAAGCCTCAGCACCGCACCCTCGAGATGGTGCGCATCGGCACCTCCGGCGCCCTGCAGCCCGACATTCTTGTCGGCACACCGGTGATTGCCGAAAAGGCTATTGGTTTTGACGGAGTGCTCAATTACTACGCCGGCAGAAACAGTGTGTCAGACCTCGGCTACGAATCCGCGCTCTGCGCCCACACAAACTGGAATCCGCTATGGGCCAAGCCTTACGTTGTCGATGCGCACAGCGACCTCGTGGAGCGCATAGGCCGCGACGATATGCTGCGCGGCAACACAATCTCCGCTGTCGGTTTCTACGGTCCGCAGGGCAGGGAGGTGAGGCTGCCGCTGGCGAATCCCGACCTCAACAACCGCATCGAGAGCTTCCGCTACAACGGTTGCCGCATAACCAACTACGAGATGGAGAGCGCGCCTCTCCAAGGCTTGTCCGCTCTCATGGGTCACAAGGCAATGACAGTATGCTCCATCATAGCAAACCGCATGAACCATAATTCAACCCCGAATTACCGTACGGCGATTACCGACCTCATCACCACCGTCCTTGACCGCCTTGTACCTTAGTTTTACAACCTCGTGCCATAGTTTTTAAAACCTCATGCCATATTCGCGACAACCATATACTTTTGACCGCGTGGTGCGCCTCGTCATCGGCGCGCTGCTCTTTGCCGGAGCCATTCTGCTCATCAATGCCCTCAAGGATGTGCTGCTGCCATTCTGCGTGGCCTGCCTCATCGCCTATATGCTCGAACCGTTTGTGCAGTACAACAAGCGGCTGCTTCATTTCAAAGGGCGCACTCCGGCAATCTTCGTCACCCTCTTCGAGGTGTTCTTCATTCTCGGCATCATCCTCTACTTCTTCACCCCGATGCTGCTTGACGAAATGCACCAGATGGCGGCGATACTCCGCAAATATGCCGACTCAAACAGCAGCATAACTTTCCTGCCGCAAGCCGTGCACGATTTCATCAGGCGCCAGGTGGACTTCAACCGCATCTCCGACATGCTCACGAGCCAGGAGTGGACCTCGATAATAGAGTCTGCCCTGAGCACATCATGGAAAATCATCAGCGGCAGCATCTCGGTGCTTCTCGGAGTGGTGAGCTGGTGCATCGTCATACTGTATGTAATCTTCATAATGATTGACTACGACCGCCTTAACCGCGGCATGAAGCACATGGTGCCCCCGAAGTACCGCACAATAGTGTTCAGGATAGGCAATGATATAAAGGACAGCATGAACCACTATTTCCGCGGGCAGGCTCTTGTGGCGTTCATCGTAGGTATTCTATTCAGCATAGGATTCCTTATAATAGGCCTGCCGATGGCTGTTGTGCTCGGGCTGTTCATCGGTCTGCTCAACATGGTGCCCTATCTGCAGCTCATATCCATTGTGCCGGCGGCGGTGCTCTGTCTTGTATATGCTGTGGGCGGCGGTGGCGATTTCTGGACAATATTCTGGGAATGCATAGCCGTATACTGTGTTGTGCAGTGCATTCAGGACCTCTTCCTCACCCCGAAAATCATGGGCAAGGCAATGGGGCTCAACCCGGCGCTTATACTGCTGTCGTTGTCGGTGTGGGGCAGTCTGCTCGGCATGATTGGCCTTATAATAGCGCTGCCGCTCACAACCCTCCTGCTGGCATACTACAACCGCTATATCATACAGCGGGGCGAGGAGGATGACAATCCCGGCGCGGGCGAAGCCGATGCCCGGGCTATCGATGAGGCTGTTCAGTCGCCGCTCGGGCAATGATCGAGCAGTTCCCTCGCCCTGTCTGCATCAGATTGCCTCACCAGTAGAGTCAGCCCCCCGATGGAATTGAACCCTATCGGATACACACTGCCGAAAATCTCATTGTTGATAACCGAAGGTATGCCCGCCTCGTCGAGCACACCTTTGGCTATGTGAGCCTCCCAGTCGTGGGAGAACCTTGCTATTGTTACAAGAGGAATGTCGTCGCTCATTTTATGTTACGTTTGTTGAGTTCAGCCTGGTAGCGGCGTGCGTTGGCAGTGTGGGTTGCATAGTCGGCGGCAAAATTATGATAGCCGGAAAAATCCTCGCGCGCGCACATATATATATAAGGATTGGCGGGAGCATCCAGCACACCGTCGATTGTGGTAGCCTCGGCAAGGCGGATCGGTCCCGGAGGCAAGCCGTTCACACGATAGGTGTTGTATGGCGACTCAGTGAGCAGATGCTTGTTGAGAATACGCCGCAGCGAAAAATCTCCGGTGGCAAACTTCACGGTAGGGTCTGCCTGCAGCTTCATCCCCTTGGCCAGCCGGTTGAGATATAGCCTCGCAATTGTTGGGCGCTCGTCGGCTTTGTAAGTCTCCTCCTCCGCGATGGACGCCACTGTAGCCACCTGCACAGGCGTGAGTCCAAGCTTCTTCGCCTTGGCCCTGCGGTCGGCATTCCAGAAACTGTTGCGGAAGCCCACAAGCTTTTCAACAACCGCATCAGGGGAGTCGGTCCAGTAAAATTCGTATGTGTCAGGCAGAAAAGCCGCCGCATACTGCCGCCGGTCGTCAAACCCGTAGCCGGGCAGAAGCTCGCCGCAGGCTGCGGCAAAATCATCACCGTCAAACTCCATCACTTCCCCCACACGGCTGCACAGCTCATCAAAAGTACGCAGATTGTTGAACGTCAGCCTCACAGGCGACTGTGCGCCCTTAGCCAGCCGGCGGGCGATGCGCACACTAGACACACCCGGCTCAATCCGGTAGGCACCATGCGCTTTTGACGCATCTCCGCCCATCAGCCGCCATAGAAACATCACCCTATTTGCCTCGCCGCTGCCGAGAGCACTGCGAAGCGAATCGCCCACAGCCGCGGCGCTACTGTTTGCCGGGATAAGAATACGGCAAGCCTTGCCGCTGTAGCCATGAAAACAAAACAGACCGAACGCGCCGGCACACATTGCGGCAGCCAGCCCAACTATCAGCCAAACAAGCGGATTGCGTTTGCTCTTCTTTGGCTTGCGCTTGCGCGGTGACCGCGCCTTGGCAGCGCTCTTGGGCGCATCTTCTTTTATCAAAACGTCATCCATACCGCAAAATTAATTAAAAAAATGGGCGTTCGCTATTGCGCAATCAAAAAAAAGCAGTAACTTTGCACTGCATTTGGCGCAAAAGCCACCTGAGGAGAGGTGGGTGAGTGGCTGAAACCACCAGTTTGCTAAACTGACGTAGGAGCAATCCTACCACGAGTTCGAATCTCGTCCTCTCCGCCAAAACGACAGATAGTCAAGCATTTATGCTTGGCTATTGTCGTTTAAGGAGAGTAGAGATGAGAACGAGTAGAGTTCGTCATCGCGCAGCGCTTGCGTAGCAAGAATCTCGTCCTCTCCGCTAAAACGACAGATAGTCAAGTATTTATGCTTGACTATTGTCGTTTAAGGAGAGTAGAGATGAGAACGAGCAGAGTTCGTCATCGCGCAGCGCTTGCGTAGCAAGAATCTCGTCCTCTCCGCCAAAATCATTGCGAAAACCCTGTAAGTAGTTCACTTGCAGGGTTTTCTGTTTTTGGGCGTATGCCCTGAAATGCCACGAAAACGCCCCGTTTTGACATAGTTGTGCTACACAGATGCTACACGGCAAGAGAGCCGGAAAGCGTAGTCTATGGCTTTAAGCCATTGTCTATGCCCGTGGATTGCTGAACAAGCGGAGAGTGATGTGGCGGTCAAAAGTCCATACTACGCGGAGAAGTTAAGAACACGGGGTATAGCCTGAAAGTCTTGTGATGGAAAGCAGCGTCTCCGATGCTTCACCACGAGACGCATGAGATACCCGGTGTTTAGTCGGAGCCATAGGCGCAGTGCGGTCAAATGGCATAAGGCTTCGCCCTTTGCTTTTTGACGGCATAACGCCGCCAACCCCTGACCGCCAAATCTCTCTCGGCTTTAGAATATCCTCAAAAAAAGCCCTTGAAATAGTTGAAAAATGAACTATTATTGGTATATTTGCGGTATAATAGTTCAAAATACAACCGTAATGGACATCTATTCTTTGACTGATACATTGATCCAACAACGTATTGGTGATAAAATAAAGACTCTTAGGCTGCGTCAAAACATAACGCAGGCAAATCTTGCGTCTGATGCGCAGGTATCTCTGTCATCTGTCAAGAAAATAGAAAAAGGACAGATAGGTTCGTTTGATAGTCTGGTTAGAGTTCTTCGTGTTCTCGGTAAACTCGATGTTCTCCAACAACTGGTTGAGGAAGAAGAAATGAGTCCTAATGAATATTATGAATTTGTAAACTCTACAAAGAAAAAAAGTCGCCAACGTGCGACTTCAGTAAATAAAACCGCAAACGATAAAGAAGAATCAGAATGGTAGATATAGCAAAAGTAAAACTATACGGCAATGATCTCGGCACCTTCCGCTGGGACGAAAGATATGCCGTGGCTCAATTTGAGTATGCCGATAGTTTTGTGGGCCGCGGCATAGAACCTGCCCCAATCATGATGCCGGTACGTGAAGGCAGGGTATATTCCTTTGGAGACATAGGCAAGGAAACTTTCAAGGGGCTGCCCGGAATGTTGGCGGACTCCTTGCCCGACACCTATGGTCGTGCGTTGTTTGAGCGATGGCTTGCCCTTACCGGACGTCAAAGCGGCAATCCGATAGAAACGCTATGTTTTTTTGGTAAGCGCTGCATGGGCGCATTGGAATTTGAGCCTGCTATGGATATGCCATACAATTCAAACACGCAGATAGAGATTGATACTCTCGTAAATGTGGCATCAGAGGCCTTGGCTGAGAAAAAAGATTTCGGTGCCAATCTTTCTGACGACAAGAAAGCGGCGATAGCTGAGATTGTGCGTCTCGGCACGTCGGCCGGAGGTCAGCGGGCAAAAGCAATCATTGCTTATAATAAAAACACGGGAGAAGTTCTGTCCGGTCAGGTTGACGCTCCCGCAGGATTTGACTATTACCTGATAAAACTTGATGGAGTGACGGCAGAAGCCGGTTTCCGTGAAACTCAGAATTTCGGACGACTCGAATACTCATTTTACAGGTTGGTGAAAGAGTGCGGCATAGAGATGTCGGAATGCTCATTGATTGAAGAGAACGGTCGTGCCCATTTTCTTACCAAGCGCTTTGATCGCGTCAACGGGGAGAAAGTGCATATGCAAACCCTATGTGCTGTGGCTCATTATGACTATCGTCTGCTCAGAGCATATTCCTACGAACAGGCGTTCAATGTGATGCGCACACTTAGATTGCCATACTCCCAAGCACAAGAGATGTTCCGAAGGATTGTGTTCAATGTGGTGGTCCGCAATCAGGATGACCATACCAAGAACATATCGTTCCTGATGGATAAGAATGGAAAATGGAGGTTGTCGCCGGCCTACGATATGGGATTTTCATATAATCCGGATGGGGGGTGGACATCGCAACATCAAATGTCAATAAACGGTAAGTTCGATGGTATTACCCGTAGTGACCTATTGGAGATTGCGAAAAGGAACAACATCAAGGAAGCCGCAGAAATAATTGACCAAATCAGCACAGTTGCCTCCGGCTGGGGAAGCATAGCCAGTGAGTGTGGAGTGCCGGACAAAATGATTGACGCGATAATGCCGCAATTCCAGTTCATGCACTGACTTTTAGCAAACATTGCAAATATACATTCCGTATTTTTAACACTTTAGATAGGTTCTATTTAAGGATTTATTTGTACATTTTGCAATGTAACAGAGGAATAGGAGCAGACATGCCGAGACATCGGATAGACTCCGTATGACACACTTGTGCTACAAGCGTACTACATACAGAAAGCAGTAATGACTAAGATGTTGGAAATTAGATTATTACCCAATGGGATCTAAAATCGTCCTCTCCCCCAAAAACGATAGGTAGTCAAGCATTTATGCTTGACTACCTATCGCTTAAGGAGAGTAGAGATGAGAACGAGTAGAGTTCGTCATCGCGCAGCGCTTGCGTAGCAAGAATCTCGTCCTCTCCGCACCACGCTGTGGTGCGGCTGTGTGTCCTCTCTCTTCTTGCGCCCACGGTCACCGCGGGTGATGAGCGCAGGATGCGCGATGCCGTCAGAAACCCCAGCACGAGCGCGCAGCGCGAGGCCTGGGGATAGACGGCCAAGTTAGACAGGGAGCATAGGATATGCGATGCTGTAGTTGCAGCTACTCCCCCAGCTATCTGTAAAAGCATAAGGCAGCTCTCTATTGCCGCCCCAACTTGATGTCACATTTTGTAATTTCAAGTTATAGTCTTGACTTGAGGTGTAAATTTTGCACCTCAAGTTTGATGTTGCAATTAGAGACGTCAGGTTTGACCCTTCTATACGGCGTGATTCGTTATACTTTTGTCTGCTTGATAATCCAATTAAAGTGTTTCGAGTATTATAGACGGGGCTATCTCCATTTTTGAGAATGCGAAGAGCTTTTTGCCGAGGTCTTTGATAGATGCCCCTATGTGATAGAGGGTATCATCAATAATCAGGAAACGATCATGGATGCCTGCCACATACTTTATCTCTATTGGAGCATATTGGCGGTTGTGGCGTTGCAAATCAAGGCGTATTTGCTTTGAACGCTCAGCATCTGTGTAAATGACAGATTCAACTCCGGTTTTCCGCTTGTCAAACAAAGTCAGAACAGTTTCATCCACATAATTGTCAATGAGAATAATCCTTTTATCTGCGGACTTTACGAGGTCGCAAACAAATTTGTATGCATCGAATATCTGACCGTTAAAGAAAACGCCTTCTACCGGAGGAAGTGATGTTCTGACAAAGAAATCTACTTTGTCCGTGAGTTCGTCAAGCCGGCGGTCATGCTCAGAGAGTCGGTGGTCAATGCGCGACTCCATGTGCAGCAGGCGTTGATTCACGCTATAACCCCGGAGCAGATACTCCTTCAGCACCTTATTCGCCCACTGACGGAACTGGGTGGCATTGATACTGTTAACCCGGTAGCCAACAGATAAAATTGCATCCAAATTATAAAATTTAGTCCGGTAATTTTTACCGTCTGCGGCAGTTAGTTCCAAAATGGAACATACTGAATCCTCATCTAACTCTCCTGATTTGAATATGTTGGATAAGTGTTTAGTGATAGCAGGGCGTTTCGTTCCAAACAGCTCAGCTATCTGGGGCTGAGTCAACCACACGGTTTCTTTATCCACTCTGACATCTAATGAAAACGTAGAGTTTGGTTGATAAAGAATTATCTCATTATCGGCAGAGGGATTATTGCTGACAATCCTATTTTCGTGAGTGCTTTTATCGTTGTTATCCATGTTAGAGGCTTATTGTTTGCAAATCTACGAAAATAATCGGAAATTAGTGAGATTAGGTAACTGCGCTTCACGTCACCGCACCGCGTCGCGGTGCTCAGGGAGATAGCCTGGAGTACGGGAGTACCGCGACCGCCACCCGGGAAATGCGCCCATAGGGTAGATGCTCCCGTCAGGGTCACACCCCTGTATAGAGAATTTCTCAAATCATCACCTTTCGCCCCCACACCTTCAAGGCGTTAAGATAATTTTATAAAAATTAATCAATATTATATGGGGGGGGGTAAAAAATATTAATTTTGCAACATGGAATTAAACTTATGTTAATCAATACATCTATTTAAAATCTGTTTTATGAAAAAAGTTTTGTTATGCGCACTCGTTACGCTTTTCGCAGCAGGAGCTAACGCACAGGTTTCAGGGTGGGATAGTAGCGCACCTGAAAAGAAAGTTACTATTGGGCCGCGTGTAGGTCTAAATATTTCCAGCGTTACAGGTGATGTTGAAGATATAAAGTCTAAAGTGGGTTTCAATGTGGGAGCCGCTGTTGATTTCAATATCGTAAAGAGCTTTTCAATCACTACCGGTTTGTTTTACTCAACAAAAGGTGCCAAGAGCGAATGGAAGGACGATGAGCTTACTGAAAAAAATACTGTGAATGTTGGATATCTTGAACTTCCGGTGTACGCTTCTTACCGCTTGAACTTTAATGAGAGTTCACAGCTCCAAGTGAATTTCGGTCCCTATTTTGCGTATGGAGTAAACGGTAAGTCAACATATGAATACAAGTATTTGGATGAAACCGAAAAGGAAAAAGAGGATGTGTTTGGTGATGATGGATACCTGAACCGCTTCGATTGCGGTCTGGGTGTGGGCGTGTCCTATGTCATCAAGAACGTGTATGTAGGTCTGAACTACCAGTTTGGTCTTACAAATCTGGCCAAGGATAGCGACGACAAAATCAAAAACAGCAACTTCGGAATATCCGTTGGATATAATTTCTAACAATCAATAAGTAATAAGAGATTAATATAAGTTGATTGGGCCGTGTCAGAACTGGACACGGCCCATTTAGCATAGTGGAGCCGTCAGAAACCCCAGCACGAGCGCACAGCGCGAGGCCTGGGGATAGACGGCCAAGCTAGACAGGGAGCATAGGATATGCGATGCTGTGGTGTGAGGTCCGCCACACGGCATCGCCTCTCTCGAGGCTCCGAGGAGAGAAGGGCGCTCTCCTCCCCCAGGCCTCGCGCTACGCGCTCGTGCCGGGGTTGCATATCACATCCGTTCCCCGAACCTCAGACGTCTCCGACGCCATCACCGCAGTGTGGTGCACAGGCAGATAGCTAGTGGTAGCTTTCTATTGCGCCCCAACTTGATGTCACATTTTGTAATTTCAAGTTATAGTCTTGACTTGAGGTGTAAATTTTGCACCTCAAGTTTGATGTTGCAATTAGAGACGTCAGGTTTGACCCTTCTATACGGCGTGATTCGTTATACTTTTGTCTGCTTGATAATCCAATTAAAGTGTTTCGAGTATTATAGACGGGGCTATCTCCATTTTTGAGAATGCGAAGAGCTTTTTGCCGAGGTCTTTGATAGATGCCCCTATGTGATAGAGGGTATCATCAATAATCAGGAAACGATCATGGATGCCTGCCACATACTTTATCTCTATTGGAGCATATTGGCGGTTGTGGCGTTGCAAATCAAGGCGTATTTGCTTTGAACGCTCAGCATCTGTGTAAATGACAGATTCAACTCCGGTTTTCCGCTTGTCAAACAAAGTCAGAACAGTTTCATCCACATAATTGTCAATGAGAATAATCCTTTTATCTGCGGACTTTACGAGGTCGCAAACAAATTTGTATGCATCGAATATCTGACCGTTAAAGAAAACGCCTTCTACCGGAGGAAGTGATGTTCTGACAAAGAAATCTACTTTGTCCGTGAGTTCGTCAAGCCGGCGGTCATGCTCAGAGAGTCGGTGGTCAATGCGCGACTCCATGTGCAGCAGGCGTTGATTCACGCTATAACCCCGGAGCAGATACTCCTTCAGTACCTTATTCGCCCACTGACGGAACTGGGTACCTCTCAAGGACTTGACTCTATATCCAACGGAGATGATTACGTCAAGACTATAATATTTGGTCCGATAGCGTTTGCCGTCTGCGGCAGTTGTCAAGTAATCCTTGACAACTGAAATGCGCTGTAATTCGCCTTCCTTGAAAATGTTATTGATGTGAAGGCTGATATTTTGCTTAGTAGATTGAAACAAATCAACCATCTGAGCCTGTGTTAGCCACACTGTTTCATTCTCCACTCTCACATCCAGGGCAAGAGTGGAATCTGGTTGATAAAGAATTATCTCATTATCGGCAGAGGGATTATTGCTGACAATCCTATTTTCGTGAGTGCTTTTATCGTTGTTATCCATGTTAGAGGCTTATTGTTTGCAAATCTACGAAAATAATTGGAAATTAGTGAGATTAGGTAACTGCGCTTCACGTCACCGCATCCCAACGCGGTGCTCAGGGAGATAGCTTGAGGTAAGGGAGCACCGCGACCGCCACCCGGGAAATGCACCCACCAAGCCAGATGACCCCGTAGGGAGTCGACCCTATTGGACCGGCGGCATGTTCTTTGCCATTGTCTATAATTCAAGGTGCAGAGCGGCTACGCCGATGACTTTGCCATTGCTTTTATGTTTTAGGTCAGAGTTATGAGTGATGAACTATGAGGCTTACCACTTCCTCACCCTGACTTATTGCTTAAATTAACCATTTGTCGATTCTTGGAGCGAACGTGTTGATGTCGCGTTGGGGTATGCCGAGCCTTTGGGCTTCGGTTTGCCATGACTTCATCGCTCCAACCACTTCTGAAATAATAACTCTGCCCTTTGACTTAGACAGCATATAATCATCGGCAGACTCTAAAAGGAGATTCAAGTTTGATTCGTTTGTCGAGCGATTTATCAGCAGGCTCTGGTTTTCTTGAAGCGTAGGGTTGATGTCGTATGCCGGCGACAGTTCCCACCCTTTTCTTGTCAGCAGAAAACCATGGTTACGGAAATGATCGTCAGAGTTGCCGACTATGATGAAGAATGCAACACGTCTGTAGAGTTCTTCAAGATCATGCACCACGTTGCTTCCATGCTGAACGATGAAATCTACAATGTCGGGATAACCGAATCCGGTTGAAGCATTGTCGCCATCTTCAAGGCCGAGCAATGTCAGAGCCGAAGCGAAATGTATCCGCTTCCCTCCATCGTTGCGGTCGAATCTTTGTGAAAGAAGTACGTGGTGATTTTGACCATTTATAATCTTTGTCTTGGCTACATTCAATCCTGCCTTAAGCCCCATGATGTGGCATAAATGTTCCCAGAGTGCAACGTCATAATCATCCTTGCGTGAAGGAAATTTCGCCACGGTTAATTTCCCATCCTCGTCAACGACTGTAGCTTTGGGTCTTGCGCCGCCAAGCGAAGTGCCGGGATGAATAAGTTGCACGAGCCATTTCTTTGCCGGAAGTTGCTGCTTCTCCTCACTCGCCTCAATTTCATGTGCAGCGTGCATCAACTCTCTGACGCTTGCCAATGGTGGTACGCGCATATTCGGATCCGCATTTATAAATTCACCACCTTTTGTCTTGGCGAAACGAAAGCCACCCATTCGGGAAGCATCATCTATGCCCATAAGGTAGTCGAATGAAGTCAATCGTCTTACCGGTCGCTTTTCGTCAGCGGCGGCTATCTGTTCTCGGCGATTAAGCAATGTGCGGCCCCAGCGGTCAGGCAACGCATCAGAAAAGCAAGCGAAGATATCACGCTCCGGACGGGTATATTGTACGCCCGGAAAATTCTGCATATCTTCGCTCAGGAAGATGTCACCATATTTGGCAAGCCACCCCTTGTCATACGAAAAAGAATAAGTCTCATTGCCGCGCACTGAATCAAACGACAATTCTCCAATTAGTGTTGGTTTATCCAACCAATCGAAATCTCCGTAAACAAATAACTTCTCCATGACTTATTCTTTTTTAGATGCTCTGGTCCTATGTTTTAAGGACAAATCCTGGAGGTTGCGGCCAAGAGTATCTTCCTTGGCGACCAATAGCAAATCATCATCAAGCTGGAGGGCATATAGCACACGGGCATAAATGCCGATTGAAACTGTAGGCGAACCTTTCTCAATTCTCGCAAGAGTCAATGGAGAACAGGTGGCTCGTTCAGCCACCTGCGCTATCGACAGATTGCGGCGGAGCCGGGCGAGCTTGATCTGCTCACCCATCAATTCCATTTTCTGCTCCAGTTTACGGGGCAACTTGGTTCCCATCGTGTTCTTTGCCATTGTCTATAATTTAAGGTGCAAAGCGGCTACGCCGATGACTTTGCCATGCCAACAATTCATTTGATGATGCAAAGATAGTAAAAATAGTTATTATATGATAGGTTGAGAGATTGGATTCCAAACTTACTGGGGTTCCGCCGCGAGTGTCACCCCATTATTGAACGGAGCTGGGGTGATTTTTACCCGCGGTGAGTGCGGTCGCGAGAGGAGAGATATGGGAGGTTTTGCAACGCCCCGGTGTTGCGTGAGGTGTTCGTCGCGTGATGCGGCTTATGAGATTCTGCTTACAGGGGTAGGGTGAAGGTGGGGCAGGCGATGCCGGTTGCGCCGAGGCCGCTTTTCTGGAGGAGCAGCCCGGAGTTGAGAATGTTGCCGTTGCTTTCGGTGGAGCCGCCCATGTCAAGAAAGTCGAGAGAGGCACAGCAGCGGGTGGCAACATGATCAATGACGGCGGTGAGGGCCTTGACCTCCCGTCCGCGGGGTGTGGAGGCCATGTATTGCACTTTGGCGGTGCGTGAGCAGAAATATATGAGCGCTCCGGCCACTATTTCGCCGTCCAGCGAGGCTGTGTATAGCCGGATGTTTTCTGGAAACAGGGATACGAGCCGGGTGATTTCCTCGAGGGTGTGGACCGGTGTTACTGCGTGGCGGCTCATGAGACACTCCTCAAGGATGGCCCAGTATTTGGGGTAGTCGGTTGATTCATGTACTGTTACGCCGGATGATTTTGCGAGTTTGAGGCTTTGGCGCGTGCTTTCGTTGCGCGGCGCGGGGTTGCGCAGGTTTATAGCTGATGACAGCACGCAGGAGGTCATTGTGGCGCCGAGGCGAAACAGCGCGTATCTGTCTTCATCGGCCGGGGTCAGCGGGTAAATGTGGGGGAGGGGGGTGTATATCAGTTCGGTTGCTCCGAGATTGCGCAGATAGTGGAGTGAATCGTGGAAAAGCTGCATCATAGCGGAGCCGTCGAAGTGGCGCATGGGGGTTATCCATCCGCCGTAGGTGAGTCCTCGGTGGGTGGTTACGGTTGTGCCGCTGATTTCAGCGGGAAGCATTGCCAGGAGCCTGCCGCGCTGTGAGAAGGCGAGCAGCGAGCAGTCGTTGAAGCGGTGGGCGTGGTAGTCCATGTAGCTTCGCTGAAACAGAAATGACGCGCATCTGCTCCGTGAGGCGAAGTCATCCCACCGCTCTCTGAACTCCGGGGTGTAGCGTGATATAACCATCAGAGGGCGAGGCGGTATATCTCGGCTGTGTCTTCGGCTCTGAGGGGTAGGTAGCCGCCGATCACCTCACCTTTATTAATATGGAGGCGGCGCACCATCTCGGGGATGTCGGGGTTGTCGAGACACAGCTCTGCGAAGGTGACAGGGAGTCCGATGCTGCCGAAGAATGATTTGAGGCACTGTATGCCTTCCATCGCGGCGGCGGTGGTGTCGGTGGTGGTGACGTCGAATACGCGGCGTGCGAACTGGGCAATTTTGCCAGGCTCGCGGCCTGCCATGAAAGTCATCCAGGCCGGGAAAATCACGGCGAGGCCGGCACCGTGGGTAACATTGTACATAGCGCTGATTTCGTGCTCAATGGCATGGCTCGCCCAGTCCTCTTTGCGGCCGGTGCCGCAGATGCCGTTGTGGGCGAGGGTGCCGCTCCACATTATGTTTGCTCTTGCCTGATAGTCATTGGGGTTTGCCATCACTTTCGGGGCTTCGGCTATGATTGCTTTTAGTATTCCCTCACTGACACGGTCTGTAATCTCAACATCGGGCGTGGGGGTGAAGTAGCGCTCCATGATGTGGGCCATCATGTCGGCTATGCCGCTTGCGGTCTGGTAGGGGGGCAGCGTGAATGTCAGCTCCGGGTTGAGCAGGGCGAATTTGGGCCGCAGCACAAAGTCGGTGCGTAGCGATATTTTGATTTTGCCCTCGCTGAGGGTTATCACCGAGTTGCCGCTGCCCTCGCTTCCGGCGGCGGGAATGGTGAGCACCACACCAACGGGGAGTGCGACAGCCGGGGTTGCTTTGCCGGCATAGAAGTCCCAGAAGTCGCCGGGGTATGGCACTCCGAGGGCTATTGCTTTGGCTGTGTCGATAACCGAGCCGCCGCCCACGGCGATTATGCCGTCAATGCCGTTGTTGCGGCACATGTCGATGCCGGTGCGCACAGGTCCGTCAAGCGGATTGGGTTCTATGCCGCCCAGCTCCACCGATTCAATGCCTGCATCGGAGAGCGAGCCGCGCACTCTTCCGAGCACTCCGGAACGCACCGCGGAGCCGCCGCCATATACTATCAGAGCTTTTGTGATGCCGGTTGCTGTTGCCTCGGCTCCGGCTGAATTCTCAGCCCCGGTGCCGAAGATGTAGCGGGTGGGGGTGCAGTATGTGAAATTTTCCATCTTGTCGTTGTTTTTGTTGCAAAGATAACGGCGAAGAGCGTGTCGGAGTACCTCGCGTCCGGCATTTGTGGAGTTAAAGTAGGTTAAATTTTGCCACTCGGCGAGATGTGCTGTGGTTATGATTCAATAAATCAACGGTTTAGCTCGCAGGGCGCGCGTCCCTTGATAATTTTTAGGCTTTAAAATACTTTGTCAGTGTCTTTAAAAACATTACTTTTGCGATTACGGAGCTCGCTCCGCCATCAGTTTAACCCTTAAATCTTACATTACAACACTGTTGATTATGAAATTGCAAGACAAAAAAATTTATCCCTGGATAGTGGTGGGGCTGCTTTGGGTGGTCGCACTCCTTAATTATATGGACAGGCAGATGCTCTCCACCATGCAGGGCAATATAGCGGAAAGCATCCCGGCGCTGCGCAATGCCGAAGCATTTGGTGCGCTGATGGCGATATTCCTGTGGGTGTATGGGTTCTGCAGCCCGTTTTCGGGGGCAGTAGCCGACCGTGTCAGCCGCAAATGGCTCATCGTAGGGTCGTTAGGCGTCTGGAGCGCGGTCACCTACCTTATGGGCTACTGCGAGAGCTTCGAGGGGCTGATGTGGCTGCGCGGCATCATGGGTGTGAGCGAGGCTCTGTATATTCCCTCGGCGTTGTCCCTCATCGCTGACTTTTTCACCGGCAAAGGACGCTCGCTTGCCATCGGCCTGCACATGACAGGTCTGTACTGCGGTCAGGCACTCGGCGGCTTCGGAGCTATGGTTGCCGGCAACTGGAGCTGGCAGGCTACCTTCCATTGGTTCGGTATCATCGGCGTTGCATACGCTGTTGTGCTCATATTCCTCTTGCATGAAAAGAGCGGACACGGCTCCGTCAAGCCGGCAGCCGCAAAGAGCGCTGCTCCGTCGGCAAAAAAAGAGTCTGTCATACAGTCGTTTGCCGTTGTGTTCTCCAACATAGCATTCTGGGTGATTCTATTTTTCTTCGCGTCAAGCTCAATACCGGGATGGGCAACCAAAAACTGGCTCCCGACCCTGTTTAAGGACAATCTTGGCCTGAGCATGGACTGGGCCGGCCCGATGGCAACGCTCACAATCGCCGTGTCAAGCTTCATTGGCGTGATGATTGGCGGTCCGATAAGCGACCGCTGGGTCAAGAAAAATGTAAAAGGACGTATCTACACAAGCGCCATAGGTCTTGCCATGATGATACCCGCGCTGGTGCTCATTGGCCTTGCCCACAATGCGTTCCTGAGTGTTCTCGCCGGCCTGTTCTTCGGTATCGGATACGGAATGTTCGATGCAAACAACATGCCTATACTCTGCCAGTTCGTCTCCTCGCGCCAGAGGGCTATGGCTTACGGGTTCATGAACTCGCTCGGTGTTATCATGGGTGCCGTGACCACCCAGCTGCTCGGTGGACTTGCCGATTCAATCGGTCTGGGCAAGTGCTTCGCGTTCATGGGTGCGATACTGATTGTGGCTCTCGCGCTGCAGCTCATAGTGCTCAAGCCGAAGAGCGATGACAAGGATGATGAGGATGCCCCCACCGCGGCAGAGAACCTCAAAGCCGAAACTGTAGAAGCATAAAACATAAACAAACAACCAACTATAAACAGCAATTATGAAATTCGAAAAAATCAAAGGACTCATTGACGCTCCTTTCACACCAATGCTCCCTAACGGTGACATCAACCTGGAGCCGATACCCGCTTACGCTGCAATGCTCAAGAAAAACGGCCTCAAAGGCGTGTTTATCAACGGCTCAAGCGGCGAGGGCTATATGCTCACCACCGACGAACGCAAACGTCTCGCCGAGGCATGGGTGAAGGCTGTGCCCGAGGACTTCAAGGTGATAGTGCATGTGGGCAGCTGCTCACTGCGCGAGGCAAAGGAGCTTGCCCGCCACGCAGCCGAAATCGGCGCTTGGGGCATCGGCGCCATGGCACCTCCCTTCCCTAAAATCGGCCGTGTGGAAGAGCTTGTGAAATATTGCGAGGAGATAGCCTCAGCCGCTCCCGAGCTCCCCTTCTACTACTACCATATCCCCGCATTCAACGGCGCTTTCCTGCCGATGATAGAGATGCTGAAAGCTGTGGATGGCAGAATTCCCAACTTCGCCGGCATCAAGTACACTTTCGAGAGCCTGTACGAGTACAACCAGTGCCGCCTGTACAAGGATGGCAAATTCGATATGCTCCATGGCCAGGATGAAACCATCCTTCCCTCTCTCGCCCAGGGCGGCGCCCAGGGTGGCATCGGAGGCACCACCAACTACAACGGCAAGGAGCTCACCGGCATCATCGAGGCATGGGAAAAGGGTGATATCGAGACAGCTCGTGAGAAGCAGAATTTCTCTCAGGCAGTCATCAATGTCATTTGCAACTACCGCGGCAACATTGTCGGCGGCAAGCGCATCATGAAGCTCATCGGCCTTGACCTCGGCCCAAACCGTGTGCCCTTCCGCAACCTCACAGACGAGGAGGAGGCAGCCATGAAGGCCGAGCTCGAAGCTATCAATTTCTTTGACCGCTGCAATAAATTCTGATAAGAGTATGTGGACTTTAGATACACCGAAGTATCTCACCGAGTGGCGCGAGCACTATCGCCGCGACCTTCTTGACGACATACTGCCCTTCTGGCTCAAACACGGTTTGGACCGGGTGAACGGCGGTGTGTACACCTGTGTTGACCGCGAAGGCAATCTCATGGACTCAACAAAGTCTGTGTGGTTCCAGGGCCGTTGCGGTTTTATCTACGCTTTCGCATATAATAATGTGGAGAAGCGCCCCGAGTATCTTGAAATGTCCAGGAGCTGTCTCGACTTCATCGAGAAATACTGCTTTGACACAGACGGCAGAATGTACTTTGAGGTTACAGCCGACGGCAAGCCTCTGCGCAAGCGCCGCTATGTGTTCAGCGAATGCTTCGCTGCAATCGCGATGTCGGAGTATGCCCTCGCCACAGGCGACCGCACATACGCCGAGAAAGCACTCAGACTGTTCAACGACATAGAGCGTTTCATCAACACCCCCGGCATTCTCGAACCGAAGTATCTGCCCACACAGAAGGCGATCGGCCACTCCGTGACCATGATACTCATCAACACCGCCGCCCGTATCCGCGAAGTCATATCCGATCCGGTGCTCAACGAGCAGATAGAGCGCAGTATCGACACTATCCGCCGCTATTTCATCCATCCCGAATTCAAGGCATTGCTTGAAATGGTGACTCCGGAGGGTGAGCTGATTGACACAATCAACGGCCGCACCATCAACCCCGGCCATTGCATCGAAACAGCATGGTTTCTCCTCGAGGAGGCCAAATACCGTGGCTGGGACGAGGGCTACGGCAAGGAAATCAAGGAGATGGCTCTGCAGATTCTCGACTGGTCGTGGGACTGGGGCTGGGATCAGGAGTTCGGCGGCATAATCAACTTCCGCGACTGCAAGGGCTTCCCCGCGCAGGACTATTCGCAGGATATGAAATTCTGGTGGCCCCAGACAGAGGCTGTCATCGCCACACTCTATGCCTACGAGGCTACCGGCGACACAAAGTATCTTGAGATGCACCGCCTTGCCAATGACTGGACCTATGAGTTCCTTCCCGACCCTGTGTATGGCGAATGGTTCGGCTATCTCCACCGCGACGGGTCTGTGGCACAGCCTGCCAAGGGCAACCTTTTCAAGGGGCCGTTCCACATTCCGAGAATGCTCATCAAGAGTCAGCTTATTATAGACAATATCCTTCAAAACTCATCTAAATGAGAAAACTGTTAGCATCAGCCGCCGCTTTCCTTCTGACAGGATCGGCGGCTTTTGCCGTTTTTGCGGCAAAACCAATCAAGGTTGCCTGTGTGGGCAACAGCATCACTTACGGATTTCTTGTAGAGAACCGTGAGGTGAACGCCTACCCCGTGCAGCTGGGCAAGATGCTGGGCGAGGGGTATGATGTGAAAGGTTTCGGCCGTCCCGGGGCTACTCTGCTCACCAAGGGTCACAATCCGTATGTCAAGAGCCCGGAATTTCAGGGTGCCATGCAGATGAAGCCCGATATCGTGGTGATGCATCTGGGAGTCAATGACACCGACCCCCGCAACTGGCCAAACTACAACAGCGAGTTTGTGGGCGACTATGTTGCAATGATAGACAGTTTCCGCAGCGTGAATCCGGATGTGAGGGTAATCATCGCCAACCTATCTCCGCTGAGCAGCAAGCACTACCGCTTCAGATCAGGCACGCGCGACTGGCGTATCCTCGCCCGCAAGGCAATAGCCGATGTGGCCAAGGTGACAGGCGCAGAGCTGATAGACTTCGGGGATGACCTGCGCGACAGACAGAATCTGCTCTCCGACGGAATCCATCCCAACGCTGCCGGCTCTACGATAATGGCCGAGAGCGTGTGCAGCGCCATCACCGGCAACTACGGCGGCTTGTCGCTGCCTGAGATTTATGGCTCGGGAATGGTGCTACAGCGCTATAAGCCGATACAGGTAAGCGGTAGGGCAAATGCCGGCGCAAAGGTGACTGTCAGTCTGGCGGGCAACACCGCACAGGCGGTTGCCGACAACCGTGGCCGCTGGGCTGTGGAGCTTCCGGCGCTGCCTGAGGCAACCGGCCTGGAGATGAAGGTGAGCGACGGAGCCAATACCTTCACGTTCAGCGATGTGGCTGTAGGCGAGGTGTGGCTGGCATCGGGACAGAGCAATATGGAGTTCCATTTCGACTGGTCAAAGACCTTCGCCGCAGACTCGGCACTGTGCAATGATGCGCAGCTGCGCTTGTTTGACATGAAGCCGAGGGTTGTCACCAATTCCGTTACATGGGAAACCGCCGAACTCGATTCGCTCGACGACATGAAGTATTATCTGCCCTCACGCTGGCAGAAATCGACAGCACGCTCAGCGGCTCCATTCTCGGCGATAGCGTGGTATTTCGGCAAAATGCTGCGCGACAGCCTTGATGTGCCTGTAGGAATCATCTGCAACGCAATCGGCGGCTCCGGCACCGAGGCGTGGGTGGATGTGGAGACTCTTGAGGGTGGTATGCCCGAAGTGCTTGTGAACTGGCGCAAGAATGACTATGTGCAGCCGTGGGCGCAGGGTAGGGCCGACCTCAATACCGGCAACGACATCACGCGTCGTCATCCGTACGAGCCTGGCTATCTGTTTGCAACCGGCATCAGGCCGCTTGAATCATATCCGGTGGCCGGTGTCATCTGGTATCAGGGCGAGAGCAACGCCCACAATATCGAAGTACATGAGGGGCTGTTCAAGCTTCTTGTGGAGAGCTGGCGCAAGCAGTGGAATGAACCGGAGCTGCCGTTCTTCTTCACACAGCTCAGCTCTATCAACCGTCCCTCATGGCCTGAATTCCGCAACAGCCAGCGGCTCCTTGCCAAATCTATCCCCGGCACTGCCATGGCGGTGAGCCATGACTGGGGTGACTCGCTGGATGTGCATCCGCGCAACAAGCGCCCGGTCGGCGAACGCCTCGGACGCATAGCGCTCAACAGAGTGTACAGTGTAGGCAATCTTAACCCGAGCGGCCCGCTGCCTCTGAGGGCTGAGGTCATTGCCCCCGGCACCGTGATGATAGATATGGAGTATGGCAACGGGCTGACCACATCTGACGGCAAGCCGGCACGCACCTTCGAGGTGGCTGAGATTGACGGCATATATTACCCTGCTGAGGCAACTTTATCAGATAATCAAATAATTCTCAAAAATATGGATATCACAAACCCGCGCTTCGTGCGCTATGCGTGGCAGCCGTTTACCAGAGCTAATCTTGTTAACTCCGACAGCCTGCCCGCCTCCACTTTCAAAATTGAAATCACCGAGACTCCCGAAAGCGAGGAGGGGATTGCCTCAGGTGTGAGCGCAGCTTTTGCCGGCACAGTAGACGGCAAGGTAATCAAGGCCGGCGGCTGCAACTTCCCGGTTAATCCGATGGCTCCCGGCAGCGTGAAGAAGTTTTATCAGGCTATATATGAGCTTGTACCGCAGGCTGACGGCTCTATCGTGAGCAAGAAAATCGGTATGCTTCCCGAGCCGATCGCATACGGAGCGTCGGCAACCACTCCCAAGGGCCTTGTTGCAATCGGTGGCACCACTGCAAGCTCAGCGCTCTCATCGGTGCTTCTCATATCGCTTGATGCCAACGGCAATGCTGTTGTATCAGAGCTTCCCTCGCTCCCCGCAACAGTTGACAACTGCTCCGCTGCCTATCTTGACGGCAAGGTGTATGTTGCCGGCGGCAATGTCAACGGTGTTCCCTCCAACTCGCTTTTCTGCCTCGACCTCGAAGCGATCGGCAAGGGATGGAAAGAATTGAAGAAATTCCCGGGCAATCCCAGAGTGCAGCCCGTGCTCGCAGCATCGAAGGATGTCAAGGGCAAAGGACAGCTGTACATGTGGGGTGGATTTGCCGGCAAGGGCGACAACCGCGAGGCTACACTCAACACCGATGGCCTGGCATTCAACCCCGCTTCCGGCAAGTGGAGTGAGCTTGCATCGCCGGTTAACAGCAATGCTGAGCCGGTGAGCACCGGCGGCGGTATTGCGGTTACTCTTCCTGACGGACGCATCGTTGTTACCGGCGGTGTCAACAAGGATGTGTTTCTTGAAGCACTGCGCAATCAGGCTCCCGATTATCTGTCACACCCTATCGAATGGTATCGTTTCAACGATCAGGTGTGTGTGTACGACCCCGTGGCTTCAACCTGGAGCCTTGGCGGCACAGACAGCGAGATAGCACGCGCCGGCGCTGCTGCGGCAGTGACTCCCGAGGGTGAGATATGGCTTATCGGCGGCGAGCTCAAACCGCGTATCCGCACACCTAAAGTGTCGAAAATCAAACTCTGATGGAGCGAAAGTTAGACCTCTCTGTGGCAAACTATGGCAATACCCGCAATGAGCAGTATGCACTTGCGGTGTTGCCGTGGGGAGCTACCGAGCCCCACAATCTGCATCTGCCATATCTCACCGATGCCATTCTGAGCCACGATGTGGCGGTTGACGCCGCTGTCATTGCCCGCGCCAAGTTCGGCTTCAACACTATGGTGATGCCTGCCATTCCCCTTGGCGCGCAGAATCCGGGTCAGCGCGACCTGAAATTTTGTGTGCACTACCGCCACTCCACCCAGATGGCTGTGTTGAGTGACATTGTGTCATCCCTCTCCCATCAGGGCATTGACAAGCTGGTGATAATAAACGGCCATGGGGGCAACTCTTTCAAGAGCATGATCCGCGATCTCGCAGTAGACTATCCGTCAATGCTGATTGCATCGAGCGAGTGGTTCAAGGTACTCCCTGCAAAGGAGTTTTTTGACAAGCCTGGCGACCATGCCGATGAACTGGAAACCTCGGTGATGATGCACTACCACCCCGAGCTTGTCAGCCTCGCCGAGGCCGGCAAGGGGGACTACACCGGCTTCGCCGCCAAGACTCTTGATGAGGGGGTTGCATGGCTGCCTCGCAACTGGAGTAAGGTGAGCACAGACACCGGCATCGGGGATCCATCGCTATCCACAGCCGCTAAAGGGGCTGCCTACGCCCACGCTGTGGCCGAGAGATACGCCGACCTGTTTGCCGAGCTCGTGAGCGGGCGCATCTATCTCTCCGACCTGGAGAAGTAGCCACACCATGTTATTTATATAAGCATAAGCGGCCGGAATCTGAAGGGATTCCGGCCGCTCTGTATAATAGGGTAACGAGGATCAGGGATGGAGCTCGACGATAAATCGTGTGCCGTGGGTGTAGCTTTCATCAAGGCGCAGCGTACCGTTCATTTTGGCCACCCTGAGGGCGCACATCGGCAGTCCGAGGCCGTCGCCTTTTGTGAGGTCGCGCACAGTGGCGAAAGGCTTGAACAGGTTTTCTCTCTCCTCCTCGGCTATTCCGCAGCCGGTGTCGGTGATTATGAACTGTATGTTGTGGGGGCCGCGCTTTTTGAAGTCGAGTGAAATCTTTCCGCCGGCGGGGGTGTATTCAGCCGCGTTGGCAAGGAGATGACGGAGCACGGTTGCAAGCTCCTGCTCATTTACCGGCGCGCTCATTTTCGGTGCATTCACGGCAATTGTGACATCCGGCGCGGTCTTGCTCTTTATATCTTCGGCAAGGGCTTCGCAGAAAGCCGACATATTGACATCCTCCGTAGGATACAGCTCGGCCTGTGTGGCTTCAAGCTCCGACAGACACTGGATGTGTCCGGCAAAGTCTTTCAGGGCTTTTGCGGCGGGGAGGTTCGGCGGCAGGGTGTCGAGCGTCGGCTCCATCTGGGCCGATATGTTTGCTATAAACTGGTTTTTGAGGTCGTTGTGCTCCTGCGCGGTGGCAATTGCTTTTTCTGGCGGCGGCTCAGAGCCATATAGCGCAGCATACCTATAGTGACGAAAATGAGACCTGCGGCAAGAGCGGCGGCAAGTACAATCAGCCCTATGATAATGGCTGTTTTGGCGGTCAGCGAGCTGTCTCGGTCGGAGATAGCCTGCTGCGCCTCGTCATATTGCTTCTGCAGGGCGGCGTACCTGGCATCGGCTTTCACCGCGGCCACTGAGTCGGCCCATGCCACATATTTGTCGTAAGCCCTTGCGGTGAGGCGGACATTGCCGGTTTTCACCGCCATGTCAATCAGGTCCTTGTAGCATTTGTTTGCCTTGTCGTAGTCGTTGGCCGAGAGGTAAACGGCAATGAGCTGGTTCACAGCCTCGTCGCCTTTGTCCGTCTGGCCGAATGTGTAGTAGACATTAGCTTTAGCCGACAGCAGGTCGACATTCAGCGAGCTGTCATTTGCCGCGGCGGCCCATGTTGCCATACGCTCCAGATGATCCCTGGCGCTGTCGGGCTTACGCAGTTTGATATACATTTTCTGGCGCTCGCGGGCAATCGGGTAGTGGAGAGCGGGCAGAGCCTTTTCGCTGTTTTTCTCGAAGTTGCTGAGCTGCTGTTCAGCCCCGGTTAGCATTTCGAAAGCCTCCTTGTAGTAGCTTTCGCTGTGATAAAGCGCGGCAACATTGACGGCTGCGGGAATAGCCTTGTCAAGATTTGATTCGCCGGAGTAAGCCTCATACGCCTTGAGGTAGCAGTATCTCGCCTTGACATATTCCTTGGCCTGGAGCGCTTCATCAGCCTGCTTTACAAATTGGTCGCCTCGGCTCTGTGCGTTGGCGCAAAAAGCTGTCATGGCAATGGCAGCTGCAATGAATGTATTTCTTAAATTAATCATCTCAGTCACTTGGTAAGTACAATAGTGAGTCGTTTTACAGTCTCCCTGTATCCACCGGCTGCACCGATGGCTACTGCAAAGTTAGGTCAAAAAAACTAATCCAAGTGTTAAAACTTCGGATAGCGTCGAAATTTAACAAAATCGTTGCGGCCATTAGGGGTAAGCGCATGGCAACTGTCAGGGTTCGGGGAAGTAGGGGGAAACTTTGCGCCGCCAGCGGTTGCGGTCTATCTGCGTGCCGTATTCGGTGTAGATTCCATTGAAGCGTTCTTCAAACTCACGGCGCAGACGCCCCGTGGTAGGCATTTCCTCTGAGGGGTGTGCGCGCCACCAGTCGGTAATCTGCAGTGCGAGCTCTCCGGCAAGGTCGGGCTCGATGTGTTTGTAGGGATACATTTTGCGTGCATCGCGGGCGTGGCGTGCAAAAGGCTCGTTTTCAATGCGCTGCGCCAGGTCGGAAGGAGGTGTCTGTGGGAGCACGCCGGGGATGGCGGTGGCTGTCTGAGTTTTGTTTGCGGCGCGTTTGGCGGCCTTCTCTCTCCTCTCTCTTCTCTTGGCTTCGCGGGCGTCATAGTCGGCCTTGATTGTGGCGAACACCTCAGCGGCCTGAGGGTCAGTGATCTCGGTGATGTAGCCGTTGACGATGTAGGCGAGCACGGCTTCGAGAACGATTAGTTTGATTGCCTGGGGCAGCGCGAGGGTAGCGATGACCCATTCGGCGCGGAGTGTGATGTTTTTCTTCATAGTTGTGTGGGTTTGATAGTGCAAAGGTAGTATACGGATTTGGCGGATTTATGCGAATTTGCACATTTGAGTTGGAAGTTTTTAGTTTTTAGTTGGGGGTGAAGTGTGGTACCTCCGGCACCATCTGCGTATGTGGTTGATAATCCGCACGCTGCGCATGCGGTTAACAAAATAATTGCACCCTCCGGGCGCTCATCACCGCGTGGAATGGGTGGGTATCACCTCAGCACGGCTATCTCCCTGAGGACCACGCTGTGGTGCGTAGGTACAGAAAGCTACAGGCGCGAAAGGTAGCAAAGAGCCGTGGGCTCGTCAATTTTGTTATCCCCGTACGAAGTGCGGGGTCAGGCACCGCCCCAACGAAAATGGTGCCGGAGGTACCAGACCTAAAATAGCTAATATTCAATAACATCGCCTCTCGCGAGGCTCCGAGGGGAGAGGTGGTTCTCCACGCCCCAGGCCTCGCGCTACGCGCTCGTGCCGGGGATATTCATGGCATCGAGCATCCTTCGCTCAGGCCTCGCCGAGGCCATCAGCAATACAGAGTGTGAGGTGTGGTACCTCCGGCACCATCTGCGTATGTGGTTGATAATCCGCACGCTGCGCATGCGGTTAACAAAATAATGGCACCCTCCGGGCGCTCATCACCGCGGGGCGGGTTCGGTCATACCGGCTCGCCGCCGGTCTGATGCGGGCGCTCGGACGTCTCCGACGCCAATCCAGCGCTAATTAAGTGTCAGGTGTGGTACCTCCGGCACCATATGGCTTAAGAGCTGATAATCCGGGCACTACGTACCCGGCTAACAAGATAATCGCGCATCCTGCGCTACCACACCAAAACATGCCAAAGGCATGTCCCTACAATTCGCCTCGCGCTGTGCGCTCGTGCCGGGGATATTCATGACATCGCGCATCCTTCGCTCGGACGTCCTATGTGGTGGATAGGATGAGGTGGGCGCGAAGTGGCGCGCCTACGTGGCTCCATTCATGGGGTAGGGTGAGGGTTCAGGCAAAGTAAATAAGGAGGGCGGTGCTGATGCCCATGTATATCACCATGCCGATAATATCGTTGGTGATTGAGATGAAGGGGCCGGTGGCGAGAGCCGGGTCTATCTTGAGTTTTTCAAGGGTGAGGGGCACGAATGTGCCGAACACGGATGCAAACATCACTACAGAGAATAGCGACAATGACACGGCGAGGGTTGTTGTGTAGTGGCCGGGACCGAGCTTGAAGAAGTTGTAGATGAGCACCAGGAGCGAAATTATGCAGCCGTTTATCAGGCCGACCCCCAATTCTTTGAGGAGCTGCCGGCCGGAGTGACGTATGTTCAGCGAGCCGTTGGCAAGGCCTTGCACTACGATGGCTGATGACTGGGTGCCGACATTTCCGCCGGTGCCTCCAATGAGCGGTATGAACAGGGCGAGCGTAGGGTCTACTGTAAGGCCATCTTCGAACTGGCCGAGAATCAGGGAGTTGCCTATGCCGCCAAGCATTCCGATAAGCAGCCAGGGCAGGCGCGCTTTGGTCTGGGTGAAGAGTTTGTCGTCTGTTTCGACGTCGCTTGAAAGACCGGAGGCCAACTGGTAGTCGCGTTCGGTAGATTCGCGCACCTTGTCCATCACGTCGTCGACTGTAATGCGGCCTACAAGACGCCCTATGGAGTCGACCACCGGCATTGCCACAAGGTCGTATTTCTCGAAGTCGAGCGCCACATCGTCAACGGGCGTTTCGGCTTTCACAGCCACCGGATCCTCGTCCATAACGTGCCGGACTTTTGACACCGAAGGGTGAGTGATGAGTGTTTTGAGCGGGAGGATGCCGCGCAGGCGGTAGTCGTTGTCAACAACATAGACGTTGTATATCTCGTCCATATCCTCGGCCTGGAGGCGCATCTGCTTGATGCATTCGGGCATGCTCCAGTTTTCGTTGACAACAATCATTTCGGTGCCCATGAGGCCGCCGGCGGTGTCTTCGTCGTACTTTAGAAGGTCTATGATGTCGCCTGCCTGCTCAACATCGTCGATGTGTGACAGAATTTTGTCGCGGTCCTCCTCGTCAAGTTCCTGAATGATGTCAACGGCATCGTCAGTATCGAGGTGGTCGATGAATTGCTTGGCAATCTCCTCGGCCGGCATATTGCTTAGCAGCTTGCGGCGGTCATCCTCGTCAAGCTCCATGAGCACATCGGCGGCGGTGTCGTCGTCAAGGAGCTTGTAAAGGAATTCGGCCTGGTCAAGGTCAAGCTCCTGATACAGCTCGGCAATGTCGGCGGGGTGAAGCTCGGCGAGCTCCTTGCGCGCGGCAGCCTCATCGCCGTCGGCGATTATGCGGCTTATGAGTTCGAGATATTCGGGTGTGTATTCCTTCATGAGCTTTTTCTGCCTGATTCGACAATGTTGGTGAGTTCAATGAATTGCTCCACGCTGAGCTGTTCCGGGCGGAGTGCCAGCATCGGCGAGTCGGGCAGAGGGGCTCCGGGAGGAAAAAGTCCGCGCAGGGAGTTGCGCAGGGTTTTGCGCCGCTGTCCGAATGTGGTTTTCACCACTGTCTTGAACAGTTTTTCGTCGCAGCCGAGGTCGGTGACGCTGTTTCGCGTCATTTTTATGACACCGCTTTTCACTTTTGGCGGCGGGTTGAACACATGCTCGGGCACTGTGAACAGATATTCAACATTGTACCATGCCTGCAGAAGCACGCTCAGAATGCCGCGGTCCTTGCCTCCGGGCTTGGCGGCGAGGCGCTCTGCGACCTCACGCTGCAGCATGCCCGAGCAACACACCACCTGATCCTTGTAGTCGAGCACATGAAAGAATATCTGGGAGGATATGTTGTAGGGGTAATTGCCGATGACGCAGAATTTGCGGCCGTCGGGATATATTTCGGCAAGGTCGGTGGCAAGAAAATCGCGGTGGAGAATCCGGCCTTTGAGGTCGGGAAACTCACGGTTGAGGTAGTCCACGCTCTCGGAGTCGATTTCGGCAACGAGTATGTCGTGGCCATCTTTTAGCAGAAATTGAGTCAGCACACCCATGCCCGGCCCCACTTCCATCACCGGCAAGCCTTTGAATTCTTTGAGCGTGTCCGCGATTTTTTCAGCTATGCCGAGGTCTGTGAGAAAGTGCTGGCCGAGGGCTTTTTTGGGTCTGACTGAGTTCATGATAGAGTTGTCGGGTGGTTTGGGTTGATGGTTCAGAGGGTGTTTGTTCCTTCCACGAGCTTGCCCATTGCCCAGACGGCGCGCAGATTGAGGTCGTGGTCGAGAATCAGTATGTCGGCATCCTTGCCCTTTGACAGGGAGCCTTTACGGTCATACACATTCATTATTTTCGCGGGGGTCTCCGAGGCCATTCTGATAGCGTCCTCAAGGGGTATGTCGGCCTGCTGCACCATTGTGCGGATAAGGCGGTCCATTGTGGCGATGCTGCCGGCAAGAGCCGAGCGGTCGGAGAGTTTGCACACACCGTCCTCAATAATGACGCGTGGGTCGAATGCTCCGGCATCTTCGGCGCAGGCGCAGGCGAGGGCATCGGTGATGACGCAGGCTCTCTCCACGCCTTTGATTTTGTAGACCAGACGCAGTATTGTGGCGGGCACATGTATGCCGTCGGCCACTACCTCAACAGTCATATTGTCAATGAGATAGATACTCTCCACAGTACCCTCGTACTTGTACTCGCGGCGTTTGTGGAAACCGGGCATGGCGTTGTAGAAGTGGGTGGCGTGGGTGTAGCCGTTTTCCCAAGCCGACTGTATGTCCTCGAATTCGGCCTGAGTGTGGGCGACAGAGGCAAGGATGCCTTTGCTGCTCACATATTTGCCGAACTGCATGGCTCCGGGAAGCTCGGGGGCGGCATCCCAGCGTTTGATGCAGTCCCAGTGCTCAACAATGGGGATGTATTCTTTCGGATCAGGATTCTTGATATATTCCGGAATCTGACCGCCAGCCATGGCTTTGTTCAGATAGTGACCCTCGAGGTGCAGACCGAGGATGGGGCTGCCGGGTTCGTTCATGAGCTTGGTGCATGTTTCGGCAGCGCGGTTGATCATGTCGACAGATGAGCTTGACAGGGTGGGGAAAATGCTCGTTGTGCCATGCTTCATGTGGGTGAGGGTGGCGTTGCGGAAAGCTTCCTCAGTGCCCTCCATGAAGTCGCTTCCCCCACCGCCGTGGCAGTGGATTTCCACACCGCCGGGCACAACATACATGCCTTTGGCGTCAAAGAGTTCGGCTCCGATCACTGCGAGGTCGCAGTTTGTCACTTCAAGAATCTTGTCATCGCGCATCAGCACCGAGCCATCCTTGAGCCATCCGGACGGGGTGAGAATCTTCGCGTTTATTATTTGAGTAAGCATTGGTGTGAAAAAAATTATCTTTATGCAAAAGTACATAAAGAAATCCACACAACATTGCGTATGAAAAAATAAATTGGTAGACAATTGGTAAAAAAGAGAGATTTTCCAGTTCAGGAAAATCTCTCTTTTAAGCGGGTTGGTGCGCATGAAGGGACTCGAACCCCCACGTCCTGAGACATTAGATCCTAAGTCTAACGCGGCTACCAATTACGCCACATGCGCGGGTTTGTGGGTGCAAAGGTATGAATATAGCTGCTCCCGCGCAAATTTTGGGCGTTAAAATTTTTGTCAGAAGAGTTTTTCGGGATATGTGCCGTCCTCATGGAGTTTGGCAAATTTCTCCACAACTCCGGGGCGGTCGGCGGCGTAGGTCACGCCAAACCAGCGGCTGTCGGTGTCGAGAACCTTGACGGTGGCCTCACCGTTGCGGATTAGGGTGTCGATTGCGAGGGGGATGAAGAATTCGCTCTTGGGGGTGTTGATGTCCTTGTCGAGGAATTTTTTGAATTCGCGCTCGCTGTAGTCGAAGTAGTCGGGTGTGAATCCCCAGAGGTTCATGGACACGGGGGTTTCGGGAGCGAGGGTCTGCTCCACGCCGTTCTCGTCGGTGAACACAATCTTGCCGTCTTTGTCGTAGCTGATGGCTGTGCGTTCAACAACAGATGTGAGGTGGCCGTCGGCAGAGGTTGAGCATACGCCGCGGGCAACGGAGCCGTTCTCGGTCATGGTGTTGCCTACACGGAAGCCCACCATGCAGTAGTCGCCTTTCTTGTCGCGGGGGCGTGAAAGCTCTTTTGCTATCACTTCAAAGGCATTGCGGCCATAGAAGTCATCGGCGTTGATGACGGCAAACGGCTCTTTGATGGCGTCCTTGCCCATGAGCACGGCGTGGTTGGTGCCCCAGGGTTTGGTGCGGTCGGCCGGGCAGGTGTAGCCTTCGGGAAGAGCGTCAAGGCTCTGGAACACAACCTCTACAGGTATGTGGCCTTCGTATTTGGAAAGGATTTTGTCGCGGAAGTCCTGCTCGAAATCTTTGCGGATAACGAACACTACTTTGCCGAAACCGGCGTGGATGGCGTCGTAGATTGAGTAGTCCATGATTGTTTCGCCGTGGGGGCCGAGTCCGTCAAGCTGTTTGAGGCCTCCGTAACGGCTGCCCATGCCGGCAGCGAGCACAAATAGGGTGGGTTTCATTGTTGTATCGGTTATTTTGTTTTGAATGAGAATACTATTGTCTGTGAGTATGTTTCGCCGGGACGGAGCACTGCACAGGGGAATTCCGGGCGGTTGGGAGCGTCGGGGCAGTTCTGGCATTCGATTGCAACACCGTCGTAGTCGTTATACGGGCGGCCTGCTTTGTTGTCGGGCGAGCCGGCGAGCCAGTTGCCGGTGTACACCTGCACCGCGGGCTGGGTTGTGAGGACGTTGAGCACACGTCCGCTCGGCTCGGATGTGAGGGTGGCTATCTTGTTCAGCTGGCCGGGGGTGTGGTTGTCGGCAATCCAGCAGTTGTCATATCCTTTGCCGTATTCAAGCGCAGGGAATGTCTCCTTGATGTCGCGGCCTATGGCTTTTGGAGATGTGAAATCCATGGGGGTTCCTGCAACAGGTGCTATCTCGCCGGTGGGAATGAGGGTGTTGTCTGTGGGGAGCCATTTGGAGCAGTTGAGCTGCAGGGTGTGGTTGAACACAGAGCCGGAATCATGGCCTTCGAGGTTCCAGTAAGCGTGGTTGGTGAGGTTGATTACCGTCGGGGCGTCTGTTTCGGCACTCAGGTGGAGAGTGAGGTCGTTGTCATCGTTCCATGTGTATTTTGCGGTCACATCGAGGTTGCCGGGGTAGCCCTCTTCGCCGTCAGCGCTGTGTAGAGTGAAGATGACGGTGCCGGAGATAGCATCCGCGGTGCTGTTCCATATCCGGTTCATGAAACCGGTGGGACCGCCGTGGAGGGCGTTGGGGCCGTTGTTGATGGCGAGGGTGTATTCTTTGCCGTCGAGGGTGAAATGTCCATTTGCAATGCGGTTTGCAAAGCGTCCGGGCACCTTGCCGGCGCATGGTCCGTCGGCGATATAGTCAGCCGGGTTGGAGTATCCGATTGCAACATCGGTGAGCACGCCGTCGCAGTCCGGCACAATGACAGAAACGATGCCGGCTCCGAGTGAGGAGAGGGTGACTGAAGCACCTGAGGCGTTGGTGAGTGTATAGAGGGTGATTTCACCCATAGGCGAGGTTGCCGATGTCTTAACGATTTTCATGCGGTTTTAGCTTTAAGAAATAATCTGAAACAAAAGACTCCGCGCCAATGACCAGGTGAGGAAGTCAGTGACGCGAAGTTAACTAATAATTTTGATATAGCCTATTTCCGGAGGAGTTTTTTGCGCTCTTGCTCGGCGGCTCTGAGGTTGTCATTGACAGATTTGATGGCATCGGAGTTGCTGCCGCTATCGGAAATTATGATAGTTTTGGTGGAGCTGCTGTTTCTCGACTGGGCTGCTTGCCAGCGCGCTTTCTGAGCCTCCTGCCGCGCTATGCGGGCCTGACTCTGAGCCTGCTGCCGTGCTTTCTGAGCTTCCTGGCGCGCTATCTGTGCCTGACGCTGTGCTTCCTGACGCGCTATCTGTGCCTGACGCTGCGCCTCCTGGCGGGCTTTCTGCGCTTCCTGGCGCGCTATCTGTGCCTGACGCTGCGCCTCCTGGCGAGCTTTCTGCGCGTCCTGCCGTGCTTTCTGTGCCCGCTGGCGGGCATCGGCTGCTTGTTTGCGCACTTGTTCGCGCTTTCTGGCGAGCTCCTGCTCTTCGTTTACCGATATTATCAGCTGGTAGCGGCCTTTGATTTTGGAGAGGCTGTAGTTTCGGGTTTCGTTGCTGCGCTTGAATTTCATTATAATCTCGCCATCCTTGCCGGGACGGATTATGACGCTTGTTGCATCCGGCTCGCGGCTCAGGAGCTTGGAGCGGATGGAGGCGTAGAGAGCTTTGCTCTTGAATGTGTAGCGGTAGTTTGCGGCTGTGATGACTCTTGTGGAGGGCTGGCGGTTGACCACTATGTTTCGGTCCACATTATCGGTGGAGTTCATGGTGGAGAGTATGTCATCATGCCAGTCCGGAGCGGCGGCTGCGGAGAGTGCCGCGGCTACGAGGGTAATGATTGAGAGGATGATTCTGTTCATGATTCGGCTTTGTTTGAGGATTAGGAGAATGCTTCGGCTATGTCGGCTTCGGCTCGCTTCTCGGCGGCCTGAAGTTCGAGTTCAATACGTCTGGCTTCGAGCTGGGTGAGTTCTATGTCATCTTTAATCAGGTTCATGTCTGTGATGATGATGTTGTTGACCTCGGTGTAGCTGCCTTCGTAGATGGATGCCGCCACTGCAGGCGCGGGAGTTGTGGAGATATTCCATCCGGCGGTTATCACCACGGCAATAGCGGCGGCGGCTCCGGCAATCCAGCGTATTGCCTTCGGTTTGCGGGGTGCCGGGGCGGTGGTGGCCTGCGGTTCGGTCATGCCGTCGGCATACCATTGAAACATAGGTATGTATTTCTTGAGCCTTAGTGGCACCGGCTGGGTGGTGAAGAAAAGCTGCAGGGCTTTGTCTTCGGCGCAGGTGGTGTCTCCGTCAAAGAATCTGTCGAGAGCGGTGTCGATATTGTCGTGGTTGATAGTCATAGTTCACATGTTTAGATAAATGTCTCTTACTTTTTTGCGTGCTCTTGACAGAGCGGTGCGCACAGCCACCGGGGTTGAGCCTACGAGGGCTGCTATCTCATCGGTTTCCATATCCTCGAGGTGCTTCATTTTCAGAACGGCCTGTTCCATGGGCGGCAGCGATTCTATTGCTTTGAGCAGCTCGGGTTCTATGGCTTCTTCGTATGGCTGGACGGCAATCAGCTCGGCGTCGGTGAGCTCGGAAGTGGTTTTGCGGGCGCGGAGCATGGATATGCACACTCTGCGGAGTATCACCGCTGCCGGTGCTTCGGGGCTGGAGTATGAGTCGAGGCGGTCTTTGAAAAACCATAGTTTGATCATTGCTTCCTGCACAGCATCGGCAGCCTCGTCTTCTCTGCCGAGAATACAAGTTGCTGTTGCGAGCATGCGTGGGCGCATACGGCCGGCCAGTGATTCAAACTCTGCCCTGAGCATGGGGATGGGTGGTGCGTCAGTTGATTATGGTTGATGTGCCTTTGGCGACATTTTTGAAGCTTGCGCCTTTGACATTCGATATCTCGCATCGCTGCAGGGCGTTGCAGGTGATGGATGATGATATGCTGCGGCAGGCGGCGGTGACATTGAGGGCTTTCAGATTTCCTGCGTTGATACTTGACGCGGTGCTTGCGGTGAGGGTTGCATCCTGACAGTTGCCGGAGAGGGTTATGTCGCCGGAGCTTCCCCCCGAGGCTTTTACTATAGTTGCGTTGAGGCGGGATATCTTGATGTCGCCGGCGGAGGATACTATGGCGGAGATGTTGTCGGCGTTGGCTGCCTTGATTTCGATGTCGCCGGAGGATTGCGACTTGGCCTCGATGTTTGTAGCGATGATGTTGGCGCATTCAATATCTCCCGCGGAGTTGACGTTGAGACGGGTGGCGTTTTGGGTAACGACGGAGCCTATCTCAATATCTCCCGCGGAGTTGGCGTTGGCAGAGAGTGAGTTTGCGTTTATGTTTCCCACTTTGATGTCGCCCGCGGAGTTTGTCGTGAGTTTGCATTCGATGCAGGAGATGTTTTTCGCTTTGATGTCGCCTGCGGAGTTGACCGTGAGTTTGACGGTGGTGTTGCTGTTGATGTCGGAGCGGATTTCTATGTCGCCGGAGGAGTTGGTGATGAATGTGTTGACATCGGGGGCATATACAATCAGCTTGGGAGTTCTCTTCATGTTGACAATCTGAAGGTCTTCCTTGTAGTTTACAGTGAGTCTGGAGTTGCTCACCTCGATTTTGATATAAGGAAGCAGATTGTCCTGAATTTCCAACTCAACCTTAACGTTGGGCGACTGGGTGTACTCAATGTCGATGGCGCTGAGGGTGGCAACTGAAGTGAATGTTTTGCCATGCAGCGACACCGGCATGAGTTTTAGCATGCGCGAGGGGGTGATGGTTACAGTCGCAGCCGCGGACAGCGCGGTGAGCATGATTGCTGCGATGAGTGATGTTATGCGTGTCATAATGAGTGGTTATTTATTGTTTTCTGTCATTATGACGCACGCCGGTGGCCAAACGTTACATCCGCTGAATGTTAAAAATGCACTAAACGGTGATTTCGCCGCATATTGAGTGTCCGAAGTGGTCTCTCACATCCTCCGGGGCGAGGCCGAGTCCGAACAGGTACATCATCTTGGTGATGGCTGCCTCGGCGGTGATATCATGGCCCGACACCGCTCCGCTGGCTGCGAGGGCATCGCCGGCCTGATAGCGCTTGTGCACGCCTCCGTTGACACATTGGGTGACATTGATTATCACCACCCCGCGGTCCACGGCATCGCGTATCGCATCGGTAAACCATGCTTCGGTGGGGGCATTGCCGGCGCCGTAGGTTTTCAGCACAATCCCCTTTATGCCGGGGGTGTTGAGCTGGTGGCGGAGGGTCTGCTCGGTGAGTCCGGGGAAGAGGTCGATGAACATCACGGCTGAGTCCATGTTGTAGTGGGTGCGCAGCGGGCGGTGTTCAATGAGCCGGTATAGCGCATCGTTGTTGAAGTGTATGCCCAGACCTATTTTTGCGAGCGCAGGGTAGTTGTTGCTCTTGAACGCGTTGAAGTTGTCGGCGCTCATTTTTGTCGAGCGGTTGCCTCGCCACAAGTAGTTTTCAAAGAGTATGGCCACCTCCTGCACAGTCGGCGCTCCGGTCGGAGTTACCGAAGCGGCGATCTGGAGGGCGGTTATGAGGTTTTCCTCGCCGTCGGTTCTCACTTCGCCGATAGGCAGCTGCGAGCCGGTGATTATCACCGGCTTGCTGAGATTTTCGAGCATGAATGACAGAGCCGAGGCTGTGTAGGCCATGGTGTCGGTGCCGTGGAGGACCACAAAGCCGTCGTAAGCGCGATAGTTTCTCTCTATGGCCATGGCAATCTCCACCCAGTGCTCGGGGCTCATGTCGGATGAGTCGATGGGCGGGTTGAAGGATATGTTGTCAATCTCGTAGTTGAGTTTGCGCACCTTGGGCACATTGTCGATCAGGTGAGTGAAGTCGAATGGCTGGAGGGTGCGGGTGGCGGGGTTCTCTATCATGCCAATAGTGCCTCCTGTATATATAATAAGGAGTTTGGGGCGGCGAGGGGTATTCATGGCGGGCTGGTGGGGGGTTATTTAACCTGTGCGCCGGGCACCACCGGACCTGTCGGGCCGATGACAACGAGCGAGCCGTCGGCGTTTTCGGCAGATAGAATCATGCCCTGCGACTCTATGCCGCGGAGTTTCCGCGGCGGCAGGTTGGCGATGAAGCACACCTGCTTGCCAACGAGTGTCTCGGGGGCATAGTGGGCTGCGATGCCGCTCACAATGGTGCGTCCGCCAAGGCCGTCGTCAATTTTGAATTTGAGTAGTTTGTCAGCCTTGGGCACCTTTTCGCATTCAAGCACTGTGCCCACGCGGATATCAGCTTTCATGAAGGTGTCGAAATCAACATCTGCTGCCTGAGGCTGAGCCTTGAAGCTGTTCACCTTGTTTTCCTGCTTGATGCGTTCGAGGCGCTGCATCTGGGCTTCGATAGCTGAGTCCTCAACCTTTTCAAACAGCAGCTCCGGCTGGCCTACGGATGCTCCGGCGCTCAGGAGTGAACCGGAGCCGAGCATATCCCAGCTGAGGTTGTCCAGAGACAGGATTTTGCAGAGCTTCGCGCTCATGAAGGGCATGAAAGGCTCAAAAGCCACAGCGATGTTGGCGCAGAGCTGCAGGGCACAGTTGAGGATTGTGGCTGTGCGGCCAAGGTCGGTTTTCGCCACTTTCCAGGGTTCTGTTTCCTGAAGATAGCGGTTGCCGATTCGGGCAAGCTCCATGGCGTCCTTGAGAGCTTCGCGGAAATGGAATGTGTCAAGGTTTGCGCTCAGATGCTCAGCTGCGGTGCGCACCTCCTCAAACATTTTGGTGTCAATCGGTTCGAGCGCGGAGGCTGCGGGCACTGTGCCGTAGAAAAACTTGTGTGTGAGCACCACGGCGCGGTTGACAAAGTTGCCAAGCACTGCCACAAGCTCATTGTTGTTTCTGGCCTGGAAGTCGGCCCAAGTGAAGTCGTTGTCCTTTGTCTCCGGGGCGTTTGCGGTGAGCACATATCTGAGGGTGTCCTGCTTGCCGGGGAAGTCGATGAGGTATTCGTGGAGCCATACAGCCCAGTTGCGCGATGTTGAAATCTTGTCGCCCTCGAGGTTGAGAAACTCGTTTGCGGGCACATTGTCGGGCAGCTGGAAGTTGTCGCCGTAGGCCATCAGCATTGCGGGAAATACGATGCAGTGGAACACAATATTGTCCTTGCCGATGAAGTGGATAAGCCTGGTGTCATCGCTTTTCCACCATTTTTCCCAAGAGTCGGGCAGCAGTTCCTTGGTGTTTGAGATATAGCCGATGGGGGCGTCAAACCACACATAGAGCACCTTGCCTTCAGCACCCTCAACAGGCACCGGCACACCCCATTTGAGGTCGCGGCTCACAGCGCGGGGCTGCAGCCCCATGTCGAGCCATGATTTGCACTGGCCGTATACATTTGTCTTCCACTCCTTGTGGCCGTCGAGAATCCATTTTTTGAGGGCTTCCTCGTAGTTGTTGAGCGGCAGGTACCAGTGAGTGGTCTCTCTCCAGCTCACGGGTGAGGATGTGAGCCTTGAATGCGGGTCAATGAGGTCGTTGACGCCCAGTGATGTGCCGCAGCTCTCGCACTGGTCGCCGTAAGCTTCCTTGCCGCAGTGGGGGCATGTGCCGGCAACATATCTGTCGGCGAGAAATTCGTCGGCCTCGGCATCATAAGGCTGCAGGGAGGTTTTCACCTCGAAGTCACCCTTTTCGTAAAGGCGTTTGAAAAACTCGGAAGCTGTATCGCGGTGGATATCTGACGTGGTGCGCGAGTATATGTCGAAGCTGATGCCGAGCCCCTCCATTGAGTCGCGGATTATGGTGTGGTAGCGGTCCACGATATCCTGCGGGGTAACACCCTCGGCGCGGGCTTTTATGGTAATGGGCACACCATGCTCGTCGCTGCCGCCTATCATAATCACTTCCTGACCCTTTAGCCGCAGATAGCGGGCGTAGATGTCGGCGGGGATGTAGACACCGGCGAGGTGTCCGATATGAACCGGCCCGTTGGCATACGGGAGCGCGGTGGTTATGAGAGTTCTGTTGAATTTCTTTTCCATTACTGAGCTATTTGTATTCAGACCACAAAGTTAGTGGAAATAATTGCAATATCAAAGAGGGCGGGGAAATGAGATAGTCCCGGAGGCTCTGTGATCTCAGAGAACTCTGATAGATGAGAAAAAAGCGGCCCGGGGGATGCCCGGGCCGCTTGGGGTGAGTCATGATATCAAATATCTGAACTCGGATCAGTATTTACTAAGGAATAACTCCTTGCACAGCCAATCAATCGATATTTGTCGGAGCCTCGCTGGCAACTTTAGACCAACCGGGGTTCTGATAAATAACAGAGTTCTCAACTTTTTCATCAGGAGAAGCGTTTGCAAACGCGCTCTGAGCGATAGGCCAGAGATAGTGCGCGCGGGTCCAGCGGTAGCCGTCAAACACAAGGTTCTGCAGTTTGCTTATCTGATAGGGACGTACATACGGGCCTGAGATAGCGGGGTCTGACATCAGACCTTCACCACCGTTCACATCCACTGTGGGATCAATGGGAGTGCCATCGGCGAGAGCGCAGTTCAGCGGATTGACACCGGCTGTCACATCATATACGGAGCCCCAGAAGCGGATACCTTCAATCTGGTAGCCGGTAGTGATGAGCTGGTCGAGAGCACACCAGCGGCGCACGTCGTCAAGACGGAGCTGCTCGGCGATGAGCTCGTTGCGGCGCTCGCGGCGCACATTGTACAGCAGAGTGCTGACCAGAGAGCCGTGGGAGTAAGCACCCCAGTCGCCCTTGGCTTCCTCGGCCATGTTTGTGGCTGCGATTGTGATGTTGTAGTCGGGGTTCACTTTGGCGCGTTTGCGGAGAGCTCTCCAGTAAGCGTCGGATGAGCCGTCAACCGATCCGTGGAGTTCAACATCAGCTTCCATATAGTTGAGCATAGCCTCTGTAGCACGGAAGATGATTGAGCCGACATCGCCCTTGGCTTCATTCTGTTTCTCACCGTCATAGCTCTTGCCTTTCTTGCAGGCGAAGCCGGTGACGGCGCGCACACCGTCGGAGCCTTCAAGGAGCCAGCCTGAGCGCCAGTATGTCGGGTTGCCGGCGTTGTCATAGAATGTGATGCTGTTGTCGCCTTTTGTGAACACACGGATGCGTGAGTCGCGGTGCTGCAGTGTGGCCGAAACACCCTGGAGCTCCCAGTTTTCGTCGTAGCCTGAACCGGGTGCGTAGATAGGCAGACCGTTCTCCATCACGAAAGAGTTTACAAGACCGCGGGTCCAGCCTGAGTCACCGCCGTTGCGGATGAGCTGCATGTTGATGTTGTTGTACACCGGGCTTGAGATAGTGGTGTTGAACTGACGGTAGAGAAGCACTTCGTCGAAGCCGTCAAGATTCTGCTCAACATACATTGCGTAGTAGGGGTTGAGAATCTCGAGTTTGGGGCCGTAGCCTTCGGGGGTGTCGGTGTTCTCGGTGAGGTTGTTCACAACCGCGTCAGCCACAGGCTTGGCGGAGGCGAGGGCCTCTGTGAGGAAGTAGTTGATTTCGGTGTCGATATTGAAATCGCCGAGCAGAGAGGCATCGCCGGGCCAGCCGGGACCGCCGGGCACAAGTGCAGTGCCTTTGTGGTGCTTGAGCCATGTGCCTTCAAAGAGGGCAACGCGGCTGCGGAAGAGCTGAGCGGTGGCTTTGTTGATGCGCTGTTTGCCGCCGTTGCTGTTGTCCGGCAGGAGCTCGATGGCGCTGGAGAGGTCATCGAGGATAAAGCGGGCAACCTTGTTACGGGGCTGACGCACTGTAGCTTCCATGAGCACTTCCTTATCGTCAGGCAGAGCTGACTTGATGATGGGGAAGTCGCCGAGGAGCCAGTAGCGGCGCCAGTAAGCGTATGCACGGAAGAAGTACATCTCGCCGATGTACTGGCGGATGTTTGTGATGTTGCCGGAGATTTCACCGTTCTCGTACTTCGGCATCACATTGTCGAAGAAATAGTTTACCTGACGGATAAAGCCGAAGTCCCACTCGCCGCCTGATGCGGGAGTTTTCCAGTCGCCGGGTGCCCACATTGAGCTCCAGTCAACAGAGGCCTGGTTGTCAGTGCCGTTGTCTACAGAGAATGTGCCCATACGGTAGCCGTATACGCTTCCGTGGTTGGGAAAATTATTGTAGAAGTTGATGGAGTAAGCAGCGAGGTCGGTCTCTGTGGAGAAGAAAGACTCGGGGGTGATGGAGCTTTCCGGCTGTCTGTCAAGATAGTCGTCGCAAGCGGTGAGGCCTACGAGGGAAGCTCCCAGAAGTATTGCTGAAAAATATTTATTCATGATTGTGTAAGCCATTAGAAAGTTACGTTAAGACCGAAGGAGAAAACTCTCTGCAGAGGATAAACCTTACCGTAGCCGTAAGCATAGCGGTATGCCTCGATGAGCTCGGGGTCGCCTGTGCCGGTGAAGTTTGTGATGGTAGCGAGGTTTTCACCAGAGAAGAATACACGCACATTTTCAAGATAAGCCTTGCGGGTGATGTTCTGGGGGATGGTGTAGCCGACAGTCACGTTTTTCAGACGGCAGTAAGCTGCATTCTGAAGGTAACGGGTCTGCACCTGGGTGTCACGGCCACCGTTCCAGTTGACGCGGGGATAGTATGAGTCGAGGTTGAGGCCGAGCGGATGGTTGGGATCATCGCGGAAATAGTCGAGGTGTTCGGTGAGTACGTCAGCACCCCACTGGTTGTTGCCGACAGCGCCCCAGAACACGGTGCCGCCTGCCCAATAGTCGCGCTTCATTGTGCCCTGGAAGAACACTTTCACGTCGAAGCCTTTCCACTGGGCGTCGAGAGTGAGACCGAACTGGTAGTGGGGAGTGTTGTTACCGATAATCTTGCGGTCACCGGGTTTGTCGAGGGTGTTTTCACCAGAGTTCACAACACCGTCGCCGTTGAGGTCGGCGTACATGATGTCACCGGCGGTCCAGCCTGAACCGAATGCGCTCTGGTCAGCTTTTGCGAGGTGGGCATCCATCTCTTCCTGGGTCTTGGCGATGCCGACAGTCTCATATCCCCAGATGTCACCGAGCTTGGCACCCTCATAGTAAGGGCCGTAGAAGCCGTCGCCGATGTTGAGGCGCTTGTCGGGGTTGTTGGGATATTTGTCGATGTAGGTATTGTGGTCATAGAGGTTGAAAGAAACTCCGTAGTTGAAGTCCTGGATGCGGTCGCGCCAGCTGATTGTCACCTCCCAGCCTTTTGATGTCATGTCAAGGCTGTTGACATTGGGCACAGTTGCGCCGAGAACGTTGGGAAGGCTCTGGCCGGGGCCTACCATATCCATAGTCTTGCGCTGGTAGTAGTCGAAGCTACCTGTGAGGCGGTTGTTGAAGAGACCCCAGTCAAGACCGATGTCCCATGTGCGGTTCTTTTCCCAAGTGAGAGAGTTGGCGACGAGGCCGGGCATTGTGGCGTAAGTGGGACGGGCGTTGTTTACAAGCCATGAGTTGCTGGTGGTGTAGTAGCCCATGTTTGAGTAGGTGGGATACCAGCTGTTGGTGTTCTGGTTGCCGAGTTTACCCCATGAGCCGCGGAGCTTGAGGGTATTTACAGTGCGGCGCACATCTTCCATGAAAGCCTCCTGGGCGATGTTCCAGCCAAGAGAGAATGAGGGGCTCCATGACCATCTGCGGCCCTTGCGGAAGCGTGAGGAACCGTCGTAACGGATGTTGCCCTCAACGAGGTAGCGGCCATCGTAGTCGTAGTTGATACGGCCGAACCAACCTACTGTAGACCAGGTGTCAGAGCCACCGCTTACGCTGGGCTTGGAGCCGGTTGTTGTAGACAGGAAGGGGAGGTCGTTGATGATACCTGAGTTTGAAGCGCTGAAATATTTCTGGTTGAGCCATTCGCTCTGGAAACCTGCCATCACCTTGAAATCATGCTTTTCATTGATTTTCCAGCTGTAGTCGGCATAGATGTTGGGGTTGAAATAGTTGCTGCGCAGGTTGTACTCATACACCTGGGAGTTTGAGGGAGCGGAAGCCGCGGGATCCTCGTAGGGTTCGTCCTTGACATTGTATGAATAGGTCATGAGGTTGTCGCGGTGAACATTCTCATGGATTGTGCGGTAGTTGAACTCAGCGTTGATGTTCATGCCTGCGATAGGATTGAGGCGGAACAGGAACTGCTGGTCAAGACGGTCCTCAGCATCTTTGTAGCGACCACCTTCTGTGAGGCCGGGGATGTTTGAGAATTTGGTGTAGTGGCCGTTGGGGTCTTTTACGGGGATGGTGGGCCAGTAGCGGAGAATGTCGTGATAAAGCTGGTTTGAAGAAGCGTTGCCTACGAGCGAGGGACCATCGTATTCGTTGCGATACCAACGGGTGGCATAGCTGAAGTGGAGCCAGTTTGTGAGCTGGCTTGCAATCTTGCCGTTGACGATGTAGCGGTTCACATTATCGTCGCCATAGCGGAGAACACCCTCCTGGTCAAGGTAGTTGGCAGAGAAATAGTAGTTGAATTTCTCAGAACCGCCGGTTACAGAAAGGTTGTGCTCCTGAGAGAAAGCGGTTTTGCCGAAATGCACATCAAGCCAGTCGTTGTTCTCGATAGGCAGCAGGGGCAGGATGTCCCAGAACTCCCATTTGCCTGTGCCGGGGTTCTCGAACATGGATGTCATGTTGGGGTTCTGCTGATATGCCTTGATCTGCTCGAACTTCTCGTCGGTGATGAACACACCGCGGCCTGCGTTTACAGAACCTTCGTTCATATACACAGCCCATGTGTAGGAGTCCATCATCTTGGGCATGCGGGTAACATGGCTCCAACGGAAGGAGTCGCTGTAGTTTACAGTGATGCGGCCCTCTTTACCTTTCTTTGTGGTGATGAGGATCACACCGCCGGCAGCACGGCTACCGTAGATGGAGGAAGCTGCGGCGTCCTTGAGGATAGAGATGTTTTCAACGTCGGCGGGGTTCACTGTGTTGATGTCACCTTCCATACCGTCGATGAGGGTAAGGGGAGTAACGGATGAACCGGTACCGATAGTACCTGTACCGCGGATATTCATTGAACGCTGGCCGTTGAGCTGACCACCGAGGTTTGAAGACAATACATCCATACCCGGAACAAGACCCTGGAGAGCATCCACAACCGAGCTTACAGGACGGTTGCTGAGTTCCTTAGCACCTACTGTTGACACAGCGCCGGTAAGGTTAACTTTCTTCTGCACACCGAAACCAACGACAACAACTTCGTCAAGCGACTCAACGTCGTCCTCAAGTTTGATAGTGAGCGGAGTGCCTTCCCATTTAACGGTTACAGGCTTGCAGCCTACATAGGAAACACGGATTGAAGCACCTGACTTGACGTTTGAGAGCGAGAATTTGCCGTCTACGTCGGTAGAGGTGCCGTTTGTGGTGCCGAGCACCATGACAGAGGCTCCGGGCAGGGGCTCGTCGTCCTGGTCAAGTACCACACCTGAAGCTGTTGTGGCATCAGGAGCCGGAGCAGCGGAGGCGTTGAAGCTCCATCCGGTCAGCACACAGAGTGTGAGCAGAAGCAACGGCATTGCCGCCAGCTTGGAGCTCAGATTGCGTAGTTGATGAAACATACTGTGATTTAGTTAATTAGTAAATAAGGTTATGCGATTATGCATGGAAAAACATACATATTTATTAACTTCCATGCACAAATATTGGGCAAAATTACAACAGATGTGAATATTTACCCCCCCCATTTGTTAAATTTTGTAAAACCTGCTATATAACATAAAAATTATCGGCCGCGTATCCATTACCGCCGTATTCGTCGGCGGAATTCATCGAACCGTCAATCGCCGGCACGGTTTGGAAGGTATACACCTATATATAAGAACCCGATCACTTGTCAAAGGCGGTGCAGTGGGATGATTCACCCGCGGTGAGCGGGTGGCAAGGTAGTAGCGCGTTGGTGGAGCCGGAGGCGAGACCACGCGAACAGGTCGCTCTTATCCCATAAGACCCCTGTGAGGGGGTCGCGAGAATCGCCCATAGCATCGCCTCTCGCGAGGCTCCGAGGAGAGAGGGGGCGCTCTCCTACCCCAGGCCTCGCGCTGCGCGCTCGTGCCGGAGTTGTTCATGACATCGCGCATCCTGCGCTCAGACGTCCCCGAGGCCATCAGCTCTCCTCTCTCTTTCTCGCGACCGCGCTCACCGCGGGTCTTTTTTCTGGGGGGATGCGCTAACGTGTGGTCTCGCTACGCTCCACCTACACGCCATTTTCCGGCCACCCGCTCACCGCGGGTGGGAATTACCGCTCCGTGGTGCAGGGGATGAGGGCGCGATATATCGGCGCCCATACAATTCGTCACACCGCGATGCCGACCAACCACCAACTAACAACTATAGACTGCTATCTTTTTGTCGGGTGGGGAAAAAGTTGTAATTTCGCGCTATCAAACAACTTACTCTTTTTTTATCATGGCAACCACTTTAGTCAAAACTGACTTTAATTTTCCCGGACAAACAAGTGTGTATCACGGCAAGGTTCGCGACGTGTATGATATCAACAATGAGCTGCTTGTGATGGTGGCTTCCGACCGCATCTCGGCTTTTGATGTGATATTACCCGAGGGTATTCCCTACAAGGGTCAGGTGCTCAACCAGATAGCTTCGTATTTTCTTGAGGCTACCGAGGATATCGTGCCTAACTGGCGCCTTGCCACTCCGGATCCGATGGTGACTGTGGGCTACAAGGCCGAGGGTTTCAAGGTGGAGATGATTATACGTGGTTATCTCACCGGTAGCGCGTGGCGCGACTATGCCGCCGGTTGCCGCGAAATCTGCGGTGTGAAGCTGCCCGAGGGCATGAAAGAAAACCAGCGTTTTCCCGAGCCTATCATCACTCCGACCACCAAGGCTGACGCCGGCCACGACGAGAATATCTCCAAGGAGGAGATTATTGCCCGCGGCATTGTGAGCGCCGAGGATTATGCTGTGATGGAGGATTATACCCGCAAGCTTTTCAAGCGCGGTACTGAGATGGCTGCCGAGAAAGGGCTGATTCTCGTTGACACCAAATATGAGTTTGGCAAGCGCGACGGCCGGGTGATTCTCATCGACGAGATACACACCCCTGACAGCTCGCGCTACTTCTATGCCGAGGGTTACGAGGAGCGTTTCGCCGCCGGCGAGCCCCAGCGTCAGCTCAGCAAAGAGTTTGTGCGCCAGTGGCTTATCGACCACGGCTTCATGGGCAAGGAGGGTCAGCAGGTGCCCGAGATGACTCCCGAGTTTTGCGAGAGCGTGAGCGCCCGCTATATTGAGCTTTACGAGCATGTTACCGGTCAGCCGTTTATCAAGGCAGACGAGAGCGACCTGAGCCGCCGCATTGAGGTGAATGTGCTTGACTGTCTCAAAAATCTCAGCCTCTGATTGTCGGCGCAAATGGCTGATTGCGAGGAGATAACCCCTTACGGTGACAATGGCCGTGGCAAGGGAGGGCAGGTGAGGGAGATGTTTGACAGCATCGCCCCCGCCTACGATTTCATGAACCGGGCCATGACTCTGGGCATTGACAAACTCTGGCGCAGAACCGCTGTCAAGACTCTGAGCGGCCACGGAGCCGGAGATGTGCTCGATGTTGCCACCGGCACCGGCGACCTCGCGATACAGATTGCCCGCGCTATCGGGGATGCTAACGTTACCGGTATAGACCTGTCGGCCAACATGATAGGTGTTGGCGCCAAGAAGATAGCCGATGCCGGACTCGCCGACAGGGTGAGGCTGACGCAGGGCGACTGCCTTGCGCTGCCTATGGCCGACAACAGCTTTGATGCCGTGACGGTGGCCTACGGGGTGCGCAACTTCGAGAACCTCGCCAAGGGCTATGCCGAGATGGCGCGTGTGCTCCGTCCCGGCGGCATGCTGCTGGTGCTTGAGCTCTCTACTCCTGAAAACCGCGCCGTGCGTCCCCTATATAATATATATACAAGGTGTATCATCCCCTCTGTGGGCCGCCTCATATCCGGCGACAGCGATGCCTACACCTATCTGCCGAAGAGCATAGCCGCTGTGCCGCAGGGCGAAGCGATGCTCGACCTTATGCGCGGCGCCGGGCTTGTTGATGCCCGCTGCCGGCGCTTCACTTTCGGGGTGTGCAGCATGTACACTGCCATCAAACCCAAATGACAACCAATCATAACAATTTATATATGAATCAACTTAAAATCGCTCTCGCTATGGCTGTGACACTCTCTGTTTCAGGTGGCGCATCTGCGCAGGAGCACCTCAAGAGTCTTGATCCGAAAAATTTCGACAAGACAGTGCCCGCCGGCACAGACTTCTATCAGCATGTTACCAAAGGCTGGCAGGAGGCTCATCCCCTTACTCCCGAATTTGCCCGCTACGGACAGTTTAACGTGCTCAACGACTCCAGTGAGGCGCGTGTGAAGAATATCGTGCTCAATCTGGGAGCCTCCAACCCCGCTCCCGGCACTGTCGCCTTCAAGGTGAGCACCATCTACAACCAGGCTATGGACTCTGTCCGCCGCAATGCCGAGGGTGCCAAGCCTATCCTCGCCGACCTCGCCAAAATCGAAAACACCCCTGCCGACGGCATGGAGGAGCTTTTTTACTGGATGCACGGCAACTATGCCAGCCCCTTCTTCAGTGCAGGCATTCAGGAAGACCTCGGCAACTCGTCGCAGTATGCGATGTATGTAGGTGGCGGCGGTATGTCGCTTGGCGACCGCGACTACTATCTGAAAAATGATGCCCGCAACAAAGAGGTGCGCGAAGCCTTCAAGAAGCTCGTTGACCGCCAGATGCGCAACGCCGGCTACTCCAAAAAGGATGCCGCCCGCATTGTCAGGAACGTGATGAAGATTGAGACCGCCCTCGCCGACAGCGCATGGACCCGCGAGGAGAGCCGCAACATCCCCGCGATGTACAACCCCCGCAGCCTCGCCCAGCTCAAGGAGATGTATCCCGCCATCAACTGGGATCGCTTCTTCCCTGAAACAATGGATATCACCGCTCCCGAGAGCGTGATTGTAACCGAGATAAAGAGTGTCAAGAGAGCCAATGACCTTATGGCCTCCCTCACTCCCCGCGAAATAAAGGACTACTACCTGTGGAAATATGTGAGCCAGGCAGCAGGCACTCTGAGCGATGCCTTTGCTGATGCCTCCTTTGAGTTCAACAAAGTGATGAGCGGCGTGCAGGAGCAGCGTCCCCGCTGGAAAAAAGCCCTCGGCGCCACCGAAGGTGTGCTCGGCGAGGCTGTCGGCCAGCTGTATGTCGAGAAATATTTCCCGCAGTCGTCAAAAGACTACATGGTGGGTCTTGTGGAAAACCTGCGCACTGCCCTTGGCAAGCATATCCTCAACCTCACATGGATGAGCGACGAGACCAAGCTCAACGCCATTAAGAAGCTCAATGCTTTCACTGTGAAAATCGGCTATCCCGACAAATGGAAAGACTACTCCACAATGGAGATTGACCCCAAGCTCTCATACTACGAGAATATGCACAACGCAAGCATGTGGCACCAGAAGGAGCAGCTCGCCAAATGGGGCAAGCCGGTTGACCGCACCGAGTGGGGTATGACACCGCAGACTGTCAACGCCTACTACAACCCGCTGGCAAATGAAATCGTGTTTCCCGCCGCCATACTCCAGGCACCCTTCTTCGACCCCGAGTCCAGCGATGCTGAAAACTACGGCGGCATAGGCGTGGTTATCGGCCACGAGATGACCCACGGATTTGACGACCAGGGCAGAAACTTCGATGCCGAAGGCAATATGACCGACTGGTGGACCCCCGAGGACACCCGCAAGTTCACAGAACTGTCAAACGGCCTCGTGGCACAGTTTGATGCTGTTGAAGTGCTTCCCGGCCTGAATGCCAACGGACAGTACACTCTTGGCGAGAATATCGCCGACCAGGGTGGCCTGCGTGTTGCTCTCACCGCCTTCCTCGACTCCCAGAAAAAGAAGGGTGTTGATGTGGCCACCGCCAAAATCGACGGCTACGACCCCCTGCAGGTGTTCTACATGAACTACGCCAATCTCTGGGCGCAGAACATCCGCGAGGCAGAGATGCGCTCACTCACCCAGGGCGATGTGCACTCCCTCGGCAGCAACCGCGTGAATGTTACCCTGCGCAATATCGCCCCCTTCTTCAAGGCCTTCGGCATCAAGGAGGGCGACAAGATGTGGCGCCCCGAAAACGAGAGGGTAATCATCTGGTAAACCACCTTAAAACCGCTTGATTTTAGGAGAAACCGCCCTCAAAAAGCGGTTTTTCCTAAAAAATCAGTGGTTTTTCGTGAAAAAAATTGCGGGAGTTAAAAAAAGTGCCTATATTTGCACTCGCTTTTGCAATGGCCCATTCGTCTATCGGCTAGGACGCAAGATTTTCATTCTTGAAAGAGGAGTTCGATTCTCCTATGGGCTACCAAATAACTAACTTACTTTTTAAGAAACGAAATGGCAAATCATAAGTCATCCATCAAGAGAATCCGTCAGACAGAGTCGCGTCGCCTCCGCAACCGCTACTATGCCAAGACTGCCCGCAATGCAGTGCGCAATCTTCGCAAGATGACCGACGCTACCGCTGCTGCAGAAGCATTCGTCAAGCTCACCAAGATGCTCGACAAGCTCGCTGCCAAGAAGACTATCTCAAAGAACAAGGCCTCTAACCTCAAGAGCAAGCTCGCCCGCCACATCAACAAGCTGGGCGCCTGAGGAAATTAAGCCATAACTCATAGCGGGCCCATTCGTCTATCGGCTAGGACGCAAGATTTTCATTCTTGAAAGAGGAGTTCGATTCTCCTATGGGCTACATTTTTCCCCCTTTTATTAGATATTGAAGGATGCGCCGTGAGGCACGTCTTTCAATTTTTTTTATTAGCGACCAATCATGACAGACCCCGATATCATAGACCTCCTCAACTCAGAGGCAGCGAGGATAAACAGCCCCGCTTTCATAGCCAACGACCCGGTGCAGTTTCCGCGCCGCTTCAACTCCCTGCAGGACATTGAGATAGCCTCGCTGCTGTGTGCCTCCATAGCCTGGGGCAACCGCAAGATGATATGCTCCAACTGCAACAAGATGCTGGCTCTGATGGACAACGACCCTTACGCCTACACCATGGAGGCCGGATATGAGGACCTGCCGGACGGAATGAATATCCACCGCACTTTCTTTGGCCGCAATATGAAGCATTTTCTGCGCGGCCTGCGCTCCATATATGCCGGACACGGCTCGCTGCAGGCATTCGCCGCCGCCGAACATATCGCCGGCACCACCCACCCGGCGTGGAGCCTTGTGGAGGCTGTAAACCGCCGGCTTGCAGAGGCCAACTCGGGGTGTGGCGACAGCCGTTGCCTGCCGCTGAATCTCGCCACCACCGCCCTGAAGAGGGTGAACATGGCGCTGAGGTGGCTTGTGAGGGATGACGGCATTGTTGACCTCGGGGTGTGGGATGTCATTTCCCCCTCGCAGCTCTATATACCGCTTGATGTGCATGTGGGCAATGTTGCGCGCTCGCTCGGGCTGGTGGAGCGCAAGGCCAACGACCGCCGCACTGTCGAGGAGCTCACCGCGCTGCTGAGGGAGCTGCGGCCGCACGACCCGGTGTTCTACGACTACGCGCTCTTCGGCATAGGCATGGAATCGAAGAATGCCAACAAATAAGGGGGCGCAGGTGTTTGCACTTTGACATTACTTTTGTAATTTTGAAACTGCAATAAAATTCGAGTTATATGAAAACTGCGTTACGACTGATTTTCGGTCTGTTGATTTTGCTTGCCCCGGCGGCGGCTCAAGCCGCGGCGCCCACGGTGGTGTTTGACACCGATACCCATGACTTCGGCAACATCAAGGCCACCGGCGGCCCGGTGAGCTATGAATACACCTTTACCAACACCGGCACTGAGCCGCTCGTGATAGTGTCTGTGACCAACGGCGGCTGCGGCTGCACCACCCCCTCCTTTCCCAAAGCCCCCGTAGCCCCTGGAAAGACCGGCAAGATAAAGATTACTTTCAATCCGGTTGGCCGAAAAGGGGAGTTCAACCGTGAGGTAAAGGTGCGCACAAACGGCAACCCCAAGCGCATTGGCTTGAAATTCAGCGGCGTTGTAATCCCATGAAGCGCCTGGTGTCTTTACTTGCGGCATCAGCCGTGGCTCTTGCCGCAGCCGCCGAGGGATTCGTGTGGCTCGAAACCGTTCACAATTTCGGAGCCTTCAATGAGGATATGGGCCGTGTGTGGTGTACATTCAAGGCTGTCAACACCTCTGACGAGCCGATAGCTGTAGTGAGCGCCCGCGCCAACTGCGGCTGCACCCGCCCCGAATATCCGCGCAACGCCATTGCTCCCGGCGACACCCTCGCCGTGAGAGTGGCATACGATGCGTCGGGCCGTCCCGGACGGTTTGACAAAAAGGTGTATGTGAGCACCGGCGACGGAGTGTCGCAGACCCTCACTGTCAAGGGCACTGTCATCGGCGCGCCTACCTCGCTCACAGGCCGCTATCCTGTGGCGGCGGGTCCTGCGAGGCTGTCCACCACTGTAATACCCTTTGGCGAAACCCTCAAGGGGCGTGTGGCCACCGGCCTTATCAAGGGCTACAACTCATCGTCCGACACCATCGAGCCCGCAGCCACCGGACTGCCCCCATATATAGATGTTAATGTTCGCCCGCAGCGTGTGCCCCCCGGCGAGCAGTTTGTCATTTCGGCCACCGCCACCACCGACCGCTGCAAGGAGTGGGGATTTGTCACCGACTCCCTGACAGTGATTCCGGACAAGAGTGCCAAAGAGCGTGTAGGGGTGTCGACCGTAATCATTGTGCGCGAGGACTTTTCGCGGCTCACTCCCGGCGAGCGCATGAAGGCGCCTCACGCCGCCCTGTCGGCCAAATCGCTTGATTTCGGCACCTTCGGCCGCGGCGATTCCCCGGCCAAGGCATCTTTCGAGATAGAGAACACAGGCGACAGCCCGCTCATCATCCGTCAGGTGTCCACCCCCGACCGCAGCCTTGCAGTCAAAACTTCCTCCTCCAAAATCAAGAAAGGCAAAAAAGCAACCGTTGAGGTGACCTTCACCCCGGCCACCCTCGGCGACGCCGAGATTCTCAACGCCCGCATAACCGTTATCACCAACGATCCCGACTCCCCCGTGCAGATGGTGAGGATTGTCGGCGAACCCAAATAAATCTTGCCCATGGACCATCATCACCACCCCGAGAATGACGATTGCTACACCGGACTCGCTGTCAACAGCGGTGTTGCCCAGCCACCATCCGTCAACCCCTACCTGACCAAGCGCAGGCGCAAGCCGCTGCCAAGCGCCGGCGAGATGGTAGAGGGTATACTGAAGGGCGATGTCACCATGCTCAGCCGCGCCGTAACCCTTGTGGAGAGTCTCAGCGCCGACCATCAGGCTCTTGCCCAGGAGGTGATAGAGAAGTGTCTGCCCTACAGCGGCGACTCCCGGCGAATAGGCATCACCGGTGTGCCCGGCGCCGGCAAAAGCACCTCCATCGATGTTTTCGGTCTGCATGTGCTCCGCTCCGGCGGCAAGCTCGCCGTGCTTGCCATCGACCCTTCGAGCGAGCGCACCAAGGGTAGCATCCTCGGCGACAAGACCCGCATGGAGAAGCTCTCCACCCACCCCGGGGCATTTATCCGACCCAGCCCGTCGGCCGGCTCGCTTGGCGGTGTGGCGCGCAAGACCCGCGAGACAATAGTGCTCTGCGAGGCCGCCGGCTACAACAACATCTTTGTAGAGACAGTGGGTGTCGGGCAGAGCGAAACCGCCGTACACTCGATGGTCGACTTCTTTCTGCTCATTCAGCTCGCAGGCACCGGCGACGAGCTCCAGGGTATAAAGCGCGGCATCATGGAGATGGCCGACGGCATTGTCATCAACAAGGCCGACGGCGACAACATCCAGCGGGCAAACCTCGCCGCAACGCAGTTCAAGAGCGCGCTGCGCCTGTTTCCCACTCCCGCGTCAGGCTGGAGCCCCGAAGTGCTCACATATTCAGGCTATTACGAGCTCGGCATCGCCGAAGTGTGGGATATGATAGACCGCTACTTCGAGTTTGTCACTGCCAACGGCTACTTCGAGGCGAAGCGCGCCGAGCAGTCGCGTTACTGGATGTACGAGACCATCAACGAGCGGCTGCACCGCCACTTCTACAACGACCCCCGCGTCAAGGAGATGCTTGCCGAGGGTGAGCAGCTGGTGCTCGACCGCCGACGTACCTCCTTTGCCGCCGCAAAGAGTGTGCTCGACGACTACTTCCACCGCAAGGGCTGACCCCCGCCGCCGAACATTAAGCCGCTTATCCGCGTTAAATTTCAACAGAGTTTCAACTGTTGAATATCAAAAACACACGCGATATGAGAGCTTCAGGCTACACCCTTACCCCCACCTACCGCAAGGCGGCAACCATACTGAAATTCAAACCGATGACCGCCGCCGACATACCCTCGCTGCTGCCTTTCGTGGCTGCGGCGGCAACCCGCACCTGCGACTTTTCCATCGGCGGTATGGTGATGTGGGCCGACTGGTTCCGCTACCGCATGTGCATCCACTCCAACACCCTCTTTGTCAAGGGCCTGAGCGAGGACGACCTCTCCACACCCGCCTTCTCGCTGCCTGTCGGCGAGCTGCCGCTGGCCGAGTCCATCGCCCTGCTGAAGTCCTATTGCCGTGCCCGCCACATACCGCTCCTGCTATCCGCTGTGCCGGAGGAGTATGTCGCCCCCCTCAGGGCACTCGGCGCAACCTCGGTGACGGAGCTCCCCGCATGGGCCGACTACCTGTATGATATAGACTCCCTCGCCACATTCGCCGGCAAGAAACTCAACAAAAAGCGCAATCATATCAACCGCTTTGTGGCCGACAACCCCGGCTACACCATCGAGCCGATTACCGATGCAAACATCGCCGATGTGCGTGCCTTCTTCGCCGCTCTGCCCCTGCCTGACAACAAGCCGCTGATGGCTGACTACGACCGCTGCAAGGTGGCCGAGGTGCTTTCCGCGCCTGACCGCTACCCCTTCGAGGGCGCGGCGCTCAGGGTGCCCGGCGCAGGCATTGTAGCCTTTGCTTTCGGCGAGATTTCCGGCGACACCCTCATTGTCCATATCGAGAAGATTGACCACACTGTGGCCGGTGCCGGCGAGGTGATGTGCCGCGACTTCGCCGCCATGATGAGGAGCCTGCACCCCGGGCTGATGTATGAAAACCGCGAGGATGATGCCGGCGACCCCGGCCTGCGTCAGGCCAAGCAGGCTCTCAACCCCTGCGCGATGCTGAGAAAATTCAATGTGAGGTTTGACTGATCTCCACTCCCTTTAGCCGCTGCAACATAAAAAAATGGGCGCCGTGTCTCACGACAAAGCACCCAAAGAAAATACATGTTGTAAAGTGTATACAGGGATGTGATTATATTAGTAGTTGTATTTAGTCTACATTAGTGTTGCTAAATTGGCACAAAGATAACGTATTTATTCGGTAGGGTGTCTAAAAAAATATCGCGTTTTTTAACTGCTTTATATCTTCCGGCCTCTAATTAGTAAATATTAACATAATTGTGCCTCTCAGGTGGTTTGCAGTGACTAAAAATCAGTCCGGGCAAATTTTTTTTCACGAATGTGCAAATTCGCATGAATCCGCCTTTCCGGCGCCGTAACTTTGCAGAAACAAAACAACCGAAATACTGTTTCTGCTATGAACACACACTTTACCAATCCGCTCAACACCAATGTTGTAGCCGGTCACTATGTTGCCCCGCCCGGCGACTTCACCCCGGCTCTCTACTCCTCGCCTGAGGTAACTATCACTGCCTCAGGCACATCTGTCATGCTCAGCCGTCGCGCCGGTGAGCCCCCTTTTTTCACCGCCGACCTCGGCGCCGAGCCCCTTTGCGCCGAAATGAACGGCGACACCTTATTTATAATGACGCCCGACGGCTGCCACCGCATTGTGGTGAGTTCCGGCGGCAATGAGTCAGCCAATCCGGCCATCGCCATCCCCCCGCCGCGGCAGCTGCCTCCTGTGCGCTTCGCCATAACACCCTGCGGCTCAGTGCAGAAAACCACTGTTGCCCTCGCTTCGACCTCCGTAGTGTCGCTCACCGACGGCATTCCGCCCGGCTCCACGCTCTACAAGAAAATCACCGCCGCCATAAACGGCGCATACTCCGAGCTGGCAACCGCCTTTGAAGGAGGCCGTATGTTCATGCAGCCGGTGCTTGCGCGCTGCCGCTTTGTCGACTCCTCCGGCGCAACAGTGATGCTCTCGTGCCCGCAGATGCTCGGCGGCGAGCCGATGTGGCAATGCCTGAGCGAACTTAGCGCAACAATCACCCGGCAGTCCGACACCTCCTTCACCATCAACTCCTTTGTTCTCTCCGCCGAGGCATGGCGCCCTGAAATCACAATCCCCGCCGGATTCCACCCCGACATGCAGGGGATAGCGGCTGTGCAGGTCGAGATGAGCGACTCGGTGGACTTTTTCGACCTCGGCCTCCCTGCATCCGTGCGCATAGCCCGTGCCCAGGGCTCGCAGCCGGTGTGCATCGCCACCCTTGCCGGCGCCGGCTACGGCTCGGTGGCGGCCATCCGCTCGCGCCTCTGCTCCATGCTTGCCAAGGGGGTTGACTTCAAGGTGGTGATGACCCTCACGCCCGAGCAGGGGGAGATGCCGGTAACCATCACCCCGCCTGTGCGCGATATGCCCGCGGAGCTGCGCACCGACGCCGTGCCCGCAAACTTTGCCGCCGCCCATTGCGTGCGCTCCGGCAACACCACCGCCTGGGCAAACATCACCCCGCTGCCGTTCACCCCGCCCGCGCCGCAGTCGCTTCTCGCCCCCGGCACCGAAAACTTCAGCTGCACCGTGCGCTTCCACACCCCCTCCGGCCTCCTCTGCGCATCATCAGGCACAGTCACCGCCGCCTCGCGCGAGTTCATCCCCTTGCTGCTCTGCCCGAACCCGGAGGTGTCGCTCATAACTATGACCTTTGACGACACGGGCGACGTAATCTCCGCCCCCATGCGCCCGAACGGCCCCTTCGCCATAGCCTTTGCCGACGACCCGCTCCCCGCGCTCCCCGCTGCCGCAGACACTCCTGTTGCGCCCGCCCCGGCTCCCGGCACCATAATCTCAGCCCGTGCCGACGATCCGCTGGTGCCGGTAAGCACCATCAACGCCTGCCCGGGGGCTATCACCGGCATCACCCCCGCCTGCCGCTCGCAGAGCTCGTGGGACTTCGCCCGCACCCACCTCATAGCCCTCTCCACCGCCGGCATACACGCCGTGTGCTTCAACTCCCGCGCCGGCTATGTGTCATCCACCCTCATCGACCCCCGCGCCGCTCCCGCCGGCGGCCTTTTCGCTCCCGATGCGGTGTATGTGCCGGTAGAGGGCGGCATCGTCACTGTCACAGGCGCCCGCAGCCGCTCCTTCGTGCCATTGCCGTTTGATGTCAACGCACTCTCCTTCCGCGAGCCGGAGCAGCTGGTGCTATGCCGGGGCGATGACGGCAAGGCGCTCTGGATTTCCCCCTCCGGCGAGGTGGCGCTGACAGGCGCGCCCGGCTATGTGGAGTGCCGTTTCCTCCTTGCCCCGGGCAGGGGAGGGGCCTTCCTCAAGGTGCCTGTGCTCGCCACTCATTTCAGCGGCACAGTGAGGCTGCTCGGCGATAGTGGCGATGCCTCCGCACCGCAACTCTGCTACGGCTGCGCCTCACTCTCCGGCCCGCTCACATCGCCCCTTGTCATGAGGGTGGCGCGCCGTCCCCCCGCGCTCCGCACCTCTGTTGCCGTGTCCGGCACCGTTTCACCCGATTTTTCAATAACAACACCTGCCATATTATGACAACCTCCGATCTTATTGCTGAAAACACACGCCGCAACTCTCTCCTCCCCAAGCCGGCGGATGCCGCAACTGGCGCCGGCTGCTGCGGCGACCGCTCGCCGGTCACCTTTGCCGGACGCTCTCTCATGGTGCCTGACACCATGCTTGCCGACCCGCTCTACTCGGCCGCCCTGTCGCCCCTCGAGTTCGAGGCGCTGCGCTGCCGCCACGATTTCGAGTTCTGGGCATGGCGCTGCGTGCGCATCCACCACAAAACCACCGGCGCCCTTGTGCCATTCGCTCTCAACACCCCGCAGCGCCGTGTGCTCGCCGAGCTCGAGCGTCAGCGCCTCGCCTCGATGCCCATACGCATCATTCTGCTCAAAGCGCGACAGTGGGGCGGCTCAACCCTTGTGCAGACATACATGGCTTGGATTCAGTGCGTCCACCGCACCGGCTGGAATTCGCTCATCTGCGCCCATGTCAAAAACACAGCCTCGGCTATCCGCGCAATGTATTCCACTCTCCTTGCAAACTACCCTGAGGAGCTGTGGACCGCCGACACCAAGCCCGCCTTCAAGGCTTACGCCGGCTCGGCCGACACCCGCGAGATAGATGGCCGCTCATGCACCGTCACCCTCTCCTCATCCATGAGCCAGGAGGGCTCGCGCGGTCTCAACTGCGCCATGGCCCACCTCTCGGAGGTGGCTTTCTGGGCCGACTCCGACGAGCGTAGCGCCGTGCGCTTCATCCGCGCGGTATGCTCCGGCATCGCCCTGCTGCCATATTCTCTTGTGGTGCTCGAAAGCACTGCCAACGGCGTCGGCAATTTCTTCCACCGCGAGTGGCTGCGCGCCCAAAGGGGCGAGAGCGACAAAACCGCCGTGTTTGTGCCCTGGTATGAAATCGAGATATACCGCACCCCGGTAGCCTCCCCGCTCGCCCTGTGGCAGAGCCTCGACGACTATGAGCGCGCCCTCTGGGACCGGGGGCTCACCCTGGAGATGATAGCATGGTATCATGCCAAGCGGCGCGAAATGGAGTCTCATCAGGCCATGATGGCGGAGTTTCCCACCACTGCCGGTGAGGCGTTTGCCCACTCCGGCGCGGGGGTGTTCTCCACCGAGGCTGTCAACCGCCTCCGCTCCGGCTGCTCAGCGCCTATTGCTGTCGGGCAGATTGCCGGCCTCGCTCCCCTGGGGCCGGAGGCGGTGAGGGGGCTGCGATTCACCGCCGACCCCGCCGGACTCCTCTCTGTGTGGCAATGGCCGCTTACCGGCCACTCCTACATCGCCGCCGTGGATGTCGGTGGCCGGTGCGGCTCTTCCGATTGGAGCGTCATCGCCGTCATGGACCGCACCCCGGGAATCACCCCGCAGGTGGTGGCGCAGTGGCGCGGACACACCGACCACGACCTCCTCGCTTGGCAGGCCGCGGCAATCGCGATGTTCTACAACGAGGCGCTCCTTGTGGTGGAGAGCAACACCATCGAAAGCTCCCCAACCGCCGGCGAAGGCTCATATATCCTCGAGCAGCTCGACGAGGTGTACCCGAACCTCTACTGCCGCAGCCGCTCGGAGGCCGCCGTGCGCTACGGTTTCCACACAAACCGCCTCAGCAAGGCGCAGATTATAGCCACCCTCATCTCGGCTGTGCGTCAGGACGGTTACATAGAGCGCTGCGACGAGGCGTGCAATGAGCTCGCCGCATACCGTCAGCTCCAAAACGGCAACTTCGCCGCCACCGAGGGGTGTCACGACGACATCCTCATCACCCGCGCCATAGCCCTCGCCATCGCCCCCGAAGGGTGCTCCCGCCCGGAATCCTCGCGCCGCTACCTGCTGCGCCGCCCGCACTGGTGATTCCCCCGCCCACACAATAATTTACCCCTCAATCCGTTAAACAAACATATCAAACCCGCATCAAAATGAAACCGCAACACCATATTATATATCTCCTCTCTCTCCTTCTCCTCCTCCTCTCCGGGTGTGTCAGCGACTCGCTCACCACTCAGCCCGTCACCCTCTCCTTCTCCACCGACACCCTCCGCCTCGGCGACGTGTGGACCGGCGAACTATCCCCCACAGCAACCCTCCGCGTCTACAACCCCGCCTCAAAAGGGGTGACACTCTCCGCTGTAGAGGTCGTTGGCGCCGATGCTGACGGCGTGGTGCTCAACATTGATGGCAGCTCCACCTTCTCACCCCTCGACATCCGCGGCTCCGACTCCATCTTCATCCTCGCCGCAGTAAATCTCTCCTCACCCGGGTCGGTTGACGCCGCCCTGCGCCTCACCGTCAACGGCCAGGTGTCGCAGCTCCCCATCTCCGCTACAGCCGTAGAGGCACAGACCCTCACATCCCCACACTTCGCCCGCTCAGCCACCCTCTCCGGCAACGTGCGCATCTTCGGTGAGCTCACTGTAGGGGAGGGCGCCGAGCTCACCCTCGCACCCGGCACAACCCTCTGGATGCACTCCGGCGCGGGAATCACCCTCTCTCCTCTCTCCTCTCTCACCTCCGAGGCAACCCCGGAGCAGCCCGTAGTCATACGCGGCGACCGCACCGGCTTCGTAGCCGCCGACATACCGTACACCGTAATGTCAGGCCAGTGGCGAGGCATCACCCTCGCCTCTCACTCCTCCCTCTCCGCCACCTGCCTGTCGGTGCTCAACCCCGAGCAGGGCATAGCGCTTGGCGAGGAGGCGACAGCTCGGCTCGTCAACTGCCGCGTGTCAAACTCCGCCGCCTCCCTCATCACCCTCGCCCCCGGCTCCTCGCTCCTCGCCGCCGGGTGCGAGTTTGCCGAGGCAGCAGACGCTCTCCTCTCCTTTGACGACGCCTCCGCAGAGCTATACCGCTGCACCCTCGCAAACAACTACCTCTTCGCCATACCCTCATCCACCCTCCTTGCCGGCACACCCCGCGAATTCACAGCCACCGCCTCCATCATATACTCCCCCGGCGCAGAGCTCCTTCCCGGCTTCGGAGGCACCTTCGGGCAATGCCTCTTCGGCTCCAAAGGCAGCGACGACACATCCTTCATCTCATGCCTCTGGGCGACAGACCCCATGTTTATGCTCGACCTCACCACCTACACCTTCGACTACCGCCTCGACCCCGCCTCCCCCGCACGCCTGCAAATCGGCAGCGAGGCAGTAGCGTGTGGTGGCGCGCCCGGAGGGTGCGATTATCTTGTTAACCCCGTACGAAGTGCGGGGAAAACTAAAAACTACCAACTAACAACCGACCGCCACGGCACCCCCGCTCCCCCCATCCCCCCCCTCGGCGCCTACAACTAACCCCCCGCCCACCACATGGGCATCTCGCGACCCCCTCACAGGGGTCTTAAGGGATTGGGGCGACCAGAACGCGTGGTCTCGCTGCGCTCCACCAACGCGCTATTCTCTTGCCACCCGCTCACCGCGGGTGATTAGCGCCCGTATCAGACCGGCGGCGAGCGTACATGTAGGGGCGCCGATATATCGCGCCCGCATCATCATATCCACCGCATAGGGCCTCGGAGCGCACGTATCATACCCGCGGCGAGCCGGTCGCGAGAAAGCGCCCCATCTAACGTGGCGTCGGAGACGTCGGAGCGCAGGATGCGCGATTATTTTGTTAGCCGCACACGCAGTGTGCGGATTATCAGATGATTACGCGCATGGTGCCGGAGGTACCACATCTGAACAGAGCTGCGGTAATTCCCACCCGCTCACCGCGGGTGATTAGCGCACGTATCAGACCGGCGGCGAGCCGGTCGCGAGAGGAGAGAGAAGTGGTGATGGCGCCCGGAGGGTGCGATTATTTTGTTAGCTTTTACCTTTGTACCCGAGATTCAGAGTTGACATTTGCTCTCTGAATTGTTAAA
>CAJUPZ010000008.1 GCA_910588065.1 uncultured Muribaculaceae bacterium
AGACGAGTTCTTCAAACAAATCGCTAATTTTGCACTTGCCAGTTGAACCTACGTAACAGAAAGTATCAGCGTAGTTATAAAAAATAACCGCCAGAATGTTGCCGGTTCATTGAAGAATATAATGCCGACAATCACCGTGCCCACAGCTCCGATTCCGGTCCATACGGGGTAGGCTGTTCCGATTGGTATGGTCTGCACCGCTTTTGAAAGCAATATCATACTGAGAGTAAGGCATATAAGAAATCCTATACCCCAAAGGCACCAGGGGGCTCCGGCTAAACCTTTCATCTTGCCGAGGCAAAAGGCAAAGCCTGTTTCAAAGCACCCGGCGATAATGAGAAGAATCCAGTTCATATCTCATAAACACATGTCCTTTTGAGGGCTGCAGCAATACCCGGCGTCTCCTTCCAAGGTCAATTCTTAGCGCAAAGGTAAGAATTAATGCCAAAACAGACAACTATAGCGAACCGCTGAAGATTATTCAAACTAAATTGGCCATCCGGGCTCATATCCCTGATATTTTTAGTAGATTTGTATTTTTATTAAAAACTGTATGAGCACAACTGTTTATAAGTCCAAGATAGACTGGTGGGTGTGGGTGGTTTTCCTGTTCATGGCAGGTGTCACAACCGCTATGGCTCTTGACTCAACATGGTGGGTGGCGCTTTCATTCGGAGGCACTATGCTTGTCTGTGCGTTGCTTATTGCCGGGTGTTGGTATGAGATTGATGGTGACCAACTTGTTGTGTATCAATTCTTCAAGCCCAATCGTTTCCCTATAGACAAAATCACGGAAGTGAAGAAAACCACCGGGATTCTCGCCACTGCCGGAATGTCGTGTCACAGAGTGTCTATCAAATTCACAGACCGCTCGGTGATGAAAAGCTCCATGCCTCTGGAAATTTCACCCAAAGACCGCGACGGATTTATGAATCAGCTGAAAGAAGTTAACCCTTCAATTGTTATAAAGTAATGAAACGCCCTAATAACATATCTGTTATATCAAAGGCCGTCCTTTGTATCATCATAGGATTGTCATTGTTTGTCTCAGCTTGTAGTCCAAGTGATAAGTATGCCGTCTATCAGTATGATAACGGTGATGACTACTTTTCTGAGGGTCTGCAACGTATCGTTGACAAAGATGGAAAAATTGGATTCCGGGATAGTATCGGAAAGATTGTCATATCGCCGCGATACGCCTTTGCATTTCCGTTCAAAGACGGATATGCGAAAGTTACTGACACCGGGCATATGGAAGCCGTTGACAATACCGGTGAATATCATCGTTGGGTCAGTGATTCCTGGTACTACATAGACAAGACAGGCACAAAACGTCATGAGGCATTGCAGAAAAGTTATTCCACGAATGACAAGTTGAAAATGTCTGTCGTGAATCCGGATGCCTTGAAAATGCCCGTTGACTCAATTGTAGTAGAGATGACAAACACCGCTGACGAAGAAGCCACTTATGGCGAATGGTTTAGAATCGAGAAATTCGAAAATGGCAAGTGGAAAAAGGTTGCATACAACGATAGAGTTCAAAAACAAATTGACCAAGGTTGTGAAATGGTTTTCAACGATATAGGCTATATTATTCCCTCTCATCAATCAAGAACTTACGCTAATCCAACCAAGGCATACAATGAGAATATAATCCCGGGGATCTATCGCATTTCCAAGAAATTCAATTATCCTCCATATCCTACTTTGAAGTCTGACACCGCATACGTTGAATTTGAGATAAGATAGTTTATGCTGAAAGATATGTCGCTGGAGGAGTTGTGGGAATTATTCCCCATATCTCTGTCGCCACACAATCCGGAATGGGAAGAATGGGCGGACAATGAGATACGATCATTATCCACACTACTTGCGCACTATGCTCCAACGATAAACCATATCGGAAGCACTGCGGTTTCGGGCATCATGGCTAAGCCGATTGTGGATATTCTTGTTGAAATATCCGGTGACTCTAACTGGGTTGAAATGAAAAACATTTTGGAGAAATCAGGATACATCTGCATGAGCGAATCGGTGAAAAGAATGAGTTTCAACAAGGGCTACACACCGGCGGGATATGATGACAAGGTGTTTCATATCCACATTCATGCCACAGGCGACAATGATGAGATTTGTCTCCGCGATTTTCTGAGGCAGAATCCATCTATTGCCAAAGAATACGAAACCCTGAAATTGGGTCTTCTACCCAAATACAGGAACAACCGCGACGGCTATACCGAAGCCAAAAGTGATTTCATAAACAAAGTCATTGCATCAGCTCAGCGATATGACTCGGATTGAATGGGAACAGAATACGGTAGAGCAGATGATTCGGATATACTGCCGACATCGTGAGGGAAACCGAGAATTATGCGCTGATTGCCAAGATCTTTTGGAGTATGCCCGGAAGCGTCTGGCAAATTGTCCCTTCGGCGAGGAAAAGAGCAGCTGCCGCAAATGCACGGTGCATTGTTACCGCCCGGATATGAAAGGGCGAATCAAGTCAGTGATGCGCTATTCTGGGCCGAGGATGATTTTTTATCACCCTACAGCCGCAATCCGCCATATAATGGCCGAACTCCGGAGATAATCAGTTTTGGTTTACGCCGTTGTCACACAGGAGCAAATTGCGGAGCACAACGACGTTATCAGAACTAATTTTATAGATAATTATCGGCTGTTCTAATCAAATCATAGAACATCAAACGTGTACTTAAAGCCGCCTCAGATGGTAAATGCCTATAATCCTTTTCTTGACTCTCGGAACTGAAGACCAACTTAAAATCATTCTTTTCATAAAAGGAAATAGTATCCTAACAATTATAAGCATCGACTATCAAGAACCTACAACCGGTCTTATTATATGGATCCAAAAGCCAGAGCTTAACGAATTCTATAACATCACTGCCTATACCAAGCGACCTAAAATCTTTAGAAACGCCTAATCGAGCCAACAAAACAGCGGGATAATCTTTCAAGGACTTTATATGTGGAACCTTTGATTCTATTTTTTTCTTTCTTGCATTTGGCAGGTCGCTTACACGTACACCGGCATTTGCCAGGGTAAATGCACAAACCACCTTTTTTGTGCATTCATCAAGTTTATAGCAATAGGTCTTTCCTAACAGTTCTTTGGCATATGCAAAACAATCTCTTGTGAAGAATTCATCCAAATCCGAATCACCACAAGAAAAACCATCTATCTCCTGCTGTGATGTAAGCGGAAACAGACTGCATTTATCTTCTAAAAAACTCATTTATCGCCAAGATGTGCTTTATTCAACATACGACGAAGCTTAGCGAATCCTCGTTCAAGAGCTTCCGCCTCAGCAATTTTTTCTTGCTCGGTACGATTGAGACTTCTCTTATAGTTGGCCTGAGCCTCTGCCTCAAATCGATGAGCAACCTCTCCGGTAAGAACCGGCATGGAAGCTATCGGTAATGCCATAATCATTTAGTTTTAAGATTACAAATTTAATACACATTATTCCATTTGTCAATATTATATACAACATTTCTATAAAACTGCTTCCATTTTTAACGTTTCTCTCATTCACCGTAAAGATAAAGAGGTTCGGACAATTATCCTGAGACGATAATCAGCTGTTGCTTGAGCCGTTATCAGACAGAAGCAAGTTGCGGAGTACAACGGCGTTGTTGTGTGCCACATCATGCGAGGAGTAGAGGAGCGTTACCCTTGGTTTATCGCAAATCATCTTTTTCAGATTGGCAAAGGCCGGATTCGACAGCAGCTCCTGCCTGTATCGCTCCTCAAATTCAGTCCATTCACTCTGAGGATCGGCATGGAACCACTCTCGCAGTTCAGTTGACGGCGCGATTTCTTTGTCCCACCAATCGTAATGGAATGTCTCATGCGAGAGTCCTCTCGGCCACAACCGGTCAATGTATATTCTGAACCCGTCATCATCAGCTGCGGGTTCATATGCACGCTTTATGTTTATAAACTGTTTCATAATTATGTAACAAACCATTGCCGTTAAGGTTTCGCCCCTAAGGCACGGCGACAGACGAACCTTTGCCCGATTGTGTGTGTTGTTACAACAGAATCAATAACAAATCAATAAACTTCGAATTATGGACAAATATGTATGTGAAGTTTGCGATTGGGTTTATGACCCCGCAATCGGTGACCCGGAAGGCGGTATCGCTCCGGGAACAAAGTTTGAGGATATCCCGGATGACTGGGTATGCCCCCTCTGTGGAGTAGGTAAGGATCAGTTCAAGAAGATTGACTGAATGCACTTCTGATAAGAAACCGGTGCCGGCACAGACCTTTGTCAGTGCCGGCACTTGTCAATTCCTGCCCAGATAAAGGGGGTGATAGACAGGGTGTTCTCTTTCTGTATGGCAGAAAAGCCTGTATCAGGTAAGAAGATGGGGCTGATATGCTGCTGCGAGGAAGATGATGCCTCGGTGATGAACGGCGTCAGAATGCCGAAGGAGCGCACTGCTGAAACGGGATGTTGTAGGAGAAGTTCTAATACCCGGTGTATTTGTTGAGGGCGACATTGAAAAGACCGACGGCTGCGCACAAGCTGCGGCTCTTGCAGATAAATTCTAACGCAATTTTGCCCGGCATACTCACATCAGGCTCCCCTGCCCGCAAATTCTATCAGCACAGCCAAATCAAAACAATTCAGACCTGACCACTGTCAAAATATTGTCAAAATGAGTACATCCAGTGCACGGATACTGCACGGATTTCTCCCCAAAAGTGGGGATATTTTGGCAAATATGCAATATGTTTTACAGCATAAAAACATAAAAACCAACCCGTAATGGATTGGTTTTCAGTAGATTATGCAAGAGCCGCGACCGGGGCTCGAACCCGGGACCTTTTCGTTACGAATGAAATGCTCTACCAACTGAGCTATTGCGGCTTGGTGCGCACTGCGCTTGCAGACGCAGTGCAAAATTACTAATTATTTGCGTACTGACGAGTGTATGTCAGTTTTATTTTGGCATCTTCGAGCTTTAATCTCACCATTGCGGGCTTTGTAACGTATGGGCTGATGGTGGTGACGTATGACACACTTGTCTGATAGTAGCTGTTGGATGAGGATTCTGTCTCCACATTCACAGCGGTGAGAACAAAGGTGTAGTCATCGGCGGCCACGGTCTCTTTCTCAAGCATTTCTGCGAGGTAACCTCTCATTTCGCTGAAATCGTAGGTTTTTGTAGTAGAGTTGTAAGTGGCGATGAAAGATGTCTTATTGTCTGTGATTTTGTTCTCGGCAAAGAATTTATCTTTTTCGTTGGCAAGAACCAGAAGCACCTGCTCAGGAGGATCGATACCGTAATCGTTGGCAATCTCCTCGGCGGGAATGCTGAGTGTGAGAGTATTGAGCACAGACAACGAACCGGCGCCTTTGCGATAAGTTTGAATCAGGTCAGGTGTGGGCATCTGCAGAGTCACCTCCATGCCGGCGGGTGCCACTATGAGCGGCGCTCCAGTCTGGGCGAGGGTTGTCAGCTCGGGGCTTATGCTGAGGTCAATGTTGTTGTTTGTTATCACCTCGGGGGTTACGGCGAAGTAAGACCTCACCTTATTATATATAGTGTCCTTCTCAACATTGTCGACTGTCACCTTTGCGTGCTGGCGGTAGTACAGGTTGATTCGGGTTTCTGTTATATTCATGATGCGGCCTGAGCCGAATGAGTTGGCAATATACAGGCCGGGGAAGAATTTTGCAAATTCAGAAGGTGATGAGAATACATCCGGATTTTTCTCAAACCCCTCGAACAGTTCCTGACCGAGCGAGCGGGGCAGATCCACTGTCACCGAGCGGAAATTGAGACTGTTGATAGAATCATTGTGCATCGCATGACCGGTATAGATTGCCGAGCCTATGGGGGTGGGATCGTAGTAATCTCCGGGATTGAAGTTGCTGTATATCGGTGAAGGCAGAGCTTTGTTGAGACGGAACACATTCATGCCCATCGGCACAAGGGAGTCGCCGGTAAAGTCACCGGGCAGCATGAACATGATCAGCTTTGCGGAGTCGACATCCTCAACAGTCACCCCCTCGGTTTCAAGAGTGAGCGAGGGCATGAACTGACACACAATGTCTGAGCTGATGCTGCCGAATTCCTTTGCATCGAATTTGCCGATGAGCTGGGTAAGGGTACGGCTCTGCACCACCGGATTAAGGGTTGACCGGCCGGTTACAACAAATGTGCTGTCTATTATAATCTGGGTATCCTCTGTGATGAGTGATGAGCCGATGGATGAGGTTGTGTCATCGCATGCGGTCATGGCGATTGCAGCGAGGAGTATGGCTGAAATGTTTCTGAAGATTTTCATGTTGTGATGATGGGTGGAGGGTCATTCTGACTCTCCGACGAGGGAAGTGTAGAATTCGGCGTATTTATCTGCGTAGTTCTCATCTCCGGGATATTCAAGAATAGGCTTGGAGAGGGACTTGGCATATTCCAGAAGCTCGGGGTTGATGTCGGCAGTAGCTGCCACCACTGCATCGGAGTGGGCGATGGCAAGCCGGTTGAGTGCATCATAGTCGGCCGGCGCAGAGCCGAGCGGAGCAAGGTCTTCGTCGGTAAACTGCAGCATTTTCAGCTTTTCAGCGAGTCTGGGGTCGAGGGTGCCGTCAAATTTTTCGGGACGTATAGCGTAGATTATCTTGGATTTGGCAAGAGCTGGGTCATCGTGATACATTCTTTTGACATACATCGGCACAAGGGTTGAAATCCAACCGGTGCACTGAATCACAGCGGGATCCCAGCGCAGCTTCTTGACAGTTTCGATAATGCCTCTTGCAAAAAACATCATGCGCTCATCGTTGTCCTGCGGGCTGCACTCTGTTTCAAGTTCCTTGGCTCCGGCTCTCAGAAAGTAGTCATCGTTGTCTATAAAATAAACCTGCATTCTCGACGGTTGGAGAGTGGCCACCTTTATAATCAGGGGATGGTCGCTGTCATCAATGATGATATTCATGCCGGAGAGACGGATTACTTCGTGGAGCTGGTTTCTGCGCTCGTTGATACAGCCGTACTTAGGCATGAATGTCCGCACCTCGAATCCCTTTTCCTGCACTTTCTGAGGCAGGTCTCTGCCATATACGGCAAGAGGCGATTCTGGGAGATACGGTGCTATCTCCTGCGAGATATAGAGCAATTTTTTGTTTTCCATCAACAAATGGGTATATTTATAGTTTTGGTGGCGCAAAGTTACGAATTTTTTTTGAAATAAAGGTTGCTTTGTCAGGCCGCAGCGCCCCGGCTACGTCAAAAATGTATAAATAAGGCTGTTTTTTGGATGATATGACGTATCTTTGCAAAGTTTTTCTCTAATATTAAGGATATGCGCAGGTATTTATATGCATTTATATTGTTAATTTGTGGTGTTTTGCCCTGTTTCAGCCAGGGGGAATCGCCGATACGCTGGCAGGTTACGGTGAAGATGACCTCGGCCGACAGCGGTGTGGCCACCTTCAAGGCCCGTATTTCGGACGGCTGGCATCTCTACGGCTTCAGATTGCCGGAAGGGGGGCCGAAATCAACCGTCATAGATATGAGTCAGAGCACCGGAATATCCTTCACCGGCGAACTGAAGCCGGACCGGGCTCCGATAAAGGTTCACGACACAATGTTTGACCTTGACCTCACATGGTGGGACAGCGACATTGCTTTTCGCCGTCCTTTCAAGGTGACCGACGCCGCCAAGGCCCGTCTTGCCGGCAAGATTACGTACATGGGGTGTAACGACGAGACCTGTTCTCCTCCCAAAACCCAGGCTTTTGACAAAAAGATAGGAAAATGATACGCAGACTTTTGATTGTATTCGCAGTAATCGCTGCTTGTGTTACGGGCGCTGTTGCCCAGATTGTCACTCCTATAAAATGGAGTGTGTCGTCGGAGATGACATCCTCAGACGAGGGTAAGATTGTTTTTCACGCTTCTATTGACAAAGGTTGGCATCTGTATGGACTCACATTGCCTGACGGCGGTCCCAAAGCCACCTCAGTGACATTCGACAATCTGCAGGGCATGGAACTTGTCGGGGAGCTCACCCCTTCCGAAGCGCCGGTCGAGAAGGTTGACATGGTGTTTCATCTCAAGCTCAACTGGTGGGAGAACGATGTTGACCTTGTGCAGAAATTCAAGGTTACAGGCAAAAGCGGCTACTCGGCATCGGGTGTCATCTCTTTCCAGGGATGCAACGACGGCAGCTGCATACCACCTACCAAAGAAGGATTTGAAATAGCTTCGCCCGATTTTGTAGCATCTCCCGTTGAGGAACCGGTCAAGGAAACCGCATCCTCTGCCGGCACCCCGGAAAACAACACTTCCATTGATGTGAACGGTTGGTGGAGCCCCGTGCAATTTCCCGAAAGTGAGGGTGGCGATGTGCACAACATTGCCGACTCCTCGTGGTGGTACATATTCATCTGGGGCTTTGTTGGCGGACTCATCGCGCTACTTACCCCCTGCGTATGGCCAATGATACCGCTCACCGTAAGTTTCTTCCTGAAGAAAAACGGATCAAAGGGCAAATCGGTGCGCGATGCCATGATATACGGTGCCGGCATAATTGTGATTTATCTTGTGCTCGGCCTCGCCATCACCCTGATTTTCGGCGCGAGCAAGCTCAACGACCTCGCCACCAATGCCGTGTTCAATCTCATTTTCTTCCTGCTGCTTGTAGTATTCGCAATATCGTTTTTCGGTGCATTCGACATCAAGCTGCCCTCGAAGTGGAGCAATGGCGTTGACAGCAAAGCTGAGAAGACCACCGGCCTTATAAGCATTTTCTTCATGGCCTTCACCCTTGTGCTCGTTTCATTCTCATGCACCGGTCCCATCATCGGCACCCTGCTTGTGGAAGCAGCCTCTGTAGGCAATATCACCGGCCCGGCGATAGGCATGGGAGCTTTCGCCCTTGCACTGGCAATTCCTTTCACCCTGTTCGCCATCTTCCCCTCATGGCTTAAGGAAATGCCCCGCAGCGGCGGATGGCTCAACTCCGTGAAGGTTGTGCTCGGCTTCCTCGAACTGGCACTGTCGCTCAAATTCCTGTCGGTTGCAGACCTCGCTTACGGTTGGGGTATACTTGACAGAGAAGTGTTTGTATCACTCTGGGTAGTTATATTCGTGCTGCTGGGATGCTACCTGTTGGGCAAAATCCGTTTCAGCCACGACAGCGAGCTGGAGCATGTGTCCATAGGTCGCTTCTTCCTTGCCCTGTTCTCATTCAGTTTCGCGGTATACCTTGTGCCCGGCCTCTGGGGAGCTCCCCTCAAAAGTGTCAGCGCATTTGTGCCGCCGCTCTACACCCAGGATTTCAACCTCTACGCCGGTGGACAGTTCAAGGAATTTGACGACTACGACGAGGGTATGCGCTATGCCGCCGAGTCAGGCCGTCCGGTGCTCATCGACTTCTCCGGCTACGGCTGCGTAAACTGCCGCAAAATGGAGGGAGCTGTGTTTGACACCGAAGTGATAAGCGACATCATCAAGAAAGACTTTGTACTTATCAAACTGATGGTGGACGACAAGCAGTCGCTCGAACAGCCGATAACCGTTGAAGAAAACGGCAAAAAGGTGAAACTCACCTCTGTCGGTGATAAATGGAGCTATCTGCAACGCTCTAAATTCGCCGCCAATTCCCAGCCTTATTATGTGATGCTCGACAATAGCGGCAACCCGCTCGCCACTCCTTATTACTATGATGAGGATGTTGAGAAATTCGGCCAATGGCTCGCCACAGGCATTGAAAACTACAGCAAGCAGTGATGAGACACTCCATACAAGAAAAAGCGGAAGCCATAGCAAAGGTCATTGAAACGCTTGATATCCTGAGGGTGAAATGCCCTTGGGATAGAAAGCAGACCAACGAGAGCCTGCGCCCGAACACAATAGAGGAGGTGTACGAGCTCTGCGACGCGCTCATCAATAATGACCCCTCCAATATCCGCAAAGAGCTCGGCGATGTGCTGCTCCATGTGCTGTTCTATTCAAAAATCGGCGAGGAGCAGCAGCAATTTGATATTTTCGATGTTGCCGAGGCCCTGAATGCCAAGCTGATATTCCGTCACCCCCATGTGTTCGGCTCAGGCAGTGCCTCCACCGCCGAGCAGGTGACACAGAACTGGGAGCAGATAAAGCTGAAGGAGAAAGGTGGAAACAAGACAGTGCTCGGCGGAGTGCCCGACGCTCTGCCGGCAATGATAAAGGCTGACCGTATTCAGGAAAAGGCTTCAAATGTAGGCTTTGACTGGAGCAACCGCGCTGAAGCGTGGAACAAAGTGCGCGAGGAATGCGAGGAATTCGCATCCGAGATAGAAGGCATGGACGCAGAACGCATGGAAGCCGAGATGGGCGACCTGCTGTTCAGTGTCATCAACGTAGCCCGCCTGTACGGCATCAATCCCGAGAACGCTCTCGAGAAAACAAACCGCAAGTTTATAAAGAGATTCAACCACATAGAGCGGCGCGCCAAGGAAAATGGCCTGCAGCTGAAAGATATGACTCTCGAACAGATGGATGAATACTGGAATGAGGCAAAGACACTGTAATATTATGGCAGCCGCCATTGCAGTTGCGATGGCTATTGTGCCTGTATGCGGGTGGGGCAAGGTTGTCAGGGCCAAGTCCACCCAAAGCAGCGGTGTGCTCACCCTTGAGTGCGACAGCGTTGACTTCCGGCCCGACCTTGTGAGGGTGTATGGCCGTATTGTCGGCACACCCCACACATCGCACCGCATCGACTCCCTGTCTGTTGAATATCCGGTGAAGAAGGCATCAACCGACATTGACGGTGTGGACATGAAGCGGTGGTTTCAATGGGAGGATGAAGGCGAGCTACCGGTTGAAATAGACTTTCCGCCAATGAAAAAATCCGAAAGAATGGATATCAACGCTGTGACCCCACGCGGCGTGGCCGGATGGCGTATAATCCTGAATAACAAGCGCTGAAGCAAAAGTGAGAGTCTGTATCACCGAGAAACCGAGTGTTGCCCGAGATATAGCAGCGCTGATTGGAGCACCAACCAAGCGCGACGGCTATTTTGAGGGCAAGGATGTGTGTGTCACATGGACATACGGCCACCTCTGCACCCTCAAAGAGCCTGCCGACTATACCGACCGTTGGAAACGGTGGTCGCTCGGGGCACTGCCGATGATTCCGGACAAGTTTGGAATAAAGCTTATCGACCAGGAAAGCATAAAGCGTCAGTTTGCCGTCATAAAGCACCTTGTCAGCACTGCCGATGAGGTGGTGAACTGCGGTGATGCCGGCCAGGAGGGTGAGCTGATACAGCGCTGGGTGATGCAGAAAGCCGGAGTGAAATGCCCTGTCTACCGGCTGTGGATATCCTCGCTCACCGACGAGTCAATCAGAGAGGGATTCAAATCCCTCAAACCGCAGGCCGATTTCGACAATCTGTACTTCGCCGGCCTTTCCAGAGCTGTAGGCGACTGGATACTGGGACTCAACGCCACCCGGCTTTACTCCTTGAAATACTCACCCGGCGGCGGCGTGCTCTCTATCGGCAGGGTGCAGACACCGACACTGGCGCTGATTGTCAAGCGCCATAAGGAGATTACCGAATTTGTGCCCGAAGACTACTGGGAACTGAAAACCCTGTATCGCGACACTACCTTCAACTCCTCGGAGGGAAAATATAAAACCGAGGAGAGCGCCAATGCAGCCATGCAGGCCATCTCCGGACAACCGCTCGAAATAACCGATGTGAAGCAGAAGAGCGGACGTGAGGCTCCGCCAAGACTGTTCGACCTCACATCTCTGCAGGTGGAATGCAACAAACGTTGGGGTTGGACAGCCGATGAAACACTCCGGCTCATACAGACACTGTATGAAAAAAAGGTAACGACCTACCCGCGCGTGGACACAACATACCTCAGCGAGGACATATATCCCAAAGTGCCCGACATTCTGAAACGGATGACTCCATACGCCAACCTCACTGCGCCGGTGCTTGCGGCAAAAATTCCCAAGAGCAAAAAGGTGTTTGACAACGCAAAGGTCACAGACCACCACGCCATTATACCCACCGGCGAAGCACCCTCAACTCTCGTTGGCGATGAGCGGAAGATGTACCACCTCATTGCGCTCCGTTTCATTGCCGCCTTCTACCCCGATTGCCTTTTCGACACGACAACTGTAGAGGCCACTGTCGGCAAAGTAGGATTCAAAACAAGCGGCAAGGTAATAACATCGCCCGGGTGGAGAACTGTACTCGCGCCTTCTCAAGAAGACTCCAAAAATGCCGATGAAGAGGCCACCCTGCCGGTATTCACTGTCGGCGAGAGCGGTTCCCACGAGCCTTCCCTGCTCAAAAAAGCCACTCAGCCCCCGAAACCCTACACCGAGGGCTCGCTGCTCAGAGCAATGGAAAGTGCCGGAAAGCTCGTTGAGGACGAAATCCTCCGCGAAGCTATGAAAGAAAACGGCATCGGACGACCCTCTACAAGAGCCGCCATTATCGAAACCCTGTTCAAACGCCACTACCTCAGGCGCGAGCGCAAAAACATTCTGCCCACGCAGGCGGGCATCGACCTCATAGCCACGATCAATGAAAATCTGCTCAAGAGCGCCGAGCTCACCGGCATTTGGGAAAATAAACTCCGACGCATTGAACGTGGCGATTTCAGCGCCGGCGATTTCATCGACGAGCTCAAGAAGATGATAGGCAGCATTGTCATCAATGTGCTGTCTGACAACAGTTCTGCCCGTATAGAAGTGATACGCGATGAAGATAAAAAGTCCGGAAATGCCACAGCAAAAAAGCCGGACGCAGCGAAAAAACCGCGCAAACCGGCCATAAAATCGCTTGAAATGATTGAATGTCCGCTATGCGGTAAAGGCCACCTGCTCAAAGGAAAGACAGCATACGGCTGCTCGCAGTTCAAAGAAGGGTGCGCGCTGAGGCTGAATTTTGACGAGTACTCGCCCGACATCACACCCGCCGCCCTGGCCAAACTCATCAAAAAGAATTTCAAGACATCAAGCAAATGAAAACTGTATCAGATGAATTGTTTCCTGTTGTCGACCCTGACGGCAATGTTGTCGGTAGCGCCACAAGAGGCGAATGCCACGGCGGCTCTATGCTGCTCCACCCAGTGGTGCATCTCCATGTAGTAGGCTCCGACGGCTCGCTGCTGCTGCAGAAACGCTCTATGGCCAAGGACATACAGCCCGGCAAATGGGACACAGCCGTCGGCGGCCATGTTGACCTGTCTGAAACCCCTTCTCAAGCAGTGGTGCGCGAAGCCGCCGAGGAGCTTGGTATCGATGCTTCGGCTGCTGAGTTTGTGCAACGATACATTTTTGAGAGCGAGGTGGAGCGCGAGCTGGTACACACCTTCTTTCTCACAGTAAATCCGGCAACCTTCAACGCGAGCTTTGCCGACGATGAGATTGATGAGATTCGCTTCTGGACTCCGCAGGAACTCACTGCGGCTAAAGGCACGGGAATCCTCACCCGCAATTTTGAACTGGAAATGGAGCGCATACTCCCAAAAATCACAGACAGATGAATGAGCCCGACTCACTGAACAATATCCTGCAGCTCGCGGGAGTTGCGGTTGCGTTGCTGCTATGCCTTATATATATAGTGCGCAGGATTACCCGCAGCAGGCACCGTAAGAAAAACTGTGACGACTGTGCCGGCTGCCCTATCGCCGACAAATGCCATAATGGAGGCAACCGCTCGTCAGGCTGCGGATGCGGCTGACAGTTCATTTCATACGGTGGCAACCGTTTTTCATACAACAGACGCCACTTGCTCACTCCCCTCTCCTGATTATATCATACCTTTGCATCACAAACTTCATTGAATGAAAGCGCTCATCAACATAATTCTGCTGCTTATCTGGCCGTTGCTCGCCTCGGCGGGCATATCTGACATGAACGTGGTGTTGCTCGGTGACAGCAACACATGGATTGGCGGCGACGACTGCAGCAAGCCAAAGGGATGGAACTATTGGTGGACACGCGCTGCCGCCCCCGCCTCATGCCGCAGCTACGCACGCAGCGGCGCAACATGGACAAACACCGCTGCCACTAAGCGTAATCTCACGGAAAACATCGCTGTGATCGGCAACGACAATGTGATATACAATCAGGTGGAGCGGCTCACCGAGGCCGTTGAATCCGGCAAGCAGCAGATACCGGACCTCATTGTGATTGCTGCCGGCACAAACGATGCCTGGTTTTACAAAAAACGCCCCGGCCTGCTGGGTTGCTCTCCCGAGAAGGTTGACACCGCAACCCTGCTTTCAGAACCTCCGGCAAAGATTACCTCCCTCGCCGGCTCCATTTTCTATTCCTGCTTGCTGTTACAGAAACGGTATCCCGATGCCTTGATTGTAATTACAACACCCCATCAGTCAACAGCGGTAGCCGCCGACAGGCTCGTTCGCGTAAGCGACATCATTGCCCGCTGCGGAGCCATCCTCTCGATCCCGGTTATCAGGCAGGATACCGGCAGCGGCATTGTTGCCGAAGATGAACGGAGGCGCAAAGTAAACACCTCCGACGGCACCCACACATCCGAAGCCGGTGCGCGTATGGTGGCGCAGTTTCTGCTCAACGAAATAAACACTATAGTGCAAAACAGATAACACACTGCAATGGTATTTTCCGACCTTTTCTTTCTGTTTGTTTTTCTACCCGCATTCCTGATTCTGTACGCCGGGGCAAGGCTGATTGACCGGAAGCTCTCTCCCGGCCGGCTTGGCGGCTGCCACCCTGTTGAGAATGTGGTGCTCGTCATTTTCTCGCTGCTGTTTTATGCCTGGGGCGAGCCTGTGTATGTGCTGCTGATGATTGGCAGCGTGGTTGTAAACTATTTTGTAGGACTGATGATTCACAAGGCGCAGTCATGGCGCAAGGCGGCTCTTGCACTGGGCATTATTGCAAACATCGCTGTGCTCGGCACCTTCAAATATACCGGATTTATAGCCGGTGCCTTGCGCGACATAGGGCTGCAGGTACAGGTGCCCGACATTGCACTGCCAATAGGCATCAGCTTCTACATTTTCCAGTCGGTGAGCTACCTTGTGGATGTTTACCGCCGTGAGGCGCCGGCTCAGAAAAACTTCTTCAACCTGCTGCTCTACATATCCATGTTTCCGCAGCTCATCGCCGGCCCGATTGTGCGCTACGGCAGTGTAGCCGCCGAAATCGACTCACGCCATGCCACCGCAAAGGATATCAGCGACGGTATTTTCCGGTTCCTCATAGGCCTCGGCAAAAAAGTGATTCTCGCAAACCAGTTTTCCGAGATTGCAGACCAGTTTCTCAAATCCGACCTGTCCTCAATCTCAACCGGCGGGGCATGGATAGGCATAATCGCTTTCACTTTCCAGATATACTTCGACTTCTCCGGCTACAGCGACATGGCCATCGGCATAGGCCGCTGCCTCGGATTCCATTTCTGCGAAAATTTCAATCATCCATACTGCTCGCGCACCATCACCGAGTTCTGGAGGCGATGGCATATGTCGCTCGGCTCTTTTTTCAGGGATTATGTGTATATACCGCTCGGTGGCAACCGCAAACGCCAGTTTCTTAACATCCTGATTGTCTGGTTTCTGACCGGAATGTGGCACGGTGCAAGCTGGAATTTCATCATCTGGGGACTATATTTCGGCCTGATTGTATTTGTCGAGAAGTTTACAATCCTGCCGCTATCCGGCAAGATACCCCGCCCGCTTCTCCACCTCTATGCCCTGCTGCTGATTGTCGTTGGCTGGGGTATTTTCTACTACGACAACATCGGCTCAATGACTGCTTTTTTCAACGCCGCGGCAGGAGCCAACAGCTCTCATTGGGACTTCACCGTTGAAAGCGCCATTTTCGACCGCTTCTGGCTCTGGATCACGGCAATAGTGTTCTGCATGCCGGTAAGGAGCTGGATTGAAAAGCTCCACTCAGCCACATTCAGTCCCGCATCAGTTGCCGGCGCAACAATAAGCGTTTCGGCAAAAACAGTGGCCGCGGTGCTCATTCTTGTTGTAAGCGTGGCTTTGCTCATCGGTGCCACAAACAACGCCTTCCTTTACACCCGTTTCTGACATGAACCTTATCAAGACTATAATATATTCATTGGCAGCCATCCCCTCGGTGCTGTGTGCCCAGAGCACTGTAGATGTGGATGAGATGCACTCCGACTTCACTGACCTTGTCACCGATTCTACCTCGGCCATCTGTCATCCTGCTGACTATCCCGCAGGCTACATAGAATATGACTATGTGAACGAGCTCACCGCCAAGACTCCCTACCGGCGCACCAGACGTGGAATTTTCGTTGTGGGCTCCGGCAGTAACGTAAGGGCTTTTGAAACCTTTGGCGGCACTTTGGCATCAGCACGCTCATACGCCGATGCCGTCAACAGCTATCACAACGCTTTTCCGGACATCAACATCTGGGTAATGCCTATCCCCACCGCATGCGCGTTCTACACCCCCGACGCAGCCGCCGATATTCCCAAATCCACCCACTCGTTCATCAGGGAGCTGCTCAACAGTCTCAACCCTGCTATCACCGGTATAGACATCTACCCCGCCCTTGCGGAGCATGTGGCCGAACCGATTTATTCGCGCACCGACCACCACTGGGCGCCACTCGGGGCATACTACGCCGCCGAAGCTTTCGCTGCGGTAGCAGGCCTTGACTTTGAGCCGATTGAGATGTTTGACACAGTGGTGGTGAAAGACTATGTCGGCACAATGTACCGCTTCTCCGCAAGCCCGGCTGTGAAGAATGCCCCCGAGGATTTTGTGTACTATGTGCCCGTAAACCAGCCGGTTGATGTTACATACACCACCTATAAGCTCGACAAAAAAAGGCGCAATGTCATTTCTGAGTCGGAGCCGCACAGCGGCAGCTTCTTTGTGCCGATGCAGGGTGTGGCCACTTACAGCACCTTCATGGGGGGGGACAGCAAACTTACAAAAATTGTCACAGCCAACAAAAACGGTCGACGCCTCGCTATTCTGAAGGACAGCTTCGGCAATGCCCTCCCACCATTTCTGTTCAGCGCTTTCGAGGAGATCCATGTGATCGACTGCCGCTATTTCACCCCCAATATCAAAGACTATATCGCCGGCAATTCCATCACTGACATTCTGTTTGCAAACAATGTCACCCATGCGTCAACCGCGCGCACATACGATATGTATCTGAAATATCTCGTACAATGAACCGCCATACTGTTTTTCTGGTAATCTTTTCCGCGGTATTCGCCGCGCTTGCCGTGGTTTTCCTCGCTATGCCTAGGTCTGTCATTTCAGTGCTTGAAAAGAGGGAGCTTGCAAAGTTTCCGGAATATTCCCGCGAGGCTCTGCTTTCCGGTGAATACGCATCCGGCATATCTTCATGGTTCAGCGACACAGAGCCCTACCGCGACGAGTTCATGACGCTCAGCATGACAATCAAAAAACACCTGGCGCTCAAACTCGCCGGCGAGGAATCAGTGACGTTCCATGCCGAACCGGGCGCCGGCATAGAGGAGGCTCCGGAGCCCACCGAGGAGGAGATTGAAGCCGCTCACAGAGACATTGATTCCATAGCCCCGATTGGGGTTGATGCCCCTGCAAAAGTAGCATCCGCCGGCATAATTGTGGCAGGTGAGGAACCCACGGCAAGGGCTCTGATGATATATTTCGGTGACGCCAACGGGGGCGGCGCCTGGGCCGAGACTGCCAATTTCTACAAGGAGCAGTTGCCGGATATCAACATTTTGTGCATGGTGGTGCCTACGGCCATTGAGTTCTACTGCCCCGACAAGGTGAAGAGCCGCACCCGCTCCCAGCTCGCCACCATCAGAAACATTTATTCTCTCCTCCGCCCCGATGTCAAGGCCGTGGATGCCTACACTCCCCTCGGCAGCCATGCCTCGGAGCCCATCTACTTCCGCACCGACCATCACTGGACACCCCTCGGAGCATACTATGCCGCTCAGAAGGTGGCCGAAACCGCCGGGGTGCCGTTCAGCGACATCTCGAATTTCACAAAGCATGAACGCGAAGGGTTTGTCGGCTCCATGTACGGCTATTCCAAGGATATTTCCGTGAAGCGCTCGCCGGAGCAGTTTGTCTACTACACCCCTGTCGACACAGCATACACCACCACTTACCGCACGGTCAACCTCAACTCCGCCGGCAAACCGGTGTCACAATCAGCACCGCGCAAAGGCAACTTCTTCATGCCGAAGATATATCGCGGCGGGGGCAGCTACTCTATGTTCATGGGAGGTGACATGAAAGTCACCAAGGTTGTGACATCCACCGGCTCTCCGCGTCGGCTCCTTATCATCAAGGACAGCTTCGGCAATGCAATTCCTCCCTTCCTTTTCGGCTCCTTCGGCGAGGTTCATGTGGTAGATTTCAGATATTTCATTGACAATCTCACAGACTACATCCGCTCTAACAGCATCACCGATGTGCTGCTCATGAACAATATCTTCAACTCTTACTCCGCCAACGTTGCCAAGTCGTACCGCCGCCTCCTCACCCAATCACCCGGCGCTCCGGCTGCCGATGCAAAAAAACGCGCCCCTGATAAGGAGCGCGTAGTCAAAGATTCTGTCATTCAGGCAGAGCCTTCCGAAATGGAGCACCGCAGCGACACTATTACTGACGGCGCCCGATAGGTTTATTCCTTGTTGCAGCTGCAGCCGCAGCCAAGTTTGGATTTCACGCTGTGCTTGAATGCCTCAAACTGCGGGGCAAACTCCGCAAACAGCGGATTGTCAGCGTTTTTCTTAATAACATGATGCATGAAACGCATTGCGAGCACAAATTCCTTTGCATGCTTGTCCTTGGCAAAAATGCCTGCCGAGCGTGCGTTCTCAACCATCGCGCCGATGTCGTGGTGGCCGCCGAAGTTGAAGTTGATCACCTCGGCCATCTTGCCGTCCTTTGACTCGATTACGTTTACGTAGTAAGATTTCTTGTCTGCCATAACTTTCTATTTTTGATTATTCGTTTTACGTAAGTATAAACATTTGGCACACGGTCGGGTTCATGCTCACCCACACAACAATTCATAAAACCCCTCACCAAAAGTTAATTTGCCGTGCGCGCCGATTTTCAAATATTTATCGTATATTTGTGAACAGCAATACAGAACGTCATGGCAAACATCCTGAAAGTCGAAACTCCGCGAAACTATCTCGAATATATGGGCGCCAAATCAATCCATCCGCTCGTAGGGGTGGTGGACTTTGAAAATGTGTCGCCCATCCACTCAAGCCTCAACGACTATGGAGTGTACGCAGTCTTTATCCATGAGTGCATTCCCGGAAATCTCACATATGGCACCGGTGCTTTTGACCATGCATCAGGCAATGTCATTTGCGTGGCGCCAGGACAGATTGGCGGGCGCGAGGATGATGGAGCGGCTTTTGACCTTGACGGTTGGGCAGTGCTGTTTCATCCGGACCTACTTATCGGCACACACCTTGAAAAAAATATGGCTCAGTTCTCCTACTTCGACTACAGCGCAAACGAAGCCCTGATGACCAATGACGATGAGCGCGCTCTCATAATATCGCTCATCAAAAGCATCCGCGACGAAATTGAGCGACCGGCCGATGCCGAGCAAAACTCCATTATAGTCAGCTACATCTCGGCGATGCTCCACTTCCTCAACCGTGCCTACCTGCGTCAGTTCAGGCAACTGCGCCAGTCTGACAACGATATTTTGGTCAGACTCAGCTCGCTCCTCAATGATTTCTACGCATCAGGCCAGCAACACACCGTCGGCGTGCCCGGAGTGCAGTATTTTGCCGAAAAGCTATGTATGTCGCCAAACTATTTCAGCGATATGATGAGAAAAACAGTCGGGGAAAACGCCAGCATCTTCATCCGCAAACACATAATCCGTCTTGCAAAAAACAAACTTGTGGCGATGGGAAATGTGTCGCAGGTGGCTTACGACCTCGGTTTTGAATACCCGCAGCATTTCACCCGAATGTTCAAAAAACACACAGGTATAACCCCCTCGCAATATCTGAGCAGTATCTGATTATCCCGTTTTTGGTTGCTTTTGCATTGAAATTGGTTGAAATCATATCTGCAGATGTTCGTATCTTTGCGGATGAAAACATCTACTCATCAACCACTCAGCATTATGGCTAAACTTTTCGCGATAATCTCTTTTTTACTCATATCCAACATGGCATACTCCCAAAACAACCCCACCAAACTCACCACCGCTCCCTCCGAAATAAAACAGACAGCCGGACACGATGCCCTCGGCGACTTCGCGCCCAAATTTGCCGAACTTAATGACGATGTGCTGTTCGGACAAGTGTGGAGCCGCACCGACAAACTTTCGCTGCGCGACCGCAGCATCGTCACCGTAACCGCCCTCGTCAGCAGCGGCATTATCGACTCTTCCCTCACCTACCATCTCACCGAAGCGAAGAAAAACGGCGTTACCCGCACCGAGATAGCCGAGATTCTGACACAGGTGGCATTATACGCCGGCTGGCCAAAAGCATGGGGCGCTTTTCGTCAGGCACTTGAGGTGTGGAAAGACTCTTCCGAGGCTGCAGACGCAAGGCAAAAGTTTGAACAGGAGCTGATATTTCCCATAGGCCGGCCAAACGACGCTTACGCCAAATACTTCATCGGACAAAGCTATCTCGCTCCCATATCCACCGCGCAGGTAAAGTTTGTGAACGTGACTTTCGAACCCGGCTGCCGCAACAACTGGCACATACACAGAGCCACAAGCGGAGGAGGACAGATGCTTGTAGGAGTTGCCGGACGGGGATGGTACTGCGAGGAAGGCAAGCCCGCAGTGGAGATTCTTCCTGGCACCGTTATCCACATTCCCGCAAATGTAAAGCACTGGCATGGAGCCGCCAAGGACAGCTGGTTCTCCCACCTCGCCTTTGAACTCGACGGAGAAAACACCTCAAACGAATGGCTCTCCCCGGTCACCGACGAAGAATACCTCGCACTCTGATTCCCCCAATCAGCAGAACCAATTCCACCTATATTATTATATCGCTCTATAGAACTGCTGCTATCTTTCGGATTTGTGCAAGTCGGCTCATAAACTTCGAATCAGACTTTGCCACCTGCATATTATAGTCAGCCTGTAGCTTCAACCACATATCAGCAGATATTCCTAATGCTGCCTCCAGTAAAAGAGCCAGTTCGGTATTGATACCTCGCTTACCGTTGACTACCTCATTCAGCAACGACGGCGATACACCAATCCGCTCGGCAAGTTTGACTTGCGTCATATTACGTTCCTCCAACTCATCGCGGATAAGTTCTCCGGGATGCGTCGGTTCAAAAGGCGTCAGATTATTGGCTATCATTGACGGGTCGATGTTCGGGAGTGTTATCATATCAATCGTAATGGTTTGAGAGTTCTACAATATTACAGATAGTCAGGATGGGTTCTTCAATGTTTTCTGTCAAGGAAAACTCTATGCGGTATTGGTTGTTAACCTTCACTGAGAATAGCCCTTTTTTATCCCCTTGCAAAGCCTCAAAATGTAAGGACTTAATGGGGTATAGTTCCTCTTTTGAAGTAGCCTTCATCAAATAGTTGATTTTGTCAGTATATCGTTTGACAATACTCGACTGAAAACGATGCTTCTTATCAGAAGTCTTGCCATTTTCATATAACTCTTTGAGGTAGGTATGTTCAAAAGTTACTATCATATAAGTTATTTATGGCACAAAGATAATGATAGTTCTCCTGATTCACAAATTTGTGAATATATTTTACCCCGGCTGAATTTGCAGCCGGGGTAAAATTCTTATCAATAGTTCTCAGCGTGAACCTCGAAATAGCTCTGGCTGTGGAAGCACACCGGACACACCTCCGGAGCCTCGGTGCCTATGCAGATATGCCCGCAATTGCGGCACTCCCACACTGTTACACCCGCTTTTCTGAACACCTCATGCGCCTCGACATTGCGCAGAAGTGCACGGTAGCGCTCCTCATGGTGCTTCTCTATAGCCGCAACTCCCCTGAATTGCTCGGCCAAGGCATGAAATCCCTCCTCATCAGCCTCTTTGGCAAACCGGTCATACATATCGGTCCACTCATAGTTCTCACCATCAGCTGCATGAAGAAGATTGTGAGCGGTTTCCTGACTTAAGCCGCCAAGTGCCTTGAACCACAGCTCGGCATGCTCTTTCTCATTGTCAGCGGTCTTGAGAAACAGCGCCGCAATCTGCTCGAATCCATTCTTTTTGGCAACAGAAGCAAAGAATGTGTACTTGTTGCGGGCCATGCTCTCTCCGGCAAACGCCTCCTGCAGGTTCTTCTCCGTTTTTGTGCCGGAATACTGGTTTGTCGGCTGGTCGGGAACATTCTCCTCAATCTCCACCTTCTCGAAGTCTGAGGCCGGGTGCTTGCATATCGGGCAGATGAAATCGTCAGGCAACTCCTCACCCACATATTCATAGCCGCACACCTTGCAGCGCCACACTGTGTGACCCGCTGCAGCTGCAGCGCTCTCCTCAGGCTGCGGCTTTATATGGCTCCGGTAATAGCTGTATGTGGCGGAGGGTACTGCCGACAGGCTCTCCATCTCCGTCACCTCTCCTATAAATAATATATGTGTGCCGAGGTCTATCGACTGACTCACCTTCACGCTTATAAAAGCATTCGTACCCTCGGTTATAGCCATGGTACCGTTGGCAACACGCTTGCATCCACCGAAGTCCTTGAACTTGTCTGCAGTGCGTCCACTCTGGAAGCCAAACCGCTTGAACAGGCTGAAATCAGCTTTTTCGCTGATTATCGAGGCCGTGAGCATACCGCTTTTCTGAATCATCTCTGCGGTAAGATTGCTCTTGTTCAGACACACCGACACCTGATCCGGGTTTTCTGTAAGTTGCTCAAGGGTGTTTGAAACACACCCGTTGTCGCGACCGTCTGCATGAGCGGTCACGATATAAAGACCGTAAGCGATCTTAAACATCGGATTCTCCATAAATCTTCAAGTTGAAAGGTTAATACTGCACGACACAAATGCCTGCACTATTTCAACACCCCCTCTTCGAAAATTGTTCACCCGACACACACCGCAATAATACAGCACTGAAATCAGCCAAACAATTCCGAATGTGAACCAAGGCGTAACACACCTATCTGATTTTCAGCTTCATCTATCCAGATTAGCAGAAAATCTCCTTCAACATGACATTCCATACACCCCATGTAATCCCCTTTCAACTTATGGGGACTATATTCCGCAGGTATTGGAATTTCATCGCGGAGCATACGCAGAATTCCAACAACCTTTTCCATTTTCTTCGGCTGGTTGCGGTATCTTTTGGCGTCTCTTTTGTATTGACTGGAGAAGCGCAGTATTTTCATAAGCCCATCGACTTATACATTGCCTCGACACTTGAAACATCAAGCGAACCCTGTAGTTTGCCGGAACGTGCCTCTTCCAAAGCCGCCTTGGTCTCTGCATTTGGCTCGGAATACGCAAGTTCAATCAACGCACACTCCACGAAATTGTTGAGACTGCGGTTTTGCTGACGTGCAAGTTTTTTCAGTCGTTCTATGAGATCGACCGGCAGACGGAAACTTTGGGCTTTTTTCTGAATTGCTATATCCATAATTATATCTTTTGTGTGCAAAGTTAATTCATTTGTATCACAAAAACAAACCCATACCACCATTAGTTCTTGCAACCATCCGCACCACAATTATACGAGTTATAAGGACCATTAGACACCGCCTCTCCCCTCCTCCATCACATTTTTTTTGCAAAAATATTTGGTGTTTGAAAAAAAACATCTACCTTTGCAGTGTACTATTATACTATTACACTATGCTTGATATAAAAAACATCTCATTCTCCTACCGCAAGGCCGCCCCGGTGCTCAGCGATTTCTCGCTGTCCATGCAGCCCGGCGGCATCTACGGCCTCCTCGGTAAGAACGGTGCCGGCAAAAGCACGCTGCTTTACCTCATCGCCGGACTTCTCACTCCTTCCAAAGGCGAAGTGCTGTTCAACGGCGTGAATACCCGCCGCAGAGTGCCGTCAACAGTATCCGACATCTTCATTGTGCCCGAGGAATTCGACCTGCCTAATATCTCACTGAAAAAATATCTCGACATCAACGCAAGGTTCTATCCCCGCTTCAGCAAGGAAGACCTCGCCCGTCACCTCGACACCCTTGACCTCGCTCCGGATCTTCACCTCGGAGCCCTCTCCATGGGGCAGAAAAAGAAAGCTTTCATGAGCTTCGCACTCGCCTGCAACACCCCTCTGCTTCTCCTTGACGAGCCTACCAACGGCCTTGATATTCCGGGAAAAAGCCGGTTTCGCAAATTCATTGTGTCGTCTATGGAAGATGAGCGCACAATAATTATCTCAACCCATCAGGTGCGCGATATCGACCGCATTCTCGACCATGTGGTGGTGACAGACCGCAGCTCTGTGCTCTTCAACCAGACTGTCAGCACTATCCTGTCCAAGCTCCGGTTCATATCAACCGACAACCGCGAACTTATCGAAAACGCGTTCTACGCCCAGCCCTCTGTCGGCGGCTCAAATATCATCACCGCCAACACCGATGGTTCAGACACCGAGCTAAACCTCGAATCGCTCTTTGAATTCGCCCTTGCAAACCCCGCTCTACTCACCTCAATTTTCCAATAAACCCCACCGCCATGACCTCAGATAATTTCAGCCCGGCGAGATGCGCCTCCGTCATCGGACTATACATCACCGAAAATAAACGCACCATTCTCCTCTCCATCGCCTCAATATTCGGCATCCTCACTCTTCTCGCCATTTTCGCGATGCTAAAAACAAATTACAACTACCCGGTCAGCTACTCCGGCGTAACCTACGACCGCGCCCTGATGATGCTACCGACCTACATCATCCTCGGCTACATTTTTTCAGCACTCGCCTGCTCGATAGCTTTCATGACACTCAAATCCAAGCAGGGACGAATCCACACTCTCATGGTACCGGCAAACGCCTCTGAAAAACTGCTCGCACGCATAATCATTTTCATGATCGCATTCCCGGTTCTGTATATCCTCCTTGTGTGCTGCGCCGACTCAATCAGATGCCTCATTGTCAGCTGCACCAACCATGTCATCGAACCGATGCCAGTCTATGTGGCTCTCTTCAACCCGCAGATAAGACACATCATTCTCACAGACGACCCCATTGCAATACGGATGGCTGTTCTCGGGTTCTTTACTATCCAGTCTTTCTTTCTGCTCGGCTCAGTTATATGGCCCAGACTGTCCTCGCTCAAAACCTTCGCCGTGTTCACCGGCATCGGCCTGTTCTATGCCGGCACTGCAGCCTGGCTCACGGTGATTCTCAGCAAAAACAGAATGGCATATATCAGCAGCGGCCCGAAGGGACACGAAATAGCGATACTGACAACCATAGGCATAGCCGCGATACTGTTCAACCTCGCCATGACATGGATGAGGCTCCGGGAAACCGATGTCATAACAACCAAACGCTGATACAATCCTCTCCTATGAATTTCAACGACAACAAAGCTATTTATCTGCAGCTCGGCGACCGTATCATGGATGCAATTTCCGCCGGCACATACTCCCCGGGGGGGCGCATACCCTCCGTCAGGGAATTTGCAGCCGAAGTGGAGGTGAACCCAAACACAGTTGTGAGAGCCTACGAATACCTTGAGCAAAAAGGCATTGTGTTCAACAAACGCGGCCTCGGCTACTTTGTCAGCGACTCCGCTGTCAGCACAATCCTTGAAATGCGCCGGGCTGTTTTCTATGCCGACGAGCTGCCATACTTCTTCGACAGAATATCATCCTTCGGCTGGACCCCTGACGAACTCGCCGCCGAATTCAAAAAGTACACCACCTCTAAAAATTCAGAAATCCAATGAAAAAGAGCACCATTATAATGATAGCGATGGCTGTGGTTTGCTGGATTGCAATCCTTGCCGCTGTTGCATACGAAACAACAAACGGCATACCTCTGCCGGACAGAAACATAGTGATTCCGGAAAACTCCCCGGTCTACTCTCAGCCACTGAAGCCTTTCACGGAAATATCTTTTAATGACGATAAAAGCGACGCCCGCAGAATAAACATCCGCAATTTCGCCGGTTTGAAAATCGTCGTATCCGACTCTGTGAACGCTCCTGTCATAACCGCTCCGCAGATACTCAAAAAATATCTTGTTGCCGAGAACTCCGGCTCCATTCTCAGAATGAGACTCTGCATACCCCCCGAAGACACCATACCCTCCTCGCCCGAATACATGAGATGGCCTTACGTAACCGGAACCACGCCCATTGTAATAACCACACCCCGGACACCGACCGCAATCAGCTCTACATCAGTTATCCCCATTGCGCTTCACGGAGCTACCGGTAAGCTTTTCAGCACTATCATGGCAAACATCAGCCTTCAGTCATGCAACCTTGACATACTGTCGCTGCGAGCTGCCAACCTTTACCGCAACACCACCGCATCGGCAGAACTGAACAACTCATCCGCACGCCGGCTGGAAGTATCAGCACCCACTACCGTAGCCAAAATATCAGGCGACTCATTGTCATCCATCAGCTCAATCTATTGGCCCACAGACTCTGGTGCCGAAATAAACCTGAACATATCTAACATCCGCATCGGCAACATCTCCGCTCCGGCCGCCACTATCAACACAGTAAGCAAAAACGCTACCATAGGCTCAATCTCATCAAAATGAAGAAGAACCGCAACACTCTGTCCTACTCCGCGATAGCCGCACTCGCAATAGCCGCGCTATACATATCGCCGCTGAAAGCAGCCACCGGTACTCTGCGCAATACTACAATCAGCACCGACTCGTTTGAGTCGGTGTTGAACAGCGCGGCTGATTTCTCAACCTTCATCGCCGACTGCTGCATCTCATTCTCCGACACCCTCGCCTCATTGCTCCAGCAAATCCTCATACCATAAGTTGTGTATCAGAAGCAAAATAACTATTTTTGCGCTCAGAGCAATAATTTACAGTTTTATTTATGAACGAAACCAAGAAATGCCCTTACTGTGGCGAAGACATAAAGGCCGAGGCTATAAAATGCCGCTACTGCCAGAGCGACCTCGTTACCCCTCCCCCTTTCGGCAACAACCGGCAGAATTTCAGCGGACAGAATCAGCAGAGCAATCAGTACAACCGGCCGCCATACCCCTCGGGATGGGACTCTAACGATGCTTTTGCCGAAGGACCCCACGGCAAAAGCCGTGGCATAGCCGCACTCCTCGCCATATTCCTCGGCACATTCGGAGTACACTATTTCTACCTCGGCAAAACCACTGCCGGCATCATATTCCTGGTAATAACCCTGGTGTCCTGCGGCACAGTCACAGCGATACTATCACTGATACAGGGCATAATGATGCTATGTATGACAAACGCCGACTTTGAACAGCGCTACATCAACACAACATCAACCCTCCCCTTCTGAGCCCCCGGCGTTCAGATAACCTTATTCTTAGGCTTGGTGGTCTGAAACTCCTTTCTGTACCAGGGAGTTGAGTATGCAAGGTCTATGAACTCACGCTTGCTCCATGCAAGCTCCGACAAAGCAAGCATATCCACAGCCACCGGATTGACATCAGCGACAAAAATGGCATCAGGGCCCGCGAGCAATTCGCGGGCTTTGTCGCTTCCGTTGCCGAAAAACATCACCGGACCCGCATCCGTATACCGCCTGTAGCTGTCAGCCTCAAGCACAAGAGGCTGCGGAGCAAGCAGCTCCGTAAGAGCCATATCGTACACCGCGGTAAACACCTCCATGCGGCGCGCATCTATCATCGGTGCGAAAAGAGCTCCTTCGGGAATCTCCACCCCCGAAAACATCACGCTTACAGTGAGCAGCTTGAGAGTATCAATCCCTATCAAGGGCACCCCGAGGGCAAACGCAAGACCCTTTGCCTCGCTAAGGCCGATGCGCAGCCCGGTGTAGCTGCCCGGACCCATCGACACAGCCACAGCATCGAGCTTCAGCTCCAGCTCAGCCGCCCGGTCAAGACAATCCTTGATGAATCCGCTCAGTAGAGCGGCATGATTGCGGCCTGAAAAATCCTCGCGGTGAACAAGCACCGAACCCTCCGCCGTCAGAGCGGTCGAGCACACCTCTGTTGAGGTATCTATATTTAGTATTACTGCCATATTTACATATTTGTGCAACAAAGTTATGATTTTTCACTCTTATATCCTACCTTTGTAAAATAAAAACAGATATTCATGTTACTATCCATGACCGGCTTCGGCAAATCGGTTGTCGAAGTAGAAAACAAAAAAATAACCTGCGAGATAAAATCGCTGAACAGCAAGCAGCTTGACATGAACGTGCGCGTACCCGCGGCATACCGCGAGCATGAGCTTGAGCTGCGCACACGAATTGGCAAGATTCTTGAACGTGGCAAGGTGGAGGTGATCATCTACACCGAAAGCTCCAGAGCAGAGGCCACAGCACAGTTCAACACCACCGCCATAGCATCATACAAAGAACGCATCAGCAATATATCGGCCGAATTCGGCATCCCCGAGCCTGCCGACTGGTACTCACTGCTGCTGAGGCTGCCCGACGTGCTGAAAACAGATGTTGTTGACGAAGCCGCCGACACTGAAATCGAGGCGCTTTTTGCAGCCGCCGAGCAAGCCACAAATGCCCTGATGTCCCACCGCAGAAGCGAGGGTGAGAAACTTGAGGAATTTTTCGGCAAACGCATCGCCGCCATCGGTAATCTTCTTAAAGAGGTGCCCCGCTACGAATCAGAGCGCGTTGCCAAAATCCGCGCCCGCATAGAGGACAATCTCGGTAAAGTGCCCGGAGTGGACTACGACAACGGCCGCCTTGAGCAGGAGATGATTTTCTACATCGAAAAGCTCGACATCAACGAGGAGAAACAGCGCCTTGCACAACACCTGAGCTACTTCACCGAAACAATGCAGCAACCTCAGGGCCAGGGCAAGAAACTCGGATTCATAAGCCAGGAGATTGGCCGCGAAATCAACACTCTCGGCTCCAAAAGCAACCATGCCGAGCTGCAAAAGCTCGTTGTGAGGATGAAAGACGAGCTTGAGCAGATCAAAGAGCAGGTGCTCAACGTAATGTAATCACTCATAAATCACCCCTCATAACCACCACTTATGTCCGACATCTCACCGGGAAAAATCATCATCGTCAGCGCGCCCTCGGGTTGCGGCAAGTCTACCATTATCAACGAACTGCTGCGCCGCGGCGAAATCGATATGGAGTTTTCCGTGTCGGCCACCAGCCGCCCCCCGCGCGAGGGTGAGGTGCATGGCAAGCACTACTTTTTCATGACCGAGCAGCAATTTCGCGACGCCATCGCCGCCGATGCGTTCGTTGAATACGAGGAGGTATACCCCGGCCGCTTCTACGGCACACTCAAAAGCGAGGTGGAACGCCGCTGCGCCGAAGGCCATAATGTGATTCTTGACATAGATGTGAAAGGCGGCGTAAGGGTCAAGAAAATGTTTGGCGACAAAGCGCTGAGTCTGTTCATAATGCCGCCCTCTGTCGACGAGCTGCGCCGCCGCCTCGAAAGCCGCGCCACCGACACCCCCGAGGCGATAGCCCAGAGAGTCGGCAAAGCCGAGTACGAGCTGACATTTGCCAAGGATTACGACAAATGCGTTGTAAACGACATCCTTGACGAAGCCATCGCGCAGACCGACACCATAATCAAGCAATTCATCAGCAAATAATATCCACGGTGGCAAAAACTGTCGGCATATACGGCGGCTCATTCAATCCCGTCCACACAGGCCACCTCATAGTGGCCTCATACATAGCCCAGTGGGGCAATGTCGATGAAGTGTGGCTGATGCTCTCGCCGCTCAATCCATTCAAAGCCAAAGACAAATCGCTGGCCGACACAGCTGTCAGAGAGCAGATGCTGCGCCTGGCTGCTGAAGGGAGCCATTGTCTGCGCATCTGCGACGAACAGCTGTCAATGCCTGTGCCGTCGTACACAATCGACACCCTTGACGCCCTTGCCGCCAAGCATCCCGGCACACACTTCCGCTGCATAATCGGCAGCGACAGTTGGGCAGGCTTCAACGGCTGGAAAGAGGCCGGGCGCATCATCAGCAGCTACGGTGTCATAATCTATCCGCGTCCGGGCTACCCGGTGGATGCCGCACAGCTGCCGCAGGGTGTGACTGTTGTCGATGCCCCTACCGTGGAAATATCCAGCACATTCATACGCAACGCTGTGGCCGAAGGCAAGGATATAAGCTATTTTGTGCCGGCAGCCGTGGCCGAATTCATATCCTCAACCCATCTTTACTCCAATGACTATGCAAACCAAACTGACAAATAACTCACTGGCATTCATAGCACTGTGCAATGAATATTGCTCAGCGGTTGAAAACGCCTTACAAACTACCCGAAACGAATTTGTGAACCGCCTCGTCAAGCTGCTCCCCCGGCTTTATATCTCAGCAATCGACCTCAAAGCCGATGTGGAGATGGAAGATGAAGCTTACATTGCCCCGGCGCTGGACGAGGAAACATACGAGAACATACGCAGAAACCTCGAGACTCTGATAGGAGCCGCCGACACTTACCTCGAAGTGTTTGAGCAGGATATGAAATACTCCGACACCCCCATTGCGGCAAGCATCTCCGAGAGCCTCGCGGATATATTTCAGGTGCTGTTCAACTTTGTCGAGACGGTGCGCGACGCTCCCGCCGATGCCATTCCCTCTGCCCTTGCTACCGTCAAGGAAGACTTTGACAACTACTGGAGTCAGATTATATGCAATGTGATGCGCCCGCTCAACGCCCTGAGCCAAAACCCCGAAGAGGAAGACTAAACACCCCCCCACACCATGGAAATGACCGACATACACGCCGAAAGCCTCATGCGGTTTCTTGACCGCTCAGTTGTTAACTTCTACGCCACCGACACCGTGCGCAAAAAACTCGACGAGGAGGGGTTCACCCGCCTTGACCCGCGCGAAAACTGGTGCATCGAGCCGGGCGGAAGATACTACATGACCAAAAACGACTCAGCGATATTCGCCTTCGTTGCCGGCGACGACGCCCCCGATTCCGGTTTCAAAATCATATCCGCCCACAGCGATTCCCCCTGCTTCCGCATAAAGCCTAACTGCGAGATGATTACCGAGGGAAGTGTGGTGAAACTGAACACCGAGGTGTACGGCGGACCGATTCTTTACACCTGGTTTGACCGCCCGCTGTCGCTCGCCGGCAGAGTGATACTCCGCAGCGATGACCCGCTGAACCCGGTGAGAAGACTGGTGAAATTTGACCGCCCGCTCCTCACAATACCCCACCTCGCAATCCATTTCAACCGCGCCGTAAATGACGGCAACCCTCTGTCCAAACAAAAGGATATGCTGCCGGTGATAGCTCTCGGTCACACTGATGCGGATGACAGGCATATCATCCTCTCACTCCTTGCCGAAGAGCTGGATGTCAACAAGGATGATATTCTCGACTATGACCTCAGCCTCTACGACACCACCCCGGCCTGCCGCACCGGCCTGCATGGCGAGTTCATCACCTCAGGCAGACTCGATGACCTCAGCATGGTGCACGCCGCAATGACCGCCCTGCTCGACAGCGACAATATGTCAATGACCCGCGTGATGGCTATCTTCGACAATGAGGAGACAGGCAGCGGCACCAAGCAGGGAGCCGCATCGCCGGTGCTGGAGCACCTGCTGCGCAGAATCACCACCGCCCTCGGCGGCGATGAGGAGGCCTACTTCAGAAGCATCTCAAAATCGTTTATGGTGTCGGCCGACAACGCCCACGCCCTGCACCCCAACTACCCCGAAAAGCAGGACCCCACCAACCATCCCATTCCCGGCAATGGCCCGGCCATAAAGATTAACGCCAACTGCAAGTATATGACCGATGCCGACAGTGCCGCCGTGTTCCGCTCAATCTGCGAGCGTGCCGGAGTGCCCTTCCAGTATTTTGTAAACCACAGCGATGTGGCCGGTGGCTCTACCCTCGGCAATATCCTCACATCTCAGATAGACCTCCGTGGAGTGGATATGGGAGCCGCAATATGGGCCATGCACTCGGTGAGAGAAACCGCATCCGCCGCAGACCACAGCTTCATAATCCGCGCCTTCACAGAGTTTTACAACTGCTGAGTCATACCCTCTTATACACACCCACCGGCGCCTGAGATTTCAGGCGCCGGTGGGTGTGTTATATAGAAGTGGGTAAAATCAGGAGCGGGACACTTTGAAGCCGGTGTTTGACAGCGACATCTCCACGAAGCGTGCTTTGGCATTCGGCGGGTTTGTCATGAGCATGGAGCGTATGCGGGCAGCCGCATCGGGATCTTTGGCAACCATATACAGGTAGCCGCCACCCCCCGCTCCGGGCAGTTTGTAGCCAAGTGTGTAGTCTGCCACAAGTCGCGCAATCTCCGCTACCGCAGGGGGCTCGGTGCCGCTGTCAAGCGCTTTGTTCTGCGCCCATGTGCGTGCCACCATGCGGCCGTACTGCTCAAAATCATTGCGCTGAATCGTCTCGGCCATCTGCACGGCGTGGGCTTTCATCTCCTCAAGGAGCTCAAGGTGAGCGCCGGAGTTGAGGAACATACCGCGCACTATCTCGGCGAGGATATCTTTTGCCGTGCGCGTAAGGCCTGTGTAGTAGAGGATGTGACACGGCGCATATTCGGGGGAGGTGAATATCTGCTGCGGCAACCAGCTCACGAGAGGACGCTGCGAATAGCCCTCCTCGGTGTGCAGCAGTTTCACTCCGTCAAGAATACCGCCGTACTGATCCTGCCAGCCGCCGCCGGTTGTGAGCAGTTGCTCGAGCGCGAGAGTGCGGTGGCATATCTCGTTTTCGGGCCATGCGAGCCCGCAGAAATCTGACAAGGCCCCGAGCACCGTCGCTGCAAGGATGGAGCTTGTGCCGAGTCCCGAACCCGCGGGTATGGCGCTGAGCAGGGTTATCTCGAGTCCGGAGCCGAATTCATCGAGCTGAGCCTGCAGAGAGGGTGCCGCCTCACGGCAGAAACCGGCAAGCACAAGTGCTGCCTTGGGTATTGAGAATGGCGACCCCACCTTGTTGAACCGGTACAGCGAATCGTAATCACTCACCACCTCCATGGCACCGAGGTCGATGGAGCGTAGCACAATCTCCTTTGTGGGCGACGGTTTCACATACACCTGCAGCGGAGGCTGGCCGTTCAGCTCAATAGCCATGTTCACCACATTGCCTCCGGAGTATATCGAATATGGGGGTGTGTCGGTCCAGCCACCTGCAAGATCTATTCTCACCGGGCTGCGCGCCCACACAATCTGGTCGGCAAACACACTGAGTTTCGGCTTCGGCACTCTATCGCTCAGCTCGCCGAGAATCTCCTGCCGGAGAATCTCGAAAGCACCGGCCTCATCAGCCGCGCCATCTCCACCGGAGCGGGCTGCTATGCGTGAGCGCAGCATAAGGTTGCGGATGCGGGTCATAGCCGGAGCCGAATTATCAAGCAGTTCCGGTTTTTCAAGGCCAAAAGCGGCATAGCTTGAGGCAGTGTCGTCAAGGTCAAGCTGATAGTAGATGCTGCGCTCGTAGTTCTTTGACAGGAGTCCCCAGTCGAGTTTCTTGAAACTGTTGCGTTGCTGATACAACCGTTCGAGGTTTGCCATCGCCGAAATCTCATCCGCGGAGAGCTTGCGCGCGGCGGCATACAGCCGCGCGCCCTCGCTGAGCTGAGGCTCGCTCACCATCCAGCGCAGCATAAGCCCGAGCTGCTCAATGGTTTCCGCTACTGGGAAAATAGGAGCCGACTGGATATCCTTCTGTGTGGAATCTACCTCCACTCCCCTTTCGGCTGCCCACTTGCTGTAGGGCACACCCATCCACATAGTCGACTCATCGGCGAGCGGCCCGCGCATGGCATCATCGTAGCCATACGGACGCAATGCCCATTCGCTCTGCCCCACCGGCACAATGTCCACACACACTCCGCACGGCAGCGTCAGATTCCAGTCATTGTATGGCACACCGGTTATCACATGACAATCGCTGAGGTTCCACGAAGCGGGCACATTGCTGTTTTCCACCCACACATTATTGTTTTTCTCGCTCAGACGGTAGCCCATGTCCACATTCTGGACAAACAGCGCCGGGCTCGGCTTGATTTTACGGTGAAGAATCTTTCGCTGATCCTGCACAAGATTTTGCAGCGCGAGGGTTGACGACAGCAGCTCCTTTGTGGTGCCGAAGTGGTAAAACTCGCCTCCGGGCAGCGGCAGAATAGCCACAGTGAGGCTGTTCAACTCCTTGTCAATGATTGCGGGATTGTCGCCGAGCGCCCTGCCGAAATCGCTGTACAGATCGTAAAATTTCAGGTCGTTGCCGTTGCGGCTACGGCTGCGCAGCAGGTTTATTGCCTTGTCGCTGAGCAGCCATATGCCTATATCCATCAGAAAAAGATGCTTTTCTGACAGGTCCTCAAGTTGTTTGAGCGACGGCTTCTGGAGCATGAATTCGAGCCGCTCCGGCGACTCACGGCGGCTCACAAACACGCCGTGGTGCGTTGCCAGCGAAGCATCCACCCATTGGCCGTAGCACACCACATCTGCCTGCGGAATGGCCTGCAGCGGCTTCTCCGAGCGGATATATACATCACCGCTCGCAATAAGGGTTGTCAGCGACTGCGGTGCCTCCGCCATGATTTTTTCAAACAGCGGCAACTGCAGCGACAGCAGGTTCTGGTTCAGCTTCTGTCCTCTCTTCCACCTGAAAACAGGAATCGGGGTAAAAATCTTACCCTCGGGCGCATACGCAGGCAAGCGCCGGCTCTGTCCGCCGGCATGGATTATGATTTTGCGTGCGCCCGCATCACCGCCGCTGCGCTCCCACTCGTCGAGAATCCACGTGGTGCCTCCGCCTGAGCCGAGTTTGCTGCCGGGAGGGTCGCACGAGCAGAAATAGCTGTCGGCGTCAAGATTTTCGAGAGCATGGATGCGCCCTACCGTATCCGGCGGGAGCGAAAGAAGCTTAATTGTAGTGTTTTCAGCCATGGATGGTAATTTTTCCACAAAAATAAACAAGATTGCTCAATGCTAAAAATTTTTGCCGCACAGAATTTCTCCCGTGGAGTAACAATGTTAGGCAAATTATTGTAATTTTGCGTAATAAGTAGGCATCAAAATTAGTTTATATTATATCTGCCGCTTCATCATGAGCAGACAGAATATAATGAACAGGGAGTTATGGGGTTCCATAATGACCGGTGAAGCGTATTTTGGATGCCTTGAGGATGCAAAGAGATGATATAAAATAATTTACGAGGACTACTTAACAAATCATTTAAACCATAATATTGATGATAAGACTCAACTGCTTTATTGCTGTGGCTGAAGAGCATCGCGCTGAAGTGATCGCAGCCGCAAAACGCCTCACGGAAGCATCGCTCAAACAGGATGGATGCATTGCATACGACACCTTTGAAAGCGCTACACGGCCCGGCGTACTGATGATATGCGAGACATGGCGCGATCAGGCTGCCCTTGACTCACACAGCGCGTCAGAGGTATTCGCCACAGAAGTCGGCACAATGCGTTCCCTCGCCGAAATGAAGCTTGAAAGCTTCAATTTCTGACCTGCGGCATAGCACTGTTATGAAAACATTCGAAGAAGAATGGGCTAAGATGCTCAGAGGAGAAGTGTACGACGCGGTTCACCCCGAGTTTATCCGCCGGCTCGAGGAAACTCGTCAGAAACTGTGGCGATTCAACAGCATGAGCCCAGGCGCAACAGCTGAACTGAAAGCGATTTTCCGCGATGTGGTTGGCAAGTGCGGAGAGCGGTTTCATATCAATCAGCCGTTCAGATGCGACTATGGTTGCAATATTTCCATAGGCGAGGACTTTTTTGCCAACTTCAATCTCACCATCCTTGACGAGGCTCCGGTGACAATAGGCAGCCATGTGTTCATCGGCCCGAATGTGAGCATATACACCGCCTGCCATCCTCTTGAACCGGATGCGCGAAACACTGGTGTTGAATGGGCTGAGCCGGTGACAGTAGGAGACAATGTGTGGATAGGGGGCGGCGTGACGATACTCCCCGGGGTGACAATCGGCTCCAACTGCGTCATCGGAGCCGGCAGTGTGGTGACAAAAGATGTGCCGGCAAACTGTGTGGCTGCTGGCAACCCAGCCCGCGTCATCAGACATATCTGAACGCAATGCTAATATCCGAAATCACATCCGGCAAAGGTGCATACATGAACCTTCTGCTTATCGGCGACGAACAGCAGGATATGGTAGAGCTGTATCTTGAAAACTGCAGGCTTTTCATCGGTTTTATAGACAATGAGGCAGTAGGATGCATAGCCTGCACAGAGGTGTCTGACACCCTTGTGGAAGTCAAAAACCTCGCCGTGACTGAAGGTTTCAGAAACCGGGGCATAGGCCGGTCGCTACTTGAACATATCGAGTCCCTGTACCCGCACCGCGACATACAGCTTGGCACCGGAGAAACACCGTCTACGCTCCGTTTTTATGCCAACTGCGGCTACAGATACTCGCACCGCATTGCTGACTTCTTCACCGCGCACTACACCCACCCCATCATCGAGGAGGGAGTGGTGCTGAGAGACATGGTGTACCTGCGCAAACGAGCACAGCGTAATGGAGCGGAGCAAACGCCCGCAACAAAGCGCCACCACGAAACGTTTTAATGACGAGCACTATTTTTAACTGCCTGAAACTTGGTTCAGTAGAAAAAAATGCATTATATTTGCACAAAGCAATCAAACAATCAATAAAACCCACAGATATGACTCGAACCATCACAATTAAAAAGCCCTCTCAGAGGATGATTCAAGTCTTTGATTCCTTGAGAGACAAGAAGCGCCAACAAATTGAAAAGTTGACAAAAAAGAAAGAATGTGTCTTTACAATAAAGGTGTAACATGGACATATCTTTTGACATTTATAATGATAAGGGCGATCAAGTAAGGGTCGCCCTTTCGTATTGTTTTCAAAGATGTTTGATATGTACGTCAAAAGCAACAATGTTGCAGGTATAGTGAACTATTGTATAAAAATCGAAGACGCCACCCTCCCTCGATTCGCACATTTTATATCATCGGAGAGATATTTGCCGGCAGTAAAATTACTGGGAAATATAATAATGGAGAAATAAATAAGCATCGCAATTGGCTATGCAGTGTGGTCTCGTTGTCGCTCCACCCCACGCCTTTATCCGTCCACCCGCTCACCGCGGGTGGTAATTAATGAAGGGCGGTGGAATAAGGGGGGGGCGCGCGATGTCATGGGCAACCCCGGCACGAGCGCGCAGCGCGAGGCCTGGGGAAGGAGCGCCCCTCCTCTCTCCTATCCTCTGAGCCTCACGAGAGACGATGCTATAATTCCTCAGGGCGGCGAATATCGAGCAGATAAATGTCACCGCCACCCACCAGAGTGGCTTTGAATTCGTTTGGTTCAACAACTTTCACATCCCGAGATGTGGAATTGGCACTGTAGGCTGATATTAACATTGTGGCAGTCAGATATATGGCGATGGAATCCGCCTCCAGCCCCTTAAGTAGCAATAGACTAATCACAAAGAACATTACTTTCTCTTTCGTGTTGTGTATTAAAAGTAAAAGCATTAACTTTGTAGATTATAAAATAACAAAGAATGAGTTTAGGTGTATCAGTCAACAAAGATAAGAACGGAATGTTATTGGCATATATTGCCCGGAACATTCCCAATGTTCATCTTCGTAAGTTACTAAAAATCATATATTTGATTGACGAGCATTTTATGAAGATGCGTGGCTTCCCCTTGACTTGGTTTGACTATTACGCCTGGGCAAAGGGACCGGTAGCTCCCGAGGTCTATGACTTAAAGAACGGTGCTTTTAGTGAGTACGTGGCCTCTCACCACGATGAAAATGGCAAGCGAATTGTCAATGCTGTCAACCCAAATAATATTACCCTTAACTTCGACGAATGGGGGTTTAGCGACAATGAGGTGAAACAAATTGATGGACTGATTGATTTGTTCCGACACAAAACTGCTGATGAGTTGTCAGACATGACCCACGAACCCGATTCAATCTGGTCTAAAATCGTGTCACAGAACGAACTTAAGTTTGATGAGACACGTGGCACATCGGATTGTGAGGTTCCGCTTACAATGCTTTTCTCTGACAACGACGAGAGAGCGGTCATATACCGAAGAACAAAAACCACAATGAAACTGCAAGAGGCTCTGAGAAAGACAAGAAACTCCAAGCATAAAATTCAGTTTGTTGCAGTTACACCCAGCGAAAGAGAACAATACGGTCATCCGGCATATAAGCCTGTCATTCCGTGAGTAATTGCTACGAATACTACGAGCCATACTACATAATGCGGGGCAAATCCGACAGTTCGCCCCGCATTATTGATTTATGGAGATTCAAGTCAGACAAAACAAACAGAGTTTATATTGTTAAGTTAGAGCATTTTGCGCAAAATCTTAAGGCGATTAAATTCTATCCTAAAGATTTTCGCCACAGCGACAACAAATATAAAATACTTACGAATGATTATGAACCTCGCAAAATAGTCTTCTCATGCTTTGAAATAATGAGGCGTACTTGGGAAAAAGATAAAACGGTGTCTTTTGGCTTTGTTGCCGCGTCTGATATGGAAGAATCCAAGAAGACACGTGGATACAACCGGCGCTTTCGATTGTACAAAGCGTTGGTCATGCGATATTTTGGCTACGACACATTCACTCAGATTCACGATAACGACAGAGTTTATCTTATGCTCAACAATGATATGATTGCAAGTGGTAAATTGTCCATTGATGAAATGATTGAAAATGTCAACAAAATATTTGGGGAAGAGCTCAATTTCTCATGGGATTAGCCATCAAGCCCGCCCTTCTCAATAGACATGCGGTGCCATACACATGGCGCCGGGTCAGCCCTCGGTGTGGAAGCTTGTGAAGGAGGTGCGTTCCTGCTGCGGTATATCCTGCTTCATCGCGTTGATGGCTTTCAGCAGAAAGGCCATGTTGCGCCCGAGATTGCGCATTGTCTGCAGACCTTCAAGGTCATCCTCCACATCTTTGGCAGTAAATCCGTGAACCTCATTCCAGTAGGTGCTCGACACTATCGGCATGGCGCTGATGGTGAAATATTTGTTGATTTCATCGAAAGCTGAGGTTGAGCCCGCTCTGCGCGATGACACAACCGCCGCACCAACCTTCATGGTTTTGTTGATAGTAGCGGAGGTGCTGTAGAAAAGACGATCCAGAAAAGCGAGAACCTGACCGTTGCATCCGGCATAATACACCGGGCTGCCTACAACGAGGCCATCGGCCTCAGCAAATTTCGGCGCGGTGTCATTGACAGCGTCGTTGAAAACACACCTGCCGTGCTGACGGCAGAAATTGCAGCCGATGCACCCGCGTATATCCTTGTTTGCGATGTTGACGCGTTCTGTCTCAACGCCATTCGCTGCAAGGGTCGATTCCAATTCTTTCAGGGCTCTGTCGGTGCAGCCGTCAAGATGGGCGCTGCCGTTTACTACCAATACTTTCATTGTCTATCCATTATTTATATGCTGATTAACAACAAGCTGCCGGTGATAGTTCTGTTATTGGTCAGCATCCTGTGATGATGTGACAGGCAAACCTGCCTGCTGCCATGCAAGGATACCCCCCTTCATGTCAACAACCTTGAAACCCTGCGAGGCGAGGTAATCCGCAGCCTCTCCGCTTCTGCGGCCGCTGCGGCAGTAAACGTATATGGTGTCAGACTTGTCAAGCTCCTCGGCTCCCTTCTTGAAACTTTCGGAATCGAGCCAGTTGAGCAGATGCGCACCCTTTAGGTGTCCGGCCTGATATTCCTCTGGGCGGCGCACATCAAGCAGATAAACATCACCGCCACCGGCCAAGGCGGCTTTGAACTCACCGGGTTCAACAACTTTCACATCCGGAGAGGAGGCATTTGCACTACAGGCAGTAATCAACATTGCGGCAGTCAGATATATGAGTTTAAACATTTTCATTTATGTATCACTTTTATGTATTTTGGTAAAGCAAAATAACCGCAAGTCGTTGAAAACCAACTACTTACGGTTATTTTTTAGTTGCCTTGGAAAGATTCGAACTCTCACAGGCGGAACCAGAATCCGACGTGCTACCATTACACCACAAGGCAATCAAGTGTCATATCTCTCTCGATTGACGCTGCAAAGTTAGGGAGTTTTTTTATTTCCACCAAATTTTTCGGGATATTTTTTTGCAATATTTTTTTCACCCGATGCACAGCGGAGTCATAACGCCCTGAGCGGTCGGATATTACACATATCCTTTGATAATACCTCGCTTGGCGTTGCGCACAAACAGAATTATCTCATCGCGCTCCTTTGTTGCGGGAAGCTCGGCCGCGATGCGTTCAACGGCATCGGAGTTGTTGAGCCCGCTGAGGTAAAGATAGCGGTAGATTTCCTGGATTTCGCGGATTGTCTCGCTTGTGAATCCGCGTCGGCGCAGACCGATGCTGTTGACACCTGCGTATGCAATGGGTTCGCGGGCGGCTTTGACAAACGGAGGGATATCCTTGTTGACAAGCGCTCCGCCCTGCACCATCACATGCGGACCGATGTGGCAGAACTGATGCACGAGAGTGCCGCCACCGATAACAGCGTAGTTGTCCACAACCACCTCGCCGGCAAGCTGGGTGGCGTTGCTCATAATCACATTATCGCCAACAACACAGTCGTGAGCCACATGGCAATATGCCATGATGAGGCAGTTGCTGCCAACAACAGTGCGTCCTTTGGCGGCAGTGCCGCGGTTGACAGTCACGCACTCGCGTATTGTCGTGTTGTCGCCGATAATAGCGAGGGTTTCCTCGCCCTGGAACTTCAGGTCCTGGGGAATCGCCGAAATAACCGCTCCGGGAAAGATGGTGCAGTTTTTGCCAATCCTGGCGCCGGCCATGATAGTCACATTGCTGCCGATGCGTGTGCCGTCTCCTATCTCAACATTTTCTTCAATTGTCACGAAAGGGTCAATCACCACACTCGGGGCAATCTTTGCTGCCGGGTGTATATATGCAAGAGGTTGTTTCATTCGGGTTTTACTGAGTAAACGTGTGTGTTTGAGATTTTATTTGTTTTTGATAATCTGCGCCATGAATTCGCACTCCGACACAATCTTTTCGCCAACAAAAGCGTATCCTTTCATCACTGCGCAGCCGCGGCGTAGCTCGGTCATGAACGAGATATGGAAAATAAGGGTGTCGCCGGGCACAACTTTCTGCCTGAACTTCACATTGTCTATCTTCATGAAGTATGTGGAGTAGCGTTCCGGATCTTCGACAGTGCTGAGCACCAGCAGGCCACCGGTCTGGGCCATGGCCTCGATCTGGAGCACTCCGGGGAGAACAGGCTCCTGGGGGAAGTGGCCGGGGAAGAAAGGCTCGTTTGCCGTGATGTTTTTCACACCTACGATGTAGTTTTCGCCCTTTTCGATGATTTTGTCAACAAGCAGCATCGGGTAGCGGTGGGGAAGGAGCTCGCGGATGCGGTTGTTGTCCATAATCGGCTCGGCGTTGGGATTGTAGATGGGAGCCTGTATATCCTGACGCTTGATTTCCTTGCGTATCTTTTTGGCAAAAGTGGTGTTGATGGAGTGGCCGGGGCGTGTAGCGATAACTTTGCCTTTGAGAGGACGGCCTATGAGGGCGAGGTCACCAACCACATCCATGAGTTTGTGGCGCGCAGGCTCATTGTCGGCAACAAGGGGTTTGTCCTGGATGAATCCGAATTCGCTCACATTCTTGTGCTTCACACCCATCAGGTCCGCGAGGCGGTCAAGCTCAGACTGCTCCATAGGTGAGTCGTAGATAACGACTGCGTTGTCAAGGTCGCCGCCCTTGATGAGATTGCCCTTTACAAGAGGCTCTATCTCCCGGACAAAAACGAATGTGCGGCTTGAGGCCACCTCGGCAGGAAAGTCCTCTACTCTTTCAAGGCAGGCATACTGGTTTGCGAGCACCGGTGAGTTGAAGTTCACCATCACATCGATGCTGAAATCATCATCAGGAAGAACAACGATAGCGGCGCCGGTCTCTTCATCGCGTACCTCGATTTTCTGCTTCACAATATAGAAATCCTTTTCAGATTTCTGCTCTTCAAGGCCTGCCTGTGCTATCTTTTCACAAAATTCCTTTGCGCTGCCGTCAAGAATCGGCATTTCGGGACCATCTATTTTTATGAGACAGTTGTCAATACCGGCTGCATAGAGTGCTGCGAGGGCATGCTCGCTTGTGCTCACGGAAGCATCGCCTTTGGCAATCACTGTTCCGCGGGTTGTGGACTGAACATTTTCGGCCAGTGCATCGATAATAGGCTCGCCTTCAAGGTCGGTGCGCTGGAACTTATAGCCATGATTATCAGGAGCCGGGCAGAATTCGGCGTTGATCACTTTGCCTGTGTGCAATCCCTTACCGTGGACTGAGAAGGAATTCTTGAGTGTTATCTGCTTCATGTATAGTGATGTTTTTTAATTATTCTTTTTGTCTGATTTCAGTTCAGCCTCTATCTTGTCAACTCTGTCAAAGAGGCGGCTCAGGCGACGCAATTCCTTGGCGTGAGCCTCATAGTCGGTGAAGTTCATTGCAGGTGTGCCGAAGAGGCGCGCGGCATCGGGAGCATCTCTGTGGAGACCGCTCTGGGCGGCGATTTCAACCTTGTCGCCCACATGGATGTGGCCGGCAAGACCCACCTGGCCGCCAACCATGCAATGCGCGCCAACCTTTGTAGAGCCGGCTATACCGGCCTGGGCGGCCATGACGGTTGACTCGCCCACAACACAGTTGTGAGCCACCTGAATGAGATTGTCGAGCTTGACGCCCTTGCAGATGCGTGTGCTGCCCATCATGGCACGGTCGATGGTTGTGTTGGCTCCGATTTCAACATCATCCTCAACAACAACGTTGCCTATCTGGGGTATTTTCTCATAGCCGCCATCCACCGGTGCAAATCCGAATCCGTCGGCACCGATGACGGCTCCGCTGTGGATAATGCAGTTTCTGCCGATTTTGCATCCGTGGTAAATCTTTACTCCTGAGTATATCACAGTACCCTCACCTATCTCCACACCGTCGCCGATATAGGCTTGCGGATAAATCTGGGCTGCGGAAGCCACTTTCGCGCCCTTGCCGATGTAGGCAAAGGCTCCGACATAGGTGTCTTCGTCAACAGTAGCGGTGGGGTCGATAAAGCAGGGGTTCTCCTTGCCTGTGCGGCGCGGATTCATCATCTGCTGCACCATAGTGAGGAGCCGGGCCACGGTTGCGTAGGGGTCGTCCACCCTTATAAGGGTTGCACTGACCGGCGCCTCAGGCACAAAATCCTTGCTCACGAGCACAGCCGATGAGCGGGTGCTATATATATAAGGTGTATATTTGGGATTGGCCAAAAAGGAGATTGCTCCGGGGCATCCCTCTTCAATCTTTGCAAATGTATTAATCTTCACGTCACCGTTGCCATCAACGGTACCTTCGGCCATAGCCGCAATCTGATATGCTGTAAATTCCATTTCTTTCAATAGGATAGCTTCTTAGAAAGGAGTCATGTAATTGTACATACTGTTGTGCAAAGGTCGCAAAAAAATTCCACATTATGCACATCACTTGGCAAAAAGTGCCGTTTTATCGGGAGAAATGCCGATTTTGCCATCCTTCAACAAGTGCCCGACAGCCTTTTTGAAGTCTTTTTTGCTGCATTGGAAGGTTGCCTTGATTTCCTCCGGCGAGCTTTTGTCGCTGATTGCGAGTGAACCGCCGGCACTCCGCACAGCCTTTTCAATGCGGTCGGCAAGGGTGTTTGTGCGCACATCTGCCCTGCCGCCGAGCATCAGGTCGATTTTGCCGTCGGGGCGCACTCTCTTGACGTATGCCTCCATGCGGTCGCCCTTGTGGATATCGGAATACACCTCATCTTCATAAAGGATGCCGAAGTGGAGATTGTCGACAATGCAACGGTAGCCAACCTCATTGCGGTCAAATACAAGCACGCTGACCTTCTGGCCATTGGCATATTCGGGTATGACGTTGCCTACAAATTTCTCAACCTTGGCGGATGCGGCTACACGCCCGGAAGCGTTGTCGACATAGAGATACACAAGGTAATTGCCACCCTGCACCATGCGGCTGCGCTGCTCGCTGAAGGGCACCAGGAGATCCTTCGGCAGACCCCAGTCCATGAAAGCGCCAACTTTTGTCACAGCGGCGACATCAAGGAAAGCAAACTCGCCTACGTAGGCTTTCGGCACTTCCGTGCTTGCCACCGGGCGGTCTTCTGAATCGGTGTATACCACCACATCAACTTCATCGCCGGGAGCAAGAGGCGTGGTGATGTAACGTTTGGGCAGAAGAATCTCCGCACGGGCGCCGGCGTCAAGATATGCCCCGAAATCAACGAGGCGTGTTACCTTGAGCCTGTTGCGCTTGCCAATCTGTACCATAAAAGTAGAATTTGAAATAAGACTGCAAAGGTAGTTCAAATATAGCTAATTTCGTTTATTTTCATGCAATTATATTAATTATCGCGTAATTTTTTGCCTGAGGAGATATTTTATAGTAATTTTGCACCGCATAAAAATACGACTAAATATTGAAAAGCTTTTTTACACGCAGTACCCATCCGTCATTGGCAGTGTCGCTGCTGCCGGTGCTGGCGTTGCTATGCGCCATAACAGCTCTCATCATAATTAAAGGAGCAGGAGCTGTACAAGACTACAGCTATTGGATTTTGCTCGGAGCCACCGCATTGTGCGTGGTGCTCAGCATCTCCCTTACCAAAAGGCCGGCCAAGCTGCTTGCCGCCGGCATAAAGAAGAGCGCCACACAGATTTTTCCGGCGATAGTGATACTCATATTCATAGGCACACTGAGCGCAACATGGATGCTGAGCGGAGTGGTGCCGGCGCTGATAGACTACGGACTCGCAGTGCTCAACCCCAAGCTCTTTCTGCTGAGTGCATGCGCGATATGCGCGGTGGTATCGGTCATCACCGGCACTTCGTGGACCACAATCGCCACCATCGGAGTGGCTTTCATGGGCATAGGCACTGTGATGGGCTACAACCCCGCATGGATTGCAGGCGCAATCATCTCCGGTGCATATTTTGGCGACAAAGTGTCGCCGCTCAGCGACACAACCGTTCTTGCAGCAGCCACAACCGGCGTGCCTCTTTTTACCCACATCCGCTTTCTGATGCTCACCACCATACCGGCCATGAGCATAGCGCTGGCTGTATACAGCATCGTCGGAGCGTTTACCGACACTGTTTCGGCTGAAAACGCAATCCACATCCGTCAGGCTATAGAATCGACTTTCAACATCACCCCCTGGATACTTGTAATTCCCGGTATCGCCGCTGTGATGATTGCGCTGAGATGGCGCACGGATGTTGTACTCGCGGTAAGCTCTCTGGCTGGATTGGCCGGATTTTTCATCCTTCAGCCTCAGCTCGTTGCCGGGATATGCGGCGCGTCAGCCGGAGAGTATGCAGCCGGGGCTGTCAGAATTCTCGTCACTTCAACAGAGGTGTCAACCGGCGATAGCCTGCTTGATTCGCTCGTGGGCACTTCCGGCATAGAGGGTATGCTGCCCACCATCTATCTCGTGGTGAGCGCGATGCTCTTCGGAGGGGTAATGATTGGCTCCGGTATGCTCTCGACCATCACACGCACCATCACCCGCCACCTTCATTCGCCCCGCAATCTTGTAAGCGCCACAGTGGGCAGCGGTCTGTTTCTGAACTGCTGCACCGGCGACCAGTATCTATCGATAATCATCGGGGCTAATGTATACAAAAGCACTTATAAGCGGGCAAATGTGAAGCCGCAGCTGCTCGGGCGCACCCTCGAGGACTCGGTGAGCGTAACCTCGGTGCTCATACCCTGGAATTCGTGCGGACTCACACAGTCGACTGTGCTCGGTGTGGCCACACTCGCCTATCTGCCCTTCTGCATATTCAACATTCTCAGCCCGGTAATGACCCTCATCATGGGGTGGACCGGCTGGAGAGTGAGAGTCAAGCCTGCGGCTATCAGCAAAGCCGCGGCTTAAGAGCGCTTGTTATTTTCGCGGTCTTTCTCTCTTTTGAGAAGTGTCAGCCTCAGAAGAAAAATCACAAGGAGGGTGGCTGCGATTATGCCGAAATAAAAGAGGTAGTGACCGTCATAGAACTGCTGGCGGCCTATGTAGCACATCACTCCGAGATACACCAGCAGCAGTGCCGGTATTACAGTTGAGCGTTTCATTCGTTTTCTTCAGTGATTTCAGTGAGGTAAGGCGAGCTCATGGGGTCAAACTCCCCTGACTTCAGATGGTTATAGATTCTAAGGCAGGCCCACGCATCAATAGAGGCATAGTGTTGCTGCGCCGGGGTGAGCTCATCCGCCTCCCAGTTTGACAGCCTCTGCCCTTTGGATATGCGTCCGCCAAAAAGTATGGCATATATTCTCTGCAGGCTAGCATCAGCTATCAGATACTCTTTTACAAATGCCTGCAAGTCAATGAAGCCTTTCGGCTCGAACTCCGCGCTGCGGTGCATCACAAAGAAATCGTCCTTGATAGAGAGCCCCACCTTGAGAATGGAGTCGTTTTCAAGAAAGCGCTTCACCGCGCCGTCCACACCAAGCTTGTTCACCCTGAACAGCCAGCAATGCGAGCCATTGCTCACCTGCATCAGAGCCACATTGTTTGAGTGACCCTTACGGAAAGCGGGACGGGTCTCGGTATCAAAGCCTACAACAGAACTTTTAAAAATCGTTTCAAGGGCTGCATCAGCCTGCTCGGGGGTGTCTACAATAGTTATGGTACCGGAATAGGTTACCAGCGGCATCTCCGACAACTTGTCTTTTGGAATTGTAACAATAGAGCGTGTTGTCATTTCAGCGAGGGTATAGTAATCACGGGAGTTCCCGGGAAGTATTTCCCGACATACAGCTTCATGTAATCGAGGGAGTCGGCTGCAATGACGGGATCGTAGTCAAAGTGGGTGTTGTACAGCAGTGAGTGGAGCTTCATGCCACGGGTGCGCAGAGCCTCGAGGGCAAGCACCGTATGGTTTATCGAACCGAGCTTGCCGTTAGTCACCAGCGCCACCGGCATGTTGTTTGCCAGCGGAAAGTCTATTGTGAGCGCGCCCTCATAGTCGAGCGGCACCATCAGTCCTCCCGCACCCTCCACAAGCAAGGTGTCATACCCGGCGGCAAGCTGCTCCATGGCTCGTTCTATCTTATTGAGGTCCACAGGCCGGCCGTCAATCTTTGCTGCGAGCGAAGGGGATGCCGGATAAGAGAATATCTCCGGAGCTGTCAGTCCGAGCGCATCTTCGGGAATCGAATCAATGCCCATGATGCGGCGATGCACCTCAATATCTTCCGAGCGGCCGACATTGCCTGTCTGAACAAACTTCATGGTAGCCACCGATTTTCCTTCGGCTGCAAGGCGCGCGGCAAGCCAACCTGTGGCGTAGCTCTTGCCCGCGTCGGTGTCTGTACCGCTGACAAAAATTATCTCACTCATTTCTTTTTCTTCGTTACATCCTCGTCGGCAAACCTGTCAGGGAAGGCGATCTCGACCTTGGGATGCGTCATCGCCCATATGATGAGCAGAATGCCGGCAACGATGAATGGTATGCTCAGAAGCTGACCCATATTGAGAGCCATGGTAGCCTCAAAGTCCACCTGGTCGTTTTTAATGAATTCTATGAGGAAGCGGGGCAGGAAAATGCCGATGAAGAACACGCCGAAAATCAATCCGGGGCGGGTTTCGGCATTCTTGCGCCAGTACATCCACATCAGCAGGGCAAACAGAGCGAAATAGCACATCGCCTCATAAAGCTGCGTTGGGTGACACCCCATTCCCTCGTACATCTCGTGCCATTGGCGCGAGCGGATGAACATGAATCCCCACGGCAGCGATGTCGCGGTTCCGAATATCTCGGAGTTCATCAGATTGCCGATGCGTATCATGCCGCCAACAAGCGCTATCGGTATCACAAGCCTGTCGAATGTCCATATCGGGCTGCGCTTAGTCGTGAAAACCGAATAGAGAATCACGGCGAGAATAATGGCTATCGTGCCGCCGTGGCTCGCAAGGCCACCTTCCCACACCTTCACAATGTCAAGCGGGTGGGCGCTGTAGTATTCCCATTCGTAGAAAAACACATGGCCCAGGCGCGCGCCGATAATGGTTGCCGCCACTACCCATATCAGCAGAATGCTCAGCCACTTCTCGGGAGCACCTTCATGACGATAGATGCGCCCGAGAATATTGTAGCCCAGCAAAAAGCCTATTGCAAACATCAGGCTGTACCAGCGTATGGCGAGGGACCCGATGCTGAAAAGGGTTGGGTCTGCGTTCCAGACTATAAACTGAAGCATCAGTGATTGATCAATAAGCGAAAACAGGATATGCCTCCATCATTTCGTTGACACGCTTGCGCACATCGGCAATCACTTCAGCATTGTCGGGAGCGGAGAGCACTTCGTCAATCATGTCGACAATCTTTGCCATCTCAGCTTCCTTGACACCGCGTGTGGTGATAGCGGGTGTGCCGAGACGTATACCGGAGGTCTGGAAAGGCGAGCGGCTGTCAAAGGGCACCATATTCTTGTTTGCTGTGATATCGGCTTCTACGAGAGCCTTCTCGGCCACCTTGCCGGTGAGTTCGGGGAACTTGGTGCGGAGGTCAACAAGGATGCAGTGGTTGTCTGTGCCGCCGCTCACTATCTTGTAGCCCTTGTTGAGAAGAGCCTCAGCCATTGCGCGGGCGTTTTTCTGCACCTGCTTCTGATACTCCTTGTACTCGGGCTTGAGAGCCTCGCCGAAAGCAACTGCCTTTGCGGCGATGACATGCTCGAGGGGACCGCCCTGCACTCCGGGGAATACAGCGCTGTCAATGAGCGAGCTCATCATGCGCACCTCGCCCTTGTTGTTTGTTTTGCCGAAGGGGTTGGGGAAATCCTTGCCCATCAGGATGATGCCGCCGCGGGGGCCGCGGAGGGTTTTGTGGGTTGTGGAGGTTACGATATGGGCGTGCTTGAGGGGATTTTCAAGCAGACCGGCAGCGATGAGGCCTGCGGGGTGAGCCATGTCAACCATAAAGATAGCGCCGATTTCGTCGGCAAGGCGACGCATGCGTGCGTAGTCCCATTCGCGGGAGTATGCGCTCGCACCGCCGATAATCAGCTTCGGACGCTCGCGGCGGGCTACCTCCTCCATCTGCTCGTAGTCGATGAGGCCTGTCTCGGCGCTCACATTATATTCGAGAGCCTGAAACATGAGGCCACTGAAATTTACGGGGCTGCCATGGCTCAGGTGGCCGCCGTGGCTCAAATTGAGGCCGAGGAACTTGTCGCCCGGTTTGAGCACGGTCATGAACACTGCCATGTTTGCCTGCGCGCCGGAGTGGGGCTGCACATTTGCGTACTCGGCGCCAAAGAGCTGCTTTACGCGGTCGATAGCCACCTGCTCCACCTGGTCCACCACACCGCAACCGCCGTAGTAGCGGTGGCCGGGATAGCCTTCGGCATATTTGTTGGTGAGGCATGAGCCCATTGCCTTCATTACTTCGTCGCTGACAAAATTCTCAGAGGCGATAAGCTCGATACCTTTTTTCTGACGCTGGTGCTCGCGTTCGATGAGATCAAAAATAACAGTGTCCTTTTCCATTATACTGTGTTGGTAAATGATGATGTATTTTAATGGCGCAAAATTAATGAAAAAAAGTGAGATTACACTCCGGCAACCGCCATTTCTTACGCGGGCGGATGAGATTCACCGCTTGATTAACTGTGCTTCAGCGCGAGAATATCAACCCGTCGCGTCCGATTCCATATACGTTTATCATCAGATTGCGACACGTGGTATTGTTATAAAACTCTATCCTGGCGGAGCCGTCGTCACCGGTACGCAAATCTGGATTCCAATAGAGTGTGCGCCGGAAGTCCTCCTCATCTATCAGATCCACAGAATCTATATTCTGAAACTCGGCCGGCACCGAATAGCCCTGCACTGAAACGCGGCGGGTGCCTTTGGCCGGAGGGGCAGACATGTTAGGGTCTGTTTCTATGAACACGGCGCACCCGATATCCGCTATGTTCATCATGGTATATTTAATCGGGTCCGCGTAACGAAGTTTGACAGCATCATCCTCATTGATATATATCGACTTTATCGATTCAAGATACAGATTTTGAGAAGACAGGGAGTCCGACGCCATAGTCGGCTTGTAGTCAATGACAAACAGCACTTCCTTGCCATTATATCTGATTTTTTCATACGCTCCCTCAAACCGTTTCGAAAAACGGCTGTTGATTTTGACAAGCATGTCAAACAGGCTCTGGCCTATCACCTGCCCTTTATCGGCAACATCCGCAAGCTCAGTATCGACATCGTAGAACGCTACAGATTTAGACCGCGCACGGTAAATCTCCTGCTCCGCTGTCCTGCGCTTTCCTTTTACAACAACCTCGTCAAGGAGCTTGGACTTGATACCGTCATCTTCATACAGATTCCCGGCGTCATCCATCTCCTCTTCCGCCACAATCGTGTCCGCGCCGGCAATGCCTGCAATTTCCGGCTCAGAATCCTCAATCCGCATTTCCTGCGGCCGATAGGCTCTCGGCTCCGGAGCAAAGAGGCGGTCAACAAGGATGCGATGATCTTTCTTCTTGCCATTTTCTGTCACCGACAGCACAAGCTTGTTTGATCCGGCGACATCCACTGAAAAATGAAACCGGCCGGCACTGTCGGTGGTAAACATATTTGTCAACACATACTTCAATGAGTCGGGGGTGTCTACCGGCATCATCATGGCAGACAAGTTGACATTTGGTTTTGGTATACCCCTCACAAAGGACACCACCTTACCGGATACATCTATGCCCTGCTCCGGCAGAAAGACCCTGTCGACAGGCCGCACTCCGGCCATATGTTCCCATGAGAAACACCGCCATCCCTGCACCATCAGCAGCAGGTCGAGGGCGCGCTTGGCCTCTCCGTCTTTTGCAAAATACTGTTCCGGATTGCGTATGTAGCCCTTAACTTCCGACATCAGCAGCAGTTCGGCAAGCATACCGCCGCCGCGGGCCACTGCATTGTCGCCATCAACAACCGACACAGACAGTGGCAGCGAAGCAGGGATGCTGTCCTGTGTCAACGCCGTTACATCAATCGTTATCCTGGAGTTCGGGGTCTCTTCATTGCGCTGTTCGGCAATCTCAATAAGCCCATAGCCTCCATTGTTCACAAACACCATTCTGTCGGCTATCGTCCGGCCCTCTGTATCAAACAGTGTGATGACTGAAACGCCTGTTGGCATATCGGACGCCGCGAACTTCAGATGCGCGACACTGTCAACATCGGTCATTGCATACGACCATATCACACCACGCACCGTCACGGCAACACCCATAGAACGCCTGGTGCCATCGGACACTCGCCTGATTGACACACCGATAGTGTCGGGCTGAGTAACATTATCAACACTAAGCGCTATCTGCCCGGCCTCAGCCTGCGGCAGGCTGAATGTGCGTGTATCGCCGCTTGAAGCGGTAATCTCAGCTTTATATTTTCTGCCCTCAACGGGACATATTTCAAAAACCCCTCTGCCTTCATGCTCTACCGAGAGTGTTGCCACCTGCAAGCCGTTGTCATCTACCACCACTCCTCTTCCATCCAAAGGAATCCCTCCCTTGCCGGTAAGTTCAAAGGCCACCTTCTGGGTCAAACCCGCCGCAAGATGCCCACCCTCCGGGTAAAACCTCACCGACATCTTGCCGGACAACCGTGACGCCGGACGCGGGCTTTCAAAACGGCTCCGGGCAAGCTTGTCGCTCATAATACGTCTGTCGGTATAATCTCCCTCTCTGCGCGGGGAGTCAAACACAGGTATTACACGAGAAAATGCGCACTCGTTGCCAAAATTGGTCATATACTTTGTATACGCTCTCACCTCATAAAAGCCTGAGTAAAAGGGTAGATGACCAATTGACATCGAGCCGCGGGCCCTGCCATCCTCTATTCTAAGCGTCTGACGGCCCACCACTTTGCCACCGGGATTCAGCAACTCCACATACAAGGTTTTGCTCAACTGCGTAGGGCCATTGGAAAAACCATCCACAACATACGCCTGAAACCAGATTTTATCTCCTTTGAAATAAGATGTATTGTCAAGATGAACAAAGACTTTTTCGCGAGGCATACGTTCTGTAAAGGCCATAGCCTCTTCAACAAAGCCTTTCATGCGCATACGCGCCTCACCACTTGTTGCGGCAAGGCCATACTGCGCCTGTATAGCATAAGTTAAAAACGCGAACAGCACGTAAATATGTCTGACAAAAGCTCTCATTCTCAACAACTGGTAAAATTTATCATTTTTTCTTGACGGAGAAGCCGAAACGGCCCAACTCCGCGCCCTGGCCATAGTAGTGGCCGTGACTATAATTAAGCAAGCCGGCAGCGCCGAGGTCAAACGCTCCGGTTGCCGGGTCAATCAACTCTTTTTGAGCCAGCACATCAAGCACATCGGCGATAAACATGTCATGGCTTCCGAGCCTGACTATCTCCCTCACCCTGCACTCGATATTCAGCGGCGACTCAACGACATACGGACACGCAACCATATTGCCCGGCCCCGGGGTGAGCCCGGTTTCCTTCCACTTGTCATAGTCGCGGCCGCTGCGCACTCCGCACCAGTCAACAGCCTTGGCCATATCGGCGGTAGTGAGGTTGACGGTAAACTCCATCGACTCCTTTATTATATTATAGGAGTGGCGCTCGGGGCGCACCGAGATATAAAGCATTGCCGGATTGGTGCATATAGTGCCGGTCCAGGCAACCGTGAGCAGATTCGAACTCTCCCTGTCGCCGCAGCTCACAAGCACAGCCGGCAGAGGGTAGACCATTGTGCCGGGTTTCCAAACCTCGCGATCGGTCAGCATACCTGAGCGTCCACGCTTTTGACAGCCTTGCCGCAGTAGCAGCAGCGTATTGTCACATCGTCATGATCAATCACCTCGAAGCGGGTGCGCATAGGCTCGTTGTTGGTGATACACTTCGGGTTGCCACACCTCACCACACCGATTATTGTGTCGGCGAGCTGCACCTGGCGTTTTTCCACCACCTCGAAATTGCGTATGATGTTTATCTTGGCTCCGGGAGCGATGATGGCAATGCGGTTGAGCGCCGCCTCCGGAATGGTCACATCGGCAATCTTGATGATGCCCTTCGACCCCATGCGGTTGCTGGGCAGATTGTTGCCGATAGTCACATGGGTGTCCATGGTCTCGATGCCAAGGAGCTTCACAACCTTGAACAGAGCGTTGCTGGGTATATGGTCAATGACAGTGCCGTTTTCAAGAGCGGCAACGGCGAGTTCTTTTTTCCGGGTGTTCATCGCAGGGTTATTTTTGGGGGTCAATGTCAAGTGCGCGGCAAATAATGGCTTGTCTTGCGAAAAGTCCGTTGCGGGCCTGGTCAAAGTAGTATGCCTTGGGATTGTCATCCACATCCTGGCTTATCTCGTTGATTCGGGGCAGCGGGTGGAGCACACGCAGATTATCTTTCGCGTCGGCAAGCATGGCGTTGTGGAGGGTGTAGAGATTCTTTACTTTCTCATACTCCATTATGTCGGTGAACCGCTCGCGCTGCACACGGGTCATATACAGAATATCGCTGCTGTTTATCACCTCGGGCGAAAAATCGGAGTACTCATTGTACTTGATGCCGTTTTTGTCGCAAAACTGCTTGTACTCAACCGGCATCTGCAGCTCATCGCAGGCAACGAAGTTGAAAGTGGGGTTGAAATATCTCATGGCCATGAGCAGGCTGTGGACAGTGCGGCCATACTTCAGGTCGCCCACCATTGTGATTGTCAGGTCATTGAGCCGCCCCTGCGTCTTGCTGATCGAATACAGGTCGAGCATCGTCTGCGAGGGGTGCTGGTTTGAGCCGTCGCCTGCATTGATTATAGGCACATCGGTAACCTCGGTTGCGTATCTGGCTGCTCCTTCGAGGTGGTGGCGCATCACTATGAGGTCGGCGTAATTGCTCACCATCTTGATGGTATCCTTAAGGGTTTCGCCTTTGGCAGAGCTTGAAGTGCTGGCATCGCTGAATCCTATCACGCGCCCTCCGAGGCGGTTGACCGCTGTTTCAAAACTGAGGCGGGTGCGTGTTGACGGTTCAAAGAAAAGGGTTGCCACCACTTTGCCGTCGAGCACCTTACTGTTGGGATTCTCTTCAAAATATCGTGCTCTCTCTATAAGGTCGAGAATCTCGTCCCGGCTTATATCATCGATAGACACAAGGCTCTTGCTGTTCATAGCGCGTACAGTATTGGTTACACTTGCAAAGGTAATACTTCGGGAAAGCGTATGCAAGAAAACAGCTGTTTTTTTATTTCCGGAGCCTGACCGTCAGAGCGAAAAAAAGCGACAAAGACGAATCTCACGACCCGTCTTTGCCTAATTATTTTTTAGTATGTAAATATATTACCGGTTTAACGGTAATGCGTTCAATTCGTCACTTCGGGCGCGTGGCATCCCATCCGGGAGTCTGCTCTACTCCGAATCCGGCGTTGATTTCATCGGCGGGAACCGGGAAAATCAGGTCGGACACCTTCACATTGTTGATCTGGTACCGGATATTGGGTGCGTCATACGCATAAAGGTTGGTGGTTTCATCCCAGCGGCGGAGGTCCCACAGGCGGTGCCCCTCCTGAAACAGCTCGCGTGCGCGCTCCTCCTTGAGGAAAGACAGCAGGGCGTCGGCGCTTGACGGAAGGTCGGCCGCCGTGGTTATCGCGTTATTTCGCTTGGCAACAACGAGGAGCTCATTCGCTGCATCGGCAGTGTTGCCGAGTCTGATGTCAGCCTCGGCCTGAATGAGAAACATCTCGGGAGCATTTATCAGATAGTTTGTCTGCACGGCAGGGTTTCCGCCGGCAACCGCATTGAAGATACCCGCGCCGAACTTGCCGCCGCCATACCAGGGGGTGGCGCTGCCGTATGCGGCATACTCAGTGCCTTTCTGGTTGGTCCAGTAATTGAGTGACGCGCGCACATCATCGTCGCCGTATAGCGATATCAGATACGGGCTCGGACCATAGCAGTAGGTGGTGAAGAGGGTACCGCAGGAGTTGGCGCTCCAGTTTGTGCTCTGGTCGAGGGCGAGATAGAATATGCTCTCGCCATTGCTCCACTGTCCGGAATAAAGTGCCTGATAATCAGCCTCCGAGTATGCAAGCGTGTTGATACCGCTGATGGATATTGCCAAAGCGGCGGCATCCTTGGCGCCGTTCCAGTCCTCAAGATAGAGCTTCACACGAGCCATGAGTCCGTACACCGCTGCAGGGCTGAAAACCTGACCGGTTGTGCGGCTGACACCTGCCTGACGGTATGCCGCGAGCGAGTGGTCGAGGTCTGACAGAATCTGAGTGTAGCATTCGCCGATGGTGGCGCGCTTCACTTCCGAGAAGGCCTCTATGGGCTCATTCACAATCACCACGCCCGGCTCGTTGGAGTAATCACGGCCGTTTACTTTCACCTGATGGCCGAAAGTGTTGGTGAGCACAGACATAGCGTATGCGCGGAGTGCGTAGGCCTCGGCCTTGTACAGCTGCAGGTCAACAGCGTCGTCGGAATTTGCCTCCGGCAGCAGCTGGTCACACGCCTTGATGATGCGCGCCGCATTGTCAACCACCTTGTATCCGTAGGCCCACACGTATGTGAAGCCGTAGTATGTGTCAAGGTAGGAGAATTCATAAATGGCGTTCTGATGCGAGTTCTGGCCGTTCCAGTATATTATGTCAGAGCCGAGGTCGCCCATTGTCGTGGCATAGTTGCCGGCAAAGTAGTAGCGGCAAAACTGATAGTAGGCACCGTTGAGGGCATAGCCGATACTGTTGGGAGTGGAGAGTCCCGATTCGAGATCCACGGCATCGTAGATATCTGTTTCAAGGAATTTGTCTCCGCAGCCGGAAGCTCCGATTGTGAGCACCACGCCGGCAAGAGCCTTTATAAATATATTTTTCATTTCTGTTTTTTCCTTAATTATTGCGAGTTTCAACTGTTAGAAAGTGACCTGCACACCGCCGGTGAAAGTGAAGGTGCCGGGATATTGCCATGCTATCACGCCGCTTGAATATGTTTCAGGATTGTAGCCCACGAATTCGGAGGATGTCCATGTGTGCACATTGTCGAAGGTGGTGTAGAAACGCACTTTCTGCATGAATGCCTTGCGTGTAAGCTTGGCGGGGAGTGTGTAGCCGAAGGTTATGTTGCTCAGGCGCAGGTAGCTGCCGTTCATGAGCCAGCGGGTTGATGTGCCCATGGTCTGGTACGGGTCGCCGTAGATATACTGCGGATATTTGGCGTTGGGATTTTCGGGAGTCCATGAGTTGTCTGCGACAATCTGCAGCGGTGTGCGCTGAGACATGCCCCAGCCGGTGAATGAGTGTCCGGTATCCATCACCTTGTTGCCGAGGCGGTAGTTGAACTGCAGCGCGAGGTCAAATCCGTATGCGTTTGCGCTGGCTCCAAAAGCTCCGAAGACCTTGGGCTCGGCGCTGCCTACATAGCGTTTGGCAGCCTCGGTGAGGTTTTCGGTAAGCTCGTCACCCTCCTCGTTGAGGTAGTACTGTGCCTTACCGTTCTCCGGGTTAACTCCCGCATATTCGGGCATATAGAACTGGCGGTAGGGTCTACCCTCCTCCACTATGCTGTAGGTGCCTTCGATAGAACCGTCGGCGAGTTTCACAACCTTGTTCTTGTTCCATGTGATGTTTGCAAACACATTGACCATCACATCGTTTGTATAGAACACTGTGCTGTTTGCACCGAATTCTATACCGGTGTTGCGCATCTTGCCGATGTTTTTGTAAGTGGATGACAGGCCTGTGGTGTAGGACAGAGGCACACTGTAGAGCGCATCGTCCGTATCATCGTTGTAGAAGTCGAATGTGAATGTGGCGCGGTTGAAGATTGTGAAATCGAAACCTACGTCAAACTTCCTGGAGGTTTCCCAGGTGAGCTCGGGGTTGGATATCTGGGAAGGCACCATGCCGGGAGAACCCGCGTAGTTGTAGCCTGTGGAATAGAAACCGCGGGCGGCATAGACCGAAGGCAGGCTCTGGTTGCCGACAGTACCGTAGCTTATGCGGAGCGCGGCATTGGTGATGGCTGTGTTATCCTTCAGGAAGCTTTCTTCAGAGATTCGCCATTTGCCGCCTACGCTCCAGAAGTTGCCCCAACGCTTTTTAGAGCCGAAGATAGAGCTGCCGTCGCGGCGGTATGAGGCCGACAGGTAGTAGCGGTTTGCATAGCTGTAGTGGAAATCGCCGAAATAGGAAGCGAGCCTGCTCTCATTCTTGTAGTAGCTGCTGTCCATCCATGCACCGGCGGTGGCGAGGTCGCGCATACCCTGGTCGGCAAACGGAAAGTCGTAGCCGCAATAGTACTCCTGCCAGTAGGACCTGCGCTGCATCTCCTGACCGAGTAGAATGTCTATGGAGTGGTCGCCGAAGGTTTTGTTCCAGCCGAGGGTGTTAGTCCATGTAAGTGTGGTGGTGCGGGAGTTGTATTGCTGTCCGAGGCCATTGTAGTTCATGCCCTGCGGGTTGTAGATTGCGCTCCAGTAGTTGTACTGACGCTGGTCCATCATATTGACGCCGAAGTTTGTCTTGGCCCATATTCCGTAGCCGAAATCAACACGCAGCCAGGGGTTTGCAACAAGGGTCTGGTTGTTGATTTTGTTAAGGTCGCCGAGGTCGGGATCCATGACAGCGAGCGGATTGTAGGAAATGGGATTGTAGGTGCGGTCGGCGCCGGAACCCACGTATGGTGAGTCCATCGGAGTCATGGAGCTGACTGCAGCTGTGAGCGGGGAGGACATGGTGCCGGCGGTGGAGGCAGAGAAGCTCTGGTTGTCGGAGTAGCTGTAGGATGAATTGATGCCGACACTGAGAAATTTGTACTTGGTATCGAGGTTGATACGGCCTGAGTAGCGTTTGTTGTTGGAACCGATAACAAGACCGTCGGCGTCATTGTAGCCGAGGCTCACAAAGTAGTTGGTGGAGCCAACTGTGCCATTGAAGGCGAGGTTGTAGTCGGCGTAATAGCCTTTACGGGTTATCTCCTTTATCCAATCGGTGTCGGTGACACCATCCCAACCGAAATAGCCGATGTAGTACTCGCGTGCGGCATCGATTGATGTTGCCATTCCGCGGTTGTAGCGTCCGAGAGCCATGAGGTCGATGCTTGTGGCGGCGTTGGCATACTTCATGTTGTTGTTTGCCATCGAGGTGAAGCCCTGACGGGTTTCAAAGGTTACATTGAGCTTGCTCTGTCCGCCCTTCTTGGTGGTGATTACTATGACGCCGTTGGCCGCGCGCGAACCGTATATCGCTGTGGCTGCGGCATCCTTCAACACGGTGACACTCTCAATATCCGCAGGGTTGTATGCCGACATCGGGTCAAAGAAGTTGTTGTTGTCGTTCATGTCATCGTAGTCGGAATTGACAGGCACACCGTCAATAACATACAGAGGCTGCGACGAGCTGCTGAGCGAACCCATGCCGCGCACAAACACGCTGCCCCATTGGCCGGGCGAACTTGTGGAATTGTTGTACTGGAAGCCCGTGACCTGTCCTTCGAGCGACTTCACGAAGTTGACATCGCTCTTGCGGTCAACAACATCGCCGTTTACAATAGAAGCAGCTCCGGTGAAAGCAGCCTTGCGGGTGGCGCCGTAGCCGGTCACAACCACCTCGTCAAGCACACTCTCGCTCTCCTCCATGAGGATTCGCATATTTGGCTTGACATCGACTGTGACGGGAAACATGCCCACGTAAGAAACCTCGAGTTTCTTCACTGAGCCCGGAATTGTGAGTGTGAACTCACCGTTGACATCAGTCATCGTGCCGATGGTGGTGCCTTGAGCTTTGACAGTGGCGCCGACAACCGGCTCCTCGTCGCTCGCCTGAAGCACCACTCCCCTGACATTCAGCGTCTGGGCTGATGCTGTGAGCGCGAGCGCCACAGTCACAAGTAATAAAAATAACTTTTTCATACTTAAGAAAATGTGTAAAATTAAATATGTGTAATGTGCGGAAGCGGTGTCGCCTGTGTGCCCGGCGAACCAAATCCGCGTCAAAGGTAGGAAATAGAATTTAAAAACAATTAACATACCCCCCCCCGATTTAATTACTTTTAACTTATATTCGGAAATTTGTTATTTTATGTAAACCCCGCTTATCCCCCAAAAAAGACCCACCGCGAGCGCACATATAGGGCGCCGATACATCGCGCCCACATCATCCTATCCACCGCATAGGGCGTCGGAGACGTCTGAGCGCCCGGAGGGTGCGATGTCACATATATCCCCGGCACGAGCGCGAAGCGCGAGGCCAGGGGCAGCAGAGCCCCATCTCCTCCCTCGGAGCCTCGCGAGAGGCGATGTTATTGAATATTAGCTATTTTAGGTCTGGTACCTCCGGCACCATTTTCGTTGGGGCGGTGCCTGACCCCGCACTTCGTACGGGGATAACAAAATTGACGAGCCCACGGCTCTTTGCTACCTTTCGCGCCTGTAGCTTTCTGTACCCCTGCTTTTTTTCAAGCGCCCGGAGGGTGCGATTATTTTGTTAACCGCACACGCAGTGTGCGGATTACCAACGACATACGCAGTTGGTGCCGGAGGTACCACACCTCACCCCCCACTAAAAACTCAAAACTAAAAACTCAAATGTGCAAATTCGCATAAATCCGCCTCATCCGCGTATTACCTTTGCACCATCAAAACTTTACTACTATGAAGAAAAACATCACACTCCGCGCCGAATGGGTCATCGCTACCCTCGCGCTGCCCCAGACAATCAAACTCATTGTCCTCGAAGCTGTTCTCGCCTACATTGTCAACGGCTACATCACCGAAATCGCTGACCATCAGGCAGCTGAGGTGTTCGCCACCATCAAGGCCGACTACGACGCCCGCGAAGCCAAGAGGAAGGAGAGGAGAGAGAAAGCCGCCAAACGCGCCGAAAACAAAGCTCAAAAAGCCACCGCCATCCCCGGTGTACTCCCCCATACGCCACCATCCGACCTGCAGCAGCGCATTGAAAACGAACCTTTTGCAAGATTTGCCCGAGATGCCCGCAGGCTATCTCCCTTCAAATACATTGATGCCGACCTCGCCGGCGAGCTCGCCCTCCAGATTACCGACTGGTGGCGCGCACACCCCACTGAGGAGATGCCCACCACGGGGCGTCTGCGCCGTGAGTTTGAAGAACGCTTCAACGGACTATACTCCGAATACGGCATGCAGATAGACCGCGACCGATGGCTGCGCAAGGTTTCCCCCTACTTCCCCGAGCAATAATCCATACCGACAGTGCTACCCCTATAAGAGGCCCGGGCTTCGGCAAGGGTGGCCGGCTTGCCTATATCGAACCACCGGTATGGATTGGCCGGAATATGCGCCCTGATGTCAAGGGCAGCGGCATACGAGGCGTAGAAAGGCGTGGTTGAAAACACCCGGCCCGCACTCTCGGAATACCGTTCAAGGAGCGGGAAAACTGAGGGAGATACTATCGACACCCCACCGAAAGCGAGAGGCTGCAGAGAGATGCAATCGAGGTTTTCGGGAATGGTTTTATGTGTGGCGGTGTTTGCCCAGCCGACAAGTCGCATCCCGCTGTCAAAAAGGAAATGGCGGGAGGTGGTTCGATGCTGGCCGAGCAGAGTGACATCCGCTCCTGCAGCATTGTGGGCGGCCATCATATCGGCCACATTGAAATCGGTGAGAATATCCGCGTTGTGGACAATAAACGGCGCGCCGTCATCAAGCCACTTCCTGGCTGCGAGTATGCCACCGCCGGTGTCGAGCAGCAGCGGGGTTTCATCACTGATGTGGATAGTGATGCCGAAACCGGAGTTAGCGGCAAGATAAGAGCGTATCAGGTCAGGAAAATGGTGGATGTTGACAATAGCCTCATCCACACCCGCCGCTTTGAGTTTGAGAAGCACCCGCCCGAGCATGGGCACACCGCCTACCTCTATAAGAGCCTTGGGAATGGTATCGGTAATCGGACGCAAGCGTGTGCCGAGGCCGGCGGCAAAAATCATTGCTTTCATAGGCTTTCCAACGTTTTGGACACTTTTTGTTCGCGATGCTTCAGCTCCACAGTTATTCTGTATTTGGCGGCAAGATGAGCGGCAAGGTGTTCGGCGCAATACACCGAGCGGTGACGGCCACCGGTGCAGCCGAATGCAACTGAGAGCGACGTGAATCCGCGGCTGATATACCGCTCCACCGAAGCATCCACAAGCGAATATACCGATTCAAGGAATTTCGCCACCTCAGGCTCCGCGTCAAGAAATTCTATGACGGGGCTGTCCATTCCGGTGAGCTGTCTGTAGCGTTCATAGCAGCCGGGGTTGTGGAGCGCGCGGCAGTCGAACACAAAGCCGCCGCCATTGCCGCTGTTGTCCTCAGGCCAGCCCAGTTTATATGAGAAGCTGCTGACTGTGACAGTGAGATGATCTGCCGGAGGGAGTGTAGCCCCGAACTGAGGAAGGGCTGCAAGCGCGCCAATCACACGGGCGAGCTCCGGCATACCTTCAATACCGGACCCGGCTATTTCGCGCAGGTTTGCCATTGCGGCCGGAATGCTACTGATGAAATGCTCCTTGCGTTTCACCAGCCCGACAAATCCGTATACGCCGAGCACCTGCAGCGTGCGCAGGAGAATGAAGTGGGGCAACCGTTGCCTGTGCACTGCCCGGCTTCCGGCATCAAACCCGCAGCAACCGAGATAATGGTCAACCAGTCTGGAGCGCAACTCCGCAGGGTATGACGCCCTCGCCTGCCACAGAAACGAAACGACATCATACAAGCGGTTGCCTCGCCGCGCGCCCTGATAGTCGATGAACACCGGCGAGCCATCGCTCCCCACCATCACATTGCGGCTCTGGCAGTCACGGAGCATAATGCAGTCGAATCCGGCACCGAGTATGGCCGATGCGAGTGTCTCAAAATCATTTTCGAGCTTCTCCTCATCAAATTCAATACCGGAAGGCTTGAGAAAACAGTATTTGAAATAATTGAGGTCCCACATCACCGAGCGGTAATCCATCTCCGGACGCGGCAGGCACAATGAGTAATCAAAACCGGGGTCATCGGCATTGTGGAATCGGGCGAGCGCCGCCATCACTTCTTCAAGAGCGGCAATGCTACGCGCATCGTACTCCCTTGACTGCCTCGCCGGCGCGAGATATTCAAAGAGCGACACAGTGCCGGCATCGCTCTGCAGATAGTTCATTCTGTCGGCGCTGACAGCAATTATCCGCGGCACCGGCAGCCCCATTGCCCCAAAGCGGCCTGTCATATAGATAAAGGCCTCGTTTTCAGCAGCTGATGTGCCGGCTGTGGCAATGACAGTGGAGCCGGCCTCATCGGCAAGCCTGTAATAGCGGCGGGCGGAGGCAGCCCCGGCAAGTTGGGCTACAGAAGCCGGGGGACGGCCAAAGGTGGAGGTGTATAAATCTATTATTTCTTGCATAACGCCGGGTAGTGAGGGATTATATATTGCAAAGTTAATGCGATTTTTTCACTCCCCGCCACAAAATCCAAGAGTGTGTTTACTTTTGACTTATGTTAAGATTTATATTGGGCTTGCGAGTATGTTTTTAGATTGAATGATGGAGTTATGGAGTTCCATAATGACTGAATGAAATCTAAATACAGGCCGGAAGTACCTGTAAAGATTTCATAAAGTTAAAAGTAAACACACTCTAAAAAAAACCGGAAGTGAACACCCTTCACCTCCGGCCCGTAATTATTCTCGTAAAGAATTATCAATCTTCTTCAAGAAGCTCTTTAATTTTTTCTGAAGCTCTGAGCACTACCTCCTGCAGTTTGAGAATCTCAGTCTTGCGGATGCGTGTGGCCTGAAGTTCAACAAGCTGCTTCATTGTTTCTTTGATTTCCTGCAGTGTGTACAGGCTCAGGTCAAACTCCTCTTTAGCGAGAGCCTTGTCTATCAGGCTCTTTTCTTTTTTAGGTCTTGCCATGTCGAATCTGTTTTTTTAAGTTAGTGTTCGTTTATTTACAACATTTACGGATTGATTTGGTTCGTAGTCCGTAAACTATTTTTATCATTTTATATCGATGTTCATACTCTGCGGACCGTCGAACGTATTGTTGTCCATCTCCACATTTTTGACACGCAGAAACTTGTATGTGAAACGGTTTGAGTGAAACGGAGGGTACTCCTTGTTGGTTGACACAGTGTTGTTTACGAATGTCAGGCCATCCACAGACTTGGCGTAGAGCACCGGGGCATCAAAAGTGTTGAACCGGTTGTTTTCAATAACTATTCCGCTGTGAAAATATTTTGACTGCGCGGCGATATCCGGGATTTCCGGATAGATCGAGATTATAGCCTCGGTGAACTGGAAGAGGTTTGTGAGCGCATTGACAAATGTATTGTCTATTATTGTCACATCGCGGCAGGCACCGGTTTCAAACCACCCGTTGCAGTCGCCGCAAAGCAGAATCGCGGTGCCGGATGTGTGGTCAAAAAGGTTTGACGAAGCGACAACTTTGCGCGGTGTGGAAAAGAGACTTCCGCGTGCGCGGTTATTGCGTATTGTATTTTGGTCAAAAACCACCGAGGGGCTCCATGTAAGGTTCTCGATACCGCTTGGATTGCGCGGATTGACAGCAGTGTCCACCGGCTGTGCAAACACTATTTTCATCTCTTTGGCGCCGTTGATTTCAGCTTTGTCAGCCGGCTCGATTGACACTATGGTATTGGGGGTGCCTGCAATCTCCATTGTGCGTGAAGCCACAAACTGCACGGTGTCGCCCACCTCGCCCCACTTGAAGCCATACGACTGAGGGTGCATATATCTGCCTATGAGTGTATGGTCGTCGGGGCGTCCCACAACCTTCAGATAGGTGCCGTGCACATTTATGGCATCGTCCATCATGTTCTCATACAGGCCGCCCACAGAAGATATGTGGCCTTTGCAGCCGGAAAAATGCGTTGCATCGGCCTGGGTTGTGAAGTAGCGCGGATCATCATCCCCGCGCAGGCACACACTGAAGCCGCTGAGGCTGATGTTTTCGCACAGCTGCGCGAGCAGTCCCATGCCCTCTGCGTAGTGGACGGTGACATCCGTCAGGAGAGTGTTTTTATTTTCATGCAGAAATATGCCCGGCGAGGGACGGTCCCAGGTGCGGAGTGCAACCTTTGTGCCGGCAACAAGAGCGCTGTTGCGCCATTTCGGAGCATAGATGCTGCCATCCTTGCGGGCTATGACGCTGTCGAGGGGCGCGTATATGTCGCTGGTGCGGTATACTATGTGGCGGCTGTCAGGCTCGAAAGCTATTCCAGCACGGGGAGCCAGTTCCCAGCCGTGGCCACGGGTGATGAACCGGCCACGCTTGTCCACCTTGCAGTCCACCCACTTCTCGGGGCGGAACACAATGCCGTCAGCGCCGCTTTCCTCAATTGTAATCTGTGAAATCTGAGGGTCGGCGAAGTCTATGCTCAGTCCGCTGATGCTTACATTCTCAGAGTTAACCACAGCAACCGGTATCATGCGTCCGTGGCACATGAACTCAGCTCCGTTGCCTGCTACCGTCAGATTATTCCAACCGTCGATATTGAGGCCGACAAGCTTTTGCGGAGTCTGGTCGTGGTTTGATATATAATAATGTGTGGCCACAGCCTTCTCGGGATACAGATTGTAGACACCCGGCTCAAAAACCAGCCTGATGTCCTGCTTGCCGTAGCGCTCTGATATGGCAGACAACGCCTTCGCTATCGCCGGAGCCATATCGGCTTTGCCACCCGGGCGCACACCATAGTCTTTCAGGTTAATCACTTCTGTTGCTGCAGCGGCAAAGGCAGCGGCAACGATGCATAATGTAAGTAATCGCTTCATCTAAGTAATTTTGCGCAAAAATAAACAATGTTTCTGGAATATCCGTGATTTGGCAAGAAAATCAGGCCCGATGCCATAAATCAATAATTTTGCCGCGTTGCGGAATTTTTGTACCTTTGCATCGCGTGGGTTTCGCAAGCGATGGTTCCGTCTGCCCGCGACCAAGAGAGAACCGGGTGAGAATCCCGGACAGTCCCGCTGCGGTAATTTCCTGAAGGCTCCGTCACAGGCCACTTAGCTTCAACAGCTTGGGAAGGCGACGGTTATGCCGGAATAAGTCCGAAGACCTGCCTGCGCGTCACACCAATGTTATTCTTTCGAGGATGAGAAAACATCATTCGTTTGCGTTGCCGGCAATTATTTCATGGCTGCTTGTACCGACTTCATCATACGAGGTTGGTGTTGACTCCCAGAGAGCCGACACTCTCGGGCGCGCCATCTCCACCGTCACCGTCTTAGGTGCGCAAAACAAAACTGTAACCGCCGCCGCTCCCCTTTTCAGACTGTCATCCTCGCAGCTCGACCGCTTCGGGTTCACCGACATGGGGCAGGCCCTCAAGCGGCTGCCCGGCATTACCCTCAAGGACTACGGCGGTGCCGGTGGACTGAAAACAGTGTCTGTGCGCGGACTCGGGGCTGCACACACGGCGGTTGTTTACGACGGCATATCACTCAGCGAATGCCGCAACGGTGAGATTGATCTCGGACGCTTCTCTCCCGACAATATAGATGCCCTGAGTCTGGCCGTGGGCGACAATGATGACATCTTTCAGCCGGCGCGCCTCCTTGCAAGCGCGGCAACAGTGTTTGTTGCAAACACACCCGCTTTTGATGACTCGCTCCACATATCCGGCAGGCTGAGAGCCGGCTCATTCGGCTATGTCAACCCATTTGCCAAACTGTCAAAGGGCTGGGGCGGCCGCTACGCCGCAAACATATCGGCCGACTTTGCGCGCGCCGACAACAACTACCCGTTCACCCTCAGAAACGGCAACACTTCCACCACCGAGCGCCGCTACAACAGCAAGAGCGCGGTGACAAATGTCGAGGCAAACTTCGCATACGCCCGCTCAGCCTCCTCACGGCTCACCTCCAAAATATATTTTTACGACAGCGACCGTCAGCTGCCGGGACAAGTCATCTATTATAACAATGACAACCGCGAGCACCTGCATGAGCAGAACCTTTTCCTGCAGTCCACCTACCGCTCGGTGCTGTCGCCGACCCTGTCGATCCTCGCAAATGCAAAGCTCGGCTGGGATGCCTCGCGCTACAGCGACTACAGCGGCATGTATCCCGGCGGCGAACTCCATCAGAACTATTATCAGCGAGAGGCCTACGCTTCCGCTGCCCTGCTGTGGACACCGGCCAAGGGCTGGGCTTTCGACTACTCGGCAGACTACGCTTTCAACAATCTGTCCAGCAACCTCACCACCGAGAACCACCCCTACCGCCACACATTTCTGCAAAGCCTCAGCGCAAGGTGGAAAAACAACCATTTCACCTTCACAGCCAGAGCGTTGAACTCCATTTACCGCAACGGCTCCCGCTCAGGCCAACACGCTAAAAACGCCACCAGACTTAATCCGAGCGCAAGCATCAGCTACAGACCGGTTGCCGACGCCAATCTGTTTGTACGCCTGTCCTACAAGAGCATATTCAGAATGCCCACATTCAACGAATCATATTTCTTTCACTACGGCAGCGCTGACCTCAAGCCGGAAACCACTGACCAGTTCAACCTCGGGCTCACCTGGCAGTGCGCCCCGGCTTCATGGCTCACAAGCCTCACCCTCACAGCCGACACCTATATTAATAATGTGAAGGATAAGATTGTAGCCGTGCCATACAACCTCTTTGTGTGGCGTGTGGTGAATCTTGACAAGGTGCGCGGGCATGGTGTCGACATATCGCTCAACGGCGACATGACGCTGTCGCGGAAACATTCACTGCTTGTGGCCGCGAACTACAGCTACCAGCGCATGGAGCCACGCACATCGCCTGATTTGTACGGCAACCAGATACCCTATATACCGCGCAACAGCGGCGGCGCATCGCTAAGTTACGAAAACCCGTGGGTAAACATCAGCGCCAACATATCGGCCTCCTCATGCCGCTACACAACCACACAGAACACCGCCGAAACCCGGATTGCAGGCTATGCCGAGACCGGTGCATCGCTCTACCGCCCCTTCAGGCTGGGCAGATGCTCTCTCGAGGCGAGAATAGACGTTATAAACATTTTCAACAAACAATATCAGGTCATAGCCCGCTACCCAATGCCCGGACGCTCGTTCAGAGCCGGAATAAAGATAGAACTGTAATCAAACTTCAATTATATCTTCTATGATTAATCGTTTTTTTGCTATCGGAGCCACAGCGCTCGTATCTACAGTCATGCTCACCTCGTGCAGCGATGACTCCAACGACAACCTCGTTATCGACCCCGTTGAGGTGAGCGACGGCGTGTTTGTCATCAATCAGGGAAATTACTTCTCAAATGTACCCGGCTCTCTCACATACGTTGACTTCAACTCAGGCACAGCTGTTCAGAAAGCTTTTGCCGGTGCAAACTCCGGAATGGTGCTCGGTGACACCCCGCAGGATGCCATCGTTTACGGCACCAAGCTCTACCTCGCCATCCACGAGAGCAACCTCATCCGTGTTGTTGACCGCAAAACCTTGACTCTCATCAAGGACATCAAACCCGGCGAAGGCTCTGTTGCCGGCACAGCCCCCCGCTATTGCGCCGCCGCCGAAGGTAATGTCTATGTGACAATGTACGACGGCTATGTAGCCCGCATCGACACCACCTCCCTTGCCATCGATGCCAGCGTGAAAGTTGGCCCCAACCCCGATGGAATAGCGGTGTACAACAACAAACTGTATGTTGCCAACTCCGACGGCCTCAACTACCTCAGCAACTATGAGAACGGCAAGACTGTCAGCGAAATCGACATAGCCTCTTTCTCCGAGCTGCGCAAAATCAATGTAGGCCTCAACCCCGGTCCTATGGCCGCCACATCATTCGGACTCTATGTAATAGCCCGCGGTGACTATATGTCAATCCCCTCGACCCTGCAGCAGATCAACGGCGACGGCTCAGTAACAGATGTCGCCCCTGCGACACTGATGTGCGCCACCCCCTCCGACCTGTACTACCTCAACTCACCCATCGACGCCGGAGGCACCTCGCTCATCAGCCGCGTAAGCGCCTCATCAGCGATCGGTTATGAGATTGACCCTGTTGCCGCTCCCGCCGCAATCGGAGTAGAGCCGGTGTCAGGCAACATCTTCATCACAGCATACAATATCGCCGCATCCGGCTATGCCGACTACTACAACCCCGGCTATATGAACCGTTATGATGAAAACGGCAAGAAGCTCGCATCATACGAAGTGGGTATCAGCCCCTGCGCCATAGCCTTCAACAACTCTATTGTATTCAATGTCAAGTAATCTACGGATATTATTTTTTCTGCCAACGCTGCTTCTGTCGCTCGGCTGTTCCCGCTCCGGGAACTCCGGCGCAGAAGGCTGCGTAGCGGAGATACCGCTGCGCCATGCGAAGTATCTCACCCTCTCCACCGACGGAGATGCCACAATCGCCAGGATTTCAAATCCTTGGGATTCATCGGCTGTACTCGCCACATTAATACTTCTGCCCGACACCGCAGAGATGCCTGAGCAGCTGCCGCAGGGCAAAATTGTGAGAGTGCCGCTCAAGAATTCGCTGGTGTACTCCTCAGTGCATGTAGGCCTCATCAAAGAGTTGGGCCACATGGATGCCGTCAAGGGTGTGTGCGATGCCAATTTCATTGCCGACACCGCTGTTCTGAGCGAAATATCCTCAAAAAGCATCATTGACTGCGGCAACAGCATGGCTCCGGACCTGGAGCGGATAATCGCATTGTCGCCCGATGCGATACTGCTGTCACCCTACGAAAACTCACTCACCAACTCCCGCCTCGAAAGCATCGGTATACCGATAATCCAATGTGCCGACTATATGGAGGCCACCCCCCTTGCACGCGCCGAGTGGATGAAATTTTTCGGCCTGCTATATGGAGGGGAAGCTGTTGCCGACTCCATTTTCGCTGAGGTGGAGAGCAAATACCTTGCCGTGAAATCGAAGGCGACCGGCACCGCCAGCCGCCCCTCCGTGATTTTCGACGGAATATATTCCAACCAATGGTATATGCCCGGCCACAACACCACTACAGCAACCTACATCCGCGATGCAGGAGGCACAAACCCCTTTGATGACATAGCAACCACCGGCAGCGTGGCTCTGTCTCCCGAAAATGTGCTGGTAAAAGCCCGCAATGCCGACTATTGGCTGGTGAGATATGCTTCCGCAAGCAACATATCACTGCCCGACTTCCTGGCTCAAAACCGCATATACAAGGAATTTGAAGCGGCAAAAAAGAACAAAGTGCTATTTTGCAACACCATTTACTCCCCTTTCTTTGACGAGACACCGTTTCATCCCGAATTATTCCTGACCAATCTAGCCGACATACTCCATCCCGAACTCGGACTGACCCCGGAGCGCCAATACTTCACCACACCGTGAAATTTCTGATATCAGGCATAATCACACTTTTACTGGCCATCGCCAATATATTCATCGGCAGTGTCAGCATACCGGCCAATGAGGTGATAAACATCCTTATGGGGGGAGACAGCTCCTCTGCGGCATACAGCTATATCATTCTGCAAAGCCGCATACCCCAGCTCATAACCGCCGCCATAGCCGGGGCATCGCTCGCCGCGTCCGGCCTCATGCTTCAGACCGCATTCAGAAATCCCCTCGCCTCGCCATCCATTCTCGGCATAACATCCGGAGCCAGCCTCGGTGTAGCGGTTGTGACCCTCTTCACCGGCTCCACCATCCTCAGCTCCGGCACCCTTACCGGGGGATTTTTCGCAGTGATAACAGCCGCTTTCGCAGGCAGCCTCGCCACCATGGCCATACTGCTTGCCCTGTCAGCCATTCTCAAAAATGACCTTCTGCTGCTGATTACCGGCGTGCTCATCGGCTACCTCGTAAGTTCTGTCATCACAATCCTCAACTTCTCCGCCACCGCCGACGGCATACAGAGCTACACCATCTGGGGCATGGGCTCATTTGCAAGCGTGCCTGAAAACCACCTGCCCATTTTCGGAGCGACAGCCGCCGCGGGCATCCTGCTTGCGCTGCTGCTGATAAAACCGCTGAATATAATACAGTTAGGCAGTGCATACGCACAGAATCTCGGAATCAACCTCACTCTTGTGCGCAACACCATGCTGCTCTCCACCGGCATTCTCACAGCCGCGGTGACCGCCTACTGCGGCCCGGTAGCATTCATCGGCCTGGCGGTGCCCCACATCACACGGATGATATTCAACACCGCCGACCACCGCACTCTCCTGCCCGCCACACTGCTGTGCGGCAGCTGCGTGGCCCTGCTGTGCAATCTGCTCTGCGCGCTGCCGCCCAACGGAGTGCTGCCGCTCAATGCAGTCACCCCCCTGATCGGAGTGCCGGTAATAATATATGTGATTTTGCGCCGCCGCCAATAAAAGGCCGTTGTACTCGCGAGAATTCGAGAATTATTCGTAAATTCGCACATGGAACAGAATCAAGAAGTAACAAGAATATATAATCACGCAGCAGAAACCATAAAGACTGCAATCCTCAAGGGGCAGTACGAGGCTGCAAAAGGGGTCAATAGAGTTCAACTTCTCACAAATTACGCTATTGGCAAATATGTGTCATTGAACACAAGAAAAGGTGTATGGGGAACCGGAGCGTTAAATGCTATCAGTGAACGGTTGAGAAAACTTCTTCCCGGTTTACGCGGGTATGGTGAAACTCAGCTCAAAGAGCTGCGCCTATTCTACGAAGGATGGTACTTTATAGACACAAAATCGTCGGTCGTAACCGACGATTTACTACACAACAATTCGTCGGTCGCAACCGACGAATTGCAATTGGTTGACCCAGTGGAAGATATTATGAATCTTATTAGGGTTGCCACTCCCTCCGACTTTCCAATGGAAGATTTTCTCAGCACACCATTTACGCATCATACTACAATCCTTCGCAAATGCGAAAGTAATGAAGAACGGTATTATTATATGCACAGATGCGTTGAAGAGCGTATGTCAGTTGAAAGGCTGAAGGCAATCATTGGAAATGGCGATTTTAAGAAAGGGATTATTCCAAATAATTTCTTGGACCGGATAGTCGACAAGAGTCTGGCGCATAAAGCCGTAATGCAATTCAAGGACTCTTATCTCTTGGATTTTATAAACGTGGAGGAGATTGGCGAAAGAGATAAAGAGGACATCGACGAGCGTGTGGTTGAGAAGCAGATTATCCACAACATCAAGAAGTTTATAATGGAATTCGGCAAGGACTTCGCTTTTGTCGGCAACCAATATCACCTTGAAATCTACTCGGAAGAATTTTTTCCGGATCTGCTGTTCTTCAACCGCGAGCTCAATGCGCTGGTTGTGGTTGAATTGAAAACAGGTAAGTTCAAGTCCGGCTATCTTGCCCAACTGATGACTTATCTCCGCATTCTTGATGACAAGGTGAAGAAACCTCATGAGAACCCCTCGATAGGCATTGTCCTATGCAAGGAAGCAAACCGCAGCTTTGTTGAATATGTGATGCAGGACTACGACAAACCGATGGGTGTGGCAACCTATACCACATCCAAAGAAGCTCCGGAGGCATTGAAGGATGCTCTTCCAGACATGGATGAGCTGAAAAAATTGCTGTAAGCAAGCTTAAGAGTGTGTTTACTTTTAACTTTATGAAATCTTTATAGGTACTTCCGGCCTGTATTTAGATTAAATTCAGTCATTATGGAACCCCATAACTCCATCATTCAATCTAAAAACATACTCGTAAGCCCAATATAAATCTTAACATAAGTCAAAAGTAAACACACTCTAAATGCGATTTGCCTTTGTAAAAAAAATATTGTAACTTTGCGCTCCAATAGTGTAAACAAAGACAACAGTCTGATGAAGAAATATATATTGCTCGCTATCAGCGCATTACTGCTCACCGCTTGCGGCGAATACAACCGTGTGTTGAAAAGCCCCGATCCCATGGTGAAGCTCAATTACGCCAAAAAAGCATTTGAGCAAAAGAAATATGTGCAGGCAACCACCCTGCTCGGCGATATTGTTGACCTGTTCAAAGGTAAAGAGGAGGCCGAGGATGCGCTGTACCTGCTGGCTCTTAGCCACTACGAGAACAAGGACTACGCATCGAGCGGGGTGTACTTCAAAAACTACTACACCCGCTATCCGCGCGGCAAGTACACCGAGCTTGCCCGCTTCTACTGCGGATACGGCTATTACCTTGATTCCCCTGACCCGCAGCTGGACCAGAGCGATACCATGAAGGGTATAGAGGAGCTTCAGGGATTTCTGGACTACTTTCCCCGCAGCGACAAAGTGAACATCGCACAAAACGCCATCTTCGAGCTTCAGGACAAGCTGACACTCAAAGAGCTGCAGAACGCCCAGCTGTACTACAACCTCGGCAACTATCTCGGCAACAATTATGAGAGCGCTATAATCGTGGCTCAGAATGCCATAAAGGCATATCCTTACTCACGCTACAAAGAGGACCTTGAGATGATTATTCTCAAAGCCCGCTTCCAGGAGGCAGACCAGAGCGTGGATGAGAAGAAAACCGACCGTTTCCGCGAGGTGATTGATGAATATTACTCATTTATCAACAACTACCCCGACGGCCCGAACCGCAAGGAAGCCGACAACATACTCAAGATAGCCAAAAGGCATGTTGACGAGTGACCCTCCACACCTTATTATATATAGACAATAAAACCATTATCAAGATAAAGATGGACTATAAGAAAACCAATGCTCCCCTCAACACTGTGACCCGCGACATGATTGAGCTGTCACAGGACACCGGCAACGTTTATGAAACAGTATGCGTGATAGCAAAGCGCGCCAACCAGATTGCCGGTGAGATGAAGCACGATCTTGAAAAGAAACTCCAGGAATTCGCCACCCTCGGCGACAACCTTGAGGAGATTACCGAAAACCGCGAGCAGATCGAGATTTCGCGCTACTACGAAAAGCTTCCGAAACCCACACTGATCGCCACCCAGGAATATGTGGAGCACAAAATCCACTTCCGCAACCCTCTCAAGGACAAAGCAAACCTTGATTGAGGGGCACAGCTGACGGATTTTCCACAAAATACGCGCAAAGCTTTGTAGTGTCAGGAATAATTGCTAACTTTGTGCGCCCTAAAAAGGCAACCCTTTTATTTTTCATATTTTATTAACCACCAAAAATTCCAAAGAATGCATTTGAATTCTGAAGAAAAAGCGGAAATCTTTGAGAAATACGGTAAGAGCAAAACTGATACTGGCTCTCCTGAAGCTCAGATAGCATTATTCTCAGTCCGTATCGCTCATTTGACTGAACACCTCAAGTCAAATCACAAAGATTATACCACAGCCCGCGCTCTTAAGGCATTGGTTGGTAAGCGTCGTCGTCTGCTTGACTATCTTATCAAGAAAGACATCAACCGCTACCGTGCCGTCATTGCCCAGAAAGAGCTTGGCATCAGAAAGTAAGCGCGCAGCGCGCTTGCTCGCACAAAACAAAAACGGGGCGGAGGTCTTTTCAGATCTCTGCCCTTTTGTATTTTAGAGTATTTCAAAAAACAGGCACCATCAACAATGTCATTTACCAAAGAAGTTGAGTTCATACGCCATCTGTACAACGCGCCCGCGGGAAACACTGTAGCGCTCCATGCCCCCACATTCGCCGGCAATGAGAAGCGCTATCTTGAAGAGTGCATCGACACCACCTTTGTGTCAAGTGTAGGCCCCTTCGTTGACCGGTTTGAAAGAGATATAGCAGAATATACCGGAGCTGCGGCTGCTGTTGTGTGTGTCAGCGGAACAGCAGCCCTGCATGTGGCACTGATGATGGCCGGAGTGGAAAGAGGCGACGAAGTTATCACCCAGCCCCTCACCTTTGTGGCCACCTGCAATGCGCTGAACTGCATGGGTGCCATACCGGTGTTCGTGGATGTGGACCTCGACACAATGGGGCTGTCGCCCGACGCTCTGGAACAGTGGATTGTAGAAAACACAACCGAAGGCCCGGGCGGCAAACGCATAAACAAAACCACCGGCAACACGGTGATGGCTGTTGTGCCCATGCACACTTTCGGCCACCCGGTGAGAATACGGCAGATTCAGCAGATATGCAACCGCTACGGGCTGGCCCTGGTTGAGGACGCAGCCGAGAGCATCGGCTCGACTGTCGACGGCAAACACACCGGCACATTCGGCAGTGTGGGCGCGATGAGCTTCAACGGCAACAAGACCATCACCACCGGCGGAGGGGGCATACTTCTTTTCGACAACCCCGATACAGCCGCCAGAGCCAAGCATATCACAACCCAAGCCAAGGTGCCGCACAGATGGGAGTTTGTACATGACTCCGCCGCCTTCAACTACAGGATGCCAAACATCAATGCCGCCCTCGGCTGCGCCCAGCTTGAACAGATTGACAGATTTCTGCAGAGCAAAAGAGCCACCGCCGAGGCGTACTCGCGATTCTTCGCCGACAACGGAAACGGCATACGCTTTATGTCAGAGCCGGCCGGCACCCGCTCCAACTACTGGCTCTGCGCCATCATGATGCCCGACAGAGAGAGCCGCGACGCATTCCTTCAGTTCACCAACGACAACGGCGTGATGACACGCCCCATCTGGGAACTGATGAACCGGCTGCCGATGTGGAGCAACGCGCAGACCGACAGCCTTACCAACTGCTACCGCCTTGCCGACACGATAGTCAACATACCTTCGAGTGTAAGATTGTAAGAGTGTGTTTACTTTGAACTTTATGAAATCTTTATAGGTACTTCCGGCCTGTTTTTAGATTTAATTCAGTCATTATGGAACCCCATAACTCCATCATTCAATCTAAAAACATACTCGCAAGCCCAATATAAATCTTAACATAAGTCAAAAGTAAACACACTCTGAGATTATCCTGAATTTCGCTTTTAGGGATGAAAATAAGGTTGTAACTTTGCAGATGATTCGCTAAAATCCCCTCACAAATGGTTACGCTCGCAATATTCAACGCCGCCGAAATAATAAACTCCTTTCTATCTGCCGATGCCATGACAGTATATCTCATGGTGCTCGGATTCATGATTATAGAGAGCTCATTCATACCCTTTCCGTCGGAGGTCATAGTGCCTCCCGCCGCCTACCTCGCCGCCACAAGCCACGAGGTGAATATATTTGCCGTAGTCATCATAGCCACCGTCGGCGCCCTCGGCGGAGCAATGATAAACTACTGGCTGTCGGTGTGGATCGGCCGGCCGATCGTATACAAGTTTGCCGACTCAAAATTCGGCCATGCCTGCCTGATTGACCGGGCGAAGGTTGAGAACGCCGAGCGCTACTTCGACCGCCACGGAGCCATATCTACATTCATCGGCAGGCTCATACCCGCGGTGAGACAGCTCATATCCATACCCGCCGGGCTATCGCGCATGAATCTCGGCAAATTCGCCATTTTCACAAGCCTCGGCGCACTGGTGTGGAACGCCATCCTCGCCGGACTCGGCTGGTGGCTCGGCCACATTGTGAGCCGCGAGCAGCTGTATGCGAAGGTAGAGGAATACAACAGCTATCTCACATACGCCGGAATAGCCCTCGGCGTAGCATGTGTTATTTTCATTTTATGGAACGCTCTGCGCAAGCGTCCCGACAACCAGAACAAAAAGTAAGAGTATACAGACCATGATACAAGTAGCACCCTCGGTACTGTCCGCCGACTTCGGCAATCTCGCCAAAGATATTGAAATGCTCAACGGCTCGGAAGCCGACCTCATACACATAGATGTGATGGACGGAGTGTTTGTGCCCAACATATCTTTCGGTTTTCCGGTAATCAAATCGATAGCAAAGGTGACGCAGAAGCCTCTCGACGTCCACCTGATGATTGTAGACCCCCAGAGATATGTGAGTCAGGTGAGAGACTGCGGTGCGCTCATCATGAATGTCCATGCCGAGGCTTGCACCCATCTTCACAGAGTTGTGCAGCAGATCAAAGCGGCCGGCATGAAAGCAGCCGTGACGCTCAACCCCGCCACCCCGGTAATCATGCTCGAGGATATCATCACCGACCTTGACATGGTGCTTCTTATGTCTGTCAACCCCGGATTCGGCGGGCAGTCATTCATACCCGGCACACTGAAAAAGCTCAGACAGACAAAAAAACTGATCGAGGCATCCGGCAGCAACGCCACAATTGAGATTGACGGCGGGGTGAACCTTGAAACCGGTGCCCGGCTTGCAGCGGCAGGCGCCGACATCCTTGTTGCCGGCAGCTTTGTGTTCTCATCTGCTGACCCGGCCAAAACCATCGCCGAGCTCCGCAGGGTATGAGCAATGACCGATTCCACCCTCTGAATTAAACCTTTCTCATTATCAATCAATGGATTCCTTTGAAATATCTTCCAACAGCTACGATCCCCGCGCACTGAGAGATGACCGGGGTGTAAGGAGTGCGCACACCGCCCCACAGGCGGAGCAGCCGCAAACACACACACAGCACACCACCAGCCGGCAGGAACCGCAGAGCCGCACCGCCGCAAAGACATCGTCAGCCGAGAAACAGGCAGCAGCCGCTCCACAGGGCAGATGGCGGCTATTCTTCGGCATAGTCATGATTCTGGCCGCGGTGTATATGCTCATCGTATCAATATCCTTCTTTTCCAACGGCGCCGATGACCAGAGCATAGTCCAGGGAGCCCAGTACTCCTCTGTAGCAGACGCATCGGCGAGAGTAGGCAACACCGGCGGCCCCGTTGGAGCGATGCTCTCCGACCTGCTTATGAGCAGATGGCTCGGCATCGGCTCCTTCATAATAATATTCTATATCGGAGCGGTGGGAGTGTCACTTGTAAAGCTCCACCACTTCCGCTTCTGGGACCTCACCTACAAATGCCTACTGTCGGCGATAGTGCTGTCTATTCTCACCGGGTTTGTGACATACGGCCTCACCTCATACAACCACTGGGGCGGCAACCACGGCCATGTGATAAACGAAGTGCTGATGGAGCATTCCGGAATATGGGGTGCTATAGCTGTCAACATACTGCTTGTCAGCGCGGTTGTGCTTGTATTTCTGAAAGAGATACAGACAGCATACAACGCCTACCGCACCCGGATAGAAGCCCATCGCCGCAAGCTTGAGAAAGAACGGGCCGAGGCCGAAGCACGCCGCAAGATAGCCGAAAGCAAACTCTCACCCGAGCCGATGCAGACCCCTGATGAACCTGCCGCTGTGGAAACCGCGGAGGAGCATCAAGCTGACACCGGGAATATTGAATCCATTCCCGAGCCCGAACGCAGAGAAGCGATGCGGGCACCATCCGAGCCGGTTGTGACCAAGGTGGTGGAGATGCCCCCGGCTGAGGTTATGGAACCGAGCCCGCTCGACACCATTGATGATGTGGACTCTCCTGAGCAACCTGATACAATGGAGGAGGAAAACAGCAATACTGATGACAATCAGACTGTTAGCCCTGAGGAGAATCCGGAACAGGAACAGGACGAAAATGAAGATAACACCACCCCGAATGAGGTGACCATGACAGTCAACATTCCGGCGGCCACAGTAGAGGCAACAAACATTCCGGACGAACTCTATGACCCCACAGCCGAACTGTCGCGATACCGGATGCCATCCATCGACCTGCTCAAAAAGCGCGAGCAGTTGGCAAACCCCGTTGACATAGAGGAGCAGGAGGAGAACAAGGAGCGACTGACAAAAACCCTGAGCACCTACGGCGTGGCACTGTCCCACATCGAAGCCACAGTTGGTCCCACCATAACCCGCTACGAGGTGATACCCGCCGAAGGTCAGCGCATCCGCTCCATCAGGGCACTCGGCGATGACCTTGCCCTGAGCCTATCGGCACTCGGCATACGAATCATCGCCCCCATTCCCGGCAAAGGCACCATAGGCATCGAGGTGCCCAACAAAAAGCCGCAGATAGTAGACATGAAGGAGATAATATCTTCCGAAAAATTCCAGAACTCCGACTACGAACTGCCTATAGCGATGGGCCGCACCATTTCAAACGAAATATACGTTGCCGACCTTGCGAAACTGCCCCACCTGCTTGTTGCAGGCGCAACCGGCATGGGTAAATCGGTGGGACTCAACGCCATCATAGCCTCATTGCTGTACAAGAAGCACCCCGCCGAGCTGAAATTTGTGCTTATCGACCCCAAACGCGTGGAACTGAGCCTGTATCGCAAGCTCGAGCGCCACTACCTCGCAGCCCTTCCGGGCGAAGACCCCATCATCACCGACACCTCCAAGGTTGTAGCGGTGCTGAACTCACTGTGCGTGGAGATGGGCAACCGCCTGTCGCTCCTCGAGGAGGCAGGAGTGAGAAATATCAAGGAATATAACGAAAAATTCATAGCACGGCGCCTCAATCCGCAGAAACACCGCTTTTTGCCATACATTGTGCTGATTATCGACGAGTTCGCCGATATCATCCTCACCGCCGGCAAAGAAGTGGAGAGCCCTGTCAGCCGCCTCGCGGCAGTTGCCCGCGCCGCCGGCATACACCTCATCCTGGCCACCCAGCGCCCTGCGGTGAATGTCATAACCGGCGGAATCAAGACCAACATACCGGGGCGCATAGCCTTCCGCACCATCCAGAGTGTCGACTCGCGCACAATCCTTGACAGAACAGGCGCAGAGCAACTTGTCGGAAAAGGCGACATGATATTCTCGCGCGACGGAGTGCTCGACCGAGTGCAGTGCGGGTTCATCGACACCGAGGAGGTCAAGGCCATCTGCGACCATGTGTCGGAGCAGATAGGCTATGACGAGCCATACGAACTCCCCGAATTCTGCCCCGCCGGGCCTGACGGTGGCGGAGCATCCGGCCGCGGAGGCACCCTGACCGACCGAGACCCCCTGTTTGTCGAGAGCGCGCGCCTTGTCATAGACTCAAACTTAGGCTCCGCCTCAAACCTGCAGCGCAAATTCAACATCGGCTACCCTCGTGCCGGAAAAATCATGGACCAGCTCGAGACCGCCGGCATTGTAGGGCCGCCGCAGGGAGGCAAACCGAGGCAGGTGCTCATGGACATGTACGCTTTTGAAGAATATCTTAACTCAACAGGAACCAACAAGTAACCACTTTCATTTGTTACTCTAAGGAATTATGAACAGAATATTACTTTGCATTACAATGCTTTTTGCAGCAACAATCGGCGCAAGCGCCGATGATGCCGCCCAACTGATTGCTGACGCCGCCGCCAAGCTGCGCAATGCCAAATCGGTGACCGCCGTGTGCAAAATAACCTCGGCAGCAGGGATTGAGAACGCGACACTGACCATGAGCGGCAACAAATTCCGTGTAAAATCGGCCAAAGCCGACATTCTTTACGACGGCACCACAATGTGGGCCTACTCGGCGGCCACAAACGAAGTGTCAATATCCGAACCCACACCCGAGGAGATTAGCCAGATCAATCCCCTCGCCGTAATGGACTATTACACAAAATCATACACAGCATCCGCACTCCCATCCTCGGGTGGACAGAAAAATATCAAGCTCACCGCCGATGCGAGGAATGCTGCCATATCATCGGCCGAGGTGTCGCTGAAGGCTACCACCCTCACCCCCACTGCAGTGAACCTGCTGCTGTCCTCAGGGCAGAAAATCAGCATAGCTGTATCGTCAGTGAAATTCGGGGGTGCCCTGCCCTCCTCCACATTCACCTACAGGCTGTCGCTTCACCCCTCGGCCCAGCTTGTTGACCTGAGATAAAACAAAACGAACATAACCGGAAAAACAACACATCATGGAAACAATCAAAACAAAATGTCTCATAATCGGCTCCGGACCCGCCGGCTACACCGCCGCGATATATACCTCCAGAGCCAATCTCAGCCCGGTGATGTATGTAGGCCACCAGCCCGGCGGCCAGCTTACAACAACCACCGAGATAGAAAACTTTCCCGGATACCACAACGGCATCACCGGAAGCGAAATGATGGATGACCTTCACAAGCAGGCCACCCGCTTCGGAGCCGATGTGAGAAACGGTATCATAACCGCCATAGACCTGAGCAAACGTCCGTTTGTTGCCAAAGCCGATGACGGCAACGAGATAATTGCCGACACCGTCATTATCAGCACCGGCGCCACCGCCCGCTACCTCGGACTGCCCGATGAGGAAAAATACAAAGGACTTGGTGTGAGCGCGTGCGCCACCTGCGACGGCTTTTTCTACCGCCGCAAGAAAGTGGCGGTTGTGGGCGGCGGCGACACCGCCTGCGAGGAGGCACTGTACCTGAGCAACATAGCTGCGGAAGTGTACATGATTGTGCGCAAGGACTATCTGCGCGCCTCCAAAGTGATGCAGAAAAGAGTGTTTGAGAAAGAGAACATCCATGTTCTTTTCAACACCGTCACCGAGGGCCTTTACGGCGAGGAGGGACTCGAGGGAGCCACCCTTGCGGAATTCAAGGGCACAGACAAAGAGCGGGTGTACAACCAGCCGGTAGACGGATTTTTCCTTGCCATCGGCCACTCACCCAACACCGGCATATTCAAAGGCCAGCTGGCACTTGACGAGGCAGGCTACATAATTACAGAAGGCCACACTTCGATAACCAATGTTCCGGGCGTGTTTGCCGCCGGCGATGTAGCCGACCCCCGCTACCGTCAGGCAATCACAGCCGCCGGGAGCGGATGCAAGGCAGCCCTCGACGCCGAGCGCTACCTCACCGAAATAGGTTGAGCCTGATTACATACCCTATCATAAGCGGAGGCTTGCACGCTTCCGCTTTTCTTTTGCGGTTTCTTTTGCGGCGGGGGTAAGGTTGTATGGAACAGCTTTTTTGTGTACCTTTGCAAGAAGTTCACAACCAGTACCCAACCGTCACGCAAATGAATGAGGACGCATTAAGCCAGTTATACCTCAAAGACACTGCATTCCAGGAGCTTATGCAGAAGCGCATTTTCAATGTGCTCCTCGTGGCTTCGCCATACGATGCCTTTATGATGGAGGAGGATGGCCGAATTGAGGAGCAGTTGTATTTTGAGTATGTTGCCCTCAATCTGAGCTCCCCGCCGCGAATCAATCAGGTAGCCACCACCGGAGAGGCTATCGAAGCCATGTCGCAGAAGCATTACGACCTCATAATCATGATGCCGGGCATGGATATTTCCGAGACATTCACCGGTGCGCGCCGCCTCAAGGAGATTCGCCATGACATACCCATAGTGGTGCTCACACCATTCTCAAAAGAGGTGTCTCGCAGGCTTGCCAACGAGGATTTCAGCGGCATAGACTATGTGTTCAGCTGGCTCGGCAATGTTGACCTTCTTCTTGCAATCATCAAACTGCTTGAGGACAAGCTCAATGCCGACAAGGATATCAACGAGGTCGGGGTGCAGATGATTCTGCTTGTGGAGGACTCCGTGCGATTCTACAGCTCGGTGCTTCCCACGGTGTACAAGAATCTGCTGAAACAGTCGTTTGAAAGTTCTACCGAGGCGCTCAACAAGCATGAGCAGATGCTGCGCATGAGAGGGCGCCCCAAGGTGATGCTGGCCCGCGATTTCGAGGAGGCTATGGATATCTACGAGCGCTATGGCAGCAATATGCTCGGAGTGATCAGCGACATATCATTCAGGCGCAAAGGCTCCAAGGACAGCCATGCGGGGCTGCGCTTCGCCCAGTTTCTGCGGCGCGAGGATCCGCACCTGCCCATAATTCTCGAATCGAGCGAATCGCAGAATGCCGACCATGCTCTGCAGATGAACTGCGTGTTTCTCGACAAGAATTCAAAGAAGCTGCCGGTTGACCTCGCAGCGGCCATCAAGGAGAAATTCGGATTCGGTGACTTTGTGTTCACCGACCCCTCCACCGGCAAGGAGATTGTCACAATCAGCTCGCTGAAGGACCTGCAGTACAAGCTCAAGGATGTGCCGGCGGATGCACTGCTCTATCATGCGTCGACAAACGACATTTCGCGCTGGCTCTACTCACGCGCCCTGTTTCCGCTGGCCGATGTGATCAAGGCCCACCGGTTCACCTCCATCGATGAGGCGCCCGCTGTAAAAAAACTGTTTTTCGACCTTATTGTAAAATACAGGAAGATGAAAAACCGCGGCGTGGTGGCGGTGTTCCGCAAAGAGCGCTTCGACCATTATTCCAACTTTGCCCGCATCGGCGAAGGCTCACTCGGCGGCAAGGGGCGCGGCCTCGCTTTCATTGACCAGATAATAAAGAAGAACCCGGAATGCGACAATTTTGACGGAATATCCATCAATATTCCTCGCACAGTTGTGCTCTGCACCGATATTTTCGACGAGTTCATGAGCTCCAACAACCTCTATCCGCTTGCGCTGAGCGATGCCCCGGACGAGGTGATACTCTCAAACTTTCTGCAGGCAAGGCTGCCTGAAAGGCTTATCGAAGATTTCTTCGCCCTTTTCGAGGTTGTTGACAAGCCGCTTGCGATACGCAGTTCAAGCCTCCTTGAAGACTCCCACTACCAGCCGTTTGCCGGCATATATTCCACATATATGATACCCAAGGTCGCTGACCGCTATGAGATGCTGAAAAATCTCAGCGACGCAATCAAGGGAGTGTATGCCTCGGTGTTTTATGCAGACAGCAAGGCATACATGACCGCGACGAGCAATGTCATAGACCAGGAAAAGATGGCCGTGATAATTCAGGAGGTAATCGGCAAGGAGGCCGGTGGATACTACTTCCCGTCATTCTCAGGAGTGGGCCGTTCGCTCAACTACTATCCCATCGGCCACGAAAAGCCGGAGGATGGAGTTGCCGAAGTGGCAGTCGGTCTCGGCAAATATATTGTTGACGGAGGTATGGGTCTGCGGTTCAGCCCTCGCCATCCCGAGAGCGTGTTGCAGACTTCTGAGCTGACCCTCGCCCTGCGCGACACACAGACCCGCATGTATGTCCTTGACATGAAGAGTCTTGACAAGGAATTCAATGTTGACGACAGTTTCAATATTGTCAAGAAATCGGTTCAGGACATAGCCCCTACCGGAGCCCTGCGCTACATGGTGTCGACATTCGACTACCGCGACAATGTGTTGCGCGACAACGATTTCGGCGATGGACGCAGAGTGGTGACATTCAACAATATACTCAAACACAAAGTGTTTCCTCTGGCCGAGGCTGTGGACTTCATGCTCACCAAGGGTCAACGCGAGATGAGCCGCCCGGTGGAAATTGAGTTTGCCGGAGTGCTTGACCGCGACGGCAATATGAAAGGCAATATCTACTGGCTGCAGATAAGGCCTATAGTCGACCGCAAGGAGCTTGTTGACGAGCATCTGCTCGAGCTGCCCGCATCGGCGCTGATCATGAAGAGCGACACCGCCCTCGGCCACGGCACTGTTGACAATGTAAAGAAGATTGTGTATGTGCGCCCGGACACCTTCTCGTCCTCCAACAACTCTCTCATAGCCCGCGAGATAGAAAAGATAAACCGCGAGTTTGTTGCCTCCGGAGAGAATTACATACTCGTTGGCCCGGGGCGCTGGGGCTCAAGCGACACCGCCCTCGGCATTCCCGTGAAATGGCCGCAGATTTCCGCTGCCAGGCTGATTGTGGAGTCGGCTGTGGGAAGCTACCGCATAGAGCCGAGCCAGGGAACCCACTTTTTCCAGAACCTCACCTCATTCGGCGTAGGCTACTTCACCATCGATCCGGATGCCGGAAACGGATTTTTCGATGCCGCCTACCTTGACTCAATGCCGGCCGTGAAGCAAACCGACTTTGTGCGGATTGTGGAATTTGATTCTCCGCTCTCCATCGGCATAAACGGCAAGACCGGTGTCGGGGTTGTGGCCAAGCCCGGCCAGCACACCGTTACCGCCGATGACAACGATTCCTGCCTTTCCATCACCACCGAATAATTAATCATGTCATTCATACATTCACTCAAACGCGCTTTTGGCCTCGGGGAGGATTTCGAGAATGAAGAACTCGAACCCGACTACAGTGCCGATGCCCGACAGCCCGAACCGGAAGCGCCCGCACCGCAGCTGCCTGTGCAGTCCTCGCCCCGCCCCGAAGTATCGGACGCCTCGCTGAGCGCCGATATTTTCGACAGTGTTGTCAAGCTGTTCAATGAAACCCAGCCTGAATTTGTCAGGAATTGCCTTGACACAGACGCCCAGAAACAGTTTATACTGAGCAGCATTGACGACAGCGTCAGGAAGAGGCTCGCCGATGCTGTTGAAAACTCCCGTCTGCGCGGACAGGCACTCTGGACAGAGGAGCGCTCACGCCTCGGCAATGAAGTTGAGGCGCTGAAAAAAGAGAAGGAATCACTGGAGCAGAAGCGCGACGAGTCAAAGACCGCGCGGCTGAGCGCCGAACGTCAGAAACGTGCCCTCATCGAAAGGGTTCATGACCTTGAGACTCAGTTGATGACAATAGAGGCCGAAAAAGAGCAGTACCTGCTCGAAAACCGCAGTATGCTCAACAAGCTGCGCGTGGCTTCTGTCACCTCCGGCGGCTCGTCTGACGAAATCTTAGGTCAGATCGACACTCTTAACGAGGAGATAAAACGGCTCACTGCCATTGTTGAGGAGAAGGACAGCGAGCTGGAGCTATACCACGGCATTATCAACACCCACCGGGGCGTTTTGACCATGCTCCTCACCAACATCGCCAACCTCAAAGCAGTTGTTCATGAAAAGGAGGAGGAACTCGCGGCTTTGGCCGAAGATGTGGCCGCTGTTGAGGAAGCGAAATCGCACATTGAAAACTTCGGCGAGATAATCGCCAAAAAAGACAAACGCATCGCCGCGCTGAAGGATGAGCGCGAGAGGGATGTCAAGGATATAGCCGATATGAAGGCTGCAATCAGCGACAAAGACAGCGAAATAGCAGCCCTGCGTCAGGAGATTGAAAAACTCAATTCAACAATAGCCCAGAACATAGCCGACAACGCCAAACTGCTCGAAGCCAAGCAACAAAACGGCAAAAACCGGAAGAAAAGCAGCAAAAAGCCTGACAGCAAACCACGCATATCGGCTATCGACGACTTGCTCGACGGCACCGACTGGCTTGTTTCCGTGCCGCCGCCACCCGCTCCGAAAGACCCTGACAAAGATGATGATTTCGGCTACAAGGCACCCCCGAAAAAAATCAATCTTGACGAAGACAAACAGCTATCACTCTGGTAAACACCGATTAATATATAAACCATCATGACATACAGAAAACTGATATCGCTAACACTCTGCTGCGCAGCATCTCTGCTGTCAGCGGCCACTGCCGCAGGAATCTCACAGTTTCCCGACATGGACAAATATCTCGGACGCGGCAGATACGCCTCCGCTCCGAAAGCATTCACCTACATGGCCGACGGCAGCAACTATGTGCAGCTATCCGCCGATGGCAAGAAGATTGTGAAATACGACACCCGCTCAGGCAAGGAGTTAGAGACCGTTCTCGACCTTGACAACACCCGCGAGACTGTCATCGACCGGATGAACGGCTTCAAATTCAGCCCCGAAGGCACAAAAATTCTTGTATGGAAAAATGCGAAAAGCATCTACCGCCGCTCCTTTGACGCAGAGTATTATGTGTACGAGATACGCAGCCGTCTGCTCAAACCCCTCTCCACCGACCATCCCCGCCAGCAGGCTCCGCTGTTCTCGCCTGATGGACGTATGATAGCCTTTGTTGCCGGCAACAACATCTACCTCAAAAAGCTCGACTACTGGACTGAGCTCGCCGTCACCACCGACGGTGCGAAAAACAGCATCATAAACGGTGTGCCAGACTGGACATACGAAGAGGAGTTCACCACCTCATCATCCATGACATGGGCTCCCGACAACCTTACCCTCTGCTATATCAAATACAATGAGAGCGATGTGCCTATGTTCTCGTTCCCGATGTACGAGGGTGTGTGCGACAAACTCACCGAGTATTCACTCTACCCCGGCTCATTCACATACAAATATCCGGTGGCCGGACAGAAAAACTCAACCGTGAGCGTTCACTCCTACGATGTGGAGAACCGCAAGACCAAAGAGGTGACACTCCCCGACAGCAAAATCGAATACATACCCCGCATCACATACGCTTTCAGCCCCGACCGCCTTATAATCACCACCCTCAACCGGGCGCAGACACGCATGGAGCTCTACAGTGTCAATCCAAAATCTACCGTTGCCAAGTCAATCCTTGTTGAGGAATACAAGGCATGGCTCGCAACAGCCACTTACGAGGATATAAAATACTATCCCGACTTCTTCGTCATCACATCCTCACGCTCCGGATACGACCATCTGTACCAGTATTCTTACTCCGGCTCACTGATGCGCCAGATCACCTCCGGCGACTATGATGTCACCGCATACTACGGCTACGACTCCGCCAAGGGGCTGCACTACTACCAGAGCACAGCCACCGGAGCCATCAACAGAGTGGTGAGCAGCATCAACGCCAAGAATGTTGTGACAAACCTGTCGCCAGAAAGCGGCATAGCCTCCGCCACATTCAGCTCTGACATGGCTTTCTACACTATCCGCTTCTCCGACACAAACACCCCGCCGAGCTACACCCTCTTCGCATCTCCAGCAAAAAAAATCAAGACTCTCGAGGACAACGCCGCCCTGAAGGAACGCTACGCATCAACTCCCAAGCGCGAATTCTTTACCATGACCTCGGATGGAGTAACCCTGAACGGCTACATGGTGAAGCCCGCCGGATTCACCACCACCAAAAAATATCCGGTGGTGATGTTCCAGTACAGCGGTCCCGGCTCGCAGCAGGTGCTCAACGAATGGTCCATCGGCTGGATGAACTGGTATGCTGCCAACGGCTACATAATAGTATGTGTCGACGGCCGCGGCACCGGTGGCCGTGGCAGAGCCTTCATGGATGTTGTGTACAAAAACCTTGGTCATTACGAATCCATTGACCAGGTGGCCGCAGCACGCTACGCCGCCTCCCTGCCATACGTCGATGCCAACCGCATAGGCATTCACGGATGGAGCTACGGCGGATATGAGACACTCATGGCAGCCTCCACCCAGGGAGCACCGTACGCCGCGGCAGTTGCAGTGGCTCCGGTGACCGACTGGCGCTATTACGACACCATATACGCCGAGCGCTATATGCTCACCCCGCAGGAAAATGAGGATGGCTACCGAAACTCTGCACCCCTGAATTACGTTAGGAATGTAAAGTGTCCGCTGCTGATAATGTCCGGAACCGCCGATGACAATGTTCACTACTTCAACACAGTGCAATATGTGTCGGCTGCCGAAGCTGCCGGAATGTGGTGCGATATGCTGGTATTCCCCAACATGGACCACTCCATAAACGACTGCTCGGCCCAGAACATAGTGTTCGCGCGTATGCTCGACTACTTTAACAGAAACATGAAATAAATGTCCCTTCAGATCCGCAACAATGTAAAAGGCATATACTTACTATGGCTCAACTGGGTTATAGTGGCCGGTGCTTTATCATTGCTTGTGATGATTTCCCTATGGGTACGCCCTGTATTGATGCCCCTGCTGGCCTTCGGCCTGCAGGGCGCATTGTATCTTCTGCTCAAGGCAAACCGACGCCGCAAGGTGCCGGTTTGCTACATTCTGCCCCACATTGCCATACGCATAATGTTTTGGAGCGGGCTGGTGATGCTGGTGCTCAATATCCTGTATTCAAGACTGCTGATACACCATTTATTCGACCCGCAGAGCATCAACTACGACATTCCCTTCATAACTGTGCTGATTGTGGCGCCGATAACCGCCGCCTGCTGCCTGTATGCACTGAGGCGCGGCTCAGACTATTCATGCTGCATAGCCTGCAAAATAAAATACGGCACCCCGGCCGAACGCGGATTCCTTGGCAAGCTCTATACCCAGGAGGGTACCACCCAGGCGCGCCTTCTCGGCATTATCAGCGCGGCGATAGCCCTCATCGGCTGGGCGTACTACTTCATTGAATATGTCAATGTGAACCTCTCCGACCCGGACCGCTTCATATTTTTCATCGCACCGCTCGGCCTGTTCATAGCCTCGATAATATATATGGCTCTGCGCTATGCCGGGCTGTGGAATTATTACAACAACTATATCGACGCGAGCTCCATGCGCAACGGCCCGTACACCCTGATACGCTATCTGGTGTTCTGGGACAACTACATCATGCTCGTGCCCCCCGAAAACAACCCCGACCGAATGGCCGACCCCGGTGCGAGCAAATATGACACCCCGGACCAACTGTATGTGTCCGCGAGAAAGAATGTGACAGTGGCCGATGCCGCCAACTTCTTTCGCTCAAAAAACGGATTCGTGCCCGAAAACATCCGCTTCATGTACTCAACCGTGAGCGGCAACGCCGACTACAACATTTTCCATTTCCTTTGCTTCCTCACAGACCGGGAGAAGGAGACCCTTCTCAAAGCCAGGCCTGACATCATTCCCGCTCCCCTCGGAAAGCTGCACGAGCTTATCAATTCAAAGCAGTGCAACACCCTGCTCAGCGCCGAGATAATACGCCTGCACACAATTGCCATGGCGTGGAAAACCTATGACCGCAACGGACGACGCCTGTACAGAATAAAGCACTACACCCCGACATTCAGACTGCGCGACATCTGCAACTGGAATGTCGATTACAACGACTCCACCTGGCTGAGAATCGCCCGCTTCAATCAGGACTCCCCATTCTATTCAATCCGCAGACACTGGAAAAGCTACACTGACGACTGATGAAATATCCTGTCATAACCGGCCCCACGGCGAGCGGCAAAACAGCCCTCGCTGTTGCTGTGGCCAGCCGCCTCAACGGCGAGATTATAAGCGCCGACTCCCGGCAGATATACACCGGCATGGACCTCGGCACCGGCAAGGACATTGACGAGTACGGCAGCGTGCCATACCATCTCATAGACATAGCCCCAGCCGGATATAAATACAACCTGTTCGAGTACCTGCGCGACGCCCGCGAAGCCTTGGACGACATTGAGCGCCGCGGCAAGCTGCCGGTGGTGTGCGGCGGCACAGGAATGTATCTTGAGGCACTTGTCAGAGGCACGCGGCTGCCTCAGGTGCCTGAAAACAAAGCTCTCAGAGCCGAGCTGCAGTCAAAGAGCCTCGAGGAACTCACCGACATGCTCCGGGCCATGAAGACCCTCCACAACTCCACCGACATAGACACAGCAAAGCGCGCTATCAGAGCTATAGAAATACAGACATTCTACCACAACAACCCGCAGCTGAGCCAATCCGTTGCCCCCGGCGAGCCTGACAGCCGGGCTGTGATTATCGGTGTGGAGATTGACCGCGAGACACGCCGGCAGCGAATATCGGCCAGACTTCACGCGCGCATTGCCGCAGGCATGATTGACGAAGTCGACTCTCTCCTCCGCTCCGGAATTGCGCCTGAGGACCTGATATACTACGGCCTTGAGTACAAATTCATTACACGACACCTCACCGGCGAGCTGACACTGCAGCAGATGACCGATGGCCTTGAAATTGCCATACATCAGTTCGCAAAACGTCAGATGACATGGTTCAGAGGCATGGAGCGGCGCGGATTCACCATCCACTGGCTGCCGTTTGACATGCCAAAAGATGAATTTGTGCAACAGGTCATCACACTGCTCCGCCCATGAGACACTTGATCCTGACACTGCTCGCCCTGCTGATCAACACCGCAGCATTTGCCGCAGAACCTCAACGGATATATCTTGACAGCATAGCCCGGCTGTGTGACACCACCATTGTGCTGCCCACGGTCAGCCGATGTGATGCTGTAGGCTTCGAGGCAAGATACGGCTTCCCTTCCGCCCCGCCTGCTGCCGGCCCTTCGGCTGCATACGCTTCCATTGCATGGTGCGGGGCCGACTCAGCCGCAAGGTGGCAAGCGGACTTCATAACCGGATTGAGTGATACCGACGATGCCGTGAACTCCCGGTTTCTGCGACTTTCCATTCACCGCACGGATGCCGGCGGCGACACCGTTGTGTTCTCACGCGATTTCGACAACATAGTTCCTGAAAAAAATGGCAGCCTGACGATATGCGCCGACATAAACCGTTCCTCGGCCACCCTTGCAGCCGGAACAGATTTTCTTACCCCACTGACAGAATATAACGGAGCCTTCGACCCCTCCGGCCCGATTGAATTCTCAGTAAAGGGATGCGCCAAAACAGAACTGCTGGTGCTTGAACCGCTGACCGACCCGGCTGCCGCCCTGGAATCGCCCCACACAGCCCAAAGCATTGCCGCCGCGACAGCTGCCGCCGCCGCACCGGAAGGAATATGGACTTTTCTGGACCGCGACACAGACTCACGGCGCGCTCTTGCAGGGGGGCGCTACACACTCGGCATTATAAAACAGAGCGATGGCCCTGGCTACGACATAATATACCTCGGAGGCGCCGAAGTCAACTCCTCGCGCTGGAAAGAGGGCATGAAAAAAGGCACTCTGACCCCAACCATTTTCTCAAATCACTACGACCTCACCTGGTTTGACTCGCAGATGGAGCCGATAGAGCGCGACGCCAATGCAAGCGTTGAGCAATCATCCATCCTCACCCTGTCATTTCCGCTGATGAAATCTACGCTGCGGTTTTACCGCCGGACTCCGGATAAGTGACAGCTCCTGTGGCTATATCATAATATAAATAGGTGTCAAGAAGCTCAACGGTGTATTTTCCATCACCACGGCTCACCTGATACACCCCCGCTGTCACCTCCATCTCCTGAAGGTAGCGGTACAACGCCTCCGGCAGCTGATCATAGAGAAAAATATCGGGCAATGTGCTACCGTTGCCGTTGACATCTATCCACGCGTTTCCTGAATCAAAAGTCACAGTGACACCGTTTTTCACCTGTGCCACGCTTCCGCTGTCAGAGGTTGAGTAGGCACTCACCTCCTGACCGGGAAAATAGTCAGTGAAAAACTTGGCAACGGGGGTGGGCAGGTCGTCCCATACCTCGCTGTCGCAGGACGCGGCCACGCTTGCAGCCATAATCATAAGCAGATATAAAATACGGGTGTTCATGAATGATGAATCTTACAATGGTTTATTAAAACTAACGCTCTGCAGGTCATTTCGGTTCTGCTTAACAATATTTATGCACCATTTCACTATAGTTAAACCCGCCGGTGCGTAACTTTGCCGCATGACACGTAAAATAATTTTGTTTCTGACACTCACACTGCCTTTCCTCACCTCTATAGCAGGCACTCTTGACGATGAAAGCGAGTATGTGAAAATGATGAGCGTGGCCGACAGCGCGATAGCACGCGGCGACTGGCAACTGGCTGAGAACTCCCTCCGCAAGGCTATCAAATCAGATCCGGCAAACCCGGCAAACCTGCTGATGCTCTCAAACATAGGCATGCTACAGTTTTACCAGGGGCGCGACTCCCTTGCTCTTGAAACCCTCAACGACGCCTGCAATATCGCACCGCGTGCCATTCCGGTGCTTGCAAACAGAGCCACCGTGCTCGAAGCCAACGGCCGCACCGAAGAAGCGCTCTGCGACTGCAACACTATCCTTGCCATTGACAGCACAAACGTAAAGGCGCGCACAATGAGGCTGACGGCCAATCTCCGTAAAAACGCATGGCAGAAAGCCGAAGCCGACCTCGACACCCTTGCCAGATATGCTCCCGACGATATTCTCACAAATATTGCCGCCGGCTCGCTTTACACAGCCACAGGCAGATATGCCGAAGCCATTTCCCCTCTCACAAAAGTCATTGAAGCGAATCCCCAGGCCGAGTACTACGCCGCCAGAGCATTCTGCCGCATTATGACCGAAAACCTCAACGACGCATCGCAGGACATCGCTGAAGGTCTGAGAATCAACCCATTGGAGGGTGAGCTGTATCTATACAGAGCCATGCTCAACAAAAAGCGTTTTCGCGCTGAGGAAGCAAAGTCTGACGCCGAGAGAGCGATGCAGCTCGGCATTGCGCGCGAGCGTGCGCTGCCATTCACAAAGTAATTGTTCAGCCCGCCGGACAGGGCACCGGAGAATACTGAACCTATAAGCCTGAAAATTTGTTAGTTAATAAATTGGATAAATATAGAAAATGTCGTAACTTTGCAACGCACATAAGTTTATGGCACACCAAAACTATGTCTAACAAAATAATTTTAAAACAATGAACACAGAGACTATCGGCACATGGGCTGGTCTTACATGGAATGCTCTCAACGAAGCTGACGTTCTTGGCATGAAACAGCTCAAAAAAATCACCAAGCTCAAAGAAAAAGAGATCTACGCAGCCCTCGGCTGGCTTGCACGCGAAGGCAAAGTGGCTTTCGACGACTGCGAAGACGAAAAAGAGATTCTTGTTCGTCTCGTGCAGTAATGCATCCCCGCACGGCCACAGGCCGCATACACTTTCCACCTTTTACCGAGGGCGCGTCAAAAGCTGATATTTTGAAACGCCCTCTGATTTTTTTCCCACACAGCAATGACCGGAACAGTTATTAAAAACACCGGCAGCTCATACGTTGTCAAGACCGACAATGGCTCTGAACTGCAATGCAAAATCAAAGGAAACTTCCGCATCAAAGGCATCCGCACGACCAACCCCGTGGCTGTAGGAGACATTGTAGAGGTGAAACCTAACGACAACGGCGACTCATACATCACCGCGATAACCCCCCGGCGCAACTACATCATTCGCCGGGCAAGCAACCTCAGCAAGGAGGCCCACATCATCGCCGCAAACATCGACGCCGTGTGTCTGATAGCCACGCTGTTCCATCCGGTCACCTCAACAACTTTCATCGACAGATTTCTCGCTACAGCCGAGGCTTATAATGTGCCTGCGACACTTGTCATCAACAAGGCCGACCTGTGCGAGGGCGATGAGGAGCGCACCGAATATCTCGATGCGGTGACATATCTCTACCGCTCGATCGGCTACAATGTTGTGCACACCTCAGCCGAAACAGGCATGGGAGTGGATGAGCTGAGGCAGCTGCTCGCCGGAAAAACAACCCTTCTGTCAGGCAACAGCGGCGTGGGCAAAACCTCGCTCATAAACCGCCTTATACCCGGACTCGACCTGCGCACTGCCGCAATCAGCACTGTGCACGACACCGGCATGCACACAACAACATTCTCCGAAATGTTCGAGCTCCCGGCTCCCGGAGGCCGGATTATCGACACCCCCGGAGTGAAAGGATTCGGGACAGTAGACATGGACCGCACCGAGATAGCCCACTATTTCCCGGAAATATTCGCCACATCCGCCGGCTGCAAATACAACAACTGCTCCCACACCCACGAACCCGGCTGCGCAGTGCGTCAGGCAGTGAATGACCACACCATCGCCGCCAGCCGCTACTCCTCCTATCTCAGCATCCTTGAGGATATCGGCTCAAACGACAAGTATCGCAAGCCGTTCTGACCCGACCATATATCATCAAAAAAATCGGGAGCACACTCACCACTGAGTCCATGCTCCCGACGCTTTTTCATATATCAGGGTATCCGTAAGAATTATTCCTCGCCATCCTGCGGCTTGCGCCCGAAAATAAAATACAGACACCACAGCACAATAGCCGCCACAACTGCCGCGCCTACCAGTGAAATTGTCTGTCCATAGTCATTCTGGCCAAACCAGCGGATGAAAGCATATCCGCCGCCGACAGCAGAGAGAATCCCGACACAGAGCGCTGCAAACACAGGCACCCCGCGGTTATAGAGCAGCTTGCCGGCCATATATCCGGCAATTATCCCTATCAGGGCCCACACCAGCCAGGTGCTTGCTCCTATGGCACACAGTATCATGGCACAAGGAGCATCGCCGCTCCTTTGACGGCGGGATACACTACCGCATTGACATCAGTGTTGCCGGTGAAGTCTGCCACAGTGAGCCATACTATCAGTAAAGCGATGAGAACAAGCACACCTATAATCAGCCATGCGCTCGTTTTGGGTTTCTTGTCATATTTTTCCATATCAGGTTATGATTTTAGTTAATTCTGTTTACTCTTTCAACGCCTGAACCCCCGAATATGTTTTATTCTGCGTATGTCAAAACCCTCTAAAGAGTGCAATAAAAATGCTAATAATCAAGGACTTATAATTTTCTTGAAAAGCCTTGAAAATTCCGTGAAAACCGTAACCACAAATTCTAACCACAATTTTCAACCACACTTTTTTATAGGCTCAGGGGTAACAGTGAACTTCAACCTGAGGAGGCCAAAGGTGAAATCTCACCCTGCTGCTATATACGCCATTATTAGACTTTTTGGCCAACAGAAGAAAATCAACACATACACCAAAATATATGAGAGGGATTGGGATATGAGGCGGCAAAGATGTTACATTCATGCAGGGCTAACAGCAGAAGAGCGACTACAAAATTTGACCACAAACAGGCTTTTAGATGAAATTACGTTTGCAATAATGGAAAAAGCGTGTTATCTTTGCGGCGAAAATCAGACAGGGGAAAACGCAAAACCTGTGCCGTCTGATACAACATTAATCCAAAAGCCTAAACAAATGATTAAAAGAAAAACTACCCCCACGAAAACCTCTACAACTAAATCAAAAGTTAACTCTAAACACAACCTAAAAACATTAAGCGAGAAGTATGTTAGCGAGTTTTTTGACTCCAAATTACAGAGTTTAGAAAACAAGCTAAAAGTTGCACAAGATGAAAAAGAACAAGAGATTATAAAGTTTGAAATAGGATATAAACGACAGCAAAGAAGTGGTAAAATTTACCAACTGAAAAAATTTTTAGATTGGGTAGAAAAGGATAATGGCTCTATAGATATAACCAAGCTAAAGGATGGATTCTTAGGGCGATACCAACAGTACTACAGAGAATCTACTGATATTGCTGATAGCTCAATAGATACCTATATATTACAGACTAAGGCGTTTTTTAATTGGATGAATGAGAATGGCCACCTGCCTAAGCCTATAGAACAGTATAAGTTGGAAAAAGTAAAACTACTGAAACCAAAACTAACTTCTGAGGAAAAAACAGAGCAATATTCACCCCTCACAGAAGAGCAAATAATGAAGTTCCGTATAGTTAACTGTGAGGATGAGCAAAAAGAATTTTACAAGAATATATTTGTACTCATGTGTTGGTGTGGTTTTAGAAAATCTGACATACCTAATATATTAAAGGGTGATTTGTTAACTGATAGCGGTAAAACCTTTGTAACTTTTACCACACAAAAAACAGGCGTAGAATGTATTGTGCCATTAGATATATACTATCCTGAGGCGCTTGCACTATATAAAAAGTGTAAGGAGTATTTTGACAAACACCACTATAATATTTTTTCAGATATAAAACGGTTAAGAGATTGTATCAGAGATGTAGCAGAAGATGCAGGACTAACAGAGGAGGTTAAGCAATACACCATTAAAAACGGCATCAAGACCCCTAAGTTAGTGAGATTATGTGATATGCTTCACCCTCACCAAGGCCGCCACACCTTTGTTACTAACCTATGCCTGAAAGGAGTTCCTATGGAAACAATAATAAACTACACAGGCCACACAGATGAAAAAATGATTAAGCAGGTATATAAAAACGTTACTCCCCTACAACAAAGAGGCATAGCCATTAAACAGACCTTAAAGAGTGCAACAACCTTAGGACTGATAGATAACACTACCTCTAAAGTACAATCTACCCCTGCACCTGTTAGACCTGTTACAACACTGAAAAGAGCAGAGGGATGGAGAATATTTTTTAGAGAGGTGTTTTCAGGCTTAGATGGCTGTAATTTATCTTTGCGTGACCTATGGCAGGGTATTTGCTTGGATTGGGTTGTAAAGAATCTTAGTGATGAGTACGGCTTAGCCATGATAGAGTTTATTATTAAGGAGTATGAGTTATTACAGGCTGATAAGGTTGAAGAGTTGAGAGATATATTCAGCGACATATTAGGCAAGCAAATAACTCTGACAGATATTGATGAGGCTAAGCAAAATAATGAGATAGTGAAATATGAGATGCAGAGATTAAAATTACAGGCCAAATAAAAGTGATTGGTTTTTCCGTACTGTTATAGCAGTTGTTGTTCTTTAACTTTATCTTCTTTCTTTTTATAATTATAATAAGATAGATATAATAATATAATATACTATCAAGCAAAATAAAATAGCCCTACTTACAAGGTAGGGCTATTTTTCTATTTAGGGGTTATTCCTGAGTTGTTGGTGAATCTTATGGTGGCATTCTTGGCAGAGGCCTAAAAGGTTATCAGGGTTATAGGCTAATTCTTGCATCTCTTCTATATTCTGCCCTGTTAGGATGGGCTTGACGTGGTGAACTTCCTGAGCCGCCGTTATTCTCCCCTCCTTATAGCAGTTTTCACAGAGGGGATGGGCGGTGATATGAGCGAGCCTTAAATTCCGCCATAGAGATGAGTTATAAATTTTAGAGGCGTCAATATTTCTCCCTGTTTTCCTGTAAGGGGTATCAGGTTTCTTTTTAGTGGGTCTGTTTATTGTTGGCATATTCTTTTTTTTAGATAAGGTTTACAGGTATATCAGGAAGTTGAAATATAGTGTTTTGCGCCTGAGATGGAGTTAAGAGCCTAATTTGTGATAAAAAATATAAGGGTGGGTTATTTTCCACTTATTCAGGGGGAAATTGGCTTAAAAAGAGGGGTAAATATCAGAAACAACCCACTTTATTTGTTAAGAACTGTTAATAAGCCTTATAAGTGAAATAAAGTCTAAAAACGCTTATTTTGCGGTTATGATGGGGTTAAAATCCTTATATCTGAAATCTAAAAACATAAAATATTATGAGAAACAAAATTGCAGCCTATTTCAGGAAAATTAATTGGGTGGAGCTAATTTTAGTTATTGCTGCCTTGGTGGTTTCATTGGTAGTTGTATATCCAGCTCTAACACCACTATCACACGGAATTTTATTTATTATCCGTGCTTTTTGTCTGACTACTCTAATTTCAGCTATTCAGGCTATTTATAATTACTTTAAAAACCTTTGATATTATGAAAATGCAGGCTTATAAGGGGGTTAAATCTGAGGACTACCCAATTATAAATGAAGATGCAGGAAGATTTGTTACCTGTAAACTACTAACAGATTATTATGAGAGAATAGGGGTTAATAATTTCTCTATCACTCCAACAATTGAACAATACGCATATATAGACTTGGTTAATGAAATAGATTATCAAGGAAAGAAGTTAAAGTATAGTATTGAGGTAAAACAGAGATATAAAACAGAGGAGCAAATATTGAAATATCCAACAGCAGAATTAAAAGTAGATAAATATAACAGGATGCTTCAATACTCCACAGAAATAAATTCTACAGGTTTATTATACATTGTTCTCCAAAATAAATCCACAGCCTATATTTATAACCTATCTAATATTAATATGGATAGTTTGCAGGTGATGAATTGGAGAATACCTACTAAGAATTATGGAAAAAGTTATTATAAGGATTACCCTACCTATCTAATACCCTATAATTTAGCATCACAGAAAATTGATATAACTAAATACTTTACAGAATATGATGAGCGAGGAAACAATTAACGCAATTATTAGCTATCTGATGCAGCAGCCCTATAGAGAGGTTGTTGGATTATTGATGAAAATTAAGGAAGAACTTGAAAAGAAGCAAGATTAAAGAAAAATTGAAATTATAAGTTTATTGGCTCAGGTGGTTTGGGAAAATAGCCTGATGCACCCTTTTTAAAAACGTAACTTAAACAAATAAATAGAATTATGTTTACACATTTGCCCACTGGGAAAGAATTTGAAAACAGAAAACAGGCCAAATTATATTACGGCCACGCCAAATATAACAAAATGGTGAAGAATGGGGAATTTTCAAGACACCAAGAACCCCAAAAAGAAAAATAATAACTAAATAAAAAATAACTATTATGCAATCTAATATAAACTATAAAATTAGGGTTTCAATCAGTAAAGAAGCCTATCAGAGCAAAGATATAGCCAATGCAGTTATAGGAAGCTCAAATAATGAAAAGAATAAAGAGATTAAGAGGGCTAATGGTATAACTTCAAAAATCTGTTTTAAAGAGGAGGAGTTAAGTGTATCAGAATTTGCAGAAAAGATTACCTCAGGCCACACTTTTTGCAATCTCTTTAGTGGTTTTCCTGATGCAGAGGGAATGACTACATACAGGAGAAAAGATGGCTATTTCACATTATCTGCAAAGTGTGATAGATTCTTTGTGGGTGCTCAGATGGTTTGTGTTGATATAGATAAAACCTCATACACATCTATTGCATCTTTTATTGATTCACTTCTCTATACTCCTACCATTTACCATACCTCATTCAGTAATATGACCTATAGAGAGGATGGTACTTGCAAAGGTCTTAGATTCAGGCTCATTTATGTATTTGATTCTCTGATTACAACCAAGGAGGAATTTAAATCTATCACTGAATCACTCTTTGAGGATATTGAAAAGATGACAGGTGAGGAGATTGAGGATAAGTGCAGCTCTCGCCCAAGTCAATATTTTAATGGTACTTGTAAAACTAACCCCGCCCTGAATGTTGAGTATGGTGTTAGTGGTTATATTTACAGTAAAGAGGAGATTGGTTATAAAGAGGTAGAAACAGAGGTAGAATCAGGCATAGAGCAGGATGTAACCCCCATAGAACCCTCAAAATATCTCCTCAGAAATATAGCAGAAATGGACTTTGATTCATTTATGAGTATCAACAAGCATAGATTTAAATATACCTATAGACCTGAGAAAAGTGAGTGGATTGATGGAAAATGGCAAAAGATAGATGATAATTATTTTAGCTTATATTACAACGTCAACACTCTTAAGGATGGAGAAAACAGGAGGAAGAGGATATTTCAAAGAATGTGCCTCAGGAGAATTATTAACCCTGAAATTAAGATAGATGATTTAGTTTATTGTGCTTGGGTTGATATAAATACTTTCTGTGATAACTCTGATGGCGTTTTTGATACTGAATATCTGAAAAGAAATGCCACTAATGCTTATTCTCTGACCATTGAAGAAATAGAGCAGAGATATAGTGACAATATTAACTATCTCAAAAGCAAAGCCCCTAAAAGAGGAATAATCTATAAGACAGGTTTAACCGTTGGGGAGAGGGATAAATTAGCCTCTGAAATATTAGAGGGTTTAATCAAGGAGAACTATGACCCTGAATTAAATGTAAAAGAAAACCTCAAACAATTACAGGACTCAGGAATAAAAGTAAGTAGAGCCTATCTTTATAAGTTCTGTAAAAGATTCAGCCTCGCCACTTCGCCCAATAAGCTCAGTGACTCAGATTTACTTAAACTCTATAACCCTGAATTAAGCCTAAGAAAAAACATGGTTTATATTGAGGAGAATTTTGGATTTAAAGTAAAGAAGTGTCAATTAGAGAAAATCGCCAAGATAGTTAGTAATAAAGAATATAAGAATATAGATATAACTAATAAGAATAATAAAGAGAAAGAAGATAAAGTAAGAACAACAACATTCTATCATAGGGTAGACAAAATAGACAGTTTTAAATCTCCTTTTTCTCTAATTGACAGCAACAAATTTAAACCTCAATTCAATTATGGTATATCAGGGTAGTAAAAGAAGAATAGCAAAAGACCTCCTCCCATTCCTAACACAATATCTCACCCAATCTACCTATTATATTGAGCCATTTGTAGGAGGGTGTAACATGATAGATAAAATTCCCCATCACCTTAAAATTGGGGCTGATGTAAATAATTATCTTATAGCTCTCCTAAAATATAAGCAATTAGGTGGGGTATTTCCAAAACATATCACAAAGGAGGAATGGCAGGAGGTGAGAAACAATAAAAAGAATTATCCTGATTGGTATGTAGGTTATTGTGGTTTTGTTTGCTCATTTAGGGGTAACTTTTTTCCAGGATATTGTGGAGTAAGTAAAAGTAGAGATTTCCAAAGGGAGCTAAGAAACAATTTCCTAAATCAGAATTTAGATAATATCCAATTTATTTACTCTGATTATATCTCCTTAAAAACTCCTCCTAATTCTGTGATATATTGTGACCCTCCCTATAAAGATACATTAGGCTATAACATTACTTTTGACCATGATATATTTTGGGAGTGGTGCAGGTTTAAAGCATCTCAGGGGCATAAGGTGTATATATCAGAGTATTCAGCCCCCAAAGATTTTAAGTGTGTATGGTCTAAGCCTCTGAATGTGCAAATTGGAGGGAAAAAACATGGCTCAATAGAAAAACTGTTTACAATATGAAGAAGAAAGATGTAAAAAAGTATATCAAGCTAATAGAATCATATCTAACAGAAAAATATGGAGAGATTAAGGGAGAATGGAAATTGATTTTATCTTTGTTAGAGGATAATATTAGCTTATATTTTGAATGCAAGGAGGAATTAAAAAATATAGGGATGTTTGATAAAGCAACTTATAAGAAAAATCCTCTATTAGCCACCCTTAAAGATTTACAGGCTACAATTCTTAAACAGATTCAGCACCTTGGCCTATCTCCTTATGCAGCCAATAAAATCACGGATATTGCAGAGGATGATTCAGAGGATTTTATAAATAACTTAACTACATGAATTATAAAGAGTATGCAGAAAAGGTTATATCAGGTGAAATTACAGCATGCAATAATATAAAATTAGCCTGTGAGAGATTTTTAAGATGGTTTGATAAGTATGAATTTAGACCTGAGGCAGTAGACAGGGTTATAAATTTCATATCCAAGTTAAAACATTACACAGGAGCGCACAACGGAAAAAACTTCATACTATTACCCTATCAAGTTTGGATAATTGCCAATATATTTGGATTCTATTACAAGGGTACAGATAGGAGAGTAGTGAATTATGTATATTTAGAGTTAGCAAGAAAATCAGGTAAAACGGCACTTGTAGCGGCTATTTGTTTGTATATGTTAGTGGCTGATGGGGAAAACGGTTCAGAAGTTGAGTTAGTAGCAAACAGTGCCAAGCAAGCAAAGATATGTTTTGATATGGCCTCCAACTTCCTCAGCTCCATAGACTCCAAAGGAAAGTATTTCAAGCGCTATAGAGATAAAATCAAATTTGACAAAACAAAATCATTCTTGCAAGTCCTATCCTCTGATGCTTCAGGCAATGATGGATATAACAGTTACTGTTTTTGCTTAGATGAGTGCCACGAGCAGCCAGATAGTAGGTTGTGGGATGTAATGGTATCTTCTCAGGGTATGCGCACAAACTCTTTAGGCATAATAATAACTACAGCAGGATTTAATAAATTTGGTTTCTGTTACTCCTATAGAAAAACGTGCTTAGAGATTCTTAATGGACTGATAGAGGATGATTCACAATTTGCCGCTATTTTTACTTTAGATGATACAGATAATTATAAGGATGAGAATGTATGGGTAAAAGCTAATCCATCTTTAGGAGTGACAGTAAGAAAAGAGTATTTAGCCCAACAAGTAACTAAAGCATCTAATAATATCTCCTTAGAGGCAGGAATAAAAACAAAGAATTTCAATTGTTGGGTAAATTCAATTGATACATGGATAGCAGCAGAGGAAATTTTAAGATGCTCAAAGAATATCAGCCTAAATAATTTCAGTGGATATAATTGCTTTATTGGGGTAGACCTTGCAGCGGTTTCAGATTTAACAGCCCTTGCAATATTAATTCCCTTAGATGATAAGCTATATTTCATTAACCGTTATTATTTACCTGAATCCTGTCTTACAAATAATAGCAACTCAGAGATATATAAGGATTGGAAAAGGAAAGGGGAACTAATAATAACTCCAGGAAATGTGACAGATTATGATTTTGTGCTTAAAGATATTCTCACCCTACAGAATCATAATATTTGCATTGAAAAGATATTCTATGATAGCTATAATGCAACTCAGTGGGCAATTGATGCTACAGAAAAGGGTTTACCATTAGAGCCATTTTCACAAGCACTTTGGAACTTCAACAGACCCACCAAGGAATTTGAGCGGCTTATTAAGATGGATAAAGTAATATTAGATAATAATGAGGTTACAAGATGGTGCTTCGCAAATGTATCTTTAAAATCAGACCACAACGAAAATATTAAGCCTATCAAAACATCTCCACAAATGAAAATAGATGGAGTTATAGCAATGATTCAGGCATTAGGAGGTTATTTGCAAGAGCCACGGTATAACAATATAATAACGGTAATATGAAATTATTTGGATATAAATTACAAAAGGAAAAGCGCTCAAAGATTCCTGAGTATGTTAATAGTTGGTCTGACGCTCTAACATTCAGCACCCTATTAAATAATGAGCAAAGCAGGAATATCAGTGCAGTATATAGAGCAGTGGAACTAATCTCTGATTCTATAGCCATCATTCCTATACAAGTCAAGCAAAGGAATGGTATGCACAGCAACGTAATAGAAAATCATCCTGTAACCTTTGCTATTGAATGTGGATTAATGACGCGCTACAACTTTATCAAGAAGCTAATTGAGTCAGTACTATTAAATGGAAATGGTTTTGCGTGGATTGGTAGAGAAAAAGGGGTAGTAACTAAATTGGTCTATCTGAAACCAAGTGAAGTTACAATTAATTACAATGAATCAACAGGAGAATTAAGTTATACAGCCTCAAAGGTATCTAAAACAAAGATTCTGCCCTGTGATATGATTCATTTAGTAAAAAATAGTGATGATGGAGTAAACGGCCAAGGAGTTATAAAATATGCCTCACGCACTCTAAATATATCTCATGCTACAGAAAACAGTTGTAAAAATTACTTTGAAAATGGTTGTAATTTGGCAGGGGTTCTAACTGTACAAGGGCAATTATCAGAGCAGCAAAGAAAAGATATTAGAACCTCATGGAATCAGGCTTATAGTAATGGAGGCTTAGGATTGGCTATTTTACAGGGTAATATGAGTTATCAGAATATCCAACAAAATGCCGCTGATTCCCAAATGTTAGAGAGTAGGTTATATAATATTCAGGATATAGCGAGATTTTTTGGCATATCCCCTGTTTTATTAGGTGATTTAAGCCATTCCTCATTCTCAACCTTAGAGGCAACACAACAACAATTTTTACTCCAAACATTACAGCCCTATGTTGTGATGATTGAACAAGAATTTACAAGAAAATTATTGCCTCAGTCAGATTTATTTATAAACCTTGATGAAACAGCCATCCTAAAAACTGATAAATCTGCAACTGCAACCTATTATAATACATTACTCTCTAATGGTGTGCTATGTATTAATGAGGTACGGCAGGAGTTAGGATATTCACAGATAGATGGAGGAGATAAACACATAATTCCTTTTACGGATATAGAACAAAATACAATAGTAAATGAAACAGAACAAGGAACTAAGAAAATTTGAGTCAGATTTTTCTCTGTCTGATAGATTGGTGGAGGGTTATGCAGTTAGGTTTAATAGTGAGTCTAATGATATTGGGTGGATTGAAACAATTAAATCAGGAGCAATAACAGAGGAAACAATTTTAAACAGTGATGTATTTGCACGTCTGAACCATGAACCTAATAAAGTGCTTGCAAGAAGTAAAAATGGTATTGGCTCATTAAAACTCTCTTTGGATGATTATGGCCTGAGATATTCTTTTGAAGCTCCTAATACAGACGCAGGAAATGAACTATTAGAGTATCTGCAAAGGGGTGACTTAACAAGCAGCTCATTTTGTTTCACCATTGACCCCTCAGACAAAGGAGCAGAAAAATGGTATAAGAGAGATGGTAAGATTTACAGAGATATTTATAAGATTAATGCTCTGTATGATGTTGCACCTGTTTTTCAACCTGCCTATAGTGAAACCTCCTGCCTAAAGAGATTTGAGGAAATACAGCAGAATATTATGGAAGTAGATGAAAAACTAAAACGCTATGAGGATGAGATTAATTCCCTGCCTGATGAAACAAAGGAAAAGAATGCAGAACTGAAGAGTAAGGCAATGGGTATTATTGAATCCTGTAAAAATGATATTAGATTATTTACAGAGGAGGAAAAAGATGAGTTTAATTCCTGCCTCAGAGAGATGATTGATAACAGTAAAAAATTGGTAGAGGAAAAAGAAGAAGAATCCCTACCTGATGAAAAAGATAATACAAATAATCAGGAGGTAGAAAAGCAGCCTGATGAAGAAAACAAACGTAATAAACGTAATAAAAACACAATGGAAAAAGAATTTAAACTTATTAAGGCAATTAACGACATCGCTAACAACAGAAGTCTTGACAACGCAGCCCTTGCAATTTGTGCAGCAGGTACAGAGGAAATGAGAAAAAGCGGCCTATCTTATGGCGGGCAGATTCAAATTCCTGTAGAGAAAAGAGATATTACTGTAGCCTCAGAGGGTGAAGATGTAGTAGCAACAGAACTTTATGACATCTTAGAACCACTCCGCGCCAAGAATGTACTTGTACAGGCAGGAGCAAAATTTATCAGTGGTCTTGTTGGTGATGTACAAATACCTGTTATGAATGGTTCTCAGGTAGCATGGGAGGGTGAAACCGTTGAAGCAAAAGACGGCAACCCCACTTTTAGCAACGTAAAACTATCCCCTAAGCGCCTAACCGCTTTTGTTGATGTATCTAAGCAGTTCCTTGTACAGGATAGCAAAGATGCAGAAAATATGCTTAGACAGGATTTGATTAATGCCATTAACAGCAAACTTGAAGCTACTATCCTTGGAGCAGAAGAGGGCACCGCAACCCAGCCCGCAGGCCTTTTTGTAGGTGAAGAGATTCCCACAGTATCAGATTTCAAGGGCCTTTGTGAACTTGAAGCAGGTGTAGAGGATGCAAATGTTATTGGAGAGTGTGCTTATGTGATGAGCAATAAAGCAAAAGCTACATTCCGCTCTATGGCTAAATCTGCAAAGTCAACTGAGCTTGTAATGGAGCGTGGTGAGATTGATGGAACTAAGGTTTACAACACCTCAAACGTTGCTGCAACTAATATGGCTTATGGTGACTTCTCACAGCTCGCAATTGGCCAATGGGGTTCTATTGATTTGACTGTAGACCCTTACACCGTTGCTAAAGAGGGTAAGGTAAGAATTGTTGTAAATGCTTTCTTTGATGCAAAGGTACTCAGAGAAAACGCTATTGCAGTAGCCAAAGTGTAATATATAACAAGGTAAGGTATGTTTTATCATAGGTAAAACGGATATAATCCAATAGAATTTATTTGAGTGGTTATCAGTGTATTAGATTGACTTGGTTTTCTATTCGTTTTCCTTTATTTCTATCAATTTTCTCAATTAGTACGACTTTAGTACATCTTTTCTCTCGGCTAATTGTTAATATCTGTTGAGGGCGATTTTCGTGTTTCCCAACATGGAGTTATCTTTGCGCCACAACACAAAATTAATTGATTATGGGCAGACAACCAAATAAATTAAAACAGAATCCAAGGCTCTTCCAAAAGAAGATGACCGATGGACGATATAGCCTGTTCTTGGAGTATTATCTCGGGAGAACGGAATCGCCAGTATATGATGATGACGGAAACCATGTTCTCTATACCGAGGGCGCAATGAAAGGAAAACCTAAATACAAGATAAGACACAACCGAAAGACAGAGGCGTTGAACCTCTATATCTGGGCGGCTCCAAGAAATGCTCAGGAACGACAGCAAAACAAGAACACTCTGCAACTCGCAGAGAAGATTCGTTTTGAGAAAGAGCAGGAGATGCTTGAAGACAGAAAAGGATACCGACTGAAAAAGGAAAAGGAGTGCAACTTCCTCAGGTATTTCCGCAATCATCGGGATAACGAGGCTTTCACGATACCTGTGCAGAAGTCTTACAAATACGCTTATATCCGGTTCATCGAATACCTTGAGGAAACTCCACGATTCGCCAAGTACAAGGAAGTTCTTCCTATGGACGCAATTACACCCGATATGGTTCTTGGGTTCACCAACTATCTGCGAAAGAAATGTACCGGAGAGGGACCGAGAAAGAATTACCATTGGTTCAAGAAAGTTATAGCTGACGCAGTTGATGAGGATTTGATAAAGAAGAATCCATGCCGGGGGATACGCATAATCTATGACACCAATGTTATGCTGAAGGAGATTCTTTCACCAAGAGAAATAAAGAAACTTGCCACTTTCAGATATAAGGGCGAACATCGTGAGGTGCAGAGGGCATTTATCTTCTGCTGTTACACCGGTATGAGATTCTGTGATGTCACTGAACTGACATTCTCAAACATTGATTATGAGGCAATGGTGATGAGGTTCAATCAGAAAAAAGCGGCTGGCAGGAGCGCACATGCCGCCGTGGTAACGCCACTCAATGATGAACTCCTTAAACTTATCGGTGAGCCGGAGAATGATGATTACTCCCAAAAGATATTTGACTTACCCCATAAGGGAACAGCGAGAAAACATCTGCTCCGTTGGGTCAAGGAGGCCGGAATCAACAAGAAGATAACGTGGCACTGCGCCCGACATAGTTTTGCGGTAAATCTTCTCAATGCCGGAGCAGACATCAAGACAGTATCGTCATTGCTCGGACACGCAAACATCAAAATGACGGAGAAATATCTCCATGTGATAGACTCGCGCAAGCAGAAGGCAATCAACAGCCTCGGGAAAATAACCTTTGATACCAGGGCAGAATAACGGACAACCTTTTTTCTCGGAGGAATGTTTATCCTTGTGTAACTGAGAATAAAAGACTATATTTGCGATATAATTCAACGTCATAATGTTTTTGTTTCATTCTTGACGTGGATTTAGTGGTGGCCATCGGGAGGGATCCCGGTGGCTTTTGCTAATACATGAATCAATGAATGTTCTGAAAAGTACGGAAAAAGAACGGAAAACCTCGGAACTAAAACGGAAAATCACGGAACAGCACCGAAAAAATTTGGAAATCCCGACATGAGCATATTATCTTTGCCGCTGAAAAAAGAATCCGGCAAGAAGAAAGGGCTTGGGAAATAAAAAATAACAATTTTGCCAGACCGCACTGAACCTTTTTCTTTTCGTTGGTGTTAGAAAATTCGGTCAGGTGGCAGTAGCCACTTCATTCACTGACCTCGGCAAAATGCGCCTCCCGTGTATTCCTGAAGAACACGCATAGGGGTTGGTGCGCGGTGGCATAGCCAAAAGAGTATCCACACCGCAACAGGACCGAATCACCGTCTAAGGAGCGGTGGCATCCGTTGCACCCCTGCCACATCACCCACGCAAAGGGTGGACATAAGGAAATATACGTTTACGAGACCTCGCCAAAGGTGCGCAATCAAGCGCAGGGTGGCAAGGCCCCGCTTTTTTATTGCCCTTCCGGTCGGGGCAGTTCGGGCGAAAATAAATAATATTTCATCGATTTGCCGCATTTTGCGTGTAAGCATGACGAAAGTCACTTATTATCTTTGCAATCGTCATTCAGCCTTTTTCCCTCCGGGTGTAGTCGTCGGGCTGAGTGACGCAGTTTGCCATTGACTGACAACACCCCCAAGACGCGTATGAAGAAGACACTTCATATCATTTCATCCACCTTAAACGATGAACGATAGTAAAATTTTTCATTCCCCAAACACCACTTATCCACGTACAGTTATGAATCTTCAAGAACTGATGACAATGCCCTTCATGGAGGCTCTCGCCCTCATCGTGAAGGGTGCGGTTGACGAGTATCTCGACCGCAACGGTCTGCTCTCCGCAATAGCGGAGGCAGCAAAGGGCGAGAAAAAGAATGACTCCAATTCCCTCGACTCGGAGGGTGCGTTGGCTTTTCTCAAAGAGAACGGCTACCCGATGAAAAAAGGTCAGCTCTACAAGATGACGAGCGACCCCGAAAGCGGCATACCGTTCTACAAGTTCGGCAACAAACTCCACTTCAAGAAAGATGAGTTGCTTGTCTGGGCTGAGAGCAAACTTGTCAGCGGCAACGCCGTGGGTTATCTATCCCCGGCTGATACAACGAAGAAAGGAGGCCGCAAATGAAAGAGGAAAAAACAGCATCCAAGACCCCTGCAAAGACTTCCAGTGGCAGCAGGAAGAAATCATCCACCGCCAACAAGAAGAGCAAAGCGACTACGGTCACTGAAGCGACTGAAACCGCTGATATGACTGCTCACATTGATATGGTTGCAATCAAAGGAGCTGACCAATCAGCCAATAGTCTAACCACCTGCAATCAAGACGGCTGTACGGCAACCTCGGTTAATCAACGGATAACCAACAAGTTTCCCCTTGATGTCTTGCATTCAAGATTACAAGGCATCATAAATGAGGCTCATGCCACTCTTGGTTTTCCTGCTGATTATCTTGCAGGGTCTATGCTCACGGCAATGGCAGCGGCAGTCGGTAACACCCACGCGGTGGAGCACATGACAGGATGGAAAGAATATGTCATTCTTTTCGTTGCCCTTGTAGGCTCGCCCGGCTCAAACAAGAGCCATCCTCTGAGTTTCGCCATGCAGCCCTTGATTGACTTCGACGCGGAGCAGGAGGCACTCCATGCCGAAGCACTCAAACGTTACAATGCGGCAATGGAACTGCCACCGAAAGAAAGGACAGCCAACGGCTATGAGCAGAATCCGGTCGAACCGATAAGGAAGCGTTTCACAATGCAGGACGTGACACCCGAAGCCGTCCACCGCATTCTCTCGGAGAATCCTCGCGGCCTTTGCCTCGTTTCCGATGAACTTGCCGGGTGGTTCAAGAACTTCAACCGCTATAACAACGGTTCGGAATCGGAGTTCTGGATGTCGGTGTTCAACCACAAGGTTGCCATGTCCGACCGCAAAAGCAGTCAGAGCGGCGTGTTCATCAGGAATCCGTTCCTTTGCGTAATCGGCACGATCCAGCCAAAGATATTGGTGGAGCTTGCCGGAAACAACCGCAACGCCAACGGATTCATGGAGCGCATACTCTATGTGATGCCCTCCGACCAGAGAAAAGTGAAATGGAACCGAGAGCGTAAGGCCCCGGCATTCGACATCGCAGCCGAATGGAAATCTATTCTCGGCAGACTGATTGGGATTGTACCCACCATTGGGGAGCATGGCGAGATTCAGCCGGAGATGATACCCTTTTCTTCAGAGGCTCTTGACCGTCTTTTCTCATGGCAGAATGATGTGGCCGAACGATGCAATCGCGAGGGCAACGACACGCTGACATCAATAGCGAGCAAGTTGGAAATCTATGCCGTCCGCTTTTGTCTTTTGCTGGCACTCTCCGATTGGGCGTGTGGCGATGAGAAAAAGGCAATCGACATCAGTATTGTCGAGCGTGCGATAAGTCTGACTGAATACTTCCGTGTCACTGCCGCCGCTGTCCAGCGTGTCGTGGCCGAGGACTCAATGAAAGAGCAGGAGGTCGCGGTCATTTCCGATTTGCCCGAAAGATTTACCACCGCCGAGGGTATCGCCATCGCTGAGAAAAACGGAATGTTGGCCCGCACTTTCCAGAGGTTCCTGAGCCGCAACTGCGGCATCCTTTTCCGTCACGTCTCCCACGGAGTCTATTCCAAATTATAAACCTTACCCCTTGTCATTATTGTCGTTTTGGCATTTTCAATGAGAATTGGAAAACCCAAGCGTGGATGCCCCCTGAGGCCAAGTTTGTTTGACCCCTTGT
>CAJUPZ010000009.1 GCA_910588065.1 uncultured Muribaculaceae bacterium
AGATGGTGCCGGAGGTACCACACCTCACGCCTTCCCAACTAAAAACTAAAAACTAACAACTAAAAACTCAAATGTGCAAATTCGCATAAATCCGGCCAATCCGCATATTACCTTTGCAGCATCATACTAAAAAACACACATTTATGAGAACCAAAACCAACATCACTTTCCGCACCGAATGGCTCGACGCCATCGAAACCCTCGACGAATCGCTGCAACTCGCTGTATTCAAGGCTGTTGCTAACTATATCAAGGACGGCACCGAGATACCCCTCAAAAGCCGCGAGGCGCAGGCTGTACTTATTGATATTATGGAAGACATTGACAAACGCGCTGAGCGCAAGCGTCTTAAGGCTGCCGAACGCAAGGCCAAGCGCGCCCCTCGACCCGGATTCATCCCCGAGGCCGAGCCGGAAGACCTTGACTCCCGCGCCGAGGGCAATCTACTGGTGGACTGGGTGATGACCAACTCCGGTCTGAAAGAGTTCAAGCGTTTTGACAAACCGCTGCTGAAGGAACTGGCCGTGCAGATAAGCGAATGGTGGAGAGAGCATCCTACAGAGCAACTTCCCACCCGCGAGCGCATGGCCTACGAATTCGGCGCGCGTTTCGGCAGCGTTGTGGCCCATCTTGCCGGCAGTTCCATCATCACCCGCGCGAAATGGCGTGCCTACGTCGCCCCCTTCATGAAATAGGCAGAAAAAGCGCGGGGTGTTGGCAATGTCGCGTATATGCAGTATCTTTGCACAACTTTTGCAGATGCGTGTGCGTTAACAACAACAAACATCCAAACATCGCATTACACTTTATTTATCTGAAATGAAATATCGCTTGCTCATTGCAGCCCTGCTGTGGATATACGGCACATCAGCGGCCATCTGCGCTGAACCGGCCGACTCGGCCTTTTCGCTTGAATCCACTGTCGGCGAGGTGACTGTCACAGCCATCAAGCAGAAGGCTGACCTTACGCTCCACCCCCTTGCCTCAACGGTTATCAACCGCCGGCAGGTTGAGCGTCTGAATATTGCCACCGTGAAGGGTGCGAGCGAGATTGCCCCCAATTTTTATATTCCTGACTACGGCAGCCGCATGACCTCAAGCATATATGTGCGTGGCATAGGTGCGCGCATTGACCAGCCGGTGGTGGGGCTCAATGTCGACAATGTGCCTTTTCTCAACAAGGACAACTATGACTTTGACCTGCCCGACATTGCCAGAATGGAGATTATCCGCGGCCCGCAGAGCACTCTCTACGGACGCAACACAATGGGTGGACTCATTAATATATATACTATATCTCCGCTCAACTATCAGGGGAGCCGGGTGATGGCCGAAACCGGCAAGGGCGATCTGCTCAGGATGGCTGTGAGCCACTACCAGTTGCTGAAACCGGGGCTCGGCATGTCGCTGTCCGGCGATTTCCACTATTTCGGAGGCCTCTTTACGAACGAGTATCTCGGCTACAAGGCTGACCGTGAGAAGGGGGGGAGCCTGAGATGGAAAACCGACTGGAAGCCGACATCGAGGCTGAGCGTCGAGAACAGCGCATGGTTCACTCTCTCGCGCACAAGCGGCTACCCGTATGCCTACGAGGAGAGCGGGGAAATCAACTACAATGACACCTGTTTTTACCGGCGCAACAGCTTTGCCGACGGCCTGACAATACGGTATGCCGGCAACGGATGGTCGCTCTCCGGCATCACAAGCGTGCAGTATATCGACGACAATATGACCCTCGACCAGGATTTTCTGCCGCTCGACTACTTTACCCTCACCCAGAAACGCCACGAATGGGCGCTTACGCAGGATGTCATAGCCCGCGGGCGGGTAGGGGAGCACTACCGGTGGCTCGGCGGAGCATTCGGCTTTTACAAGCACACTTCGATGGATGCCCCCGTGACTTTCCGCCACCACGGCATCGAGAGGCTTATCGAGGAGAAGCGAAATGACATCAATCCGGACTATCCGATTGAGTGGGACGAGCGCAGTTTTGTGCTCGGCAGCAATTTCAGGATGCCCACATGGGGAGTGGCGCTGTATCATGAGAGCGAGCTCAAGGCCGGACGCTGGAACTTTGCCCTCGGAATGCGTCTGGACTACGAGAGAGTGGGGCTCACCTACCGCAGCAGTGCCAATACCGGTTATACTGTGTACAACGCCACCGACCCTGACAACCCCACAGTGTTTTCCCACGAAAAGATAGATATTGACGACACTGGCCGGCTGCACAAGAGCTTTATCGAGTTTCTGCCGAAAGCGACAGTGTCGTACACCCTGCCGATGCACTCGCAGAGCAAGGTGTACCTCTCGGCCGGCAAAGGCTACAAGTCAGGCGGCTTCAACACCCAGATGTTCAGCGATGTGCTGCAGCAGCGCATCATGGGCATGATGGGGCTCGGCATGAAATATGACATTGACGATATTGTGGGCTATGCCCCTGAGAAGAGCTGGAACTACGAAGCCGGAGCGCACATTGTGTGCGCCGACGGCAAGGTGCTCACCGATCTGGCCCTTTTCTACATCGACTGCCGCAACCAGCAGGTGACAACCTTTCCCGACGGCACCACCACCGGCCGAATAACCACCAATGCCGGAAAGTCGCGCAGCTACGGCGCGGAGGTGCAGATAAGCTATGCCCCCGACAGCCACTGGCTGCTGAACGCCTCATACGGCTACACCCATGCCACATTCACCCGTTTCAACAACGGCATCAGCGACCTCTCTGGCAAGTTTGTGCCGTATGCTCCGCGAAACACCCTCTACGCCGGGCTCACATATACCCTGCCGCTACCGAGGTTTGTCGACTCGATAGAGTTCAACGCCAATGTGAGAGGTGTCGGCAAGATTTTCTGGGACGAGGAAAACACCCGCACTCAGCCATTCTATGCCCTCGCAGGCGGTTCGGTGACTGTGCGCTACAAATGGGCGGCGCTCGAGCTGTGGGGCAAAAACCTCACAGGTACAAAATACAATGTGTTCAGCTTCAAATCCATCGGCAACAGCTTCTACCAGAAGGGGCGCCCGATAACATGGGGAGTGACCCTGAGAATGAATTTCGGACAAGCGAACTAAAAGCAATAAAAACGAGTTTTAAGTAAGTATGAAAAATAAAGTTATGCTGATTGCCTGCATCGCAGGCGCAAGTGTGTGGAGCTGCGGCAGTGATTCGCAGGACAATCCCGAAGAAAATATCGTAGATGCCGTCAGCGCCTCTTCATTCTCCTACGTTTCAGACGTGGCTACCGGTGTCGGCCTGGTGTTTGAAGGTCCCACCTACCGCATCAAGTACAATGAGGATGCTCTTACAGCGGAGGTTAAGATGGAGAATATCCGCTTCGCCGACGCCATGAGCCCCACCTCTTATCTCTTTTCCGGAGTGCCTTACACTGTTGAACCTCGCTCGAAAACCAAAATCATCGACATCGACCGTATAACCCCGGACAGCGACAAGGCCACCGTGTTTACCGACCTTGAGATTGTAGCCCTCCCTACGGAGAATATCGACGGTGTGGATATGGACGGAGTGACAGTCAGCTACCGGGTGAACAACTCGGTGAGCGTCACCAATGTGCCTTACCGCGCTGTGTTTGCCGGCACTACCGAGACTGTCAACACCACCGACCAGTCCTCCTTTGTCTCCACCGAAACAACCTACACCGTCGACATTGATCCCAGAACCATGACCGGCGTGCTAAAAGTCAACAAAGCATCTTTCGCCGCTGCTATGCCGCAGCTCGGCACCATGGAGTTTGCCGGACTCGCCGTGACTATTGTCGACGGAGGCTATATCCTCACTTGCGACAGCCTTGTGCCCACAATCGGCTCAACCCCGTATCCCCGCTACACTGTCACAAACCTCCGTATGGAAGTGGATCTCCACGGCGATTCAGAGCTGAAGTTCACCTGCATGGGTATCTTTGACGTGACAGCCGTCTACGAAGCGGCATACACACCCTCGAAGTAATTACGCAGGCTTCTGAAAAATATCTTATCTCTCGGCTGCACCGGCTCTCCCCGGTGCGGCTTTTTTTTTGTCTTTTCAGGGATGAAAAGCGCCGCGGGGCGGGGTGTCGGATGACAGCCCGGAATGAAAATGTTTAAAAAAACAGAAATGAATCTTATTTAAAGTTGCGATATTTTGCCTATATTTGCGCAATAAAAACTGTTTACCCACGGGAGTTGTCAGCTGAAACCGCGCTGTAGGTGCGGCTTAGCTGCTGACTTGCAATGGATTAACTCAGATAAATATATTTGACACAACAATAATATGGTATTACTGTCGATTCAAAGTTCAACGCTTGCCATAGCCGCCGCCCTCACCGGCATCGGCCTTGTGGCTCTCGCGTTATGGCTCGCCGGGCTGATATCCCCGCGGTCATTCAACCCGCAGAAAGGTGAGGCCTACGAATGTGGTATCCCCACTCGTGGCGAAAGCATGGCTCAGTTCAAGGTAGGCTACTACCTCTTTGCCATCCTGTTTCTGATGTTTGATGTGGAGTGTGTGTTCCTCTTCCCCTGGGCCGTGAAGGTTCGTGAGCTCGGTGGCGCAGGTCTGCTCAGCATCGCTGTCTTTTTCACAATCTTAGTGCTGGGTCTTGTGTATGCCTGGCGGAAAGGAGCCCTTGAATGGAAGTAACTACCAAAAGCATGCCGTATCAGGCATGGAAAGATAACGAATATATTGAAAGCCTCGTCAAGGAGCTGCAGGACAATGGCACCAACGTAATCGTAGGCTCGCTTGACAAACTCATAAACTGGGGTCGCTCAAACTCTATCTGGCCCCTCACTTTCGCGACAAGCTGCTGCGGCATCGAATTTGTGTCGCTCGGAGCTGCCCGCTACGACATGGCACGCTTCGGATGGGAAGTGGCCCGTTCATCCCCCCGTCAGGCCGACTTCATCATGGTGGCCGGCACTATTGTTCACCGCATGGCCCCGGTGCTCCGACGTCTGTACGACCAGCTCGCAGAGCCGAAATATGTGATTGCCTGCGGTGCATGCGCTGTTTCCGGCGGTCCGTTCAAAAAATCTTACCACGTGGTGATGGGTGTTGACAAAATCATCCCCGTCGATGTATACCTTCCCGGTTGCCCCCCGCGCCCCGAGGCTATGATTTACTCAATCATGCAGCTCTCCCGCAAAATAAAGGTAGAGAAATTCTTCGGCGGTGTGAACCGTCAGGAAAAACAGGAGGAATTCCTGAAAAATCATCCCATCGAAGGTGCGGACGATTGATTACACCTTAATTAATAACTGATAAAGAAACCAATCACGATATGGCACAAACTCAGGAAATTATAGCCGGTCTCTTTCCCAACGCTTCTTTTGAGGAGAGCGACATCCTGACAGTGGTGATCGACGACGCCCAATGGCACGACCTCGCAAAGACCCTGCGAGACAACCCGGAACTCTCCTTTGACTTCCTCGTTACAATCGTTGGTATGGACTGGGTGGAGAAGTTAGGCTGCATTTACTACCTCACTTCAACCAAGTTCAACAAACGCATTGCCGTGAAGGTGGCGACAACCGACCGCATCAACCCCGCGCTGACATCTATCGCCGACCTCTGGCACATCGCCGGAATTTACGAACGCGAAGTTTATGATTTCTTCGGCATCGTATTCATCGGCAATCCCGATATGCGTCGCCTGTTCCTCAGCATCGACTGGAAAGGATTCCCCCTCCGCAAGGACTATGACGCAAACCCCGAGGTCAACCCCGTGCCTCAGGACAACGAGCGCCAGAGCGACTTCACCGATGTATATACCCGCAGCGCCGATGGCAAAGTGGAGGTGCATCAGGAAAGAGTGTTTGAGGAAAACGACTTTGTTGTAAACATCGGCCCGCAGCACCCCGCAACACACGGCGTGCTCCGTTTCCGCACAGCTGTCGACGGCGAGACAATCAAGAAGATTGACGTTTACATGGGCTATATCCACCGTGGAGTGGAAAAAATATGCGAGAGCCTCACATACCCCCAGACCCTCCACTTCATGGACCGTCTCGACTACTTCTCGGCCCATCCCTATCACCACGGCCTCTGCCTCACTATCGAGGAAGCCGCCGGCATCGAAATCAGCCGCCGCGCACAGGTTATCCGTGTGATGATGGACGAGCTCTCTCGCATTGCCTCACACTGCCTCTTCATCGGCACATTCTGCATGGACCTCGGTGCAACTACAATGCTGTTCTATGCGCTCCGTGTCCGCGAGCAGATTCTTGACATAATGGAAAAAACCTGCGGCGCACGCATGACATTCAACTACGAGTGCATCGGCGGTGTGATGCAGGATCTCGCTCCCGACTTTGTCAGCGATGTCAAGGCCCTCCTCGCAGTGATTCCGCAAAACCTCAAGGAGTACGACAAACTCTTTGTAGGCAACGTAATCACCAAAAACCGCATGGAAGGCGTAGGTATCCTCTCCCGCGAAAACGCTATCTCATGGGGCGTCACCGGCCCCAGCGGCCGTGCTTCAGGCTGGGCCTGCGATGTCCGCAAGACAAACCCCTACAGCATCTACTCCGAACTGCAGTTTGACGAAGTGGTGCGCACCGAAGGCGACTCCATGGCACGCTTCAAAGTGAGAATGGACGAAATAGCACAGAGCGCCCGCATCCTCGAACAGCTCGTTGACAATATTCCCGATGGCGAATACTGCGTCAAAGTGCCCAAGGTTATCAAACTCCCTGTCGGCCACTGGTTCCGCACAGTCGAAGGTTGCCGCGGCACATTCGGCGTTTACCTCGAGAGCGACGGCACCACAAACCCCTTCCGTCTCAAGCTTGTAACACCCTCGCTGCCTGCTGCAGCTGTTGTCGACACCCTCACTCGCGGTGGAAAGATTGCCGACCTTATCACAATTGGCGGTTCTCTCGACTACATTGTGCCTGATATCGACCGTTAATAATAACAAGGAACAGATTTTTCCAGAAAAAACATAGGTTATGTTCGATTTTTCACAGATTACCGATTGGATACACGCAACGCTCCTGTCATTCATGCCGGAATGGCTCGCCGTTACAGCTGAATGTGTACTCATTGGAGTGATACTTCTGCTGGTATACTCCCTGCTCGCGTTGTTCTACATCTACTTCGAGCGCAAAGTCTGCGCAGCTTTCCAGTGCCGCCTCGGCCCGAACCGTGTCGGCCCCATGGGCTTGCTCCAGAGTTTTGCCGATATGTTCAAGATGCTCATCAAAGAGATCATCTCGCTCAACAACACCGACAAATTCCTTTTCGCACTCGCGCCTTACCTGGTGATTCTTGCCTCTATGCTCGCATTTGCGGTGCTCCCCTGGGGCAATGGCCTTCAGGTGATTGACTTCAATATCGGCATATTCTTCCTGATCGCCGTGTCTTCAATCGGCGTGCTCGGAATCCTCCTTGCCGGTTGGTCGTCAAACAACAAGTTCACCCTCATCGGTGCCCTCCGTTCAGGCGCCCAGATGGTCAGCTATGAGCTGTCAATAGGTCTTTCAGTGCTCACAATGGTGTGCTTCGCCGGCACAATGAGCGTCGGTGGTATCGTTGATGCCCAGAAGGACCTCTGGTTCATCTTCTCCGGCCACATCCCCGCTATCATAGCATTCATCATCTACCTCATCGCAGGCACTGCCGAGACAAACCGTGGCCCCTTCGACCTCCCCGAGGCAGAGAGTGAGCTCACAGCAGGTTATCACACCGAGTATTCAGGTATTCACTTCGGCTTCTTCTACCTCGCCGAATACCTCAACCTCTTCATCGTATCAGGAGTGGCCACCCTCCTCTTCTTCGGCGGCTGGATGCCCCTCCACATCCCCGGTTGGGAAGGCTTCAACCACATCATGGACTATATCCCCTCTGTGGTATGGTTCATCGGCAAGGCAATCGCCCTCTCATTCATCATCATCTGGTTCAAGTGGACATTCCCCCGTCTGCGTATCGACCAGATGCTCGCACTCGAATGGAAATACCTCCTGCCCATCAACCTGTTCAACCTTGTGCTGATGGTGCTCGTGATAGTCTACGGCATTCATTTCTAATCCCTTCTTTTCTGAAACAAATTTTCTAAGATAATATGAGCGACAAGTTCGGAAAAATAGCCCAGGTCATCGGACCGGTTGTTGACGTTGCATTCGAAGGCGAAGGCAACATCCTCCCCCCGATTTATACCGCACTGAAGGTTGACCGCCCGGACGGCGGTATGCTGATTCTCGAAGTTGAGCAGCACATCGGCGAAAACACCGTGCGTTGCGTGGCTATGGAGAGCACCGACGGCCTCCGGCGCGGTGTCAGAGTTGACAACCTCGAACGCCCCATCGCGGTGCCTACCGGCGAGCAGGTGAAAGGTCGTCTGCTCAACGTTATCGGTGAGGCTATCGACCGGCTTCCCCAGCTCAAGCGCGATGATATGCGCCCTATCCACCAGCCTGCTCCCGATTTCGATGATCTCACTATAGGCACCGAAATCCTTTACACAGGCATCAAGGTCATCGACCTCCTCGAGCCTTACAGCAAGGGTGGTAAAATCGGCCTGTTCGGTGGCGCCGGCGTGGGCAAGACCGTGCTTATCATGGAGCTCATCAACAATATCGCCAAAGGCCACAACGGCTTCTCGGTGTTCACCGGTGTGGGTGAACGTACCCGCGAGGGTAACGACCTTCTCCGTGAAATGATTGAGAGCGGCGTTATTAAATATGGCGAGAAATTTCAGGAAGGAATGGAAAAAGGGGAGTGGAACCTTGCCGATGTCGACATGGACAAGGTGCACGAATCTCAGGCCACCCTCGTGTTCGGTCAGATGAATGAGCCGCCGGGTGCGCGTCTGCGTGTAGCCCTGTCGGGCCTCACTGTCGCCGAGCAGTTCCGCGATCAGGATGGCGGCGGCAAGGAGATTCTTCTCTTCATTGACAACATCTTCCGTTTCACTCAGGCAGGCAGCGAGGTGTCAGCGCTTCTCGGCCGTATGCCCTCAGCTGTGGGCTATCAGCCTACGCTGGCTTCTGAAATGGGTGCTCTGCAGGAGCGTATCACATCTACCAAAAACGGTTCCATCACCTCGGTTCAGGCAATCTATGTGCCTGCCGACGACCTTACCGACCCCGCTCCTGCAACAACATTCAGCTTCCTTGACGCTACAACAGTGCTCAGCCGTAAGATTGCCGAGCTCGGTATATATCCCGCCGTGGATCCCCTTGAGTCCACATCGCGTATCCTTGACCCCAACATCATCGGCGAGGAGCACTACAACACCGCCCAGGCAGTGAAGCAGCTGCTCCAGAAGTACAACGAGCTTCAGGATATCATCGCAATCCTCGGTGTCGATGAGCTCAGCGATGAGGACAAGCTTGTTGTGAGCCGTGCCCGCCGTGCGCAGCGCTTCCTCTCACAGCCCTTCTTCGTGGCCGAGCAGTTCACAGGCGTGCCAGGCGTGATGGTGCCGCTCAGCGAGACAATCCGCGGATTCAAGATGATTCTCAGCGGCGAGATGGATGAATATCCCGAACAGGCATTCCTCAATGTCGGCACAATCGACGAGGCCATAGAGAAAGGTAAAAAACTTCTTGCCGAAGCAAAGGCTTGATTATTAACATAAACAGCATTAACAACGCAGCAACCAGATGACACTTAAGATTATCTCAGCAGAAGATGTGGTTTTTGAAGGCGAAGTCACCTCCGTCACACTTCCCGGTGCAATGGGCGAATTCACTGTCTTGAGAAACCATGCCTCGCTGGTGTCTGTCCTCATCCCCGGCAACATCACATACGTGAGCGGTGGAGAGAGCGTTACAACCCCGGTGGGCGGCGGTATTGTTGATGTTGACAACAATGTGGTGTCAGTATGCATTTATTGAACGACATATCCCGTAAATTGACAGCGCTCGTCGTGATGCTTGTCGCGATGGTTGCCCCCGCTGTCGCTGCCGACACATCAGAGCAGCATGACTCCGAGTCGAAGATAAACCCCAAGGAAATTATCTTCGAGCACCTCGGCGACGGCTACGGCTGGGAAGTGCCGTTTAACCATCATATCCGCATTCCGCTCCCGGTTATTGTCTGGGGGCAGGATGGTCTGCATTGCTTCCTCAGCTCAAGGGTTGAGCACGGTAAGGAATACACCGACGGCAACGCTACATTTAAGATTGCGGACGACAACAGCCCCTACAAAGGCAAGATTGTGGAGATTATCGACGGTAAGGAGTACAAACCGTGGGACTTCTCCATAACCAAAAATGTATGTGCTCTCTTCATTGCCATCATCCTTGTGATGTGGAGCATACTCGCTGTCGCCAAATGGCACCGCAACATGGGTCACAAGGCTCCCCGTAAATTTGTCGGAGCCATTGAAGCCCTCATAACATTCATATATGACGGTGTTATAAAGCCGACTCTCGGCGCAAAAGCTCCCCGTTTCGCACCCTATCTCCTCACCGTATTCTTCTTCATTCTGTACATGAACCTGCTCGGGCTCATCGTAGTGTTTCCCGGAGGTGCAAACCTCACCGGCAACATTGCTGTGACCCTTGTGCTCGCTCTCATAACATTCTTCATCACAAACTTCATGGGCACCAAGCACTACTGGAAAGAAGTGCTTTGGCCGGATGTGCCGCTCTGGCTCAAATTCCCTATACCCATCATGCCGGTAATCGAGATTTTCGGCGTGTTCACCAAACCGGCCGCTCTGACAGTGCGTCTGTTTGCAAACATGATGGGTGGCCACATGATTGTGATTGTACTCACTCTCCTCATATTTATATTCGGAGCGATGGGAGCGGCTGTAGCCGGTGCTACAACAGTAGTGTCTGTGTGCTTCTCTGTGTTCATGCTCCTTATCGATGTGCTTGTAAGCTTCATACAGGCCTACGTGTTCACAATGCTCTCAACCCTCTTCATCGCTTTCGGTCAGGAGGATGGGCATCATGAGAAAAAAGAAACCAAAACAGCAAACAATTAAACTTTACATAACATTAAATCCAAATTATTATGTTAGCAATGATTTTAGCAGCAATTGAAGGAACTCTCGGCATCGGTGCATGCATCGGCGCAGCTATCGCAGCTATCGGAGCAGGCCTCGGAATCGGCAAAATCGGTGCCGCAGCCATGGAAGCTATCGCGCGTCAACCCGAAAGCGCAGGTGACATCCGAAGCAACATGATTGTGATTGCAGCCCTCGTCGAAGGTGTGGCTCTCTTCGCAGTTATCGTTTGTGTTCTTTCTCTATTCCTTTAATCCGGCTCTTTCACAATGGAACTTTTCAAGCCAGACTTCGGCCTGATCTTCTGGATGTTTGTGGCTTTTGCCATTCTCTTCTTTGTGCTTTACAAATGGGGATGGCCGGCCATAATGAAGGGTGTCGAAAGCCGTGCCGACCTCATTGACAAGGGCGTTGAATACGCTCAGAATGCCAAGGAGCAGCTCGACCACGCCCGCGAACAGGCTGACAAAACACTCGCTGAAGCCCGCAAACAGCAGGCTGATATGCTTCGCGAAGCCGACCGTATGAAAACCCAGATTATCGACGAAGCCCGTGAGGCCGCCCGAAAGGAGGCCGCTAAAGTGATGGATGCAGCAAAGATATCCATCGCACAGGAGCGCAAGGAGGCTGAAAAGCAGTTCCGCAACGAAGTGAGCGCTTTTGCTCTCGACATTGCCACCAAGGTGGTGAAAGGCGACCTCGCAGACAAGCAGCAGCAAAAAAAACTCGTTGACTCGCTTATCAGCGATATGGAAAAACAAAACTGACTTCACAGCTCATGAACGAAGGTCTTATACCCAAACGCTACGCCAAGGCTCTTTTTGAGTTCGCCTCCGAAAAAGGCGATGCACAACGCTTGTATGCTCTCATGAAGAACATTGACGCGGCATTTGCATCTGCTTCCGGAATTCAGAAAGCGCTCGCAAACCCCTACATCGCACCCGCCGACAAAAAGCAGCTGCTCTCAACAGCGGCCGCTGCCGGAAACGATACAGTGTTTGCAGATTTTCTGTCGCTCCTCGAGCATAACCGACGCCTTGACATGGCCCGGCCAATTGCCCTCGCTTATATGGATATTTTCCGCAAGGCAAACGGCATTAAGGTAGTGAAAGTACAGTCAGCTGCCCCCTTGGACGCCGCTTCGGAAGCAAAACTCAAAGACCTCATCGCCGCCCATATCGGCGGCAACTCCATGGAATACACCTCGAGTGTGAACCCTGACCTTATTGGCGGCTTCACCGTGCAGACCGGCAATGAACGCCTTGACGCATCGGTGGCCAACGAACTTAAGCAATTGCGATTGAACCTTATAAGCAAATAACGATGATAAATCCCAGCGAGATTTCAGAAGTGTTGAAGCAGCAGCTTGCCGACATCAACTCAAAAGTGTCATTTGAAGAAACAGGCACTGTTCTTGAAGTTGGCGACGGTGTAGCCCATGTCTACGGTCTCGACAATGTGTGTGCAAACGAACTTGTGGAGTTCGAAAACGGTGTCACAGGCGTGGCTCTCAACCTCGAAGAGAGCAATGTCGGTGTGATTTTGCTTGACAATGTCAACAAAGTCACAGAAGGTATGTCTGTAAAACGCACCGGCGAAATCGCCTCTATCCCTGTAGGGGAGGGGTTGCTCGGACGTGTCATCAATGTCCTTGGCCAACCCATTGATGGCAAAGGCCCTGTTGAAGGCCGGCTCATCAGGCTGCCCCTTGAGCGCAAGGCACCGGGCGTAATCTTCCGCCAGCCGGTGAAGCAGCCGCTGCAGACTGGTATCAAGGCTGTCGACTCAATGGTGCCCATAGGCCGCGGCCAGCGTGAGCTCATTATCGGCGACCGCCAGATCGGCAAAACAGCCATTGCAATCGACACCATCATCAACCAGCGCGCCAACTTCGAGGCCGGAAAGCCGGTTTACTGCATTTATGTTGCAATAGGCCAGAAGGCATCCTCGGTTGCCGCAACCGTTGAGACCCTACGTCAGCATGGCGCCCTCGACTACACCGTCGTTGTGGCCGCAACCGCTGCCGACTCCGCTTCAATGCGCTACTACTCACCCTTTGCAGGTGTGGCCATCGGCGAATATTTCCGCGACACCGGCCGCGATGCCCTCATTGTGTATGACGACCTCTCCAAGCAGGCTGTGGCATATCGTGAGATTTCGCTTATCCTCAAGCGTCCCTCCGGCCGTGAGGCTTACCCCGGCGACATTTTCTATCTCCACTCCCGCCTGCTCGAACGCGCAGCTAAAATCATTGACAACCAGGAAGTGGCTGCAAACATGAACGACCTGCCCGAGGCTCTCAAGCCTATAGTAAAAGGTGGCGGTTCGCTCACAGCGCTCCCGATAATCGAAACACAGGCGGGCGACGTCAGCGCATATATCCCCACAAACGTTATCTCAATCACCGATGGCCAGATATTCCTTGAAACCGCACTTTTCAACCGCGGTATCCGTCCGGCCATCAATGTGGGTATCTCTGTGTCGCGTGTGGGTGGCAACGCTCAGATCAAGTCTATGAAAAAGGTGGCAGGTACTCTGAAAATCGACCAGGCCCAGTTCCGCGAGCTCGAATCATTCACCAAATTCGGCGGTGACATCGACCCTGTGACCGCACGCGTAATCGACAAAGGCCGCAAAAACGAGCGTCTGCTCATCCAGCCCCAGTATCATCCCCTTGCTGTTGAAGAGGAAGTGGCTGTGATTTATTGCGGAACAAAAGGACTGCTTGAAAATGTGCCTGTCGACAAAGTGGCCGAGTTTGAGCGCCTCTTCCTCCAGCTGCTCCATGCCCGCCATCAGGCCGATGTGCTCGACCTTATCAAGCAGGGTCAGCTCACAGACGACATAACATCCAAACTCAATGCGGCAGCTCAGGAAATAGCAGCCCGTTATAACTGATTTAAACAAACCATTCACCAGCCATGGCAACCCTAAGAGAGCTAAAAGGACGCATCGGATCGGTAGCTTCGTCACAGAAGATTACCGGCGCCATGAAGATGATTTCTTCTGCCAAGATGCACAAAGCGGAGCAGAGTCTGAAAAGGCTCCAGCCTTTCCGCACCCAGATTGAGCAGGTGATTGGCAATATCCTCGGTGCCGACACCGAATTCTCGACCCCGCTCATGGAAGCCCGCGAGGTAAAGAAGATCACTATCCTCGTGTTCGGCTCCGATGACGGTCTGTGCGGTGCTTACAATGTCAACATTTTCAAGCTCCTCCTTGCCCGGCTCAACGAGCTGCGCTCACAATTCGGCGCCGACCTCAAAATCGAGATTTTCCCTATCGGCAAAAAAATGTTCAAGGCCGCTTCCAGAATTGCCGGAGGCAACATCTCGGTGCGCACCGAGCAGGGGGTGGACTCCAAGACAACCGGACTCGGTGTGAAAGAGTTTGTGGACAACCTCCGCGATTCGTTCATCAAAGGCGACACTGACCGCATTGACTACCTCTATATGAATTTCAAGAGCGTCAGCCGTCAGCGTCCCCACTCCGGACAGTTCCTGCCTGTCACCACCGAGGCATTCTCCTCGCAAGGTGTCAAGGCTTCCAACAGACCATACATCTTCGAGCCCGATGCAGCCACTATTTTCAGCACCGCATTGCCGATGCTGCTGCTCGCTGTGATGCAGGACATCTTTACCGAAAACAGAGCCTCCGAGCAGGCTGCAAGGGTTATGGCAATGCAGAGCGCCAACGACAACGCCACAAAGCTGCTCGAACAGCTGCAGCTTGAATACAACAAACTGCGTCAGCAAAGCATCACCACCGAGCTGCTCGACATACTCGGCGGACAAGTCAAATAATAAACCGAATATAAACGAAAAAGTAATTACAAATAATAAACTATGGGTAGTGTAAAAGACTATTTTTCATCCTTGGGCTCCGGCATAGCAAGCCTTCTGAAAGGCATGCAGGTGACCGGCAAGGAGTTCATCACCCCTAAAATCACAGAGCAGTATCCCGAAAACCGCGACACTGTGAAGGTGCCGGACCGCTTCCGTGCTGTTCTGGAGCTTAAGTATGACGGCGAAGGGCGTCATAAGTGCATTGCTTGCGGCATCTGCGAACGCAATTGCCCCAACGGCACTATCAAGCTCTCCACCAAGATGGTGGATACACCCGACGGTAAGAAAAAACGCAAACTCGACACATACAGCTACGACCTCGGAAGCTGTACCTTCTGTCAGCTCTGCGTCACTTCATGCCCTCAGGACGCCCTCGAGTTTTCTAACGATTTTGAGCAGGCAGTGTTCACCCGCAGCAAGCTGGTGCGCAAGCTGAACTACCTGCCTGAAAAAGAGGAACCCGCACCCTCACCCGAGGAGCTCGCACGCATCCAGGCCGAGCGCGAGGCAAAGATTGCTGCCGCAAAAGCTGCCGCCGCAGCCAAGAAAGCTGAGGCCGAAGCTGCCAAGGCAATCGATGCCGCTGAGACCAAAGCTCAGGATGCCGCAGCCTCCGAAACTAAGGAAAATAATAACTAAACATCAGATATGGAATCAGTTGGAAGTATCATCATGTATGTGGTAATCGCCCTGTCGATTATCGTTTTTTCGGTACTCACTGTGACTACCCGCAAAATCTTGCGCAGCGCTACATATCTTCTGTTCACACTCTTCGCAACCGCCGCTCTTTATTTCAAACTCGACTATGAGTTTCTCGGAGCCGTGCAGATTGCGGTGTATGCAGGCGGTATAGTGGTGTTGTTCGTGTTCTCGATTCTGCTTACGTCACATCCCGGCCACAGCAGCGAAAAGCTTGTGTCGCGCAAACGCTTTCTCGGCCTTGCGCTCGCGGTGGCAACCCTCGTGGTTGCCGGCTACGCCCTCATAAGCCGCTGCTCTGTAATGTTCGCCTCACTTCCTGAAATGGAAAATCCGGACATGAAGCTCATCGGCGAAACCCTTATGGGCACAGGCGACGGCCAGTACCTTCTGCCTTTTGAGGCTATCAGTGTGTTGTTGCTCGCATGTATAATCGGTGGCGTTGTAATCGCCCGCAAAAGATAATCGACAATGGATATTTCAGTAATTTATTATTTGGTACCGTCGCTGATTATGTTCTGCTGCGGAGTTTACGGCTTCGTTACCCGCAAAAACATGATTGCGATGCTGATTTCGCTCGAGCTGATGCTCAACAGCGTTGACATCAACTTTGTGGTGTTCAACCGCTACCTCTTCCCCGGTCAGCTCGAAGGTATGTTCTTCACACTTTTCGCTATCGCCATCGCCGCTGCCGAGACAGCCCTCGCGATCGCTATTATCATCAATATTTTCCGCGCATCGAAAAACATTGATGTAACCGATATCACCAAAATGAAATTTTAAGCGCCATGGACATCACTTTACCTCTTTTGATACTGGTCATTCCGCTGTTCATGTTCCTGCTGCTGGGTCTCACCGGCATGAAAATGAGCCATAAGCTCGCAGGTACTCTCGGAACTCTCGGAATGGGCACTGTGCTGGTGCTCTCATACATCACAGCATTCACCTATTTCTTCAGCGGAGCCCCCGAGTTTATCTCACAGGCCGGCGACCGTCTGCAGCTCACTGTTTTCAATGTCACATGGCTGCAGTTCTCTGAAAGCCTTGTGATCAAGCTCGGCTTCCTGCTCGACCCCATCTCCGCGATGATGCTCATCGTCATTCCCACAATCTCCTTCATGGTGCATCTGTACAGCCTCGGCTATATGCGCGACCATCATGGAGTGTATGAGCACGGATTCCAGCGTTTCTACGCTTTCCTGTCGCTCTTCAGCTTCTCCATGCTCGGACTTGTGGTGGCTACAAACATCTTCCAGATGTATATCTTCTGGGAGCTTGTGGGTGCATCTTCCTACCTGCTCATCGGCTTCTACTACAAGAAACCCTCTGCGGTGTCTGCCTCCAAAAAGGCATTCATCGTCACCCGATTCGCCGACCTCGGCTTCCTTATCGGTATCCTCGTGCTCTCATACTACACCGGCACATTCGACTTTATGGCTCTCACATCGGCTCCTGTCGATGGCATTGCCAATGTCAGCCAGGTGAGCATCACAACCGCTGAGGGTATCCGCAACATCTTTGAGACAAGCGCTGCCCCGATGTTCATGGGTGCGTCTGTGCTTACATGGGCTCTGGTGCTCATCTTCATGGGCGGCATGGGTAAATCGGCAATGATGCCTCTCCACATCTGGCTGCCCGACGCCATGGAGGGTCCCACCCCTGTGAGCGCACTTATCCACGCTGCAACCATGGTTGTGGCAGGTGTGTATCTCGTTGCCCGTCTGTTCCCGCTCTACCTCATGCAGGAAGCCGCTCTCGACATCATTGTTGTTGTCGGTGCGCTCACCGCATTCTACGCCGCTATGGTTGCCTGCACACAGGTTGACATCAAACGCGTGCTCGCGTTCTCAACCATCTCGCAGATTGCGTTCATGATGGTGTCGCTGGGTGTTGCCCGTCCTGAGTTCCACCACGGTGTGGGCTATATGGCCGGTATGTTCCACCTCTTCACCCACGCAATGTTCAAGGCTCTGCTCTTCCTCTGCGCAGGTGCGCTCATCCACGCTATCGGCTCAAACGACTACACAGCGATGCACGGTCTCCGCAAGTATATGCCCATTACCCACATCACATTCCTTATCGGCTGCCTTGCCATTGCAGGTATCATACCTTTCGCAGGCTTCTTCTCAAAGGATGAGATTCTCACCGCTTGCTTCGGCAACTCGACAGTGTGGTACATCTGGATGTCGGTTGTGGCAGGTCTCACCGCTTTCTATATGTTCCGTCTGTACTACCTCATATTCTGGTGGAAAGAACACAAAGTGCACAATCCCGAGCATGCTCCCCACGATCAGCCCTGGACCATGACACTTCCCCTTGTGCTTCTTGCCGCAGTGAGCTGTGTTGCCGGTTTCGTGCCCTTCGGCACTCTTGTTACCTGGAACGGCGAGCCTATGTACGCATATGAGGGCTTCCTCACAAACCTCAAGCATCTTGATTGGAGCGTGGCTTCGATATCGCTTGCGGTAGCCGTTGTGGCAATCATCATCGCCACAGTGATGTACAAGAAAGAGAACCCTCTGCCCGCCAAGATGAAAAACGCCCTTCCCGCTCTCTGGGACTGGTGCTACCACCGCTTCTACTGGGACGAGCTCTATCAGTTCATCACCCACAAGATTATCTTCGGCTGCATCTCGCGTCCTATCGCCTGGTTTGACCGCCACATCATCGACGGTACCATGGATGGCCTCGCTGCTGTTACCAACAAAGCCTCTGTTGCCATCAAGGGTCTGCAGAGCGGCAAGGTGCAGATGTATGTTTGGTTCTACCTCGCCGGCGCGCTTCTGCTCGGCGCTATTACGGCAATCTGCCTGATGTGACCCCTCACACAATGGTGCAATTAGAAAAAGTATAGTAATTATGTTTTCAAATATTCTGATTTATTTCGTGGTGATTCCGCTGATTATGTTGGCGGGACTCGCACTATGCCGCAACATCCGGCAGATCCGCGCCGTTGCTGTGACAGGCTCGCTGGCTCTGACAGCGCTGTCTGTGTGGCTTCTGCTCGACTATCTCGCACTGCGTGCCGCCGGCGAAACAGCTCCCATGCTCTACACAGGCTCTTGGAGCTGGTTCGGACCTCTGAACATCAATCTGTCGGTTGGTGTCGACGGTATCTCCATAGCAATGCTCATCCTCTCCTCTATAATCCTGCTCACCGGCAGCTTCGCTTCTTGGAAAATTGAGCCGCACACCAAGGATTTCTTCCTCTGGCTCATTCTGCTGTCCACCGGTGTGTTCGGATTCTTCATTTCGATTGACTTGTTCACAATGTTCATGTTCTATGAGGTTGCGCTCATTCCGATGTATCTTCTCATCGGTGTGTGGGGCAGCGGCAACAAGAACTATTCGGCAATGAAGCTCACCCTGATGCTCATGGGCGGCTCCGCATTCCTGATGCTCGGCCTCATCGGCATCTACTACCATTCAGCTCCCGATGTTGAACTCCGCACCTGGAATCTTCTTGAGATTGCTCAGAACGGTGCAATTAGCCAAAACTGGCAGTACTTCCTGTTTCCGATGACATTCGTCGGATTCGGTGTTCTCGGAGCTATGTTCCCCTTCCACACATGGAGCCCTGACGGTCATGCCTCAGCGCCCACCGCTGTGTCCATGCTCCATGCCGGCGTGCTAATGAAGCTCGGTGGCTACGGCTGCTTCCGTGTTGCGATCTACCTCATGCCCCAGGCTGCCGAGGATCTTGCATGGATATTCCTGATTCTTACCGGTATATCTGTTGTTTACGGTGCGTTCAGCGCTTGCGTGCAGACCGACCTCAAGTACATCAACGCATACTCATCCGTGAGCCACTGCGGCCTTGTGCTCTTCGCTATCCTGATGCTCAACACCACAGCCATGACAGGTGCAATCATGCAGATGCTCAGCCACGGCCTGATGACAGCCCTCTTCTTCGCACTCATCGGTATGATATACGGTCGCACCCACACCCGCGACATACGCTTGATGGGTGGCCTCATGAAGATTATGCCTTTCCTCGCTGTATGTTACGTCATTGCGGGTATGGCATCGCTCGGTCTTCCGGGTCTCAGCGGCTTTGTTGCCGAGATGACAATCTTCGTAGGTTCATTCGAGGCCGGTATGGCAGACTATCTTGCCGGTGAGGGTTCGCTCCGTCTGGTGTTCACCATCATCGCCTGCTGCTCAATCGTCATCACCGCGGTGTATATCCTCCGCGTTGTGGGCAAACTGCTTCTAGGCCCGGTGTACGACGAACACCACCTCACTCTCACAGATGCCACATGGTGGGAACGCACATCCACTGTTGTGCTCATCATCAGCGTTGCAGCCATCGGTTGCTTCCCCAACTTCTTCGAGAGCCTGATCAAGTTCACATTCAGTCCCCAAATCTTCGCCGTTATCGGCATGAACTATAAATAGACACGAAAAATGGATTATTCTCAGTTTTTAGTAATGAAGCAGGAGATAGCGCTCTTGGTGGTGTTTATCCTGGTCTTCCTATGCGATACGTTCATGCCCAAGCGCTCACAGGGCGCCATCGGCTGGATAAGTATCATCGCTTTCATGCTCGCCACCGCCTATGGCTTCTGCCCGTCGCTCCTCGAGGGCTACAGTGAGGCGTTTGCCGGCATGTACAGCGCAGGTTATGCAGAGGTGAATATCAAGAATATCCTCAACATCGGCGCGCTCATCGTAATGGTGCAGGCGCTCCGCTGGGCCAAGGAGGATATGGTGAAGATTCGCCGCGGCGAGTTTTACGAGCTGCTGCTTGTGACACTCTTCGGTATGTACCTGATGATTTCCGCCCGTCATTTCCTTCTCTTTGTCATCGGTCTTGAAACAGCCTCTCTGCCCCTGGCAGCGATGGTGGCATTCGACAAGCACCGCTACGAAAGCCGTGAGGCCGCTGTGAAATATATCCTCACAGCTGTGTTCTCCACTGCTATCTTCCTGATGGGTCTCTCATTCGTCTATGCTCTCAGCGGCAGCCTTTACTTCGATGGCATTGCATTTGCGGTGAGCTGCGAAGGTGTCAACACCCTCCTTGTGGTAGCGCTCGCATTCGTTATTTCCGGTATCGGTTTCAAGCTTTCGCTCGTGCCTTTCCACCTGTGGACAGCCGATGTATATCAGGGTGCGCCCACTCCGGTTACATCCTATCTGTCGGTAATCTCCAAAGGAGCCGCCGCCTTTGCATTCCTTGTAGTGCTGTGGAAGGCATTCGGCACAGTGTACCAGGATGCCTGGGAGTGGATGCTCTATGCTCTGATTATACTGACAATCACTGTGGGTAACCTCTTTGCAATGCGTCAGCGCAACATGAAGCGCTTCCTCGCGTTCTCGTCAATCTCGCAGGCCGGCTACATCATGCTCGGTGTCATTGCCTTCAACTATATGGGCATGGCCGCGCTGATGTACTATATCCTTGTGTACATCTTCTCAAACCTTGCAGCATTCGGCGTTATCGGCGCTATCGAGAATGCCACCGGCAAGGTGTGGATGGATGACTACAAGGGTCTGTACAAAACCAACCCACGTCTGGCATTCACTATGATGCTCGCTATGTTCTCGCTCGCAGGTATTCCTCCGTTTGCAGGTTTCTTCAGCAAGTTCTTCATCTTCACCGGTGCCATCAACCAGGGTTCGGTTGCCATCTATGTGCTTGTGCTGATTGCGTTGATAAACACCATTATCTCGCTTTACTACTACCTGCTTGTTGTGAAAGCTATGTTCATCAGTCAGGATGACTGCACAATAGCTAAATTCCGCAGCGCAAACTCTGAGCGTGTGGCTCTGTGGGTATGCGTGGCCGGCATCATCGGTCTCGGAATTTTCAGCTGTGTCTACAACCACCTCCTTGACATAAGCAGCCTTTCAAACAGTGTGCTTGAGGTAGTGATGTTCTAAGCTATCTATCTAACCTTAATTATAGTTGCATCCGCCGGAAAGCATACTTTCTGACGGATGCTTTTTTTGAGAAATGAAACTGTTTACGATATTTTCCGCTATGTTTATCGCAGTTGCCGGGGCAGCCGGTCAGACTGCATACGGCCCCGGGTGCGCCCTTGTTCCGATACCGCGTCAAGTGACTGCCAACACCGGCAAGGGAGCCGATTTTTCAAAGGGAGTGAGAATTTCATCACCGCTGCCTGAGGTTGATGTTCTCATCCGGATTCTGTCATCGCGTTTCGGAGAGTTGGAGAGAGGTGGAAAGTCAGCCGTTGAGATAACCATGCGGATTGATGAATCCCTTCCCGCTGAGGGGTATATCCTTGATGTTGCGGACAACCGTATTGAGATAGCCGGAGGCAGCAGAGCCGGGGTGTATTATGCGTTGATGACGCTCGACCAGGTGCTTCTCGGTGATGTGCCGTCAACAGCCGCAGGCAAGATAGCGCGGGTGCATATCGAGGATGCGCCGGAGTATCCCTTCCGGGCGCTTATGCTCGACCCGGCCCGTCATTTTTTGCCGGTAGAGGATGTGGAGCGCTATATAGAGCGAATGGCTGCATATAAGTTCAACACCCTTCAGCTGCACCTCACCGATGATGAGGGATGGCGTATGGAAATAAAGAGTCACCCGGAGCTGACAGAGCGGGGCAACGCTGCTTCCAATCCCGGCTTTTACACCCAGGATGAACTGCGGAGGCTTGTGGAATTTGCGGCAGCGCGCCATATAACCATAGTGCCTGAGCTGGATATCCCCGGACATACCGCCGCAGTGCTTGCCGCGCATCCTGAGCTTGCGTGCAGCGCAGCCGACACTGCCGCCATATCTGTAGGCAAGAGCCACGGACTTATGCTGTGCGCGTCCGCAGGTGAGGTGTACAGGCTGTATGATGATATAATCAAGGAGGTAGCGGAGGTGTTTCCGGGTGAATATATACATCTTGGCGGTGATGAGTCTGTGATTGAGCAGAATTGGGGACGGTGCGCTGCCGACAGCGTGCTGATGGCTCAGCTCGGCTATTCATCGGCGGCTCAGTTGATGGGCTATTTCTTTGACAAGGTGCTCGGCAGTGTAAGGTCAGCGGGTAAAAAGGCCATACTGTGGTGTGAGCTCGACAATATCTACCCTCCGGCAAATGAGTATCTGTTTGATTACCCCGAGGATGTGACTCTTGTGACATGGCGCAACGGCCTTACCCCCAAGTGCGTGGAGCTTACCGGCAAGCATGGCAATCCACTGATAATGGCACCCGGCGAGCATGCCTATCTCGATTATCCGCAGCTGAAAGGTGACCTGCCGGAGTGGAACAACTGGGGTATGCCGGTGACAACCCTGCGCCGGAGCTATGAACTGTATCCCGCAAAGGGGCTGACAGCATCAGAGGGAGCGCATATAAGCGGCGTGATGGCCACTCTGTGGGGTGAGGCTATCGGCGATATCAACAGGGCTTTTTACATGACATATCCGCGTGCTCTTGCGATAGCCGAGTCAGGCTGGAGTGAGCCCGGTCGGCGCAGCTGGGAGGGCTTCAGAGAGCGTATGCTGCCCAATATCTATGATATGATGCGCAGCGGAGTGTCAGTGAGAGTGCCTTTCGAGGCCCTGCAGTAGCCCCGCATCAGGCATCCCTTCATATAATCGTAAATTGATTTACACCATTAGTCCAGTCTTCATAAATGCAATTCAGCCCGGCGAAAGATTTGTTCTCTCGTCGGGCTGATTATTACTTCTATTGATAAAGAACTACCATTAAATATAATCCATATAATCACACTGAATAATAGGCTAATACGTTGATATGTCATTTTTTTGAAGTATCTTTGCATTTGAAATCAAACGCTTATCTCCAAATGGCAAAAATCACAGTTCAAAATACGAATATAACCATCATCAGTGTTGATGGCGAGGATTATGTGTCTATAACCGATTTGGCACGTCATAAAAGCGAAGATCCTACTGCTGTTATCGGTAATTGGATGCGCAACCGTAATACTATTGAGTTTCTCGGCATTTGGGAGAGTCTATATAATCCCGATTTTAAACCCCTCGAATTCGAGGGGTTTAGAAAAGAAGCGGGCTTAAATGCCTTTACCCTATCCCCCAAAAAATGGATTGAAACGACCAATGCCACCGGTTTGATTTCTAAATCCGGACGCTATGGCGGCACTTATGCCCATAAAGATATTGCGTTCAAATTCGCAAGTTGGATTTCCGTTGAATTTGAATTGTATATAGTCAAGGAGTTTCAACGACTTAAAGCGGAGGAACAAAAAGCGTTGGGTTGGTCGGCTAAGCGTGAGTTGTCAAAAATCAACTACCGCATACACACCGATGCTATCAAGCAGAACCTAATTCCGGCGGAGGTCACTAAAGCACAGGCGAGCATCATATATGCCAATGAGGCCGATGTGTTGAACGTGGCAATGTTCGGCATGACAGCTAAACAGTGGCGTGAGGCTAACCCCGATTTGAAAGGCAATATCCGCGACTTTGCCTCTGTGAACGAACTTATCTGCCTATCCAACATGGAAAGTCTCAACGCTGTATTCATAGAGCAAGGACTACCCCAATCGGAGCGACTTATAAAACTCAACCAAATTGCTATCCATCAGATGAGTGTATTGGAAAACGAGAATAATGAACGAAAATTACTGCAATGAAGAAACCAGTCAAGATTACACTAATTGTTCTGAGTAGCATTATAGGATTGCTACTGATTGGATTGGGTTCATTGATTGTGTACGCTCAATTCTCTAAAACTCAACACGAAGAAGCCATCAGGTATTATGTAGATGAACTGAGTCTCGAAAAGAATGATTTTAAGAGTGAATTTGAGGAAATATACCAACTCACTCTTGATAACTATTCTTTGTATCAAGCCAAAGGGTTGAATATGGATAGTATTCACAGTTCGTTTTTTAAGCGATTTGAAAACACTGATGTTGACAAGGCTGAATTTGGCAATATTCTGAAAGAATTTTTCAGTAGCTTGAATGTCGGACATTCGTTTGTATATCTGAGGGATTACACAGCAGGCTATGCTCCTGTTTTTATAGAAAATCGAATTTTTGTTGATACTCCTAATGTGTACTTGTTGGCAAACGGCTTCAAAGATAAGGACGAGATAGTAGCAGTGAATGGCATTGCTGTATCAGAATGGTTGGATAAACATGAAAAATTCACATCAGCATCTACTGATGACGCAAGAAGATTGAACACGGCCTTGGCTGTGTTCCGTTCTTGGGAAGATACGATAGCGACATATAATGTAGTCCGTGAAGCGGACACGTTCGAAATTAGACTGCCGTTAAAGAAATATGATCTTTTGCCGAAAGAGGCGGAAGATAACCAACTTGTCAAATGGTCGATAATTAATGATTCTATCGGTTACATCAATATTCAGTCAATGATGGATCCGGTGAGTGATGATTTTATAGAGGCATACAGGAATGTCAGTGAACTTCCACATCTGATTGTCGATATTCGGAGAAACGAAGGCGGCAACAGTGGGAATGGCATGGATATAGCAGAGTATCTCATCAAGAAGCCACAGTCACACTGTGTTTCTCCATCAAAAGTCATGGAGCCTCAAAATGACGCATACAAAGGGAGATTGTACTTATTGATAAGCCCATATACTTTTTCCGCCGCAGAGAGTTTTGCTCTTGATATTAAGGAAAGTGAAAATGCCATTCTGATAGGCTCAGCAACAGCAGGTGACACAGGCAATAGTCCAAAAACATTCCATACCTCAAATGGCATATATTTCCGACTACCAACACGAGAACCGTCAAAATCACCAAAAGGATTTCCGATGGAAGGCATTGGCATAAGTCCCGATTATAAGATTGAGCAAACTGCCTCTGATTTTATGAACAATCATGATACAGTTTTGGATTTTACCATTGACTTAATCAATAAGTAGCCAATACAAAGTTTAAGAACTGATAAAGTGCGGGCGCAAAGTGAGTGACTTTGCGCCCGCGGTGTGATCGGGGAGGGGGGAAGACGCCGGAGAGAGCGTTTTTTATTCCTCCTTGTTTCTGTTCTTGGCTTTGTTTTTGTTTTTGGTTGCTGAGGATTCGATGTCCTTCTCTTCTTTGAGATCAATCTCGTTTTTGTCTTTGTCGAGCACTTTGTACTGGAGGTATGCAAGGCTCTGGTCGGGCAGTATCTTGAATTTTCGGCCGAACTCCATACGCCATTTGGTGTAAGGCGATATGAGTCCTTTTTTGAGGTACGCGTCTACAAAGGGGTGGACGTACATAACAAAATTAGCCACCTTCATGCCGTTTACAAGGTAGTCGATTTTTTCATGGAGAGTGTCGGTGAAAAGGAGCGAGGGCTGCACTTTTCCTTTGCCGAAGCAAGATGGGCACTCTTCGGATGTTACGATGTCGAGGGCGGGTCGCACTCTCTGGCGGGTAATCTGCATCAGGCCGAATTTGCTGAGAGGCAGGATGTTGTGACGGGCTCTGTCAGAGGCCATCACTTCTTTCATGTGTTCATAGAGCTTTTGCCGGTGCTCGGCTTTTGCCATGTCGATGAAGTCGATGACAATAATGCCTCCCATGTCGCGCAGCCTGAGCTGGCGTGCAATCTCCTCGGCAGCTCTCATGTTTACTTCGAGGGCGTTGGTTTCCTGGTCGTTGGCGGCCTTGGAGCGGTTTCCTGAGTTTACATCGATAACATGCAGTGCTTCAGTGTGCTCGATAATAATGTAAGCACCGCTTTTGAATGATACGGTTTTGCCAAACGAAGATTTAATCTGGCGTGTGATGTTGAAATTGTCGAAAATGGGGGCCTCTTTGTCGTAGAGGTGAACAATTTCCTTGCGCTCGGGGGCAATAAGGCTCACATATTTCTGAATCTGGGAGAAAACATCTGGGTCGTTGACGGTGATGCTTTCGAAAGTAGGGCTGAAGATGTCGCGTAGCACCCCTACGATTCGGCTTTCTTCTTCGAAAATCAGAGCCGGTGCAGATGCTTTCTGAGCTCTTGCAACGGTGTCTTCCCAGCATTGGAGCAGGGTTTTCATCTCGTTGTTGAGTTCGGCCACTCTTTTGCCTTCCGCAGAAGTGCGGATAATCACACTGAAGTTTTTCGGGCGGATGCTTTCAATAAGCTGCCGCAGCCTGAGTTTTTCCTCAGTGGTTTTGATTTTCTGAGATATTGAGATTTTGTCGCCGAAAGGAATGAGCACGAGGTATCTTCCGGTGAGTGTGATCTCGGTAGTGAGTCGCGGTCCTTTAGAAGATATGGGCTCCTTGACAATCTGTACCATGAGTTCCTGTCCGGGCTTGAGCAGGTCGGCGATAGTGCCGTGCTTGTCAATGTCGGGCAGCAGCTTCATTTTAGAAACCGATGGCAGGTGTTTTTTATCTTCGAGGGCTGATGAGAGGAAAGAGGAGTAGGAAGAGAATCGGGAGCCAAGATCGAGATAATGGAGGAAAGCGTCTTTTTCATAGCCTACGTTGACGAAGGCGGCGTTAAGGCCCGGCATCAGTTTTTTTACTTTAGCGAGGTATATGTCGCCGACGGCATAGGCGATGTTGCGCGCCTCCTTTTGCAGGGAGACGAGGCGTGAGTCCTCGAGCAGAGCAATGCTCACCTCTTTGGGCTGTACATCAACTATGAGTTCGCTTTGCATATTATCCGGTTAAAATTAGATACAATACACAAAGAACAAACTCGAGGGTCAATATCCGGAAAGGATGAGCCGCCTGAAGTTTGTCCTTTGTATAGATTCGAGAGTTTCCGTCCGGAATTATTTCTTCTTATGACGGTTCTTTCTCAGACGTTTTTTGCGCTTGTGAGTAGCCATCTTGTGGCCTTTTCTTTTTTTTCCGCTAGGCATTGTATTAAACCTTTAAGTTATGGTGAAACGATGATTATATATATATTCTTTATCGGAGGAGTGGAGTAGGGTATGCTCAGGCTTTCTTTGCCTGCTTAACCTCTTCCATGAACACTTTCGCGGGTTTGAAAGCGGGGATTTTGTGCTCGGGGATGATGATTGTTGTGTTTTTGGAGATGTTGCGTGCGGTTTTTTCCGAGCGAGTCTTAACTATGAAGCTACCAAATCCACGTAGATATACGTTTTCGCCATGAGCCAGGGAGTCCTTTACGACGTCCATGAACTTTTCAACGGCTACGAGTACACTGGCTTTGTCGATGCCGGTTGTCTTGGAAATTTCGGTAACGATATCGGCTTTAGTCATTGTTAATGTTTTTTTTATTATAAATTCGTTGATATGCAGTTGGTTAGGCATTGCGGCAGGGTGTCTGCCGTTTTGCAAGTGCAAATATCGGAATTTTTTTTCAATTGGAAGCGAATGGCAGGTGTTTTTTTGATGTAACCACCACTTTTTTAGCGCAATCGGTATGATTTTATACTGAAATGAGACTCAGGGAGCTTACCGCGGGCATGTTGTCGGGGACGGTTTTTCCGGGATTTCCCAGGAAGAGCAGCGCCTGCCAACCGGCGGCTGAGGCTCCTGCGATGTCGGTGGAGGGGTTGTCGCCGATCATGAGGTGGCGCGAGGGGATGTCTATGCCGGAAAGCTTCATGGCGTGGTTGAAGAGTCGCACATCCGGTTTGTTGATTCCTATGTCATCGCTGAGCACTATTATATTAAATAGGTGTGCGAGGCCTGAGTTTTGGATTTTCCGGTGCTGCACTTCCGTGAATCCGTTGCTGAGGATGCCTGTGAGCAGCCCTGCGCGGCGCACTCTGTCAATGAGTTCGACCGCTCCGGGTATGAGGAGTGTTTCCTGCGCGAGGTAGTCGAGGTACACAGGGTCGAATGCCGATGACATTTTGCGGGCGGTGCAGTCGTCCACCCCCATTTGCGTGAGTGGGAGGCGAAACCGGTCCATGCGCAGGGTTGGCTGGTCGATCAGAGCGGCGGAGTAGTCTTTCCAGAGCAGGGTGTTGAAATGCTCGTAGGTATCAATCCATCGGTCTGCGGATGAGAAGAAGCGGCTTAGGCCTTGGGTGTGGTATAATCTTTCGAGGGCACGGCGCGAATTGGCGTGGAAATCGTAGACAGTGTCATCGAGGTCAAACCACACTACAGATGTGGTGAGCGGATTGATGTGGAAAGTAGCGTCCATGTCATTCAGATATTTGGGCTGGAGCGAGTCCTTCGATTTTGCGCAGGCGCTTCACAACGAGGATTGTGAGGGGCAAAACAGCTATTTCGTAGGCTGTTTTGAGGAGAGTCTGCGTGATAATCAGGGTGATTATTGTTGAAGCCGGAATCATACCGGCAAATGCTATCGGAAAGAAGATGACAGAGTCGATGCCTTCGCCCCAGAGGGTGGAGACGATTGCTCTGAGCGAGAAGCGTGAGCCGTCGGGCGATGCGGCTTTCATGCGGGCCATCACGTAGGCGTTTGCAAGTGAACCGCACACAAAGGCTATGAAGCTGGCGGCGAAAATGCGGGGCACGGCACCGAATATCAGCTGCATTGCCTGCTGGCCCTGCCATTCGGCGGCGCCAGGCAGGAGTATGCCGATCTGGAGCAGGAGCGATACAAGGAGGTTCATGGCAAAGCCGAGCCATATTACCATGCGGGCTTTACGGAAGCCGTAAAGCTCAACAATGCAGTCGTTTATAATGTAGGATATTGGAAAAACCACCACTCCGGCGGTAACGGTGAGGAATCTGAGGTCCACCACCTTAATTTCCATAAGGTTTGACACGATGAGACACACGCAGAACAGCAGCGTGAGCAGCAGGAATGTAAAAGAATAGGATGATTTGGTCATAGGTCTTGTTTTTTACGAGGTAGCAAGCACTCGGTGTGGGTAATCGTTTTTTTGATTGCGGCTGCAAAGGTACGAAAAATCGCTCAGAGTTCAAGGTATGTTACAATAAAACTGAGCGTGGAGACGTTGAGTGAATGAGATAAGAATCTGCATAGTTTTTATAAAGCCACATGATGATGAGAATATCAGCTCCACGAGATGCTTCGATAATATTGACATACAGATGCCCGATGAGATGCAAAATGTGTAATATCTGGCAACACCCGACGGATGCGGATAAAGAAATCGGTGTTTATGAACTCCAACGACTTCCTCATTTAAAATTTATAAACCTCACCGGAGGAGAGCCTTTTGTACGGGAGGACATAGCAGAGATTGTGGAGGAGTGCTACCGGCATGCTCCGAGAATAGTCATATCAACATCAGGATGGTATGGAGACAGGGTCATTGATTTGGCAAAGCGTTTTCCAAAAATAGGAATACGGATATCGCTTGAAGGGCTGCAGGAAAAGAATGACGAGCTTCGCGGGCGGAATGGTGGTTTTGCCCGGGGATTGGATACATTGAAAAAACTGAGGGAAATGGGTTTGAAAGATATAGGTTTCGGATGTACCGTATCGGACAGAAATTCCTCAGATATGGTTGACCTTTATAATCTCAGCAGTCAATTAGGAATGGAATTCGCAACGGCAGCTTTTCATAATTCATATTACTTTCATAAAGAGGATAATATGATAACAGATAAAGCAAAGGTAGCTTCTGATATCGGTAGATTGATGGAAAGGCAGCTTGCGGAGAGTAATCCGAAGTCGTGGTTTCGTGCGTACTTCAATATGGGTCTCATGAATTATGTCAAAGGGGGCAAACGGCTGCTTCCATGTGAGGCAGGAACAGCGAATTTTTTCATAGACCCGTATGGCGAAGTCTATCCATGTAACGGAATGGAGGATCGTTACTGGAAATTGTCAATGGGTAATATACGTAATGAAGATTTCATGACGATATGGCGAAGCGAACAAGCGCAGAAAGTAAGGAGTGCAGTAAAAAACTGTCCAAAAAACTGCTGGATGGTGGGAACTGTGTCTCCGGTCATGCATAAATATATACAGCGTCCTTTGAAATGGGTGATGCTGAATAAGGTCCGTTCAGTAATCGGGTTAAAACCTTTGATAGAACAAAAATGAAGATTGTTGTTGTCGGAACAAGGGGAATCCCCGGAGTGCAGGGTGGAATCGAAACTCATTGTGAGGAATTATATCCGCGAATAGTGTCGCTCGGTCATGAAGTCCATGTGGTGTGCCGCAGCAAGTATGCGGATGCCCGGCCGGACAGCTACAAAGGGGTGAGACTACACACAGCATATGCGCCGTCAGGCAAGCATACGGAGGCAATAGTCCATACTTTTTTTGCAGTGCTCAAGGCATGGAGGCTAAATGCAGATATTGTTCATATCCATGCCATCGGGCCATCTATAATGGCTCCATTGGCGCGAATGCTCGGAATGCGGGTGGTGATGACCAACCATGGAGCGGACTATGAAAGAAAAAAGTGGGGGAGGGTGGCCAGAGCAGCTCTCAGAGCCGGCGAGTGGCTGGGTACCAGGTTCAGTGATGGGATAATAGCGATATCAGAGCCAATACGCAGACATTTGTCAGAACGGTATGGGCGCACTGATATATCTGTAATATTCAATGGTGTCAATGCAGCGGGTGTAACGGCAAACCATGATTATATTGACACTTTGGGATTGGAACGGATGCAGTATATAGTAGCTATAGGCCGATTTGTAGAGGAGAAAGGATTTGATCATCTTATCGATGCTTTTGAAAAAGCCGGACCTACTTGCTACAAGTTGGTGATTGTCGGTGACGCGGATATTGACTCTGAATATTCCAGACATCTAAAAGCTAAGGCAAGGAAGGCAGGAGTGGTATTGACCGGATTTATAAAAGGTGAACGTATGCGTCAGCTGATGAGCGGCGCAGCGCTTAATGTCATGTGTTCAAGTCATGAAGGTTTACCTATTGCCTTGCTGGAAGCGATGAGTTATGGCCTTGAAGTAATAGTGAGCGACATACAGGCAAACCGTTTGCCGTCATTGTCCGATTATCAATTCTATCCAAGCGGAAATACCGGGGCATTGGCCCAACATATCGCGACTGCGCTTGCTAAAGAACCGCAGCGCCGTTGCTACGACATGAGTATGTACAATTGGGATGTTATTGCCGGACAGACCGATTCGGTATACAAAAAAGTTTTGTCCAAGAGTTATGGAAACCCATAACTCTCGAATTCAATCTCAGAATATGCCTGTTGCTTCCAATCTGATTATAATCAAGTTAAAAGCAAACGCACACTTAAACTGATACTATTGCTATTATGATGTTTCTTATATCGATGGCGCCGATTGCGCGTTTGAGTCCGTCAATGCCCAGGCTTCCCTTTTCTATAATTATGATCAGCTGATTGGTATCTGAATCTATTACCTTCGCTATGTCCTTTGTCTGTTCAAAGTCAGGCAATGATACAAAAACATATCGGTGAGATTTGAGCAATTGACGGATTGAGTCCTGTGATTCAGTAGATAATAAAGAATCGTTGCTCTGACCCTCAACTTTATAATTGCCGCAGTTTAATCCGGCAGCTGCAAAGGATTTCTCAATCTGATTGGCAATTTCTACAGTTGCAGCTCCTCCATGTCCTGCAACGAAAACCGTACCCTTTTCAATCCTGTTTAAAACCATTGTACGGATGTCGTTTGCACATGGGCTGTTGATGGAGCATTCGATAGTGCCTGATTCAAGCCCTAATGTCTTTAAATCATAGCTGTTATAAATTTTATTTGTTCGTTTGTAGAAAATAAATGCGAGACAAAGACTGCAAAATATTGCGGCTACCAGTCCGGCGAGGAGGAGAATGAGCGGTTTTTTGAGAGATGGCTTCGGGTCGGTGTAAGCCGGGTCTATTATGAACCCGAGAGTTTCCTGGGAATTGAGTTTGAGCAGCGCGCTCTCGCGCTTTTCAACAAGAAAAGCGTAGAGCTCGTTGTTGAGCAGTTGGTCGCGGCTGAGGTTGATGTATTCTTTTTCAACAGCGGGCAGCTTGCGGATATGGCCTTTCATTTCGCCGACCATGCTGCTGCGGGTGGCGATGGTGCGTTGCGAGGCTTTCAGCAGCTGGGAGAATGAGCTGATGATGGATTCTTTCATCTCGGCCACGCGATGTTCGGCGGCTTTTAGGGCATTGTTGCCGGGCTTTGCCGAGCGTCTGAGCTCAAGCAGCAGAGCCATCTGTGTGTTGTATTCGGTAACCATTGACGAGCTCTGCGACTTGCTGTCCTCGCCGGGGGCTGTCACAGCCGGCAGCATACCGTCTTTGCCGGAGCGGAGGAGTTCAAGCACCTGCTCGTAGTAGAGTGTGAGGGCTGATGCTTTGAGGAGTTGTTCCTGGGCATCCATGCTTGTTTCGAGGAGGATAGGGGCTTCGGCCTCGATGTCGACAAACTGCTGTTCGGTTTTGAACTTGGCCACCTTCGCTTCCGATTCAACAAGGTCGGTGTACAGCGAATTTATTCTGTCGGTGAGGAAGTTGAGCTCAATAAGGGCGGTTTCTTTATTTCGTTCGATTCGTTTTGCATTGTACTCGCTCATCATGGTGTTGAGCACCGCTATGGCTTTGTCCTTGTTTGGTGATGTGTATGAGAACTCAATGCCGTCGGCCATTTTGTCTGAGATGTCGGCCTCGATATCCTCATAGATAGCGTTGGCGCAGGGGGTGTATCCTGTCACTCCGAAAATGTAAGTGGCCTTGGCGGGGAGCTGACCGTTGGCTATGATGGTAAACGGACCGGATGGTGTTGAGAAAGTGCAGGGTAGGGAGACGTTGTTTTCTTTCAGGAGCGTTTTTTTGAAAAAGCGGCCGCGGTAAGCGGTGATATCAGCTTTGCCATCTTTAATCTTTACTTCCACATTGTAGCCTTCTGATAGAGTGTCGGCCACCTCTTCCGGAATGGACAGTGAGAGCGGGGCGTTGAGGAAGAGAGTACGCTTGATCAGACCATTTTTCTGCACGCAGTTGATGTTTAGCCCCATAGCCTTCACGGTGCGGAGCACAAGGTCATGGGTGTTGACAAGCAGCAGCTCATTGTCAACGCTTGATGAAGCGAAGCCTCCGGTTGAGAACACCCTCATCATCTGCATCAGCGAGCCGCCCCGCCCTTGCGATTCTGAGGAGCTGGCTTCTATGAGCAGGGTGGAGTGGGCGGTGTATTCCGGCTCCTTGCGGCAAACGTAAGCTATTGCAGCGCCGAAAACAATGACAAAAATGGCGGTGTAGAGCCATTTGCGGGTTTTGAGTTCGCGCAGAAAACGTCTGAGGTCAATTTCGTTTGAGTAGTCTTTGTTTTCCATCGGTCTGATGTGGTAGGTTTACGGAAGTTTCTACAGAAAGTTTGCCTTGGGCTTTTGAGCATATCAGCCCGAGCAACATCATTGCGCACATACCCTGGGTCTGCACAAAAGTATTGCCGGCAACGCTTTCAATCAGTATAAAGCATATAATGATCCATCCGCAGGCAAAGTCAGTGCGGCAAGACTCTGAATTTGAGCGGATTATTTTTTTTAGCAAAGAGGCTATGTAAATCCAGAACGTGCAGAAGAGAGCGATACCGACAAATCCAAACTGAGCCAGAGAAGGATAAAAAGCATCGCATACAAAAGAGGAGTTTGACGGGGAGAGGCCGTAGACATTGCTTATGCCGTATTTATGATATAGCGATGAGTAGCTGGAGGCGGAGGCCCAGGAGGCGAAGCTTGCAAGGCCGCTGCCGAACGGTATGTGGTGGATGAGAACAAGCGCGCCGGTGGCGTACATAACCGGACGCGCGAAAGACTCGAGCACTTCGGGGTCGAGAGAATTTGAAGGTTGTCCGCCGGAAATAAAATAGTAGTCTATCTTGCCCCACGCTGCGGCGAGGATCAGCGCCGGTACTGTGATGAACAATGCGAGTCTGCGCGGGGACATATGCCGGAGCATCCCGGGAGTGTATATAAACAGAAAGTACAGCGCTACTATAAATGTGCCGTAGTATTTGGAGCGGGTGCATAGCAATCCGGCGCATAGCATAAGCACAATGACAATGGCATTGCGCCCTGTGCGGCAAGCATCCCCGGATGTGTAGGCATATAATATCGCGCTGAGCATAAGGGCGTTTCCGGGTATGTAAACGTGTACTACCAGGGCTCTCATCACTACGCCGGGAATCAGCAGCAGAATTGTAGAGGCAACAGCGTTGATTATCGCGATAATCCTTAAAATCTGTTTTTGCCCTGCAGAAAGCTGAGGCCTTATGGCGAGGAAAACGATGAACGGCACGAACGGTTTCAGCTCAATAATCCAGTCGACAAAAATGGCAGCCGGGGTGTTGTAGTTCATGAACACCATTGAGTAAGCGGCGTAAAAGGTCATTATGCCGATAATAATCCATAGCAGGGTGTAGCGTCGCCACGAGCGGTTGAACAGACAGTCGACAACAGCGAGCGCACCGAGAATAGCCGCGATAAGCTCATCGGCGAAGCCGAGGAGCTTGACGCTTGGCAGCATCAGCGCGAATGCGATGATGAAAACCGCGGAGCAGAATTTGTCGAGCCGTATCATCTCGGGATATCAGTGTACTGCGAGCGCAATGACAAGGGATGCGATAACAGACACGGCGCTCACGATGGTTGATATTACTGAGAGTTTGTAGGCGTTGTTCTGATTGTACTTGGAGTTTGCCTGCCGGATTTCATTCGGGTCGACAATCACCACATCGTTTTGCCGCAGATAGTAGTATGGCGAGGAGATTACAGCCGGGTCGGTGAGGTCGAGGCGGGCGTATACGAGGCTGTCGCCGGTTTCGCGGATAACGGTCACTTTGTCACGGCGGCCATATTCAGTCATGTCGCCGGCGGCGGCGAGGGCGTCAAAGATAGAGAAGCGTTCGGAGCGCACGTCAACGTTGCGAGGGTTTCTGACCTCGCCTATCACATTGATTTTGAAGTTGATGAGCTTTACTTTGACCTGAGGGTCGGTGACGTTTTGCGAAATTTTTTCGACAAGCAGCTGTTTGAGCTGTTTAGTTGTCAGTCCGGCAGCATGGATTTTTCCGAGAATTGGAAAGTCGATGTTTCCCTCGGTGTCGATGATGTATTTTTGCTGCTCGGAGGTGGATATGATGCTGTTTTGTCCGGCGCTGTACTGTGCGTTTGTGGCGGGGATATTGTACTCGGTAGTTGCTGTCGGCACAGTTGATGTCACCACAATTTCGAGCTCATCTTCCGGAGCGAGCCTGATAGAGTAGTCCGATGTCGGTATCGTGCCCTCTTTGTCTTCCGGCAGATTTGACAGGTAGGACAAATGGCTCTTGTGGGCGGAGCAGGCTGTGAGTAATAAAATACAAATTACAACTGCGGTATATTTCAGAAATCTCATAAATGTCAAATTTTACTACAAAAACGAGCGGATGGGGGGAATATTGTGTATGAATATAAAAAAGGTTGCGCAGCCTAATGGCCGCGCAACCTGTGAGGTGGCGGATGCGGGAATCAGAAAGAGAACTGGAGCATGGCGTTTATGCGGTTCGCATGATTGTGCACCCGGCTTATGTCGGCGCGGTTGCCGTAGAGGTATTCAACTCCAATCTGCAGGTCGCGTACAATGTTGTAGAAACCGGACACCGACACATATTGGCCGTAGCGGTAGGCGTCAGAGCCGAGAGACTGCTGTCCGTACATTCTCGCCTGGCTGTAAGAGGCCGCCAGAAAAGCTTTCGGTGAGATTGAGTACTGCAGGCCAACCTCGTAGTTCATGCTTGTGGGTGCTTTGAGCGAGCCGTCGCCGTCAGGAATGAGGTCAAGGCCGTTGCCTCCGAGGTCATTGACATATCTTGCATAGCCCTTGCCCACAGCCGCCTGATAGTACAGAGTCAGGTCTGGGGTGAGACTTGCGAGGCCGCTGAGCTGTGCAGCCCAACCGGTGACAAAACGGTTGCGTCCGGTTGCGATATCCCTGTATGACAGGTTTCGCAGCAGTCCTGAAAGTCGTATATGGCTTTTGGATCCCCATGAGTACTGGATGTAGGCCGGGATATCGGGCACCCTCTGGTTTATTTTTTCGGTGTTTGGAGCAAGGGTGTATGATGCCTGCGGCAGCTCTACGGATATGGCACCGCTCCAATGGCGGCTGAACTTGGGGCTGTAGCGCACGAGCACATTCTTTGCCGACAGCTCGCCGCATGGACCCTGGTTGTCAACTGTCGCGATACCTGCTTCGTCGTCCACAAACACGGAGCTGGTAAGACCGGCGGTGACATTGCCGAGGCTTGCATAGGCGTGTTTTACACGGAGGCCGAATCCGCCGTCGCCCACATTGGTGACTTCTGTCTGGAAATACATCTGGTAGGTGCCGAGGTTTTCAGTAGAGCCTACAAGGTGAAGAAAGAGAGAAGAGCTGTTTACTGTGCCGTTGAGCCGGTTTCTCAAAGCCGGGTTTGCGGGCACGGGGATGTCGTAGGTTACGAATCCGGATTGGTCTATCGCACCGCAGAAGTCATAGCTCACAAGGCCTTTGAGCGAGCCGCCGATACCGAATGCTACCTTGCCTTCGCTGTCAAGGAGCAGGAAACGGGGGGCGTAAACGTCATGGAAGTGACGGTTTGTGGGAGTGTACATTATCTCTATAAGGTGCTTTGCATAGGCGGAGTCGCCTGTAACAATCACGGCGCGTTCGGGAATGTAGAACGGCGCGTCATCGGCGGCAAATGCCGGAGCGGCAGACATTGCGGCGGCGCAGGCCAAAACAGCAGGTTTGAGCAGATTCATAGTAAGTGGAAGTAATAGTGTGTGAAATAGTTTTGTGTTTTGTGAAACAGTTTGAAATATAAACGTGTGCTGACTGCGGTTCGTTCGGTGAGAGAGTGTTAAAAGTAAAAGCAGCCATGTTCTGACTGGATGTCATACATGGCTGCGAAAGAGTTATGGGTAAGGTGTGGGTTTTGGTTACAGATTCTTGATTTTATCGGCTGCGCTCTTGGCGGCGTCAGAAGCGGCATCCTTTGTCTTTTCGGCGGCGTTTGTCACAGCTTCTTTAGATTTATCAACAACTTCCTTGGATTTGTCGGCAACCTCAGATGCTTTGTCGCTGACGGCATCCTTGGCATTCTTTACTGCATCGCTGACGGCGTCTTTGGCGTCCTCAACCTTGGCGTTTACAGAGTCTGTAACAGCTTGCTTTGTGCTGTCGGCCTGGGCTGCTGCGGAGTCAGAGATTTTATCAAGGGAAGTCTGTACTGCTGTGAATGCTCCTGCAAGTGCGGGCGCTTTCTGTTCAACAACCGGCTGAATTTTGTCAAGGAAGGCTTTGGCTTCGTCAACTTTGCCTTCGCTCTGCAGCTTGGCTACATACTCTTTGGCATCCTCAACGTATGCTTTGAGGCTATCGGTGTTGGTGCAATTCTCGATTTTGGAGGCGAGAGTCGATTCTTGTTTGTCGGCTTTTTCGGAGCTGCTGCAAGCTGTAAAGGCTGCTAATGCGGCAACAGCAACGGAAATGAAGAGTGCTTTCATAAGTTGGTGGTTGTTAGTTGGTAGTTATTAGTTGTTAGTTTTTGGTTTTTAGTTTTTAGTTGTTAGTTGGGAGGGGATGGGGCAATAGGACTTTTTGCCATCCTCTGATAAAACCGTGGCGGGTTTAAAAAAGTTTAGGAGCTGTCAATATTTTTTTTGACAGCTCCTAAAAATTATGATTTGTGTCGCTTGTATCAGAAAGAATAGCTGATACCCAGTGAAGGCACGAAAGCTTTTGTTGAATAATCGGCGGTGAATGTCTGCACGGCAGGAATCTGCAATACCGGTGTTTTTGCAGCGAGGAGGTCGGTGTAAGAGCAGGAAGCGTTGTCGGCACCTGTTCCGGCCACATACATGAAGCCGAAGTCGATGGACAGTTGGGGAATCGGTCTGAATGACAGACCTGCAGAGGGACCGATTTTGGTCATGCCGGGTGTTTCGGGGTTGTAGTGGGCTTTGTTTACCGGGGTAGTGTCAATCATGAGTCCGAGGCGTGCGTCAAAGCGGTTGGTGACAGCATATTCGGCGCCGATTCTCACAGCCCATGAGTTTTTGTAGCCCTTGGTGAGGTGCTGGTTGTATGGAGTCAGGATTTCGTCCTTGAAGTCGATGTTGAGTGTTTTGTATGTTTTCCATCCGGTGAGCTGTGCATCTGCGGCGAGGGTGAGTTTTTCAACCGGCTTCCATGATGCGCCGAATGAAAGCACATACGGGCATGGCATTGCTGCAGCAAAGTTGGCGCTGTTGATTATGTTGAGGTCTTTTTCGAGAATCAGGCGGGCTGTTTCGTTGGCGTAGTCAACAGATGCTATGCCGCTTTTCACCTTCATGTTCATTTTTGTTCTGAACGATGCTCCGACAGTGATATTGTCTGTGATGTCGAACATCACACCGATATTGGCACCGATAGCCACGGCGCTCTTGCCGTTGAGGTTTATGGCGGCGGGAGTTGTGTTGCCGAACCTGGTGTCGGGGTCGAGCCCGAGCGCGGGAGCGAGAATCGGCAGCATTTTGTCAAAAGTGGAGGGGTTTACGAGAGCTTTGTTGAGGTCTACGGTGCCCCATGCCAGCATGAGTCCGGCGCCGATGCTCAGCCGGGGAGTAATTTTCCAAGCTACTGTGGGCTGTATGGTGTATACCTTGAGGTCTACATCCTGGTTGAGCACTGCACCGGGCCAGTTTTTGCCCCAGTTGATGCTGCTGCCGTAGGGTGTGTAGAATGATACTCCCACCTGCAGATTGTCGTACACTTTGAAGCCGGCGCTTGCTGCTATGGGGGTGCTGACACCGTTGTCGGTGGTGTATGTGGTGCCATTGTGTTTGGCGTCGGCAATTGCTTTGATGCCTGTGAAAGAGGCGGAAATATCAAGGGTTTTGTTGGAAAATCCGAGTCCTGCGGGGTTGAAAATCATGCTTTCGGCGCCAAGTTTGAGAGCCACTCCGGTGTGGGCCATGCCGAGCTGTTTGGCGCTGAGGGTGTTTATCTGGTAGCCTTCAGCCGCGCAGAAGAGCGCGGAGGCGGAGCATAATATCGCTGTAAAAAGTTTCTTCATACTGATGTGTAAAAAAATGAGTTTCGGGGTGCAAAGGTAGTGGTTTTGGCCGAGATGACCAACAAATCAGACAAATGCCTTTTCGAGGACAAGGATTTACAAGGTATAAAAAAGCGGAGCCGGCAATGCTATCGGCTCCGCTCGAGTATAAACTGATCTGAGTTAAATATTGGTTACATTCTTTTGTCGGGGGAGTATATCAGGCCCGGGGCGGCGTGCTTGCCGTCGGGGGTTGTGAACACGAAGGTGAACATCCATTTGACAAGCCTTGTCTCGTATGTCTGGAATTTTCCTACGGGGAGTTTTATCATCACCCGGTTCCAGCCTTTGTTGAGGGTTACGGGAATCACCGGCCGGGCTGTGAAATTTTCATTGCCGAGGGCTATCTCGTTTGTGCGTTCGGTATGGGTGGCTGTCCATTTCGGGGCTTCCACCTCTTTGCCGTTAATCCAGAATTTGCTTTCGCGGTAGTCCCATTTTCCCTGTCGTGGAGCAATGTCGCTTTCGCTGCGGCTGTAGTTCTGGGTCTCTGCCTGTAGTCCGACTTCCATTTTATGCGGTGCGTACACCCATGTGTATGCGTATGCTGTGTGGTTTGGCTGCGGATTTTTGTAAAGTGCGGGCACCATGTCGCCCCACACATGGCGAAGATATATGCCTGCGCCGTTTACGTCTGTGGTGCCGAACAGGGAGTCATTATATATATATGACTTTGCGGGCTCCTCTGTTTCCGGTGGGAAAACAGCGGAGAGGTTGCCGTTGTTGGGGAACGGGTCGGTTATTCTCCATCTGACATCGGATTGCTTTACGTATGGAATGTAAATGGAGTCGAGGGTGTGGTCCTTATGCCATAGAAGCCTTTTCTCAAAGTCGGCGAAGGCCTTGAAATCAGCGGTTTCAGATTCAAGCAGGTTGGTGCCGAGCTTGTCGAAGTATTCATCACCGCCGCCATGCCATGAGCGTTCGGCAACAGCGAGCAGAGCAGGGTAGACGGAGTTTTGGGCTATAAGTGACGGTTCGTCATCAACGAAACGGTCATTCCATAGAGCGATTTCCACACCGGCAATGCCGTCCTCGGCTTTCTTGTGGCCGTAGACATTGCTGCGGTACAGCGCAATCAGGTCGGCATATACATCGAAGTGGTTTATATAGTGAAATCGCAGGTCAATGGCTGGGACTCCGGGGGTGGGTTTGCCGCGGTAGCTCCACATGTGTGTGAGGTCAATCTCACCCGCCTTATAATTCCAGCCGGGATTCCAGGAAATGACTTTTTTGCCGAGTGAGCGTACAAAGTCAACCATCTCAGGCACAAAAGCGGGGTTTGTGAAGGGCACTTCGTCGGTGCCTATATGGAAGTAGGGCACATCAAGGGCGTTGCAGGCCTCCTCAACGAGGAGTTTTAGAATCTTCATGCCTTCGGGGCTCTGCATGTCGTGGCGGAATGTGCGCACAAAAGCGGCGCTGTGGCCGGGCATATCTATTTCGGGCACGAGGAGAATGTTGTGGTCCTTGGCATACTGCACAAGCGCGGCGGCTTGCTCAAGGGTGTAGAATTGGCCGGGCTGGCGCTCCATGTTGACACTGTCGTTGAGCATCGGAAAGATTTTGCTTTCGAGCCTCCATGCCTGGTTTTCAGTAAGGTGCCAGTGAAATACGTTGAGCTTGAACCGGGACATCACGCTGATTTCGCGTTCCAGTTCTTCAATTGATATGAATGAACGTCCGGTGTCCATCATGAAGCCTCGCCAGGGGAATGCCGGCCAGTCGATGACCGAGCACTCGGGGAGCCTCCCGTTTTTTGAGTCGCGGGTAAGCTGCAGCAGTGTCTGCAGCGCCCAGTATATTCCTTTTTCAGATGTGGCCTTGACGGCTATGCCTTTCTTGCTTATGGTCAGCGAATATGCTTCATCGTTGCCTTCGGGCGCTCCGTCTATGGCGTCTACAATCTCACCTTTGATTGTGAATTTTGCTTTTGCTGAGGTCGCAATTCCGGCATTTGCCAGCTCCTGCTCCCATGTGGCTTGCCAACCGGGCATTGTTACAGCCGCACTTTTGACGGTAAAGGATGATTTGCCGAATTCAACGGCCTGTGGCACAGGCAGCAACGGGTAGTCGGCGAGCGAAAGTGCGCCGGCGATTGCGGGCATCAGCAGCGATACAGCCAGTATCAGCGATTTAAGGTTCAGTCTCATTAAGAATGCGATTTTTGGTATCTTTTGCAAAGATATAAAAAAACCGCCGGAAAATGCTCCGGCGGTCAAAGTAATTTATGAAAGGTAAGACAACTGCTTGTTAAAGAATGCCCTGGGCCATCATTGCGCGGGCCACTTTCATGAACCCTGCAACATTTGCGCCCTTCACATAGTTGATGTAGCCGTCGGCTTCCTTGCCAAACAGCTCGCACTGGTGGTGAATCTCTGCCATGATATCCTTGAGTTTGGCATCCACCTCGGCAGCGCTCCATGAGAGCTTCTGCGAGTTCTGTGCCATTTCGAGGCCGGACACGGACACACCGCCGGCATTTGCAGCCTTTCCGGGGGCATATAGTATTTTCGCGGCAAGGAATTCCTTGATGGCTTCCGGTGTGGAGGGCATATTGGCGCCTTCGCTCACGGCTATGCAACCCTGGGCCAGAAGGGCGCGGGCATCATCGCCGTCGATTTCATTTTGAGTGGCTGAGGGCATGGCGATATCGCATTTCACCTTCATCCACGGGCGCTCACCGGGATAGTACTCGCAGCCGTATTCCTCGGCAAACTCGCGAATGCGTCCACGGTAGATGTTCTTTAGCTTGAAGATATAATCGAGCTGCTCGCGGGTTATGCCGTCGGGCACATATATGGTGCCGTCGCTGTCGCTCATCGACACCACAACCGCTCCGAGTTCAAGGAGCTTTTCGGCTGTGTATGTGGCCACATTGCCGGATCCGGAAATTGCCACACGCTTGCCTTTGAGCTCAATGCCTTTGGTGGCGAGCATATTGAGCAGGAAGTACACATTGCCGTAGCCGGTGGCTTCGGGGCGTATGAGCGAGCCGCCGAATTCACGGCCTTTGCCTGTGAATGTGCCGGTATTTTCCCGGGCCATCTTTTTGTACTGGCCATACATGTAGCCGACCTCGCGGCCTCCCACGCCTATGTCGCCGGCGGGCACATCGGTGTCAGCTCCGATTTCTCTCCACAGCTCGTTGATGAAAGCCTGGCAGAAGCGCATCACTTCCATGTCGCTTTTGCCGCGGGGGGAAAAGTCGCTGCCGCCTTTGGCGCCGCCCATGGCAAGAGTGGTGAGGGAGTTTTTGAATGTCTGTTCGAAGGCGAGGAATTTGAGGATGGACTGGTTGACGGATGAATGGAACCTTATGCCGCCTTTGTAGGGGCCGATGGCGTTGTTGTGCTGAATACGGTAGCCCATGTTGTTCTGCACTTTGCCGCTGTCATCCACCCACGATACTCTGAATGAATATATGCGGTCGGGAATGCACAGGCGCTCTATAAGGTTGTATCTTTCGAATTCGGGGTATTCATTGTAGGTGTCCTCGATAGAGGTGACCACCTCTTCAACGGCCTGGATGTATTCCGGTTCGTTGGGGAAGCGACGCTTTAGGTCGGCGATGAGATCTGATGCTTTCATATTATGTGTAAATAATCGATAACATTATCGAAAACGTTGCAAATGTAAGGATTGTTTTGCTTTTATGCAACTAAATGAAAGAAAAATGGTGAAAAATGTTGCAAATTGTCATGGCGGGACTTTGTGCCGGTTTCATATAGTCAGGTATAAAAACAAAAAAATTACTCGTCGTCACGACGAATAATCTTTTTACCTTAAATCTAATACCATGAAAAACTGGTGCAAAGGTATAGACTTTATTTTTATCAGCCAAGTATTTGGGCTGTATTTAACAATATATTAACTTAATTAGCTTGAATGTGTTGTAAAATTAACCTACTATAACTATTTTACGGCTGTTTCAGTCACTTGTAAGCGGCTACCTGCTGAGTGCGCGGTTATCTGCGGGGAGTATTGGCTCTGCGCTGTGGCAATGCCGGCGGCAAATTCACCTGCGTTGTTCACCCACATTTCGTATTCAATCACAAATGAGCCTTTGGGCAGGCGGTCGATGAAGATATTGGTGCTTGCATCGCGGTTTTCGCGGTAGAAGCATATTCCGTCTGCCCAGATGGAGCCGGGCAGCTGGTCCACCGGTTCAAGGCAGGCGGCGCGCTCGTCGCGGATGGCTACGTAGTCAATCGCCTCTTCGCTCACAACTGTGAGTTGCACCTTCACTTTGTCGCCAAGTTGCAGCGAGGAGGCTTCCTGCCATTTGTCTCCGCGTTTTACAAGCATCCGTTTTGAGATGGATAGCTGTGAGCATGAAGCGGCTTCGATGCTGTTCATGGGAGCAGAGCCGATGGCGATGACGGCTCCCCAGGCCGGGGATGTGGCGGAGCGGTTGATGGTCAGCGGCGCGCCTGAGGCTTCACCGGGGTGCATGGAGAGCGATATCTCGCCGGTGAGCGGGGTGGGCGTGGTGTTCAGCGAGCTGTTGCCGAGTTTGATATCAGTGGTTCCGGCGGCCTCAATCCATCGCGGCGACGACATAAGAATGGCGGCGATGATGCGCGATGCCTCATCGGAGTTGCCCCAGTTCATGTTGGCTTTCTGCAGAATGAGCCACTGCCTGATTTTGTCAATCATAGTCGAGCCGGGGTCGGCGGTGGTGTATGCCTGGAGCACCAGAGCTGTGGTGCCAACGGTAGACAGCGATGCGGAACGGTTTGACAGCGAGGGCCACCAAGCACCCTTTTCCGGGCTTGTGACTGCAAATTCGTTTATTGACTCCAGAATCCGTTTTGCAAGGTTTTTCTGCTCTTTCAGCAGCAACACGGCGCGGGCTTTGTTCTCTACATTCATGTTTTGCCATGAACCGACGATTTTCTGCACTGCCTTGAGCACCATGCTCCGGCCGATGGCTGATTCCTTGAATGATGGCCACAGGCTTGTAATGTGGAGATATGGCGTGAAGTCGGCGTTGGGGTTGCGGGCATAGATGTCGGAATATTGGCGGTCAATGTAGTCAAGAGCCTTGCTGCAGATATTGCCGAGCTTTTTGTTGTCAGGATACAGACCGAGTGAGTTGAGTTGGCCGACAGTTGTCAGCACAGAGGTTGTTGCCCACAGCGAGGAGTTGGGGTAGCGCTCCATCCAGGCAAAGCCTCCATCAGGATTCTGCAGCTTGGCAAGTATATCGAGGGCGGCGGACATGGAGCGTTCATACTCCTTATTATTATATAGGAGTGCGAGCCGCTGCATCCGCTCGGTGTCGGACATGGCGTCGCCAACCCACGGGGTTGCCTGCAGAAGGAATGCCTTCAGTTCGGAATTGCGTTCAAGCATCGACACAAGGGTAGAGTCGGATTTGTCTGACGCGCTCCATTGTTCTATCGCGGAGCGGATCTGCGGATATTTGTCAACCAAGCCTTTGGCAACGGCAGCTGAGAAGATTGCCCCTGCGGCGGAGTTAGCCGACTCCGGGGTGCTGTTCTGGAGACCCGGCAGGGCTGAGACAACATACCACAGCGGGTTGTCGCAGTAGGTGAGTGTAAGTTTGCTGTCGGCGGCATACTTTGGCAAGTTGACAGTGTATGAGTGGCTGTCGGCGGGTATGTAGAAGTCGGTAGACTCAAATGTCGTTGACCATGAGGGGAGTACCGGAATCAGGCTCTGCTCGCCGTCGGCAAAGGTGGCGGTTGAGCTTTTGATGCGGAAGCCGATTGAGGAGAGGCCGGAGGGTATGTCCACAGCTGTGCTGACAACCGCTGAGCTGCCGCCGGCGATAGTGTCGGCTGAATTACAGGTTTTGAGAATAGAGTTGTCTGCAGGATTGAACCGCTCTATTTCTGTAGAAACGCTCGCGGTGGCGGAGTCGTTGTTGAACACTGTTGACATTATCACAACTGAATCGCCGGCCCTTACAAAGCGCGGCAGGTTTGGCTGCACCATTACCGGCTTGTTGGCCACAACAGTGGCGGAATGTCCGGCGGATTGCAGCATTTTTGTGAATGCGAGCGCGTTGAAACTCCAAGATGTATTGGCATTCGGGGTAGTGAATGTGTAGGATAGATTGCCGTCGGCATCTGTGGTGAGCATGGGGGCGAAGAATGCGAGCGCCACTTCGCTGTCGCGGAACGAGAAGGGCTGCTGCGGGCGCGAATTGTCCGGAGCGGCACCGGTATCGCCCGATTCATCGGCGGTCTCCTCTGTAATCGCATCCGATGCGTAGTCGGCTGAGAGGTTTACGGAGGCACTTGCTTTATGTTCCACAACATTCACCATCTCATCTTCAGCGGCCTCGGCTTTATACAAGGCTCCGGCAGCGCGGGCATACATCACCATGCCGTTGCGCCGTGTTGAGTGGAATGATTTGCCGTAAGTGTTGAGCTGCGGCAGTCCGAGGTCGGTGCAGTTGAGGTATTTGGTAACGGCTGATATGCCGTAATTGCGGCTTGTGTAGCCGATTGGGGATATGATGTCGAGCGACGGTTCGTAGGCTTTCCTCGGGTAGAGGGTGAATGACGGCACTGCGAGCGAGGCCATGGCAGAGTTGTACATGTCGAGAATCACTGCTGCAGGGGTGCCGGTGCTGTCGGCATTCACAACCTTGATTTTCCAGGTTTCCTCATCGCCGGGACGCAGTTTGTCGCGCCACGATTCCATGACAATGCTTATTTTCTCCTTGTCGGGAATATTTACCGTCACATCGGCGGTTGTAGGCCGGTAATTGCTCACGGAGTAGAACGAAGCCGTGAGTTTTTTAGCCCTGGCAGGCACTTCGGGCATAACGGAGTGTATTCCAGCTCCGGTTTTTATCCATTTCTGTTCCAGTACTTTTCCGGATGTCCAGAGGGTGTACAGGACGTATGTCTCCGGATTGGAGGTGCCGAACATAATAGACTCACCCGCATTGACAGAGCGTTGCGGCAACCAGAAATCTACATTGCGCGGAGGCATTGCATCTGTGGGCTTATACAAGGCTATGTTGTCTATTTTCAGCTGTTTGGCGGTGTTGTCGGCAGTACTGAAAATGAAGGTGTACACTCCGCCTTGTATGGATGAAAAGTCAATACCGGCGGCTGACAATTTTCCGGCAGCCACTGTGTCGGAGCGTGAGTCTACAAGCTTGTAGCATATATCCACAGGCGTGGGGGTGTTGTCGGCCGACAATGCCTTTACATCAAGTTTCACCGGAGACTGTACATTGATATTCGACGGTATGTTCGCGTAGATACGGTATTGGGCGCCTCGGGTGAACAGCTTGGATGCTGAGTGGGATTCACCCGATTGAGAGGTGGCATCGATGCTCACGGACATAGCTCCATCCGGATGCGGGGCGAGGGCGAAGTCGGAATCGATCAGTGTTATCTCAAATTCTCCTGATGAGTTTGAGCTTGTGGTGGTATTGAAAAATACATCGGATGAGAAATTGCCGCGCCACCAGTGGGGAAGTGACGCTATGGCCACACTTATGTCGGCTCCGGCAACAGGCATACCCGAATATGTTTTGAGCCGTCCGGTGATTGTCACATCGCCTTTGGCCGGAATATCATTTTTGATGGCAGTTATCTCAACGGCAAATGTTGGCAGCTTGTAGTCGCTCACGGTAAATGCTATGCGGCCGAGGATCGCAGCCTTGTCGCTGTCGGTGGCCGCGGAAATGGAGTATGAGCCGGTGAGGTCGCCTTTGGGAATGACAAAGGAACCGGTTGCACGGCCAAAGGCATCGGTCGTTGCAGTCACAGTGTCAACCGGAGTGCCGTTTGAATTGCGCATGATAATTTTCAATCGGACATTTTCCATCACCTTGCTGTCGGCCCCTGAGGAGGTGTAGGTCACGCATGCCCATTCAACAGAATCGCCCGGGCGGTATATGCCGAGGTCGGTGTAGAGACTTGCCGCCTGCACGGGTTTGGAGCCGGTGCGCACAGAATAGATGTAAGTGGCAGGAGCGGAGGTGTCGTTGCCTTTTGCCGGGCGGATATTGCCGGAAAATCCATTTTTTATGACGAAAAATCCGTCGGCATCGCTGGCACCGGCTTTGCGGGTGGTTGCGGTGCGGCCTTTATGCTCAATGTAAAGGATGTCAGCCCCGAGCACAGGAGCGCCGGAAAGGGGTTCGGTGACAATAACCCGTGTGTCGCCGAAATTGATGGCGCCGGCACATAGCGAGGTCACGGCTATGACCGGATAAGAGACATTTTGCGGGGAGGCGCCGGCGAAGGTCGGCACTGCGATGTATCTTCCGGGGCGGTTGAGGGAGATGGGGGTGGAGATGGTGTCGCTGAAAGGCACCTCTCCGCTGAAGGTAATCGGCTTGCGCTCCACCACTTGCGCTCCCGGGGTAATTTTGGAGTAGTTGTCGGTGGATGCGGCATTGTCGGGAAGTCGGTAGATGGTGAGGGTTGCGGAGGGTACATTGAAGGATGATATTTTGAGAGTCAGGGTGTCACCCGGACTGACAATGGACCTGCAGTCGATGTTGATACTCTTCGATTCAAGAGCTTTGATACGGTTTTTCAGGCATGACAGCTGAGGGAATGTGGAGTGTTCGGCCACAGCTTTACGCAAGTCGGAATATATCGCCGGGGCATTTTTGTCGCCGACGGTGACTGTGTTCGCCAGCTCAAGCAGCGGCAGGCAAGCGGCCTCACTGTATGAGTAGGTTTTATACATGTCGGTGAGCAGCCGGGTGCGGACAGCCTGCGCGGTTTCATAGTCAGCGGGATAGATTCTGGACATGGTGTAGTCAATGCGCCTGATGTCCCAGAACAGCCGGGCAAATGTGTAGTTGCCGGCTCCGGTGATGAGCTGATTATACAGTGAAAGCACCTCGGCGGTGGTGGGGCGTCCATTTTCCATCGACTTGATGACAGAAGGCAGCTCAGTGGTCGGCACAAGCGCCGCCGCAGGCAGGAATCCTTCGTAGGTATTGAGGTCAGACAGTAGATCTATGGCCTTTATCAGCACAAATTCGTTGATGGAGCGGCATATATAGTCTGCCCCCTTCGGTCTGTCAAGCAAGGAGCGGTAGCTGTACACCGGGGTGTTCGGCGCTCCGTGCATCAAAGCTATGGCGGAGTCGCACAGCGATGTTATTTTGTTGCGGAACTGCGCACCGCTCCATTGCATCATATTGTCGGGCACGGGAGTGAGTGGCAGAGTGCGGTTGTTGTACACATATCTGTCGGCAAGATAGCAGTCTTCATAAACCTTGGCTGCAAACAGGTATGCGAGTGCAGACGCTGCCGGATCCTTTTTCTCTGCCGCGAATTTTTCAAGGTTGGCAGCGATTACGGATGCAGAGTCGGGTGTTATAGAGGCTTCGGCAATGGAGTAGTTCACGAGCGCACGCAGTGCCGCGGCCCAGTTACGGCTTTTCACCGCCTTTTCATAGTCGGCTTTCGCGGTTGTTTCCACTTTCTTTGGAAAGGCGAAGTCAGGAATGGATTGCGCGTTTGTCATCAGGGTTGAGCAGGTGAGGAGCAGAGCTGTGAGTGCATATTTAAAAAACGATTTCATAGGCCGTCATTTATGGTAAAATAAACGCGGACTCCGCGGATTTTGTTTATCCGGGAGTCCGTTATTGAGTGGATGAACGTGAATCAATCCCGGTTATGGCGAGATTTGCGGTGGGAGTCCATTATCTTGCGGGTGAATTTGCGCTCGGCTTTGCTCAGGTTGAACAATTGAGCAGGTGTGAGAATGGATTTGAACTGCGCGAAATACTTCTGCTCAATCTGTGCCTGCTTCATTTTCAATTCAACTCCGGCCTCGGCTGCTTTTTCAAGTTCGAGGTCTGTAGCCTTGTCACCTTTCTCACGGACAGATTTCTCCATCTGCCTGGTTTCGCGGGCAACCTGAGCGGATTCGTTTTCCATTTTCCGGTAGATATCCACAAATTTCTGTTTCTGGCTGTCGGTCAGTTTGAGTTCCGAGGCTATGAACTTGGCTTTGTAATCGCTCATTTCGCTGAACCATTCGGCGCGTGAGCCCTTATGGTTGTGCTTGTCGGCTTGCGCGCTGAGGGTCAGAGCACTGAAAAGCAGGGTGATTATGATAAGAATTCTGGTTGTCATAGGTTTGAGTATCAATTGTAAGCGCATAGTTCGTAAGGTGATATTCCCTCTTCATAGAGGTTATTTAGAAGCTCATCCTCATACACGTTATTGAGATAATAGTCGCTGATGAAATTGTCATCGTTGAGAGCTTCAGTTAGCACCTCTCCGGGCATGGGGGTTGAGGGACGCATGAGGTCAAGTGTCTTCATCATGCACCATATTCCGGCAAACATTGCCGCCATATACACGTATGTGCGCACTTTCTGCCAGGTAGTGCGCACTACCGGTGGCTCAACAGGCTTGCGCTCCGGCAGAGCCGCTTCCATGCGGGCGGCGAAGTCGGCGAAATAGCCTTCGGGCACAGTCATGCCGTCGGAGTGGGCTATCTGCTCCAGTATGGGGCTATGTTCTTTATTATCTTTCATATACAGCGTTTGTGAGGATTAGACTGATTAATAATGCTTAGGTTTAATCGGTTATCTCAAAAAATTGCTCAATTTTTTTCACGGCGAGGTGATATGAAGCCTTAAGAGCTCCCACTGATGTGCCGAGCACTCTGCTCATCTCCTCGTACTTCATTTCGTCGTAGTAGCGCATATTGAACACAATGCGCTGTTTCTCAGGTAACTGTGTTATTGCTACGCGCAGCTTTTTCTTTATTTCATCGCCATCGGTAAAGGGGTCGGCCTCAATCGCTTCAATGAGGTTGCGGTCTTCGTCATCAATGGATATGTTGAGTTTTTTGCGCTCCTTCTCCAGAAATGTGAGGCTTTCGTTTATGGCTATTTTGTAGAGCCAGGTGCCGAGTTTGGCCTCTCCCCTGAACGAGTCAAGCGATGTCCACGCTTTCATGAAGGTGTTCTGAAGCAGGTCATCGGCATCCTCATGACGCTGCACCATCCGGCGTATCTGCCAGTATAGCGGGCGCGAATAGCGGGCAATCACTTCGGTGAAAGCGGCGCGGCTCTGGTCCGGGTCGCGCAGGCGCTCGGTAAGGTCGGGATCCTCTTTTATTTTGTTGTCAGATGCCATCCGGTATTATTTGAAAGTGTAAAGATAGTGTTTTTTTGTCAAATGTGGAGCGACGGTGAGGCGATAATGATTTTCGGGCCCTCTGCATCGGTTGCCGCAAAGAGTCGCAGCTCCCCCCCCTCCTTGATTTTAAGCCGTTTGGCAAGGTCGGTTGATGACAGGGGAAAGTTTCGGGCGGAGATGTTGATTACCGGATATTTTTGGCGTATATGCTTTATGGCCGCTTTGCTGAAAGGGATGGTTTCCGTTATTTGGAATATGTTTCCAGGGAAGTCGGGCTGTGGCTCGGCGGATATGTAGTAATGGGTGTCGGGGTGAAGCTTCCTCACATTGCAGCGGGTGGCCAAGAGATTGAAAGCACCGGATTTCATTGTAGCCGGATAGGGTACATGAAGAAAATTGCCCGGAGCTGCAGCTGCCGTCACGCCGGCGGTTGCGACAAGTTCATCGGTTTTGGTGAAAGGGAAGCTGACAGTGCGGTCGGCAGAGATTGTGACCGCGCTGATTGTCGGCTCGCCGGAGTCTTCGCTGTCAAAGTCTATCACTGCAACAATCTCCTTGCACTCGGTGGGTGTGCCTATTATATATAGGTGTGAGCACCTGCCAAGCGATCTGATGGTTTCGGTTATGTCGAGCATCGGCGAAGCCTTTACTATCAGGCGGCTGCATCTTGAAGCAAGCAGAGGCAGCAGAGATGTGACATCCGGCTCGCAGTCGCTGATGGCAAACAGTCGCTTGCCGCAGTCGCCACGGCGCGCCGGGTCTATGAAAATGGTGTCGAACCGGAGGTCGTTTTCAGCCAGCCATGCGGTGCTGTCGGCGCATATTGCGTGGAGGGTATCGATGCCGAGTGCGGCGGCATTGTGGCCGGCGGCGGCAGCCACTTCGGGGTTGATGTCTATTGCGGTGACTGTTTTGCCGGAAGCGGCTATGTGAAAGGCGTCGATGCACAGTCCGCATGTCATGTCAAGCACGGTATTGCCTTTCACCAGAGTGGCATGGAAAGCGGCTATACTGTCGGAGGTGCACTGCTCGGCAGAGAGGCTTGTGGGGAAAACAAAGTTTTTGCACTGCAGAGTCTGCTTGAGTTTGGATGCAGCCTTGCGGCGGCATTCAATCTGCAGTATTGCCTCGGATTTTATTTTGTCACCGGCATGTTTGAGCCTCAACGCCAGGGTGTCAGCCTTGGCGTTGAGGTCAATCCAATCAATTATTTCAGGGGTCAGTTCAATCAATTTCCGGAATTTCCATTGCCGCCGCCATTACCGCCACCGCTGTTTCCACCCATCACATCATCGTTTTGAATGGATTTGTTGACTTTCTTGACGCTTGTGGTCATTTTGCCGAAACGGTAGCTTACTGAGCAGCTGAAGTTTGTGAAATAGTTTATGTGGGTTACGGAGCGGGAGTGGTAGCCGTCGGCCCAGGAGGTGTTTATATAGCGGGGATCTTTGATGCGTATGGGGTTTGATACGCTGAGCTGCACACTCAGGCGCTTCTCCTTGAGGAAGTTTCTGGTGGCTGTCAGGCCGGTGTATGCACCGTTCCACCACCAGCTTGCACGGAATTTGGAGTTAAGTCCTTTGGGCGATATGTAGGAGTTGAACCAGAGCGACAGGTTTATGTCGTAGGGTATTGTCTGGGCAATTCGGCCAAATACCATCTGCCCCCAGCCTTGGGCTTTCTCAAGAGTGTTGGGGTTGAAAATATAGTTGTAGTTGGCTCCACCGTTGAGCATAACGCTTGTTTTTGTTGTCGGACGCCAGTTGACATACACTCGGGCACTGAAGTTTTTCATCTTGCCGCCGTTCTCGTATGTGGATGTGGTGTGGTTGCCGTCAACTGTCTGCACACCGATGATGTCGTTTGACGAGAAGCCATAATTTGCAGTGAGGCCGAGATTGAATTTGCTCTTCATGTAGTTGTACTGAAGGGTCAGGGAGTTTTTGCGCACGCTCTCCAGGTCGGGGTTGCCGAACGATGTGGAGTTGGGGCTTGTATTCACTGCAGGGTTGAGGTAGTGTATGCCCGGGCGCTGTATGCGCGAGCCGAAGGAGAGTTTCAGCGAGTTTGATACATTGGGGTTGAAGATGAGGCCTACATTTGGCACCCAGTCGCTCAGATTGGATGAGAAGGGCTCATCCTTGCCATCAAGGAATTTTGCTGACAGCCTTGAAAATTCGTAGCGGATGCCTGCGCGGGCTCCGAATTTGCCGAGGTTGAGTCTGTAGTCGGCGAAAATGGCACCTATGTTGGTGATATGCTTGAAGTTGCTGAACTCGTCGCAGTAGTTGAAATAATTATAGGTGTCCTTGCTGTGGTTGTCGCGGTATATGTATTTGCCACCGATGTCAAAGGTGTGGTGTTTGGCAAACGGGCGTGTCCAGTCAATCTGCAGGGTGTGCTCCATGCCTGTGGATTTGGTTTTGGAGTATATGCCGGTGTAGGGCACGGGGAGAACATCGTAATCGGTATACTCGTTTGTGGATTCGGAGTTGCTCAGGTCGCTGCTCAGGCGGTACGAGAGGATGATGGATTCGCCTTTGGTGCTTGTTGACCGCTGGTAGTTGACACTGCCGTTGATGTCGCCCCAGCCGGACGGCCCGCTGGTTCTGTGGGTGTTGTAGTAGTAGAGCCTTTCGCCGGCGCTGTTGAACATCCGGGTGCTGCTGTTGCCGTATGTTTTGGAGCTTGAATTATATCCTCCGAATTCAAAGGTGACAAGGTTCAGGGTGTCCGGTTCCCAGCTGCCTTCAAGTCCGTAGTAGCCGAAAATATTGTGTCCTCTGGAGTCGCTTTCGCTTTTGAGAATGTCGCCGGTCTGTTCGTATACGGTTTCGGATTCGGAATTGCTTTTGGTCTGCTTGCGGTTGGCATAGCTGAGTCCTCCGTAAAATGACATGGCGAATTTGTCGTACTGGGCTTGCAGCCACACATTCGGTGTGGGGAAATATGAGGGGGTGGCGTAGCGCAGCGATATATTGCCCATGGCGCCTTTGGTCACAGTGTTTTTCATTGTGACGATGTTGAGGATGGCGCTCACCCCTTCGGCGTCCTCCCTTGCTCCAGGCTCTGTGATTACCTCGATTTTCTCAATCATATTTGCGGGGAGCGATTTGAAAATCTCCTTTGCGTTGCGCGAATATGAGTTGTTTGGGCGTCCGTTCTTGTAGATTTTGAAGTCGGTGGAGCCGTTGATTTTGATTGTGCCGTCGGCATCCACACTCACCATGGGCACCTTGCGCAGCAGCTCGTCGAGCATCGAGGTTTTTGACTCTTCGTCGGCCTGCACATCGTAGCCGATGCGGTCAACTTCAAGCGACACAAGGGGTTTGGTGGCTACGACCTCCACAGTGGCGAGTTCGTTGTCCGACACTCTGGTTATAAGGGTGCCGAGGTTGGCCACCGGTCGTGATGCTGTAACCTCGAATGTTTTGTCGAGAGGGGCTTTACCCACAGAGTATATGTTGATACGATACTTTCCGGCAGCTTTCAGCGGGCGGTCAAACAAGCCTTTGTCATTGGTGACACCGGTTGATACCGGCTTAATGGAGTCGGTAAGAGTGAATATTTTTACTGTAGCATACATTTCGGGCTCACCTACGGAGTCTGTAACAGTGCCTTTGACCTTGAAATCGGCCGCTGCGGCAGAGAGGGCTCCCGCGATGAGAAGCGATAAGGAGATAATGATTTTGAAACGTGACATACTATGATTGGTTAATTGCGTTTGTGTTGAAAAACACCTATATGACGCAATTATTCAGATAAATGTTACACCCGGAGGTTGGGAGTAGGTATATTTAACAAGTGTTAACTATTCTCCTCGGCAGGAAATAGTTTGTCAGCCTCGTCAAGGTGGAAGTTTTTGGCAAGTGTGGCTATGAAGCGCGAAATCTGGCGTATGGCATCCTGGGTGGAGGGGGTTATCTCCTTACCGCTCAGCCTCATCATCAGCATGCCGTAGAGGGCGTTGAAGCAGGTTTCAATCTCGCCGGCTTTGTTTTCGCCGGCTTTGCTGCGCAGCTCCACAATATAGGGGAGTGTTTTGTAGAATTCAGCCGTGTAGTCGGGGAAGCGGGGGGCTTTCAGCAGAGCCTGATGCAGGTCCACGAGCTGGATTATGACATTTTTATTGAGCTGCAGGTGGCCTGATTTCTCAACCCCCTCGCGGCGCATCATGTCAATTAGCGATTCATACCATTCGGTCATCTCCTTGCGCTGGGCATCGCTCAGCCCGGGGTATCTGTCAATGACAGAGGCTTGGATTTTTGCAAGGTCAAGGCCGTTTGCGCGGATAATATCCTCGATCTGCCACATATACAGCAGGTATTCTGCAATGTTTTCTTTTCGTTTGAGAGAAGCGGTAATCATGATTGCTGTAGTTTGAGATTTGCGGCGAGTGCTTCGGCGCACCGTATGCCGTCGACTGCGGCTGACACTATGCCGCCGGCATAGCCGGCTCCTTCGCCGCATGGATAGAGCCCGGGGTGGGATACAGACTGCAGTGATTCGGCATCGCGCACCACTCTCACAGGCGAGGAGGTGCGGGTCTCCGGTCCGATAACGGTGGCTTTAGGGGTGAGGAATCCACGGAATTTTCTGCCGAATTCCTCAAAGCCTTTGCGCAGTCTGCGCGATATCGGTTCGGGCAACAGCTCATCGACACGGCCCGGGTGTATGCCGGGAGCGTATGAGCTGTCGGCAAGGTTTGCCGACGGTGAGGCGTTTACAAAGTCGGTCATTCTCTGGGCGGGTGCATTCTGGGTGCCGTCGCCGCTGTTGAAAAAGCGTCGCTCTATCATTTCCTGATAACGCATAACCTTTAAAATAGGTTCACCGGGTGTGTCCTCGACATCTTCAGGCAGCACTTCAACCACCATGCCGGAGTTTGCCCATTTGGTGCCTCGGTTTGATGGTGACATACCGTTCACAACCATCTGTCCGGGCTCGCTTGCTGCCGGAATGATGAAACCGCCGGGACACATGCAGAACGAATATACCGCTCTGCCGTCAACCCTTGTGAGCATGGTGTATTCGGCCGGCGGCAGATATTTTCCGCGGCCGGCGGGGTTGTGGTAGCGTATGGAGTCGATGAGCTGCTGGGGGTGTTCGAGGCGCACACCCACCGCAATGCCCTTTGGCTCGGCCTGGATTCCGGCATTTACAATGTGCTCGTAAACATCGCGCGCGCTGTGGCCGGTGGCGAGTATCACCGGCCCGGATACAGTGCCAGCGGTGGTGTCTACTCCCACAGTAGTGTTGTCCTTGGAGAGGATGGCGGTCATTCTTGTGGAGAATCTCACTTCTCCACCGCAGCGCTCAATGGTTTTGCGCATCGCCTTGATGACCTCGGGAAGCTTGTCGGTACCGATATGGGGGTGGGCATCGATGAGTATCGATTCATCGGCTCCGTGCTGGCAGAAGATGTTGAGCACAGTGTCGATATTGCCCCTTTTTTTACTTCGGGTATATAGCTTGCCATCCGAATATGCGCCGGCTCCGCCTTCGCCGAAGCAGTAGTTGGAGTCGGGATCCACAGCTCCCTCGCGGGCAATCATGGCCATATCCTTGCGGCGTGAGTCAACATCCTTGCCGCGCTCTATCACCACCGGTTTCACTCCGAGCTGAATAAGGCGCAGGGCGGCGAACAGTCCGGCGGGTCCGGCGCCGACAACCACGGCCTGAGGGGCATCCTCCGGCAGCCTGTCAAAGGTTTCAGGCTTGCACAGCGACAGGTCAGAGGGCTTTTCGTCAACATACACATTGAGGCTCAGCTCCACAGCCACTCTTTTCTGGCGGGCGTCGATGGAGCGCCTTGTGATGACAATATCTGCAATACGGTTTGCATCAATGCCGAGCCGGGTGCTGGCCAGGCCTGTCAGGCGCAAGGGTGATGCCGCTGTCGCGGGGTCTGTACGCAGTTGGAGTGAGTGAATCATCGGAGCTTATTTTCTGTCAAATTTCTGGTATGTCTGAGGTTGCGGGGTGTATGAGTCGTCATCCCACAGATTGCTTGAAATCATGAGGTCGGCGCTGATGCGGTTGCAGGCGATAGGCACATTGTGGAGTCTGCATTGGCGCAGCAGCATCTGGATGTCGGCTTCGTGGGGCTGGGCGTTGAGGTCGTCTATAAGAAACACGGCGAGGTCAATCTCGTTTCGCACCACCATAGCTGCGATCTCGGCGTCGCCACCCATCGGGCCGCTGTTCATGCATCTGATGTCGGCGTTGATTCCCGCGTCTTCAAAAGCTTTGCGGATGAGGCCGCCGGTAGTGCCGGTGCACACCAGCTTGTGATGCGACAGGAATTCGGCATTGAATTTGGCCCAGTCAACCATGTCGGCCTTGCGCTGGTCATGGGCAACGAGTGCGATAGTAAGCTGTCTGTTCATTTTGAGGTGAGTGTTACAGGTGGCTGAAGTTTATGTTTTGATGTCTGGTACCACAGCGTTGCTATGGCGAATATGAAGGCGATGAGGTCGCTGGCACACATGCTTGCCCACACACCGTCAACACCGTAGTAGCGCGGCAATATAATCAGGAAAGGAATAAGGAAGAGCAGCTGGCGTGTGAGCGACAGGAATATCGACAGTTTGGGCTTGCCGACACTCTGAAAGAAGTTTTGTATCACAATCTGACACCCCACAACCGGATAAAAAATGAAGTATATCCTGAATCCGCGGCGCGCAATGTCAATGAGGGTTTCGTCGATAGTGAACAGACGGCTCACAGTGTCAGGCATAAGCTCTGTGATTATGCAGCCGGTGGTGGTGATGGCCACGCCGAGTAAAATGCCTATGCGCAGGGTGCGGGTGACACGCTCCCACTGCCCGGCGCCGTAGTTGAACCCGAGGATGGGCTGCATACCCTGGGTTACTCCGAACACTATCATCACAAAAAACATTGTGGTGCGGTTGAGAATGCCGTAGGCACCCACAGAAAGGTTGCCGGCGTCGCTGCCATAGTCAAGCAGCGCCTTGTTGATGAAAATCACCACAACGCAGGCGCATATATTCATCAGAAAAGGGGAGAGGCCAATGGCATAGATGCGCTTGATGATGCCTGGAGTGAACCACCTGCGGCGCAGCTTGAGATGCACAAAACTGCTTTTTGACACAAAGTGCCACACCACCCACACGCACGCAACGCTCTGGGCGCAGATTGTGGCGAAGGCGGCTCCCTTGATGCCCCATCCGAAGTGGAAAATGAAAATCGGAGCCAGCGCCACATTTGCCGCCACCGATATAAGGGCACTCACCATTGCCTTACGTGGATAGCCTGTTGCACGCATCAGGTTGTTGAGTCCTATGAATACGTAGCTTATGGGGGTGCCGTAGAGAATCACGGTCATGAACTCGCGGGCATAGCTGATTGTCTCGTCGGTAGCTCCGAAGAAATACAATATCTCATCGAGAAACAGCAGAGTGAGCCCTCCGAACACCACCGCATGGATAAGACACATCAGGCACACATTATTGACAACATCCGTTGCCCGGTCTATATTCTTCTGACCCAGAAAAATAGAGGAAATTGTTGCACCGCCGACAGCTATGAGAGTACAGAAGGCTATTACAAGATTCATCAGAGGAAAAGATATCGCAAGCCCGGCGATAGCCATAGCGCCCACGCCCCTGCCGATGAAGATACTGTCTACTATATTATATAATGAGGTGGCAACACTCGCAATGATGGCCGGCACGGAATATTGCACCAGCAGCTTGCCTATCGGCTTGGAGCCAAGGCTCATGGGAGATGTTGAACTGGAACTCTGCATACCTCTGGAGTTGAAACAAATGAACGCGCGCCCGCGGCTCGCCGCTGCGGGTTTGCTCTACTAATTAAATTGCAAAAGTAGTCAAATAGTTCATACCCCGCAATTTTTGTTATCAACACCCCACAGCACCGTTAAAATCACTCGGGTCTATAAAACTCGCCGCCGGAGATGTCGAAGAACCGGTCAAAAAACTCTTTCAGTTTGGCTATTACAGTTTTCTTCTTCTCAGTCCGCTTGGAACCGGCTCCGCCGAATAAGCCCATTGGCGGAAGTATCTCGGCAATGGCGGTGCCGCTCTCTTTCACGCCGCCCTCGCGGAATGATTGACTGACAAAATCAAGAGTCTTGTCGCGTTTGAGATTCTCTGCGGTGATAATCTCCTCAATCTGCTTTTGTTGGCTTTGACGCACAAAATCATGCCATTGGTCGTGGACGTCGTTTTCGGGTGTATGCCTCTCGATGAAGTCTTCAATAAGTTCTTTCTTGTTGCGGAGGTCAGGAGAGGCCTCGACCGATTTCATAGCCTTAATGATAATCTCGCGGTCGTGGTTCTCATCGCCGTCAAGCTGACCCACAAGAAACAGAATGTAGTCGATATTGATTTCAATAGACTTCATCAGCTCCATCTCGAAAACGAGGTCATCATTGATGTTTGTCAGCTCACCTTTCTTCGGACGGTATTTGTCGTGCAGCTCATTGTAGAAACCTCGGTAATCGACAAAGTCATCGTCTGAAATGATGTGATTGTGAGCAAATTCATCGAAGGTCACAAGGATGTTGTACGCCCGAAGTATAGTGCCGAACAGCTTGATAAACTCTTTCTCAGCTGTTTCTCCAAGTATCGGAGTGCCGAGAGGAAATTTAGCAAGCAGTTCCTCTATAAGTTCTTTCCAACCGGGATGATGTTTGTCCTGCTCATCATCATAGCCGAGGAAATAGTCATCAAAAGTCTTCAGTAAGATAAGCCCGGAGGCAGCTTTGTTGCCAAACAGTTGCAGGCAGTCGTTTGTGGGCTTTTCAAGATTTCGGAAACAGACTATATTTCCGTGGTCTTTGATGGAGTTGAGTATACGGTTGGTGCGCGAATAGGCTTGCAGCAATCCGTGGTAACGCAGGTTTTTGTCAACCCACAGAGTGTTGAGCGTAGTGGCGTCGAAGCCTGTGAGGAACATATTCACGACAATGAGCAAATCGACTTCGCGGTTTTTCATACGCAGTGACAGGTCTTTGTAGTAGTTCTGGAACTTGTCCGCCGAAGTGTCATAGCTTGTGCCGAACATGGCGTTGTAGTCTGCTATGCAATCTTCAAGAAAATCGCGGCTCGACTGGTCGAGTCCTTCGGTATCCTCAGGCGATTCATCCTCTGTGTCAGCGTTAGGCGAGTAGCTGAAGATAGTTGCGATTTTAAGACGCTTGTCGGGAGGCAGAAGTTCATTTTGCTTTTGCAACTCTGTGTAATATAGCTTGACAAACGGTATGGAGGCGACTGCGAAGATAGAGTTGAAGCCGGTGAGCCGTGTTTTGGCTTTAACCTCGTGTACCTTGTTGCGGTCTTTGGCGGTTGCCACTTCATCGATATTGGTAAGTTTGGAAAAAGAGTAGCTGCGGGCATCTCGGAGGGTTTTCTGAGCGAAGTGCTCCATGATGTATTTAGACACCAGTGAGATACGCTCGGGAGCCATCAATGCTCGCTCACGGTCTATGTTGCTCACCTGCTCGTCAAGGATTTCATCTTCCTCACGCATGGTGCGTATATAATCAACCTTAAATGGCAACACGTTTTGGTCGCGGATGGCATCAACTATCGTATAGCTGTGGAGTTGGTCGCCGAAAGCGCCCTCGGTAGTTGTGAACTCGACATTGCGAATTGCTCCGGCATTGTCGGGAAATATCGGTGTGCCGGTAAAACCGAACATATGATATTTCTTGAATTTCTTGGTGATAGCTTTGTGCATATCGCCAAATTGAGAGCGGTGACACTCGTCGAAGATCAGAACGGTGTGCTGGCCGTAAACCTTATGCTGCGGATTGCGGGCTATGAAGTTTGAGAGCTTCTGAATGGTTGTGATGATGATTCGGGCATTAGGGTCATCGAGCTGTTTTTTTAGCACTGCGGTCGATCCGTTGGAGTTTGCCGCGCCTTTCTCAAAGCGGTCATACTCTTTCATCGTCTGATAGTCAAGGTCTTTGCGGTCAACGACAAAGAGCACCTTGTCAATATTATCAAGCCGTGATGCAAGCCGCGCTGTTTTGAATGATGTGAGGGTCTTTCCTGAGCCTGTTGTATGCCATATATAGCCGCCACCTTCGCGCTTGCCGTAAGTTTTGGCGTTGGTTGAGGTTTTGATACGCAGCAAAATCTCCTCTGTGGCAGCAATCTGATATGGGCGCATCACCAGCAAAAGATTCTCCGACGTGAATACACAATATTTGGTGATAATGTTGAGCAGGGTATGCTTTGAGAAAAATGTCTGGGTGAAGTCCATCAGGTCATATACAGGCACATTGCTCTTGGTTGCCCAGTATGAGGTGAATTCAAACGAGTTTGAAGTTTGCTTCTTCCCTTTTCCAGTACCATTTTTCTGATTGGTTTTGCTGACGGCATCACGGGTGGTATTGCTGTAATACTTGGTCAGTGTGCCGTTGGAAATTACGAATATCTGCACAAACTCATATAGCCCGCATCCGGCCCAAAATGAATCGCGCTGATAGCGGTCAATTTGGTTGAAGGCATCCTTTAAGCTCACACCGCGTCGCTTTAGCTCAACATGCACGAGTGGCAGACCATTGACGAGTATGGTCACATCATAACGGTTGTCAAACGCTCCACCTTCCGGCACATACTGGTTGATTACTTGGAGCGAATTGTTGTGTATGTTGGTTTTGTCGATAAGCGACATATTGATGAGTGAGCCGTCAGGACGTGTCCAAGCCTTGACGCTGTCCTCCTGTATAATCTTGGTCTTTTCAACTATACCCATATTCGGGTTGCCGATATATTTATTGAAGAAGTCGGTCCACTCCTTATCCTCAAAAATAATATTGTTGAGTCGTTCCAACTGGTGGCGGAGGTTGGCAATCAACTCTTTTTCGGATGTGATTGTCAGATATTCGTATGCCTGGCGAGTGAGCCGTTTGATGAAGTCACTCTCCATCTCAGCTTCACTCTGATATTGCGCGGCACTGTAATAACCCGGCTCGAACTCGGCAACAACCGTCGATTCCGGATTTTCGCTTATAAGGTCATAGTTAGTCATAAATGCTTGCTTTTTTAGGGCTTAAGGTCTTTAAAGTCATTAAAGTCCTTAAGGACATTAATGTTATCAATAGCCTCTCTCGGCTTTTCTCAGGGAGGACATTCTCTCAGAAAAGCCTCCTTTTTCAAGAAAATCTTTTTCCAACCTCTCCAATTGCCTGAATAGCAGATAATCAGCTTGATTTATCAGAATAATTGTCATATTGGCTATAGTCTCAGCCGGGCGAGTGGCAGTTAAATTCATGAAAAATTCAGCATCATTATGCTCTCTGCCTAATCTCCGCATCGTTTCATATTCATTGCTACCTTTATCCCATTGGCGGTGATGACGTGTTTTGAGATAATCCTCATAATCTTCAAGCAACTCTTTCAGGCTCGCTTTTGCAACATTCACCAATTTGATTTCGGTTTTTGCCGAAGTCGATGACGCTGCGCATCCCTCTATTATATTTTGCTTACCGCTTCTTGCTGCTTGAACCATCTGGTCAATGGTTCGGTCTCCTTTTGAGAGGAAACGAGCGCAGAAGTCGAATGTAATCTGATATATCACATCCGCTTTCTGATAACTGAGAAGATTTTTGTAGTTGCCGGTATGTGGTATCAACTTGGTCATGCGATTTGTTTGAAGGTCAATAGTTTGTTGCGGTAGTATTCGTATTGCTCTTTGACAGCTGCTATTTCTGCTGGGAGGCCGGTGGAGAGGTCGTTTACCAAGGTTTCAAAGCGGTCAAGGATAGAAGCAATTTGATTCTGAAGTTTTATATCCGGAATTGGAAGAATAATCTTAGCAAACAACGCTTTGGAAACATTAAACCGAGTAACACCATTCGCTGTCTTTGCAATTTGTGAGCGAATTGAATGAGAGCGAAGAAGATGTTTTAAGAATTCCGGGTCGAATATTTCGGGATCATTTAATCGGTAGCCAAAACAAAAACTGTTCAAATATAAATTTTCCGTTGGTTCATATGTTACAACAGATGACATACCGCATTCATCTGGAGTTTCAGAAGATCCGGTAAACAACGCATCTCCATATTTGAGCGTATTTTGCTTTTCATTTGCATTAATACGTACATATTCATCCGCTTGTTGATTGAGTGCTATATTTGAATATACATTCATATAGGATATAAAACGAGCATTTCCATCTGAAAAATCATCTTTTGATTTTCCGGTCAGACCGCCAAAGAATTTACCAATCTCGCCCATAGTTTTCCAATTAATCTCGTAACTGCCCCCCCCCCCAGGTAGTTACGTTATTTATCTTTTGCTCGTCATCGGCCGCGCCGCAGGCGTGGCTGAATGTCAGCAAAAGATTACGATAATATTCATATTGTTCTTTGCGGGCTTGCAGCTCCGCTTGCAGCTCCGCTTGCAGCTCCGCTGCGTGAGCACTGAATATATCCAAAATCCGCACAATCTCCTCCTGCACCTCAATCGGTGGAATTGGAATGAGAAACTTGGCAATTGATGAGCCATGAACATGTGGTACACCGCTACCTTTTTTGGTGTTATGTATTTTTTCTTGCATGTTCTTCATGCAGTAAAAAACAAATTTGGGGAGAAGTGAATTGTCTTTTGGGTGCACAGAGAATGCGTCTGAAAGGAAAATTGGAGTTGTCCACCAACTTACGAAACCGGCATATGCGCCAGAGCCTGCAACGGCGATAGTTTCGCCTTCACGATTAAATACATTGTGATAGTATGCTGGTTTTTGCCCACCTGCTATTACTGGGAAATCCCCCGGAGTAGCATCCTTTTCTGTAATAGTCATCCCCCGATGGAAATCTAACACATCACCAAATAGACGATATGGGACGCCATCTGGACAATTTTTCTTTATAAGGTCTTGTAATTTGCTCATACGGTTTCGGATTGATGTGATTGTGGCGACTCTGTTTCGTTGTTGCCATAGGTTTCTTCGGGCTCTTCTACGAGGTCGGGGCCGTTGTCGCGGCGTTTGCGTTTTACCGTATGTTTGATTTTGCCTATGAAGAAGTTGAGTTCTATGGATGTTTCGGCCTCATCCGGCTTTAATTCGGGAAGTACAATATCTGACAAAAGCTCAGAGAATCTGGTCATAAGGCTGCGATTGTTCGATCCATTGTTGTGCAGAGATGTCAATGTCGATTGCAACTCTCGTACCTGAGCGTATGTCTCGATTATGCCGAATGTAGCTGCAACCGCCTGTTTGCTTTTAAGAATTGTTGCAAGCATATAAAGTCCCTTTTCAGTAAAGGCTTTGGGCTCATATCTGGACCCTCCACGACCCGTGTTTGAGGTCGCAATTTGCGACCTCAAAGCTGCAATCTCTTGATTTTCAAGCGTGAACATGTAGTCTTTGGGAAACTTTTCACTGTTTCTCCTTACAGCTTCGTTGACTCTTTTGGTTTCTACTCCGAATATAGCAGCCACATCGGAGTCCAACAACACGGGCTGATTGCGAAGCATAAGCAGTCGTGGACTTATGTTTTCAGGTGAAGTTATAAGATTTTTCATGCTGTTTCGGTTTCAAGGTCGCGGATTATGGCGTCGATTTCGGCGCGGAGTTGGTTTTCGTGCTCAACGATGCGGGCTATACGTGCGTTCAGTTCTTTGATGTCGGTCTGAGGACGTGTGTCCTCGGCTTCAACGTAGGAGCTGACCGAGAGGTTGTAGCTGTTTTCGGCAATGGTGGAGTTGTCAACGAGCGCCGAGAAATGCTTAATTTCCTTACGGTCGGCATATTCGTCAACTATGGCCGTGATGTTTTCAGGGGAGAGTTTGTTTTTGTTGCCCTCATGAACAAAGAGCTGAGATGCGTCGATGAAAAGGGTCTTGTTTTCTTTCTTCGACTTTTTCAGCACGATGATGCAGGTGGCGATGGTAACGCCGAAGAAAAGATTCGGCGGCAACTGAATGACGGTGTCAACATAGTTGTTGTCAATCAGATACTGGCGTATTTTCTGCTCCTTGCCTCCGCGATAAAGAACGCCGGGAAATTCGACGATGGCGGCAGTGCCCTCGGTGGATAGCCATGCAAGCATGTGCATGGTGAAAGCAAGGTCGCTTTTGCTTTTTGGAGCGAGAACACCGGCCGGGGCAAACCGGGGGTCGTTGATGAGCAGAGGGTTGTCATCGCCTATCCATTTGGTGGAGTAGGGCGGGTTGCTGACTATCGCATCAAATGGTTCTTCATCCCAATGGTATGGCTCGAGCAGTGTGTCGCCATTATGGATGTCAAACTTATCGTAGTCGATGTTGTGGAGAAACATATTGATGCGGCAGAGGTTGTAGGTGGTTATGTTCAATTCCTGTCCGAAGAATCCTTGCTTCACATTGTCAGCACCAAGTATCTTGGCAAATTTAAGCAGCAAAGAGCCGGAGCCGCAAGCCGGGTCGTAAACTTTGTTTACCCATCGGCGGTTGTGGCTCACGATGCGGGCAAGCAGTTCGCTGACCTCCTGAGGAGTGTAGTATTCGCCACCGCTCTTGCCGGCATTGGAGGCATACATCGCCATGAGATATTCGTATGCGTCACCGAAAAGATCAATCTGATTATCCTCATAGTCGCCTTTTAGGTCAATGCCTCCAATGTTGTTGAGGATTTTGGTGAGTTGCTCATTGCGTTTTTCAACAGTGCCTCCGAGTTTGTTTGAGTTCACATCAATGTCGGCAAAGAGTCCTTTCAGGTCATCCTCACTTTCAGTACCGATGGCAGAAGCCTCAATGGCCTTGAATATTTCAGAGAGTGTTACGTTGAGATTAGGATCGCTTTTGGCTCGCTTGCGCACGTTGCAAAATAATTGCGATGGCAGAATGAAGAACCCCTTTTCGCGCACAAGGTTGTCTTTTGCGGCGATGGCCTCTTCATCGGAAAATTCAGTGTAATCAAAATCGGTATCACCGGCTTCGCGTTGCATTTTATTGATATAGGTTGTGATGTTCTCTGAAATAAAGCGGTAGAACAATATGCCGAGTACGTAGGACTTGAAATCCCAGCCATCAACCGAGTTGCGGAGGTCTTCGGCTGTAGCCCATATTGCTTTGAAGAGTTCTTGTTTCTGCTGAGTACTTGTTGCCATCTGTCAGTAATTGGTTTAAAGATTTTACAAAGATACAAAACTTTTGGGGGGATGCCAAGGGTGTAGGAGAGGGGGGATTGCGATTTTTTTATAACTTTGCGGGGTATTTCAATTGAATGTATGATGTATAAGGCAGCGCTTTTTGATCTTGACGGTGTGATTATTGACAGCGAGAGGCTGTACACCGTTTTTTGGAATGATATAGAGAAAGTATATCCCACCGGTATTCCTGATTTTGCTGTGGCTATCAAGGGCACTACGCTGCCTGAGATTCTGGGCAATTATGCAACGGAGGAGGTGAGGGCGGACATAACCCGGCGTCTGAATGAGTTTCAGGACAGTATGCGGTTTCCGCTGATAGATGGTGCTGTGGAGTTTCTGGAGTGGCTGCGGGCCAACGGTATTCCGCGTGCTCTCGTCACCAGCAGCGATGCGCGCAAAATGGAGTGTCTCAAGGCTCAGTTGCCTGATTTGCTCAATCTGTTCGATGTGGTGATAGATGCGTCGAAAGTCACACGCTCGAAGCCTGATCCTCAGGGCTATCTTCTTGCTGCCGAGGCTCTCGGGGTTGATGCGCAACAGTGCGTGGTGTTTGAAGATTCCATCAATGGCCTCAAGGCGGGGCGAGCTTCGGGAGCACGGGTTGTAGCTCTTGCAACAACCTATCCGGCTGCGAGGCTTGAACCACTTGCCGATGAGGTAGTTGAGGGGTGGTCGCAGTTCAGCTGGCGCTGAGCGGCGGCTCTACAGCGAGCAGAAGAATGATATGAAGAACGGGGTGCAGATGTCTATCAGCACTCCGTTTAATATTGCAAGACCGATGTAGCTGTCGCCACACCATCGCTTGATGGCCGGGAAGCAGACATCAACCGAGGTCACTCCTGCGGCCGCAATCTCGGCTTCGGGGCCTATATGCTTGACAATCAGCGGGGCGGCAACGAGGGCAAAGAGTTCGCGCAATATGTTGGCCAGCAGCGCCACTGTTGCCAGCTCGGCGGCAAGTGCCGGGCCGATAGTGGGTTCGGTGAGCTGACGGATGAGTATTGACGATAAGGAGTAGTAGCCGCACGCGCTGCCTGCGGCCATGCACTGCGCTATGCTCCAGCGGCTGAGTATGACCCCGGCGAGGGCTGACAGGGCTATTGCTCCGGCAACGGTTGCAAGTGGCAGCAGCAACAGTCGGGGTGAGAATGATTTAATTATTTTGGCGAGCTGCGGGTTGATGCCGATGCTCAGCCCGGCTTGCAGCATCAGCAGGTAGAGCAGCCAGAGCGATATGGTGTGGATGCTTCCGCTGCCGGAGATGAACAGTCCGGCGATACAGCCGCCCGCAAAGCATAATATGGTTATCAGGCTACCTTTCATTTCCTGCTGTTTTTGCGTATGTATTTGGCGGTGAGCGCAACAGCGGCCATGCTGCCGCCTGTGGCGAGCGCGGCTATGGTGAGGGCTTCGAGTCCAATATGCGGTATCTGCTCCACCACTGCGGGGTTGCTGCCTATGCTCATGCCGAGAGCGAAAATGAGCACCCACACCGTGATGCCCATAGCGCCTGCAATCCGGGTGGTTATCTTGCTGTGCATGAACAGCCTGCCTATCGCAATCCCTGCTATCAGTATGGCTATTATCTCAATCATGGTGCAAAATTAGCTCTTATCGCGCTACAAAGCAAATAAAGCAGAGCCCGGGAGACTGTTCCCGGGCTCTGTACGGTGTGTTATATATAATTAATACGGTGTGTCACTCAACGGGTGAGATGCGCAGTTTGTAGGACATCTCTTTGTTGGGCACGCGATATTCGGGAAGGGTGTCAACATCGGCGCCGCAGCTTGCGTTGCCCACGCCGCGTGTCCATGCGTCGAGGTGGAGCACATTATAGGGGCGGGCGGTCATTTCCCAGAAGTGGTTTGCCTTCATAAGGTCGGTGTCGGTGTAAGGGAGGATGGAGAAGCTGACGTTGCCCTGTGTTTCGATGGATATGCCTTTGCCCTGAGCGTCAGTGAGGGTGAGCTCGCGCAGGCCTTCGCGGCCGCCTGTGCTCTGGGGCTTGACATAGCGCTCGGCCATGTCGGCTACCTTTGTGGAGTATCTGCCGATCATTGCGCCATCCTTGCGGTCGTTGTAGTTTTCAAACGGGCCGTAGGCGTAGTAGTCAACAATGTCGAGGGCGGGGTTGATGCCACATACAATGCCGGCTCTGCGCAGCTTGTCGGTGTGGGGTGTGAAGGTAACATCCATATCCACTGTGCCGTCCGGATAGAAGGTGTAGACAATCTTGTTGTCGCACTTGCTGCCCTTGCGGTCGGTCACCACCTCCACATTCTTGCCTACGAAGCGGTAGGACACCTCCTGCGGGTTTTCGATACCGGAGATTGTGTCGGTGTAGCGGTCGTTTTCAATCCAGCGGTGGTTGCTGTATTCAAATCCCTGACCGTCGGCAATCACATCGATACCGTCGATTTTCAGCTTGGTGAGCACGCCGGTTGTGCTGTCGAAAAATGCGTCGATGCGGTCGTTGCTCACACTGATGCCTTTGCTTCCGGTCTTTGCAAAGAGGGCTGTGCCTTTGCCGGTGTGGTCGGCCAAAGGAGCGCGTGCGGCTATCTCGTACTGGGCGTGGGCAACCTCATGGCCTGCCGGCGCGAAGCTCTGGGCAGAGTGGTAGCTCACAACAAGGTTGAGCAGCAGCTCCTCGCCTTTCGGAGCCTTTGCAACAGGCACGTTGAGGGTGATGCTGTCGCCGGGAGCCACTGCGCTGAGGGCGATGGTTTTGCTCAGTGCGTTCTTGCCGTCTACAACCGATGTTGCGGTGAGGTCAAGCCCCTCGAGGCTGCGGAAAGCGTATCTGTTGACGAGGGTGACAGTGGCTGTGCCGCCTTTCACCGAGTTGAGACGGAATTTGATGAACTGGTGGGCGGCGCGCACTTCCATCAGCTTGGCGCTCTCCTCGCGGGTTGCGGGTATGATGCCGTTTGAGCAGAAATTGCCCTGGTGGGGACCCGGGTAGTCGTAGCCGGTGTGCAGGCGGTACACACCTTGTTTAATCTCCTCGGGGTCGTAGATAGCCTGGTCAACCCAGTCCCAGATGCAGGCACCGATGGTGGAGTTGGAGTTTTCAATCACGTCCCAGTATTCGCGCAGGTTGCCGATGGCGTTGCCCATCGCGTGGGCGTACTCGCAGAGAATCATCGGCTTATCAAGATTGCTGGTGTATTCGTTCATCCATGCCATGCCTGGATACATCTTGGAGTAGAAGTCAGAGAAGCGGCTGCCTCCGTAGGGCTTGTCGGCGCGTGTGCCCTCATAGTGCACAGGGCGGCTGTCGAGTTTCTTGGCGGCGGCGTAGCAGGCGGCAAAGTTTTCGCCGTTGCCGGCTTCGTTGCCGAGCGACCACATCACTATCGAGGGATGGTTGCGGTCGCGGAGCACCATGCGGTCAATGCGGTCCACAAACGCGGGAATCCACGACGGCATGTCAGATATGCTCTGGTTGGCGTGGTCCTCAAGGTCAGCCTCGTCTATCACATACAGGCCGTAGTGGTCGTACATGGCATACATTCTGGCGTTGTTGGGGTAGTGGCTGGTACGGATGGTGTTGATGTTGTTCTGTTTCATCAGGGTGACATCGCGCAGCATCGACTCTGTGCGCACTGCTCGGCCGTAGAGTGGGTCGCTGTCGTGGCGGTTCACACCTTTGAGAAGCACCCGTTTGCCGTTGACATACAGCTGGTTGTTGGCAATCTTGATATCTCTGAAGCCATGCTTGGTTGAGAATGCCATCTCATCTTTGCCTGCGGGTGTGCGCTGGATAACATCGACTGTGTAGAGGTTGGGTGTCTCTGCGTTCCACAGCTTCACGTCGGGCACATTGAGCTCGGCAACAATCTTGCTCGAGCCGCCGAGGTTGTGGCTGAGTGATTTCTCGGCAACGAGCTTGCCGTCGGGGTCGGTCACATTTATCACGAAGTCGCGGCTGCCGGCAATGGCGTCGCGGTTGTCAATATCGAGCTCCACCTGCAGGGTGGCTTTTTTGTAGTCCGGCGACATGATTGATGTCAGGCGATGGTCGCGCACGCTTACTTTAGGCACATTGTAAAGATAGACATCGCGGAAAATACCGCTCATTCTGAACATGTCCTGACACTCGAGATAAGAGCCGTCGCTCCAACGGAACACCTGCACGGCAATAGAGTTGTCGCCGGGGTGGAGATACTTGGTGAGGTCAAATTCGCTCACATTGTTGGCGCCTTGGGTATAGCCCACATATTTGCCGTTCACCCAGATGAATGCTGCTGAGTAAATGCCGCCGAAGTGAACGAATGTGCGTTGGCCGTCCCAGTTTTCGGGCAGGGTGAATGTGCGCAGGTATGAGCCCACGGGGTTGATGCCGTAGTTGGCACCGCCGTCGTTGAATCCTTTGCGGGCGTTGATATAGGGCGGGGTGTTGCTGTGGGGGTACTCCACATTGGCGTAGATGGGGCGGTCATAGCCCTCCATCTCCCAGTTGGACGGCACAGGGATTGTGTCCCACGAGCTGGCATTGAAGCCCTCCTCAAAGAAGTTCATCGGGCGCTGCGAGGGTTCGCTCACAAGGTTGAACTTCCAAGTGCCGTTAAGGCTCATGTAGCGGTCGTTCACCGGCTCGGTCCAGGGGGTTGCGTAGTAGTTTTTATCGGCTTTCATTGCAGCCTCGCTGCCGTAGGGCATCATAGTGGCCGCGCCCTTCTCTTTGTTTTGCTCAAAGATGGTTTCGTTTTCCCAGAAATTTTTGGTGCGCTCAAGCTTTGTAGCCTCGGCGGCATTGCTCCCCTCCATAGCCACAAACACATACTTTGCGGCGGGGTCGATGGCTGCCTCTTTCTCGGGGATGAGCACAAGGGTGCCGTCCTGCTCCACTGCCACAGCCATTCCGGGGGTGTTGGTGGGGAGAATCAGCGGCGGCAAGGCTTTTACTTTCCAAAGCTGGGCCTCGTCAGAGCCGTTGTTGGCACCGAGGGTCACAAGGTTGCCCTCAACCCTGATTGCCAGGCCGCTCTCAGCGTTGATAAAACGCCAGCTGCCTGAAAGCTGCGATATGTTCCACAGCTGCGAGGGCTTGACCTGCGGGTCTGTAACTAATTTCACGGTATTGCCCACTTGCTCAAGGCAACATTGCGGATTCTTCTGCATCACGATTTTGTAGAGTTTGTCGCTGTCAAAAGTCACCGTCTTTTTCTGTGCGGCGCTCATCATTGCGGGCATCAGCATAGCAAGCATCAGCACAAGCAGTGAACGCACTGAAGGTTTAGACATAAAGTTGGTATTGAGTTTGTTAGTATTCCAATTACAAAGTTAGCACTTTAGCTTACAAAGTTAGCTTATAAAATCATTTATTTATATATAAATCTCATAATTCTTCAAAAAATGCCGCTTGCACTCCACTTGCACTGCGCAAGGCTGACAAAAAGGAGAGAGGCTATGCCGCCTGATAGCGACACAGCCTCTCTGCAATAGGTTGGTATGTGAGGTCAATCTTCCGGTTCGAGCAGCACAACGCGGTAGTTGTTCTGGTCAAGAATCTTGGCCATGAATTTGCACACATCGTCTGTTGTGATGGATGTCACGCTCTCGATGTTGCCGTTGAAGGTGTCAACACCGTTGATGGTGTAGCCGATGATGGCGCTGAGCCACGGGCCGTTTTTCTCCTTGGCCTCGGTGTAGCTCTTCACCATATATTCAATCACTTTGGCGAGCTCTTCCTTCGACACATTGGTTTTCATGTCCTCAAACTGACCGCGGATGGCCTTGAGCACCTCATCTTTCATTTCGGGTTTCATGGGCGAACCGGTCTGGAACACAACCTCTGAGTCGATGCGGTCCATGGCGCCGCTCGCGCCGATTGAGTAGACAGCACCCATCTCCTCGCGCACAATGTCGTTGAGGCGTTTGCTGAGAATCTGGCCGGTGACAGAGCTGAGCTGCTGGGCGCGCATGGTATACTTGTCTGTGCCCCAGTCAAGAATCATCATCTGGGTCTGAGGTGTCTGCATGGCTGCTTTGTAAGTGTCTATGCCATAGCCGCCTTTGAGGGCGAATGCGGGCTGGGGAGCAGCCATGGCGCGGCTTGCAGTGGCTTTGTCGGCGGGCAGCGAGGCGATATATTCCTCAACCATAGGCTTGAGCGATTCGGGGTCGACTGCTCCGACAAACACAAATGTGAAGTCGGCGGCGTTGGCGGTCATGGCGCGGCTTATTTCGATTGTCTGCTCACGGCTTGCACCCTCGATTGCTGCAACGCTGACGGCGCGCATGCAGGGGCTTGCGTAAAGCGATTCAAGCACTTTGGCACCAAAGATATACGAGGGGTCTTTTTCCTGATTGTGGAATGCTCCGGAGTAGGTTTTCTGGAGAGCCTCGAATTCATCGGCTGTGAAGTTGACGTTGGTGAATGCCATATACACGAGCTCCATCAGTGTCGGCATATCCTTGGGGGTTGTGTTGCCTGATATCTGGCGGCTGTTGTTGCTCCAGTTCATGCGTATGCCGCACTGCTTGCCGCTGAGATACTTCTGCAGGTCGGAATTGGTGTATGTGCCGAGGCCGTACTGGCTGAGGGCGTATGGCATGAAGATGATGGAATTGGCGTAGCTGTCGCCGAATTTGGGAGCGTAGCCTCCGTTGGCAACTGCTGCAAACACTATCTCGTCATCCTTGAAAGCGGTGGGTTTCACAATCACTGTAGCGCCGTTGCTGAGGGTCCATTCGGTGGCGTCCCACATGGCGTTGTGCTTCTCGCTGACGATTTTGCCGGCCACGGGGCGGGTTTCGATGAGCGGTTCGCTCTTCACCTCGTCCACAAAGGGTTCGATAGTCTCGCCGTCAACAGCAGCGAGTGCCTGTGCGAAGTCGTTGTCGGTGGGATAGGTGGCTCCCTCTTTCTCGGGCAGCAGAGCCAGAAGCACACGGTTGTCGCTGCCGGCAAGCTGTGCGCTCGCCTGGTTGATGAGCTGGAGCGGTATCATCGCTGCAAGCTGCTGCATCATGGGCCATACAACCTCTATGCCGGGAATAGGCTTGGAGTTGAGGAAGTTCTGCACATATTCCTGAACATATGTGTTGTTTTCGGTTTTGCGGCGGTTGTTGTAGCTCTTTTCCCAGCGGCTGAGCAGCTCGCTCTTGGCGCGGTCATATTCGCTCTGGGTAAAGCCTCCGCGCACTGCGCGCAGCAGCTCGCGGTATGCGGCGGCGATTGCCGGGGGCAGATTGCCATCCTTGGCAAGGACGTCAACCGACAGAGCCTCTTTTGTCTTGGCGAGGAAGAAGTCGCCGAAGCTCACACTGGCGCTGCCGAAAGGCGCGTCAGGCTTGGAAGAAATATCATTGAGGCGGGTGTTGAGCATCATCTCAATCATATTCTGCACATAGCTGGTGATATAGTACGCCTGTGTGTTCTTGAGGCTGTCGGGGAAGGCATCCTCCTTGAACATAAGGCTTACAAGAGCGTTTTTCTGCTCGGGATCATGGCCGATGGCGTAGATGGTGCCCTTGGTGTCGCTAACGGGGAAATAAACACGCTCGGCGGGATTTTCGGGCATCTCTATATCTGAGAACATCTCCTTGATTTTACTTTCGATACGGTTCACATCAATGTCGCCGACAACAATGATTCCCTGCTGGTCAGGACGATACCACTTCTCATAGTAGTCGCGGAGAGCCTGATGGGGAAAGTTGTCAACAACCTCCATGGTGCCGATAGGCAGGCGGTAGCCGTAGCGGTCACCGGGATACATCACCGGAAGCAGCTTTTCGAGAATGCGCATCTGGCCAACATTGGAGCGGCGCCACTCTTCGTGGATAACGGCGCGCTCCGCATCAATTTCCTCAGGCAAGAGAAGCAGGTCGTTTGCCCAGTCGTGAAGAATAAGCAGGCATGAATCCTGTACACCTTCGCGGGCAACAGGCACATTGTCAATATTATACACAGTCATGTCTACAGCAGTGTAGGCATTGAGGTTGGCACCGAACTTCACACCCACGCTCTCCAGCCAGTTAATGAGATTTTTGCCGGGAAAGTGGGTTGTGCCGTTGAAGCACATGTGTTCCAGAAAGTGGGCGAGGCCGCGCTGATTGTCCTCTTCGAGAATTGAGCCGACCTTCTGGGCTATATAGAAGTCAGCCTGACCCTTTGGATAATCATTGTGGCGGATGTAATAGGTGAGTCCATTCGGCAGAGTGCCGATGCGGACATCCTTGTCAACCGGCAGCTGCGGCATCATCTGCGCATTGCTCAGAAATGGCAAGAAAAACGCTGCAATCAGCAGCGCTGAAGTGAGTAATGATTTTTTCATACTGCAAAATGTGTATGGTAGTAATTTGTTTCAAGCAGTCCGTGGGGATTGCTTATCAGATGCAAAAGTAGTAAAATATTTGATATCAGTGCATAACTCCCCCCAACTAAAAACTAAAAACTACCAACTAAAAACTACTCCCACCATGCCGCGGTGTGGCGTCGGAGACGTCTGAGCGCAGGATGCGCGATGTCATGATACCTTCTAGCGTGATTAAGGATGGATAATACGCACCACAGCGTGGTGCTCAGGCAGATAGCCGGGGGTAAGGGAGCACCGCGACCGCCACCCCCGGAATAGCGCACCACCAATCAGGTGACCCCATCGGGGTCAAACCCTGTATTATGTATGTGCGACGCCCTACGGGGTCGAGATATACACATTCTCTATTTCCGTGGGTGGCGGTCGCTACGCTCCCTTACCCACGGCTATCTCCCTGTCACCGCGCTGCGGTGTTACCCACCCACTCACCGCGGGTGATGAGCGCCCGGAGGGTGCGGTTATTTTGTTAACCGTATGCGCAGCGTGCGGATTACCAGCCGGTTACACACATGGTGCCGGAGGTACCACACTTAAACGGAGCTGCGGTTCCCACCCGCGGCGAGCGGGTGGTCAGATAGTAGCGGTGGAGCGTAGCGACACCCCACGTTAGCGCATCCCTTCAAAATAAGACCCGCAGTGCGCGGGTCGCGAGAAAGCGTCCCTTCTAACGTGGCCTCGGCGAGGCCTGAGCGCAGGATGCGCGATTATCGTCAGAAACAGCCTATAGGAATTATACGAGTTATAAGAATTACCCTCCTTAAAGACCTTAAAGACCCTAAAGACCCCACCCCAACTAAAAACTAACAACTACCAACTCAAAAGTGCAAATTCGCATAAATCCGCTCAATCGGCATACTACCTTTGCAGCATCAAACAAAAACTTTACCAATATGAAGAAAAACATCACACTCCGCGCCGAATGGGTCATCGCCACCCTCCCGCTGCCTCAGGCAATCAAACTCATCGTTCTCGAAGCTGTTCTCGCTTACATTGTCAACGGCTACATCACTGAAATCGCTGATCCTCAGGCAGCTGAGGTGTTCGCCACCATCAAGGCCGATTATGACGCCCGCGAAGCCAAGAGGCTCGAAAGGGCAGAAAAGCGCGCCGCCCAGAAAGCCCAAAAAGCTTAATCCTCTCAATCTTCCCAATCTTCCCAATCCTCTCAAAAAGCCCCCGCCATCCCCGGCGTGCTCCCCAAAATCCCCGCGCCCGACCTGGCGCAGCGCATTGAAAACGAGCGTTTTGCGAGATTTGCCAGAGATTCCCGCAGGCTGTCTCCCTTCAAATACATCGATGCCGACCTTGCCGGAGAGCTCGCACTGCAGATTACCGACTGGTGGCGCGCCCACCCCACTGAGGAGATGCCTACAACGGGACGTCTGCGCCGCGAGTTTGAAGAACGCTTCAACGGACTATACTCCGAATACGGCTCACAGATAGACCGCGACCGCTGGCTGCGCAAAGTGTCCCCCTACTTTCCGGAGCAATAATCAGCGCCTGCTGTTCAGCGCATCGAGCATTCCCACAAGTTTGGCGCGGATATCCCTGAGCCTGGCTACAGCGCGCGCCCGCTTCTCTGTACCGGCCGGATTGGTGCGGATCTCCCGTTTGGCTGCCTCGATGTGAAGCCCGCGGTCTTTTACAAGATACCTTATCATCTGCAGACGCTCCATATCGGCCTGCGAATAAAAACGAGTGCCTTTGGCATTGCGTTTCGGGCGCAGGTTGCCAAACTCCTTTTCCCAAAAGCGGAGTGTGGTGGCCGGCACGCCAAGCAGTTCTGAGGCGTCGCTGATCTTGTAATATTTCTTCTCGGGGGTGTCCATATCGCTTTGTGCTTGCAAAAATACTAAAAATTGGATAATTTTGCACTCTGTTCGCGCGCGTTGCGCGTACATTAATTTTACAGTAGACATATCAATCATTAGTAATATGCTCACAGCAAAGCAAATACGCCAATCTTTCAAAGATTTTTTCGAGTCTAAGGGCCATCGCATTGTGCCCTCTGCTCCCATGGTTGTAAAAGACGACCCCACACTCATGTTCACCAATGCGGGCATGAACCAGTTCAAGGACATAATACTGGGCAACGCCCCGATAAAATATCCGCGTGTCGCGGACTCGCAGAAGTGTCTCCGCGTCAGCGGCAAGCACAATGACCTTGAAGAGGTGGGTATGGACACATACCACCACACTATGTTCGAGATGCTCGGCAACTGGTCGTTCGGCGATTATTTCAAAAAAGAGGCTATCGACTGGGCATGGGAATATCTGGTGGATGTGCTCCACCTTGACCCCGAGCGCCTTTACGCAACTGTTTTCGAAGGTTCTCCCGACGAAGGGCTCAGCCGCGATGACGAAGCCGCCTCATACTGGGAGCAGCACTTGCCCAAAAGCCATATCATAAATGGCAACAAGCATGACAATTTCTGGGAGATGGGCGACACCGGCCCATGCGGCCCCTGCTCGGAGATTCATATCGACCTGCGCAGTGACGAGGAGCGAGCCCAGGTGCACGGCAGCGAGCTTGTGAACCACGACCATCCCCAGGTGATAGAGATATGGAACCTTGTGTTCATGCAGTACAACCGCAAGGCCGACTCCTCTCTCGAACCGCTACCCGCAAAGGTTATCGACACCGGCATGGGCTTTGAGCGCCTTTGCATGGCTCTGCAGGGAAAAACTTCAAACTACGACACCGACGTGTTCACTCCGCTCATCTCCACAATAGCCTCCCTCTCAGGCCTGCGCTACGGCGATGACCCCAAAGTGGATATCGCCATGCGTGTTATCGCCGACCATGTCCGCACAATTGCTTTCTCTATCGCCGACTCGCAGCTGCCCGGCAATGCCAAGGCCGGTTATGTGATCCGACGAATCCTCCGCAGGGCTGTGCGCTACGCTTATACTTTCCTGAATCAGAAGCAGGCGTTCATGTATCGCCTCGTGGATACTCTTATCGACACCATGGGCGAGGCTTATCCGGAGATTGCAGCTCAGCGCGAGCTCATTATGCGAGTTATAAAAGAGGAGGAGGAGGCTTTCCTGCGCACTCTTGAAAACGGCATAAAGATGCTTGAATCCGCTATCGCTGTTGCAAAGAGCGCCGGCAAAAACGAAATCTCCGGCAAGGAGGCGTTTGTGCTATACGACACATACGGTTTTCCGCTTGACCTCACTGAGCTGATTCTCAAAGAAAACGGAATGACTCTCGACCATGAGGGCTTCAACAAGGAGATGGAGGCGCAGAAAGCGCGCGCACGCAATGCCGCAGCTGTAGAGGCCGCCGACTGGGTGGTGGTGAATGAAGGCGAACCGGAGTTTGTTGGATATGACAACACTGAGTGCACCGCCAGAATACTCCGCTACAGAAAGGTGAAGCAGAAAAAAGGTGAGTACTACCAGATTGTGCTTGACAAAACTCCCTTCTATGCCGAGATGGGCGGTCAGACCGGTGACCGTGGCACGCTCACCGACTCACAGGGAAATGTCACTGAAATATATGATACAAAGCGCGAGAATGGCATGGGCGTCCATCTTGCAAGCAAGCTCCCTGCAGATGTTGCTGCTACCTTCACTGCAGCTATTGACAAGGAGGCACGTCTGGCAACATCTTGCAACCACACTGCAACCCACCTACTGCACAAGGCGCTCCGCGAGGTGCTTGGCACTCACGTTGAGCAGAAAGGCTCATACGTGTCGCCGGAGCTGCTGCGCTTTGACTTCTCCCACTATCAGAAACTCACTCCCGAGGAAATATCGGCTGTAGAGAAACTTGCCAACAAGATGGTGCGCTCCGCTATTGCACGCGACGAGCACCGCAATGTGCCCATCGCCGAGGCCCGCGAGATGGGTGCCATGGCTCTCTTTGGCGAAAAGTATGGCGACGAGGTGAGGGTGATACGCTACGGTGACAGTGTTGAGCTCTGTGGCGGCACTCATGTTGAAAACACAGGAAATATCGGCATGATACGCATCGTCTCCGAGAGCAGCATCGCTGCCGGTATCAGGCGTATCGAGGCTATCACCGGAGCCAATGTGGAGAAGATGCTTGACACTATGGGCAACACAATGCGCGAAATCGGCGCTATGCTCAACAATGCTCCCGACGTGGTTGGTGCCATGCGCAAGGCTGTGGAAGAGAACGCCGAGCTGCGCAAGCAGGCGGAGGATTACTTCAACGAGCGCGCCGCAGCCATAGCAAAAGAGGCTGTTGCAGCCGCCAAGATTGAAAATGGCGTGAAGATTGTTTCTCTGCGCGGTGTACGCATTCCGGACATGGCTAAGGCTGTGGCCTTTGCCGTCAGAGCAAATTCTCCCGAATTCACAATATTTGTAGGAGCTACGCAGGATGTGTCAGGCAAACCATTGCTCACAGTGATGGTGACAGAGGACCTTGTCAAGGCCGGTCATAATGCAAGCACTATGGTGCGTGAGGCTGCCAAGGCTATCAAGGGCGGTGGTGGCGGTCAGCCCGGATTCGCGCAGGCAGGTGGCAAAGATGCCGAAGGTCTGAGCGCGGCATACGAGGCGCTGGTAAATGCAGCAGCCAAGTAAGCCGGAACAATACGCAAAAAGAAGGCCGAGCCAATTTCTGGCTCGGCCTTCTTTTTGCCCTGTTCGCCCGGTGCCGGTGGAGAAGGGCAAAAAAATAAGAGTCGAATCCTCCGGATTCGGCTCTTGTCTCTTTAGCGGTCGCTAAGGATTACTCAGCAACAACTGCGCTGTCAGCGGCAACTGAATCAACAGCTACAACTTCCTCAACAACAACAGCCTCTTCTGCTACTACAGAGTCAGTAGCTTCAGCAGCCTTGTCAGAAGAACCGCAAGAGAAAAGAGATGCGCTGAAAAGAACAGCAAGCATTAAAACTAACTTTTTCATTTTACTTTGATTAAATATTAAAACAATTTTTTTGCTTCAAAAACGATGCAAAGGTAATGCTTATTTACGATACTGCAAGCGTTTTTTTACTTTTTTTTTCTGCCATACGGCCATTTTCTTTAAAAAACCACAATTTTTGTATTGAGGAGGCCGCTCATTTAACAGTTTCAGGCTTCTGAGCTCTCCTTTGCCACAATGGAGTTGGCCATCTTGACTGCTTTGGTGATGTGGTCGCAGATATGGTCTTCGCCAACAAGAGCCTCGATGTTAGCGTGCTCAAGCACCTGATGGACATTCTCGTTGACACCCGACAGCACCACATGGATACCCTCGGCCTGCGAAGATTTGATGAGTATCTCGAGGTTGTGCACACCGGTGGCGTCGATGAACGGCACCTTGCGCATACGCAATATGCGCACTATCGGCTTGGCTGACATGGAGGTGCGCATCAACTCATCGAATTTGGTGGCTACCCCGAAGAAGAACGGGCCGTCAATCTCATATATCTCAACCCCCTTGGCTACATCCAGCACCTCATGCACGGTAGCCTCGCTGCCCTCGGCAACATCAAGCTGCTCGGAGTACACCTTTATCTGGGTGTTCTCCATCACACGGCGCAGGAACAGGATCACTGCAAGCAGAAGACCCATCTCGATAGCTATGGTAAGGTCGAAAATTACAGTCAGAAGGAATGTGACAATGAGTACTGTGACATCGCTCTTCGGATTTTTGAGTATGGCTCTGACGGTGCGCCAGCCGCTCATGTTGTAGCTCACCATTATGAGCACGGCGGCGAGGGTGGCCATCGGCACAAGGTTGATGAGCGGCATCAGAAACAGGAATATGAGAAGGAGCACAACCGCGTGGACTATGCCCGCAACAGGGGTGCGGCCTCCGTTGGTGATATTTGTCATTGTTCGGGCTATAGCACCGGTAACAGGTATGCCTCCGAAAAATGGCACGGTGATGTTGGCAAGGCCCTGACCTATCAGCTCGGTGTTGCTGTTGGTGCGCGAGCCGGTGACACCGTCCGCCACTGTTGACGAAAGCAGCGACTCTATCGCTCCCAGCACGGCGATTGTGAATGCAGAGGGGAGCAGCATATTGATGGTGGCCATGTTGAGTTCAAACCCGTGGGGCTGCGGTATGTCGGTAGGCAGGTTGCCGAAGCGGTCGCCGATAGTCTCTATGTTGAAGCCTGGCACCGACCTGAGGAGCCAGCAGGCAACAGTGGCAATGATTATGGCAATCAGCGCGCCGGGCAGCTTCTTGGATATTTTCGGAGTTACTATTATAATAAGGAGTGAGATCAGGCCTACGGCAAAGGTGCTCAGGTCGATATTGCCGAAGTTGCGTATATATTCACCCCACTTGGGCAGGAATTCGCTCGGCACATTGGTGAGCCCGAGACCGAAGAAGTCGTTTATCTGCGTGGAGAATATGGTCAGGGCAATACCGGCTGTGAACCCCACCACAATAGGGTAGGGTATGAATTTTATGACAGTGCCGAGATGGAACACTCCGAGCAACACAAGTATCAGGCCGGCCATGAAGGTGGCTATCGCGAGTCCCTGCAGGCCAAAGGTGGCAATGATGTTGTATACAATAACGATGAACGCCCCGGTAGGTCCGCCGATCTGGACAGAGCAGCCGCCGAGAGCCGACACCATGAAGCCGCCGATGATGGCTGTGATGAGGCCTACTGTCGGGCTCACACCGCTGGCTATGCCAAACGCTATTGCGAGAGGAAGGGCTACGATGCCGACCACAATGCCGGCGATAAGGTCGCTTTTGAAGCGCTTCGCATCATAATGGCGCAGCGCTGAGAATAGTTTTGGTCTGAAATCGACCGGTCCTGAAAGATGCATATTCTTACCTATAAAAAACTAAGAAACGTGGTGGCGGTGCACACCGCCTCAAAAATGAAGCTGCAAAGGTACACAAAATTTGCGTATTCGCCAATAAATTGCAACGAATATGGAAAAATGTTAAAAACATTATCCCACATTATTCTCGCCTTACACGCTTTGGGCAGCCGCAAAAAAAAGAGGCGTTGCCCATGGGCACGCCTCTCTGATTTTTTTTGATGCAAGCGGTGCGTCTATTACTTTGACACCACGCGACGCTCTTTGATACGGGCTTTTTTGCCGGTGAGCTTGCGGAGGTAGTAAAGTTTAGCACGGCGCACTTTGCCGTATTTGTTGACGGTGATAGAGTCGATGAAGGGTGACTCGATGGGGAAGATACGTTCAACACCGATGTTGTCGCTCATCTTGCGAACAGTGAAACGTTTCTTTTCGCCGTCTCCCGAAATGCGGATAACAACGCCGCGATACTGCTGGATACGTTCTTTGTTACCCTCTTTGATGCGGTAAGCAACGGTGATTGTGTCACCGGGGCCGAATTCGGGATGCTGTTTGCCGGTAGCGTATGCTTCTTCGACAACTTTGATTAAATCCATTTTTTTTGATATTAAAATGTTAACACTCGCGCAATATGGACAGGCTGCATGTCCTTCCAGAGATTACGCAATCCGGCTGCAAAATTAGTATTTATTTCTAAACTATGCAACAGGCCGGTCGGTTTTTTAAGTGGTTTTTTGTGTGCAACTCTGTGGATGACAGGCAGGGGGCTACATATTGTCAGTCACAACGTCGTCGTCATCGTCATCATCGAAGTCAAAATCGAAATCCCAGCCGTCGCCGGTGGCCTGCTCGGTGAATTTGCTGAGCTCGCGTCCCTCTCGCTTGGTGGGGCGGCCGAGACCTTTGCGTCGGTCAATGAATCCGCTGATTTTCACAACCTCAAGCAGGTCGAGCTGGCTCTGTGGGGTGATGTTCTCGAGATAGCCGGGCACAAGCTTGGCCCCGAGGCGGTTTTCGGTGAGGGCAAGTACCCGGAATGAGTATGTCACCGGCGGTTTGCGCACTTCGATGATGTCTCCGACCTTGACTGTGCGCGAAGGCTTGACGGTTGCACCGCCAATGCTCACTCTGCCCTTTTTGCAGGCTTCAGCCGAGATGGTTCTTGTCTTGAAAATGCGGGTGGCCCACATCCATTTGTCTATGCGTTCTTCGGTCTTGGCCATAAAATTATTTGTTGTTATAGTTGCACATGGCAAAGCTGAGTCCGCTGAGGCAGAAAGCTTTCAGCGCCTCGCAGGCAACCTCTATGCGGGCAGGCAGCTCCTGCCTCTGCTCCGGGGTGAAGCAGCCGAGCACATATTCTATCTGCGCGCCCTTAGGATAATCGTTGCCTATGCCGAAGCGCAGGCGCGGATATGCCTGGGTGCCGAGCATGGCGGCGATATTTTTGAGTCCGTTGTGTCCGGCGTCGCTGCCGCTGCCTTTGAGGCGGATGGCGCCGAATGGCAGGGCGATGTCATCTACCAGCACAAGTATGTGGTCGGTGTCGATGTTCTCCTTCTCTTTCCAGTAGCGCACGGCGTTGCCGCTCAGGTTCATGTAGGTCGAGGGCTTCAGGAGCACAAGCTGTTTGTTTTTAAGGCGTGTTCGGGCAACATCTCCGTAACGGTCGGTTGTAAAAGTAATATTGGATGCCTTTGCAAAGGCATCCAATATCATAAAACCGATGTTGTGGCGGGTAGCGGCATATTCGTCGCCGATGTTTCCCAGCCCAACAATGAGGTATTTCATAGAAAACTATGTTCGGTTGATTACTTGCCGGCTGCGGCAGCTGCTGCGGCACCACGGGCGGCGCGGGTGAGCTGAACGGCGCATACAACGGCGTTTTTGGCGTTCATCAGTTCGAGACCCTCGAAGTGGAGTTCGCCAATCTGGAGTGTCTTGCCGAGGCCGAGGTTGTCAACGTTGATGACAACGCGCTCGGGAATGTTGGTGTAGGGAGCTTTAACCTTGATTTTCTTCATGCTGAGGGTCAGCTTACCACCGGCTTTAACACCTTCTGCGTGGCCTTCGAGCTTGACAGGCACTTCGATGGTGACGGGTTTCTTTTCGCTCACTTCGAGAAGGTCCATGTGGAGGATGGTGTCCTTTACGGGGTGGAACTGGATGTCCTTGAGCACAGCCATGCGTTTTTCGCCGTGGAGGTCGAGCTCTATAGCGAAGATGTCGGGAGTATAAACGAGCTTGCGCACAGCTTCGTTGGTAACGGCGAGGTCAGTAGTGATAAGACCTTTGCCGGGGTTGATTTCAACGATTTTTTCGCCTGCGCGGAGCTTGCCGCTGTAGGGGAGGTCGATGATTTCGCCGCCGTTGAGCACAACGGGGATTTTGTTTTCCTTGCGCAGAGCTTTAGCTGCTTTCTTGCCGAGGTCGGTACGGGGCTCGGCTGCGAGCTGGAATGTCTTCATGAGAATTTAATTAAATGTGTTACTCAAAATTAAGTGAATTATTGATGCTCCTTAATTTCCCATCACACGGGGGATGCTAAAAAGCGGTTGCAAAGGTAGTGATTTTTTTTAAATTCCACAACTCCGGGCGAATTGTTTGTATAATAGCGGTGTTTAAGCTACCTTTGCATAGTTTTTTAGAAATTGCAAAGTGGATACACCTAATAATAAACGGCATAATAAGCAATCATTTTTTCAGCGCCATCAGTTCGGTAAGTCGCTGTTGATAAATCTCGGTATCATGGCTCTTGCAACAACAGTTGTTGTGTGGCTTGCTCTGGTGTGGCTCGATGTGTGGACCGACCACGGCCACTACGAGACAGTGCCGCAGGTGAAAGGGCTGAGCTATGACCTCGCTGCCGGCCAGCTTCGCGGCGAGGGGTTTCAGGTTGAGATTTCCGATTCGGTATATGACACCAAGACCCGCCCGGGCACTGTGATAGAGCAGAACCCGAAGGTAGGTACCAAAGTAAAGTCTGGCCGCGTGGTGTATCTTACCGTCACGGCTTTCGAAACCAAGACTGTGAGTGTGCCCATGCTCACCGATGTTTCCGAGCGTCAGGCCCGGTCGGTGCTTGAAGGGCTCGGCATAAAGGATGTTGTGACAGTGCGTGTGCCTTCGGAGTATCGTGACCTGGTTCTCGGTGTGAAGCGCGACAATGTGCCTCTTGCTCCCGGAGCGAAGGTGCCGGTGACGGCGCGAATCACACTCGAGGTGGGCGAGGGTATGGTGGCTGAGAGCGATTCAACTTCGGCTGAGGCGCATTCCCAGGAAGATTATTCAGGATATTTCGACTGATATGGAGCAGACTCCGGATGTGATTGACGCGGAAGATCTTGAACAGGATGATTCCGGTGGCCTGTACGAGCATTTCAGGTTTGTGGCCGACAAGGGCCAGCAGTTGCTGCGGGTAGACAAGTTTCTGGTGTCGCGGCTTGAGAAATCGTCTCGCAACAGGGTGCAGCAGGCCGCCGATGCGGGGTGTGTGCTTGTGAACGGCAGGCCGGTGAAGTCCAACTACCGTGTGAAGCCGCTTGATGTTGTGAGTGTGGTAATGGACCGTCCGCGCTACGAGAGCGAGATAATTGCTGAGGATATACCGCTTGATATTGTGTATGAGGATGATACCGTGCTGGTTGTGAACAAGCCTGCCGGGCTTGTTGTGCATCCCGGACATGGCAATTATACCGGCACTCTTGTCAATGCGCTTGCATGGCATTTCCGCGATTCGGCTGATTATGATGTGAATGACCCGCGGCTCGGCCTTGTTCACCGTATAGACAAGGATACCTCCGGACTGCTTGTGGTGGCGAAGACTCCTGATGCAAAGACTCATCTCGGCAAGCAGTTTTTTGAAAAAAGCACCAAGCGCGAGTATGTAGCTGTGGTGTGGGGCACTCCCGAGCCGGATAGCGGTACGGTTACGGGCAATATCGGCAGGTCGCTGAGCGACCGTCTTGTGATGGATGTGTTTCCGCCGGATAGTGAGTATGGCAAGCATGCGGTGACCCACTACAGCGTGGTGGAGCGGTTTGCCCATGTGAGTGTTGTGAAGTGTGTTCTCGAGACAGGGCGCACCCATCAGATTCGCGCTCACATGCGTCATATAGGTCACCCGCTGTTCAATGATGCCCGCTATGGGGGCGACAAGGTGCTCCGCGGCTTGCGTTCGGCCTCGTATAACAGATTTATAAACAATTGCTTTGAGCTGTGTCCCCGTCAGGCGCTCCATGCCCGGACGCTCGGCTTTGTGCATCCCGCTACCGGTGAGGAGATGTTTTTCAGCGCGCCGTTGCCGGCCGATATGGAAGCGCTGATGCAAAAATGGCGCACATACTCAGCCGCGTCAATGGATAATTGACAAAAATAGGAGCCAAGGTATATTTATTTCGATAAAAATTACTAACTTTGAATCGAAGATTTGGCGCGTGACGCCGCTACACGTTGAGACAGATATGACCAATATACAAGATTTCAGTGAGATAGCCCCGTTTGATGACTCTCAGTTCGCGGAAAAAATGGCTCTGCTTGTCAAGGAGCCGGGATTTGAACATGCGGTGAGATATGTTATGCCGCAGGTTGATTTTCCGGAATTTGTTAAGAATCTTCTGAGTATCCGGGACAAATGCACTTTCCAGACCAAAATCATGTGGCCGTTTCTGGAAATGCTCGCCTCGAAAACAACTTCAGGCATTACCGTAGGAGGTCTTGAGAATATCAGCGGCGACCGCTCCTGTACTTTCATAACGAATCATCGTGATATCGTGCTTGATGCGTCATTCCTGAATCTGTGCTTTCTCCGCGCGGGTGTTCCTACCTCGGAGATTGCGATAGGCAACAATCTGCTGATATACGAGTGGATAACAGACCTTGTGAGGCTCAACAAGAGTTTCATAGTGAAGCGCAATCTGCGCATAACCCAGGCGCTTGAGGCTGCCAAGCAACTGTCGGCCTACATACACTATGCCATAACGCAAAAGCATGAGAGCGTGTGGATAGCCCAGCGCGAGGGCAGGGCAAAGGATTCAAATGATGTTACCCAGGAGAGTCTTGTGAAGATGCTTGCTCTTGACGGAGGGGGCACAATTGCAGAGAATCTGCTGCCTATCAACCTTACACCGGCCGCCATATCATACGAATATGACCCGAATGACTATCTGAAAGCCCGTGAGTTTCTGCTCAAGCGCATCGACCCGGAGTTCAAGAAGTCGCCGCATGATGATCTTCTGAGCATGGAGACAGGTATGCTCCAGCCCAAGGGACATGTGCATTTTGAAATAGGCAAGTGTGTCAATCCGGCCATTGAGCCGCTGGTGAATGTGGAGGACCGCAACGAGGTTATCAAGCAGGTATGCTCCGCAATAGACAAAACCATACACAGCGGCTACAAGATTTATCCGATAAATTATGTTGCATACGATCTGCTTCACCGCAGCCATAAGTTTGTAGAGGAGTATACCCCGGCGCAAGCTGCTGATTTCGAGCAGTATGTCGAAACCCAGCTTGATAAGGTGGAACTTCCGGATGTGTCCACTCTCGACCGTTCGTTCATGCGCGAGATGATGCTGACAATGTATGCGAATCCGCTTAAAAATAAAATTGCAGCCAAGGAGCAGAACTGACTCATGTGAGTGAGTTGTTATAATAAGAAACTTAACGTAGATGAGGCTACCAGTGGTAGGGTTGCTATTGCTTATAATAGCGAGTGTAGGTGTTGACACCTATATATATATAGTATGCAGAAAGCGTTTCCGGAGCAAATTGCCGGCAAACGTTCAGCTTTTCAGCGCCATAGCGTTGTATATACTGCTGATTGTCACAATCAGTCTGCCATACCGCACAGGGTCGGAGGAGATGCTTGCCAGCGTGATGTGGCTGCTTTTCGGATATGTGTCAATTTATTTTTCCAAGTATATATTCGCGGTTATAGACCTTGTGGCCTCGCTGCCGTTGCTGTTCAGGCGCAAACGCATACGGGCGTTGTCGCTCTTTGGCGCTTTTGCGGGAGTGGTGCTGTTCATCAGCATGTGGTGGGGCGCGCTCATCAACCGCTACCGTATTGATGTTAAGGAAATAACAGTGGAGTGCCCCAACCTTCCTGCCGCGTTTGACGGCTACCGCATAGTCCAGTTCTCGGACTTACATACCGGCACATACGGCGCAGATACAACATTTGTAAATAAAGTTGTTGAGCGCATCAATTCGCTCGACCCCGATATGATAGCGTTTACCGGAGATATTGTGAACCGGCGCACAGATGAGATATGGCCTTTTGTGCCAACACTCTCGCGTCTGGAGGCTCCGGACGGAGTGATTTCAATTCTCGGCAATCATGACTACGGCGACTATGCCGACTGGCCTTCAGAGCAGGCCAAACTTGCCAATATGACAGATATGTACAGGGCGCAGAAAAGCATGGGCTGGAATCTGCTGCTGAATGATTTCGAGTATATATACCGGAACGGCGATTCAATAGCGGTGATAGGGGTGGAGAATATAGGTGACCCGCCTTTCCATTGCTACGGCTCGCTGCCGAAATCGTATCCGGATATGAGTGACGGAGTGGCGAAGATATTGCTGTCGCACAATCCGGCCCATTGGGTGGATTCCGTCAGCTCAGCGCCGGCTTCAGACATGATAGACCTGACTCTGAGCGGCCACACCCATGCCATGCAGATAGAAGTGGCGGGAGTGTCGCCGGCAGCAATGCGCTATAAGACATGGGGCGGGCTGTATGAGTCGGAGCAGGTAGCCGGCCGCCGCCTGTATGTGAATATCGGGCTCGGGACAGTGGGTATACCCATGCGCCTCGGAGCCACTCCGGAAATAACAGTGATAACACTAAAATCATTAAAATAACTTACAAAACTTTTTACCCGATGCCATTAGATGCCGCTCAAGTAATCAGCGATAAGTTAAGTATTCCACGTAAACAGATATCAGCTGTTCTCCGTCTGTTTGAAGATGGGGCCACAATACCATTCATAGCACGCTACCGCAAGGAAGCAACGGGGTCGCTCGATGAGGTGACACTCAATACAATCCGCTCACAGGCCGCAGCCCTTGATGAGCTTGAAAAACGCAAGGAATTTATAGCGGACGCACTTTCGAAGCAGGGTGTGCTGACCGATGAGCTTGCCCTCAGGCTGGCCTCGTCGCTCGATCCATCGGAGGTTGAGGATATATACCTGCCATACAAGCCTCGTCGGCGTTCACGGGCCACAGCAGCCCGCGAGAATGGACTGGAGCCGCTGGCAAAAATACTCATGGCTCAGAAAACAGCCGACCCACTTAAGGCAGCGGCGCATTATACCGGCGGCGAAGTGGCAACAGCCCGGGATGCTCTTGACGGAGCGTCCGATATCATAGCGGAGTGGGTGAGCGAGAGCGAGAAGGCGCGCAACCTTGTGCGCTCGCGGTTCAGCCGTTCAGCGGTTCTCACCTCCAAGGTTGTCAAAGGCAAGGAGGCCGAGGGCGACAATTACCGTAATTATTTTGATTTTTCCAAACCTCTGCGTATCGCGAGCTCCCACAATTACCTTGCAGTGCGCCGCGGCGAGGAGGAGGGCATACTTAAAGTGAGCATCGGCATAGATGATGAGGAGATGACTGAGCGCCTTTGCAGGATGTTTGTGCGCCCGGGCGCTGCGGAGAAGTGTGCCGAGATAGTGCGCGGAGCTGTCCGCGACGGCTACAAGCGCCTGCTCCGTCCCTCGATAGAGACAGAGGTGGCTCAGGCAGCCAAGGAGAAATCCGATACCGCCGCCATATCAATATTCGCCGACAATGTGGAGCAGCTGCTGATGGCTGCGCCGTTGGGGCGCAAGCGTGTGCTTGCGATAGACCCGGGTTTCAAGAACGGCTGCAAGGTGGCGTGCATAGATGAGCAGGGAGCTCTGATGGCAACCGAGGTGGTGTATCCCTGCGCGCCGGTGAACGATATGTATGGTGCGGCAGACATACTGTGCACGCTTGTTGGCCGTCTCGGCATTGATGTCATAGCAGTAGGCGACGGCACGGCATCGCGTGAGACAATGAGTTTTTTGCGCGATGTGACATTTCCGCGCAATGTGTCGGTGGTGCTTGTGAGCGAGAGCGGAGCGAGCATCTACTCGGCTTCGGAGACCGCCCGCCGGGAGTTTCCTGACCTTGACATAACGCTCCGTGGCGCTGTGTCGATAGGGCGGCGCCTGCTCGACCCGCTTGCGGAGCTTGTGAAGATCGATCCCAAGTCGATAGGGGTGGGTCAGTACCAGCATGATGTGAATCAGAATTCGCTTAAGGAGGCTCTTGATTTCACGGTGGAACATTGTGTGAACGCAGTTGGTGTCGATGTCAACACCGCATCGGTGGAACTGTTGTCGCGAGTGTCGGGCATAGGGCCGTCACTTGCCGGAAATATAGTGGAGACACGAGCCGAGAAGGGACGGTTTGACAACCGCAACGAACTGCTCGATGTGCCCCGCATGGGCAAGAAGACTTTTGAGCAGTGCGCGCCGTTTCTGCGCATCAACGGCGGCAGCAATCCGCTTGACGGCACCGGTGTTCACCCCGAGCGCTATCAGCTTGTGGAGCGTATGGCCGGAGATTGCGGAGTGGAGCCCGGCGAACTGATACGCAACAAGCCGAAGCTCGATACCCTTGTGCTGGAGCGGTATATAGACCGCTACACCGGCATGCCTACACTTACCGATATCGTTGCGGAGCTTCAGCGTCCGGCGCGCGACCCGCGAATCAAGGAGGAGCAGCCCCGGATTTTTGACCCGGATGTTGCCGCGATAGCCGACCTGCACATAGGGCTTGAGATGGTAGGAAAGGTGAATAATATCACTGCCTTCGGAGCGTTTGTGGATATAGGCTTGAAAATCAACGGACTTGTGCATATATCGCAGATGGCGGACGGCTTTGTGAGCAATCCGGCAAGTTTTGTGAAGGTAGGGCAGAATGTGCGTGTGAAAGTTATAGATGTGGATGCACAGCGCGGGCGCGTTGCGCTGACAATGAAGGGTGTGTCGCAAAATGACCTCTGAGGCACTTGAAGTGTGGATATCTGTCGGGAGCAACCACAGCCGCAAGGCTGATTATGTTGCCGCCGCGTTTGAGGCATTGGGTGCTGTTGTTGAGAATTGCCGTTTTTCAGAGCCGTACACAACTCCGGCCGTAAACGGCAAGGATGCGGATTATCTCAATGCGGTGGTTTATGGCCGATATCGCGGCACAGCAGATGAGCTGACCTCGGTGTGCAAGGAGCTTGAACGCAAACTGGGGCGTACCCGCCGGGGGGATCAGTCCGCAGGACATGTTGTGGAGATAGGTCTGGATGTGGTGGTGTTTGGCGGCGAAGTGCTGAGACCGGTGGATTACGCGCGCTCCTATTTTACAACAGGATTCAATCAGCTGAAAGAAGATTGCCGGCGGCCTGATTTTTGAGCGACAGCCAGGCGATGCCGGCAGCGGCACACTCATCGGCATATTTCTTGTGCCTGGCGGGGTGGAGATCCGCACTTAGAATAACCTGCCCGGCGTTGACCGACTGCAATGCGTCGGCTACAGTGCCTGTGTAGCCACGGCAGATTAGCAGGTAGTCAACATCCATTTTGCTCCGTGTGTGTATTTTTTTGCTGTCGGCAATGAGAAGAGTCTTGCTCCCGGCTGAGAGAAGGGGAGCGGTGTACAGAACATAGCCGGTGGATATATCTCCGGTGTTTACAGCGATGGAATCGATGCCGCGCCTGAGCATGAAATCGGAGTATAGGATTTTGGCGGTGGAGAGCAGTTTGGGGTGTTCGCTTGCCGGGGCGGTGGATATGATGCGCAGGCATTGCGGCGTGCTGACAATAATCTCGGTGGAGTAGGTAGACGGAGATATGTAAACACCGTGTTTCGGATCTTCGGGTGCAACCACGGCAAAAACGGCGGCTGTGGCGGCACAAATGGCAGCCGAGGCAGCGAATACCTTTTTTCTATTGTTTAGAAATATGGCTATAAACACTACAGCGGCGCTTCCTGTGACGAGAGTGAGCGGGTGAACTATTATGCCGTCGGCAGTGCCCGGGAGTCTATTGCAGAGGTCGGCGATGCCGGTGAGGCAACGGTAGAGGAGGTCAAGGAGGGAACATAGCCACGAAGCGTTTATGCCGATGCTTTCGAGAAGGACAAGGAGCATACCGCCGCCTACCAATGGGGTGAGGACAGGAACTGATAGGATGTTTGCCAACAGAAACCAGAGCGGCAGGCGGTGGAAGTAGAATGTAGAAACAAGGGCTGTAGCCAGCATAGCTCCGGCGCTCATTGCAAGGATAGAGGAGAAAGCATAGATCCGCGTGTGCCTGCGGGGAACGGGGTTGAGGGTATTGCCGAAAGCGAGGATTCCGGCCACGGCGGCGAAACTGAGCTGAAAGCTGACGCTGAGCAGTGCTGTGGGGTTGATGATCAGGATAAGCAGGGCTGCGAGGCAGAGGCTGTTCCATGAGCTGTGGCGGCGCTGCAACATGGATGCGGCGAGAAGCACAGTGGCCATTATGACAGCGCGGGTTACGGAGGGTGATAGCCCTGTTGTAGCGGCGAATATCCAGAGCAGTGCAATCATACAGAGTGGCATCGCTCGCCGGAGGCGTCCGCTCAGCATCATAGGCATAAGCAGCAGGGAGCAGAAAGCCATGAGTATGCCGACATGGAGGCCGCTGAGGGCAAGGATGTGGGCGATGCCGGCGGCGGCGAATCCGGAGCGCACATCGGAGTCAAGGTATTCGCTGCTGCCTGTGATTGTTGTCACCAGAAATTCTTTGGTATGGCCTTCGAGGCCGCTGCGCAGAATGAGGGTTGAGATGCGTTGGCGCAGGGCTGTGAAGCGCATCATCAGAGCCGGGGAGGGGTGTGCGCGCAGAATGTCTTCGGGTTTGGCAACCGCTTGGGCATTAATGCCTTGCCTTGCAAGGACGGCGGTAGTGTTGAGCTGTCCGGGCACATATTCAATGAATGGCCTTGAGGAGAATGAGCAACGGAGCAGAATCCTGTCGCCGGGGGAGAGCGGGGGGAGGGATGAGGGGATGTATATGCGTGCTTTGAGAGGGGGGCAGCTTTCGAGATGGGATGTGTCGGAGCCGGTCTGTATCAGGTTTACCGTGAGGCTGCGTGTGGTCTCTGATTCGTGGATAGCGGCGATGTCGCACTCGGCGTATAGTGTTCCCTGCAGAGCCGAGAGGGTGTCGCTGTCCGGAGTGTTCAGCCACATATCGGCGGCTCCCAGGGTGACAGCGGCGGCTATTGCACAAAGATAGCGCCTGCCGGACAGGGCAAGCGCTATGGCCGCAAGAAGCGGGAGTGTGCAGATTATAATATTGAGCCCGGCAGCCACAGCGGCGATTCCGGCAGCAAACGCCAGAGTTACCGGCATGAGTGGCACGAGGGAGAGCGGGGCTTTCAATTTGGATGTGTCTAACGGGGGAGACGGCTGAGGGTCAGGCAATTGTTGCGCGCACAACAAAGAAGCTGCTTACGCCTATGATAATCCAAAGCACAATGGCAAGGAGCAGCGGCCGGGCGCCGACAGATTTGATTGTGGCGAGCGAGAGGGATGCGCCGATGAGCAACAGGGTGAGCACGAGGCCTTTCTTGGCGAGCCAAACGCACCATTCGGACACGCCTGCGGGGAGTGCGCAGTAGGTGTTGACAACCATTGCAAGGACAAAGAGGAATATGAACCAGGGGATGCTGATTTTAGCGGTTTTGTCGCGGAACAGAGCCATTGTGACAAAGGCGAGGGGAATAATCCATAGCGCGCGGGTGAGCTTGATAAGCGTAGCGAGTTTCAGGGCTTCGGGACCGTATGCCTCGCCGGCACCTACAACAGAAGATGTGTCGTGGATGGCAATGGCGGCCCATGTGCCGAACTGAGCCTGCGACATGTCGAAGAAGTGGCCGATAGGCGGGAAAATGAACAGGGCTATTGCATTGAGTATGAAGATTACCCCGAGGCTGACAGCCATTTCGTGGCTGCTGGCCTTGAGCACCGGGCCGACGGCTGCGATTGCGCTGCCGCCGCAGATTGCTGTACCGGAGGAGATGAGGTATGCTGTCTTGCGGTTAAGGTGTAGCCACCATCCTACCATAACGCCTATAGCCATTACTCCGACTACCGATACTACAGTGAAGAGCATACCCTCGCTGCCTGATTTGAGCGATTCGGTGACGTTCATGCCGAATCCGAGACCGACAACTGACACCTGCAGGAGGTATTTGGATGTTTTTTTGTTGAATTTGGGATACGGACATTCAAAGAGCATTGCGTAGACGAGTCCGATGAACAGGGCTACCGCGGGGGTGATGTATTGCTTGAGTCCTAATTTGTCAAAGGGGAAGAGGCACAGCACGATAAGCAGTATGTAAACCACTTTTGCGGTGCGTGGCATGAATTTTTTCTTTGGTTTGGGTTCTGATTTTTCCATACCTAAGGGGTTGTGTGGATTGTTTGTATGTGATTTTGGTTATGATGCTATTCATTCCATATCTGCCAGGCGGCGAAAGCCTGAAGGAGGAGCATTTCGAGACCGTTTTTTGTTTCGGCGCCGTGCTCAGCCGCTTTGCGCATGAAGAGTGTTGTGTCGGGGTTGTAGAGCAGGTCGTAGCAGAGGTGCTGGGGAGTGAGGTCGGAGTACGGAATCTGCGGGCATGAGTCGACATTGGGGTACATGCCGAGGGGGGTGGTGTTGACAATTACCTTGTGGTCGGCGATTATGGCGGGGGTGATGTCGGCGTAGGTGATGACACCCGGACGAGGAGATCGCGACACGAGCTGAGTTTCGACACCGAGGTCTTCAAGGGCGCAGCACACAGCTTTTGAAGCACCTCCGGTACCGAGAACGAGGGCTTTGCGGCGGCTGTCGTTGAGCAACGGGGCAATAGACTGGGAGAATCCGATGACGTCGCTGTTGAACCCCTTGAGTTTGAGCGAAGCGCCTGAGCCTATGAACTTTATGACGTTGACAGCCCCGATGCGTGCGGCAACGGGGTCCATCTCGTCCATGTATGGGATAACCTGCTCTTTGTAGGGTATTGTGACATTGAGCCCGCAGAGGTTGGGGTATTGCGCGATGGCTTCGTTGAGGTCGCCGATGTCAGGCAGCTCGAAGTTAATGTATTTAGCGTCAATGCCTTCCGATTCAAACATTTTGTTGAAATAGTCCTGTGAAAAGGAGTGTCCGAGCGGAAAACCGATTAGTCCGTAAAGTCTGGCAGGCTGTTTTTGCATAAGTTATTATTGTAACTATTAGAATAGTAAACGCAAAAGTAATAAAAAGCGTTTAAACAGCAAGCCAAAAGGGAGGGCTATTTTTGTTCGGGGCGGGTGATGGTGAAGGCAGACAGAGGAATGGTTATATATGGAGTGATGACAATGAAGCGCGAGCCGTCCGCGCGGTTTGTGACGAAGACGGCCTCCTCGTCCGGGGTGACTGATGCGAGCGAGGGGTAGCAGTCGCGTCGAATGGTGGCGGTGGTACCGGAGGAGAAGCGGAGGGTTATTTCGTCGCGCGAAATGATTATGTCTTCAGTATCGTCGGTAACGTCAGGCTCGTAGCCATCATAAACAGCTATTATTTTGAAAATGTCGATGTCTGAGAGGCGGGAGTTGAATGCGCGCAAATTTGTTGCCGATTCGAGGTCAATTTTTGTAAATGTGGAGCCGAGCGGGGTAGGATTGCTGAATTCGAGGGTGTCGGAATGTAATTTGCAGCTGTTGTATCCGGAGCTGCCATCTACATTGCGGATTATTGCAGTGTGCTCGTTTTCAAAGCAGAGTGTGAACAGTTTGGTGGGGTCGGGGCTTGTGCGGTCAATACGGATGGCATGGTATAATCCGCTACCCGGGCTATCCAACGGCTGTGCGGCAAGTAGCATGAAAATGTCAGGATTTTCAGTTTTCCAGTATGTGCGTTCCTGCAGCTGCGGCAGGAGCAGAGTTTCTGATAGAAATTCCTCGATAGCATCTGTCGAAATCATGGACCTGAAAATATATGCTCCGGCGGCAATAAAACTGTAGAGATTGGGGTAAATGATGTCGGGATTGCTATAATTATTGTCCGTGAGAAACACTTCGGCGAGGAGCTTCACGACTGGTTGGTCAGGATGCTTTTGAGTGATGGCCGATGCGATGGGAGCAAAAGCGGCGTTGCATTGCTGAGGAAAGCTGAGGTTGTTAGCATAAAAGTTGTAGTTGGTGGAGGTTATGAAAAAGTAGAGGAGGGATGCGAAGAGCATATCGGGGTTGCTGATGCGCAGAGCCTCGAGAGCGCGTGCGCATGGTGTGAACTTGTCTGAAAACTCGCTGTAATCGGCTGAAGCAATGGCCAGTATGGCAGAGAGCTGCCAGTCTTTGCTTTTGGTTATAGGTTCCGGTCGCAGATTCTCGCGAAGCATGGATGCGTTGCTGATTACCTCGGCAATGTTGCTGATGTCCTTGGAGTTAAACCCCATGGAATCTTTTACCCTTTTCATGAAGGAGTTTATCGCCTTATTTTTAGCAGCGCCTTTGCGGATGCTGTTTATGGAAGTGCGACCGTCGCCCATGTAGCCGAGCGCATGGGCCAAAGCCTTAACATTTGGCGCGAGCATCGGGGAATCGATTATTTTGGTGAGGGTATCAATCATAGTGAGTAGAATTTAGTGAGCCAAAATTAATTAAAAGTCGTGTTGTGGGCAAAAAGTGGGGAGAAGGTTCGAGGGCTTGACTTTAGCCCTCAAACCTGTTGTCGGCTCATTTGTATTCATGGCCGACGTGGTATCCTCCGCACGTTTGACACTGATAAGGTTTCATAAGAGTTCTATGAACGACCAGGTCTTTGATTACCTGAAAATTAGCCGATTCGGCGGTTTTATGCATCACCTTGGGTTGCCCATTCCTTTTATGATGTGCGCGCCATGAGTTTTTTCCGTCCTTGGGTTGGTTACAAAACACGTAGGCAGTGCCAGCAGCAATTGCTACAGAGGCACCCCAGAATGCGCATTTGCCTAAAAATGCGGCATTTTTCATGAACTTCGGATGTTCAGTTTTCAGTCTTTGAATAAAGTTGGGTTTTTTGTCCATAACTATAAAAAACTATAAAATTTAATTTATTGCAAAATTGAGAACCATCTACGCAACTATTTTGCGTGGTTATCAGAATGCACAGCAAAGTTATGCTCTAAGTGAGATTTTTTGAAAAATGTACACCGTTAAACTGTTAGAAATGTGCAATATGTACCAAATACGCATTGTTTTGGTACAACTGATGCCATAGCCTACCGGTGCAGATGCTCGTCCCATGAAAAATAATGTGCAAATAGAACACTCAAGGCATCGGTAGTTCACAAATCATATAACCAACGCCTTGAGTGTTATAGTCGCTTGAAGTTGCTTTCCGAGATAACTCTATAACCTTGGACTTATTTATTCAAAAGCTTTATAGACTCCTTGTTAGTGACAACATACCTGATATATGCTATCTGAATAACAGCCGGAACTGTGACTCGATAAGCGGGGCCGGCAATGTCTATGATAGTCCATAGCGCCGTCAGAACCCAACCTATAGGTCCTGTGAGTATAGCAGCCACTCGGGTCATAGCAGCATTCGCGGCCAGACTAAGTCCTCTGCCGATTACCGCTTTTACAATCGCGTTAACTACAGAGACAAGAAGTATGTAGCTCTTAAATCCGCCGCTCTTCCATAACAACATGATAGATGAGACGGCAATCTGACGATTGAAATTTGTTTCATCAAGTCCCATTTCATTCATCAGTATTTTAAGATCATCATCGCTCATCTTTTCCAGCGAGTCATTGAACAGCTTTTGCAATAGATACTGCTCAACAAGCTCATTTGGCGTTGCCGAATTGAAATTGACTTTGCAGTGCTTGGCTACATCTCTTAGAATCTCAGAGTATGAAGGGCCACCTCCTCTGAGCTTGTTAGCGATCGAATTTCCTCCGAATAATCTGAATTCCTTAATCAGGCTCGGCAGCATTTTTTGTATATCATCCGGGTAATACAACTTATATGCAACCGTTTCGGACAATGATTCGGTCAAACGCAAATCGCCATTTTTGTCTTTGCAAACAATGTCGCAAAGAGTCAATAAGTCTTCGTTTGAAGCCTTATTTAAAAATTCAAGTTCTTCCATAATATATGGTAGAAAATTAAAATTGATTATCTTAGTAATTTAGGCAATCCTCTATATTATATATAATCTCTTGCTTCATCAGGGTATCTGAAATACGCTTCACATATCATTATGGTACCCCATAATCACATGCTCATTATATTATGTCTCCCTCTATTGAAGCGGCAGATATAATCTACACTAATTTTCGAGGACTGCTGATTACAAAATTGTGTTGTTCAGTACATACAGCGACATACTTTACTACCAATCATCATCGGAGTCATCATCACTATCTGACCATGTTTTCCCACAGTCAGGACATTCGTAGCAACAGCCATTGTGATATGCTTCTTCACTAAAGCAGTACGGACAAACAGTTTCCATAGATTTAAGTTTTTTCCTGCCCTCAACTCCCTATAAGGCTATTATTTGTTTCTTTTAAACAAGAAAAGTGGGGAATTTTTCTGCCGTCTCTGATGCAGTGGGCATCGGCAAACGCCCGGTATGACAGAAACAGGTAGAATAAAATGCCCCACTGGCCAGTTATGCTGTCGCAGCCACCATCGGCGGCTACGCGTTGCATCGCTGCTCAGAAGAGCGTCCTTCATTCTTTTCTTCATACCAAAATTTTGCCGATTTTACTGCATGAAAAGAAAGCGGAAACGCTTTTCTTGGCGCTCCGGCATTTCTCTTCCGGAGTCCACGTGGCAAAGATAAGGATAAAACAGGTGTTTTTCCAAATCTTTTTTTGCATTTTATTCTGCCTGTAGTATATCAGGGTACATTTTTTTCTTTCATGCCACAAAATTACACGCTTGGAGTGCTATATCAAAAAAATGTCGGCCATTCTCTGTTAGAAATACGTCGATTGTATCGAAAGTGCATTGTTTTGGTGCAACTGGCACACGTGTTGTGTCGATTAATGCGGGTGATTCGGGGCGGGGAGGGGTGGTGTATGTGAAGATTGTGTTGTATTTTTGCAGTCGGATATGGATAAGATGTTGCTGTTTCATAATTCGGCGGAGCTGGTGCGTGTGCCGATGACGGCTGTGGTGTTTGTCACGGCTGACGGCAATTATTCTGCGGTGACGACTGCGGATGGCAGCGAGCATATCCTGACTATGCAGCTGGGGCAGATTGAGCGCCGGATTGCAGAGTCGGTTGGCAGTGATGACAATCGGTTTATTCGTATCGGTAAGAGTCTGATTGTCAACCGTGATTACATTACATACATCAATCCTTCGCGTCAAAAGCTGTCGCTGTCGGATTGCCGCGCTTTCAGGCATGAGGTGTCGGCTTCGCGCGAGGCTTTGCGTGCGCTGAAAGATTTAATAGAAAAGGAGGCTGGGCTATGAGTCATGATATCGGTGAGGATGAGATAAGGATTATCAAAGGTGGGGGTGACTCCGGCAGCGGCAACGACAGTAATGTCGACAAGCGCGGCGGCTCGGGCAGATGGCTGCCGGTTGTGTGTGCGCTGGCGGTTGTTGCGGCGGTTGTTGCGGGGCTGATATATATGGTTGTGCGGGCCGATGGCGATGAGGCTGACGGCGAGATAGCTGAGCCGGCTGTGGAGCGTCCTGTCGGTGAGGCTACGGTGGATGTAGCGGATTTGCTTGCCGCAGCGGCTGATCCGAGAGGGTTTGCCGAGGTGAGAGACACGGTTGTTGGCGGTGTGGGGCTGAGAGTGTTTGCTCCACGTGGTGCTACACCTATATTATATATAGGCGAGGGTGCTCTGAATCTGCCGGGGGTGGTGCTGGCTACCCAGGCGGCGGATGTGAGGGGCGATAATGGTGATATTGTGGGGGCGTATGTGAGCAAGGGTGAGCTGCTGAGCAAGGGCATGGCCAAGTCCGGTTTCTGTGCAATTGTAGGGGGGCGGATTACGATAGGGGTGGCGGAGTCAACTCCGTTTCTGGAGCAGGCTATTGAAGGGAATGGCTATTTTTTCAGGCAGTATCCTCTTGTTGTGGGTGGTCAGGTTGTGGAGAATAAGCCGAAGGGTAGGGCGCTGCGCAAGGCGCTTGCCGAGGTTGGGGGAGAGGTTGTTGTTGTGTGCAGCAAAGAGCGCATGACGTTTCGCGATTTTTCGCATAGTCTTGTGGATATGGGTGTGAGCACCGCTATCTATCTTGTGGGCTCGTCGGCCTACGGATTTGCTGTTGATGAGGCGGGTGATACTGTGTCATTCGGTCTCAGGGAGCCTGATGCTTCGGCGATGACAAATTACATTGTGTGGCGTCAGGGGGATCGGGAGTGATGCCCGATGAGAAATCGGCTTGGAAAACGGAGTGAAAGATATGCGGTGGATTTGGCTAAGTTGCGGATAAATCGTAACTTTGCGCAAAGTAATTGAATATCACGTAGAAATGAGAAAAGCAGTGGTGTCAGCAGTCGTTTTTGCTCTTGGAAGCATTGCGGCGTTAGAGGCGGATGGTCAGTCGCCGGTAAAATCGTTTGAGGAATTCAGAGCCGGGGTGAGAGGTGATTACAACAGTTTTCGCCGTAGCGTGCTTGCGGATTATGATAAGTTTCTTGACGGGGTGTGGGCTGACTATGAGGTTTTTAAGGGTGCGAGCCGCAGCAATAAGCCTAAGCCGGCCACACTACCTCATGCCGAGCCGTCGCAACCGCCGGTGGCTATTCCTGCTCCTGAACCGGTGAAATCACCCATGGCTCCTTCCCTCCCAGAAGGAGCTGCCAAACCATCTGCGCCAACGGCGGTTCCTGCACCTGCAGTGCCTGAGGCTCTGTCTCCAACTGATGTGCAGATAGACTTTTATGGAGTGAGAACCTTAGCTCCGGCTCCCTCTCTGAAGCTGATGAATCCGCAGCAGCCGGGCGATTTTGCCGGTCAGTGGAGAGCTCTGTCGCAGTCGGCATCGGCTGCATCACTGGTGAAGCGTCTCAAGAATATCGCGCAGGTGTATGGCCTCAACGATTATCTTACCTACGAGCTTGTTGCGGCGTATGTCAATCAGGCGTACAGCGGTGCATCCCAAACGGCACGCCATTCGCTTGCCCATTTTCTGCTTGCCAATATGGGCTACAATGTCAGGATAGCGCTCACCGGCAATGACCGCGCGGTGCTGCTCATGGCCATGGATGGCATGGTGTATGCCCGCCCATATCTCGACCTTTCTGGCAATGGCGGCACCACCCGCTATCATCTCTTTGAGCTCGGTCAGCCTGATGGTACAAAAACTCCCGCAAGCCGGATCTCTACCTGCACTATTCCTGATGGCACAGACTGTGGCCGCCTGCTGGGTCTGAGAATAAACGGCCTGAACCTGCCGGCAAATGATGCCCCCTTCAGCCTCGAAGGCGAGGGACTTAAGGTGAGCGGAACCACAAATGCATCGCTCCGTGCATTGCTGTATCGATATCCCCAGATGGCGATGGGTGACTATGCGGCATCGGAAGTTCTGCCCGGAGTGCGCCGCACCATAGTCAATCAGCTCAAAGCGCAGCTTGACACGCTGCCGGAGAAGGAGGCTGTTGACAAACTGCTGAAATTTTGCCAGCAGGTGACAGCGTATGCAACCGATGAGGTCAATCACGGGTTTGAAAAACCTTACTTTCTTGAGGAGATGCTCATCTATGGCAAAAGCGACTGTGAGGACCGTGCAATCATGTACACCTATCTGCTGCACAATGTGCTAGGCGTGGAAAATCAGCTGATTGCATATCCCGGCCACGAAAGCGCCGCAGTGTGCCTCAGCGACGAGATAAAAGGGGACAGCTACGAGTATAAAGGACGTAGGTTTTATATCTCCGACCCCACCTTCATAGGGGCATCTACCGGAATGTGTATGCCCAATTACAAATCCACCAAACCGCAGATTGACTACCACTACCAAAAGTAGTTATAGTTAAATATGGTTAATCGTTTGCGATAGGTGGATTAAATAGCTTATCTTTGTAGGCTAATGCAAACCAAATCAGGGGCTGACTGGCTTTGACAGCGCGTAGAGGTGGTGTGTAAGCATGCAGAGCAATGATGGCTACGCTCTATAATATGGGACATCAAAATTTTAAATGGCGAAAATAACTACGCTCTTGCTGCTTAATCGAAGAACAGTAGATTAGCTTAATCTCCGCAACAGTTGCGGAGACAAGACATCGCTCGATTGTCGTCGTCCCGAGACTAATCGATTCAGCGGTGCAGGTAAATCGGGAATAGGAAGCCGGCCGCCTCGAGAAGCTTCCGAGATTTCAGAGGATAAGGATACGGTTGGTGGTCTTTGGCCTGCCGCATCACGAAAACCAAGTGAAGACTAAGCATGTAGAAAGCTCATTAGTTCCGCGTTTGGACGAGGGTTCGACTCCCTCCAGCTCCACTTGCTACTACGGACACTCTGTAGCCTAAATCAGACAAACCGCAGACTATCAATTAGTTCTGCGGTTTTTTTCGTGTCTAATCCTTTCGATTCAGGACCGAAATCAGACCAAGAAAAGACCGTTACAGACATAGTTTCGTTACTAACTCGTTACTAAAATTTTGGAAAATGAAATAGTAACGATTACCACGATAAGATTTTAATATACACATAGTTACAAAGACGCAACTTAGTCGTAAGTCGGAAAATATCGGACATCAAACAGGTCTAATCCAACACTAAATCCGACTATAACTGCTACTATTTCAATCGAGTATTGCTGCCACCTATTAGACAAGATTGGCTTGCACTAATAAATATAATTGTGAATCAACGAATTATCTTGTCCGATATACGTCTTTTTGTTTCTGAAAAGCGACCAATCCCACTAATTGTTTAACTCGTTTTCATATCGAAGCCGGTCAAACGGCAAAGATTGATAACACAACTCTTAGAAAGGATGAAAAAGAACACATTCAAAGTCTTGTTCTACATCCGTGGTAATCAAATCAACAAGGAGGGCAAGGCTCCCATCATGATACGAATTACCATTGACGGAGAGGTAGAACAGCTCAACTCGAAGCTCACCATTGAGCCTCAGCTATGGGATGTCGCAGCATCCAAAGCAAAGGGTCGGTCAGCCAAAATACTTGAACTTAACAGTCGCCTGAATGACATTCAAGTGATAATGAAAGATCACTACTACGATATTCAGCGTCGTCATGGCTATGTTACCGCAGAGATGGTGAAAAACGCCTATATGGGTATTACAGCCCGCGAAGAATCATTGCTGAAACTTTACGAACAGCATCTTGAAGACACCAAAAAACTTGTGGGATTAAGCAAGGCGGATCCCACCTATCAGAAATACGAGCGTATGTACCGCCGTGTGGTGGAGTTCATGAAGATGAAATACAACATCACGGATATTCCGCTCCGCGAGATTAAGCTCTCCTTCATCACCGATCTGGAATTTTTCCTGCGCACGGAATACAAGTACAGCCAAAACACCACCTACAAGTGTATGAAATTCTTCAAGCAGGTAATCAACAAGGCTATCCGCGCAGGACTGATTTTTGTAGATCCGTTCAACGGCTACAAAATCTCAACAGAGCGTGTTGACCGAGGTTTTCTCACCGAAGATGAACTTGAGAAAATGATGTCAAAGAATTTCGCTTCTGCACGGCTCAATCAGGTACGCGACATCTTTATCTTCGCCTGCTTCACCGGATTGGCATATATCGACCTCGCCCACCTTCGTGTTGACAACATTCAAAAAATGTTTGACGGTCGCTGGTGGATAGTTACCCACCGACAAAAGACCAATACAAAGGTGATGGTGCCGCTGCTGCCGCCTGCGATGAAGATACTCAAAAAGTATGAGGGAGAGTTTACCGATGGGAAACTGCTACCTATCATCACTAACCAGAAGCTCAACTGCTATCTGAAGGAGATTGCCGATATATGTGGCATCAACAAGAACATAACTTTCCATCTGGCGAGGCACACATTCGCAACGACCATGACACTCGGTAAGGGTGTGCCAATCGAATCTGTGTCGAAGATGCTGGGCCATACCAACATTCAGACGACACAAATCTACGCCAGAATCACAAACGACAAAATCAGTAAGGATATGGAGATTTTATCTCACAATCTCGGAGTTTTAGATTTTAATTGATATACAGGCTAACTATCTGACAAAGTGCTGGCTATATATCAATGGCCGGCACTTTGTGTCTTTTTGAAAATGTTAACGCAGGTTAAAGTCGTGGAATGTTCCATGGAACGTCCCGAATGAGCCTTTGCACGATTGCCGAACTTTGCAAGCGTAACACTAAATCCAAAAATGATTATGGAAATAACTCTTGAAACGCTTCACGATAATCAAGAAGCTCTCCGGGAACTTGTTTCTTCGGTTCTCACCCTTCTTAATAAAGAGAAAGGGAAAACAGGTCGGCAGAAAGAAGAAAAGGACAATCAGCCGACCATGCCACCAATCCCCAATTCGGTAGCGGCAGCATTGCTCCGGATTTCAACGCGCCAATTACAGCGCATAAGAAAGCAGTACAATCTTAAATGGCTCAAACGCGGACGCGAGGTGCTGTACTTTCTTGGCCCACTTATCGAAGCCATCAACGTGTATCATCTTCCGTGGGATCCTGACGTGTTTGATAAAATCCGAACAAACTACAAAAACCGTCCGCGCTTATGAATGCCTACGAACTGAAACAGGTGTCGGCGATGATAAAGAGCCTTGAAAACACCTTTATGGAGCGTCTTCGCCAAATGGAACGGTCATATCTTGATGCTCTGAAAGGCTTCGGCATCATTGACGATGAGAAGATGTGGACTGAAAAGCAGGTTTGCGAAAAGTACGGCATCGACCGCAAGACGATGTATAATTACCGCAAAATGGAACTGATTCCATTCACCCGTAAGGGAGAGCGCGGCAAAATCTATTATCTGCCCGCAGATGTAAGGGCTTTCTTTGCAGACCTGTAACCCGCATAAAATACACACAACACACATACACCAAAATAACCGCACCGCTTGTCGGTGCAAAGTCAAACAACAAAATTCTTTATTTCTATGGAACAAGACCAGACCCAAGAAAAAGATCAGGTGCTGATTGCCCGTGACAACGAAAGCGGGAAAATCGGTGCAGTGACCGGCATGAACGATGACGGCACACCCAAGATGTCCGATGTAAAATCGGCCAAGCTCTCTGACCTCGTGAAATTCAACATCCGGCAGAATCCGCTGGAAGCCTTCATGTCGAATTTCCTGCGTCAATGCAAGAATCCTACGATGTTCAGCTTTTTCAAAGTTGACGCCGACAACTACGAAAAAGAGGCGCCGGTAATGGGCGAAATGCTCAAAGACCCCGAAACGCACAAGTCGATGCTTGAAGACCGCGAGGTAAAGCCTTCCGATGAAATCAGCGAAACACAGAAGAACAAGCCCGTTGACGAAAGCAAGATTGACTGGGCGGAGCTGAAAGAACGCTGGGGTGTTGACAAAGAACAGCTTGAAAAGTCGGGCGACCTGCGCGAAATGCTGTTCAACCGCAAATCGGCGCTTGTCACCATCACCACCGATGTGGGCGGCAAGGTTCAGCAGGTGGACGCACGCCTGTCGTTCCAGACCGATGAGCAGGGCAAAGTCAACCTCGTGCCCCATCTTATCCGCAAGTATCCCAATCTCAACGAGGAATACAACGGCTACAAGTTCACCGACGAGGATAAGGAGAACCTGCGCACAACAGGCAACCTCGGAAAAGTCGTTGACCTTGTGGACAAATCCACCGGAGAGGTTATCCCATCATACGTCAGCATCGACCGCTACACCCATGAAATGTATCATTTTCCTGCCGCGACGCTTGAAATCAATGATACCATCGGAAAAACGAAGCTCTCCAATCAGGAGATAGAATTTCTGAAAACCGGAATGGCTATCCCCAACAAGGAGATTATCGGCAAGAACGGCAAGACCTACCATGCCACTCTCCAAGTGAGCGCAGAACGCCGCGGCGTGGAGTTTGTGCCCAAGCAGCGCACACAGAAGACCACGCAGAAAAATGAGAATAAGCAGGAGCAGAAGGCCGGAGATGGCGAAAAAACCGAAAAACGCTCCACATGGATTACCAAAGACGGCGGCATAAAGCGGCTGAAACAGTGGAACAAGATTCCGCTTACCGAACAGCAGCAGAATGACTACGTTTCAGGCAATGTCGCCAAGCTCGACCAGATGGTTGACGACAAGGGAAAGCCCTGCACCGTGTATCTCTATTTCAACAAAGAGAAGCAGCGACCCGAAACATCGTTTGACGATCCCCGCCTCGCAACCAAAATCACACCGTCAAACGAAAGCAAGACACAGCTTGCTGTCAATAACGACGGTAAGACGCAGGAAGCGACAAAAGGCGTGAAAGAACCGCTCGACAAGGGTCAGACGGAACCCAAGAACGATGAGCAACAGAAACAGCAACGTAAGCCTAAAGGCCCGAAGCTGTAACGACACCCCACACCACTGAATCCACGTTGAAACAGACTGCGGTTTTCTGAACCGTATCCCTCCCGGTAAAGACGCAAGGAGGTCCGGAACTCCCTGCGCCTTACCTCACCACTGAATCCATCCAAGAATTACAAACCACCAAATTCATGTCAAACAAATATGAAAACTGAAAAGATAATCACCATAGTCGCCGACAGCCATCTTATGGCAGACAACATCGCAAGAGCAATCGGCGCAACACCCGTAGGAGAATACCACTATGCAAAGGAAGGCTATGCCGTCACATGGACAAACGGCAGCATCGTGGAGGCAAGCTACAACCCCAAGCAGCCCTTCATTCTCTCCGACAACATGACACCCCAGCAGGTGTACGCCCACAATTTCGATTTCGCCGTGCGCGACTACGACAAGGTTGTGGGTTACGACAAGAAAGCGGAAGACCTCGCCCGGCTCGACGCTATAAAGGCGCTGTTCAAAAACAGCAGCCTTGTAATCAACGCCACTATGCCCACGCCTTACTGCGACCTCGTTTTCTGGAACCTCTACTGGTATCTCGCCGTGCCGGTCAAGACCTGCCGTGCGTGGCTCCCGGTGCTGACAAACCGCGCCATTCGTGGGGCAATCTACAATTCCCGCATCGACGATGAACGCTACAAGCAATATATCAGCAAAGTCATCTACGACAAATTCCTTGAAGAAGATGAAATCTGGCGTGAAGCCGAGGCCGAGGAACAGGCACAACAGGCTCTCAAAACGGCCGAAGGCAAAGAGGACGACGAAGAAAAGCCGGTAATCTATAACGGTCAGGAAGTCAAGCTGGTCGATTACCCTGTGTTACCCAGCTTTCTCTCGCTGCTCGTCACCGCATCCGCCGAGTTCGGTTATAACCACGACGAAACAGCCGATGCGGTGCTGCGCCTCTATCTGAAGAAACTGATTTCGTTCCCGTCCGATATTCAGAGCGGCGTACCTTACAGCGTATGGCGCAACATGAAACGCAATATGCGTATGCTACGTTACAACTCACGTTGGGGCGAACAGGCGAAAGCCCTCAAAAAGCTCAGCCGACGCTGCGTAATCAAGGGTGTGTCCGATGGTGCGTATGAAACATACGGCATTGTGACCACCGGGCTGCACCCCACCGACCTCACAGGAAAAGAGCGTATAATCTACGACCATATTGTGAAACAGGTTATCGACGCCTTTACCCCATTTGAGGGTGAATGACAGGAAAAAGCCGGATACCGATACCTCCCGTTTGCGAAAAAATTCGTAACTTCGCCACTGATTCATCGTCATAAATTGTTTTCAAATCATTTTTGACATGGATTTAGTGGTCGGACATCGGGAGGGATCCCGGTGTCCTTTTTCTTGCCTATTCCGAAAAACACCATTACAGACCCACTAAATCCATCCAAATTATGAAACCCAACGATGAATATTCGGAGTTGAACTATTATATAGTCTATCTCCAAGCACATCTTTCAGCCCATTATTTTCCGCAGAGCGTTGACCGCAGGTTTATCGCAGAACGGGTCGACAATGCACTCGACACCTATGTTACACTGTTCCTTCAGGGCAAGCCACAGCATATAGCCCAAGAGCTTGCCATGCGCGAACTGCTTAAAGGCTTGTATGTATCGCGCTACGATGTGGTGCATACAATCATCGAGGAAGATTGCTGGCTCCGTATCCCGTCCGATGAAATGGAGGCAAAGACGTTGTATATGCTCACCAAGCCGGTAATCCACTCCATTCTCGACCGCCACGAGGTGAACGGGGATTTTCTCACAAGAGAGGATTACCCGCCATTGCGCTATGAACTGCTTGCCGCCATAAACGAAATACTGGACGGCGATGAGTTATAACCGCAAGGAGAAACTGCGCGGCAACATCGAGGCGATACGCACTGCGTTTCAGCTTGATGTTGAGCGCAGGCCGCCTACCGATGCCGAGTGGGAACTGCTGTCAAAATATGCCGGATTCGGTGGCTTGAAATGTATATTGCAGGACGCCAACGAAATTTCCGACGCCGCAAAATGGAATAAAAGCGACCTTGAACTGTAAATTCTAATTTAAAAAGGAGCCGGATTCTAATTTAAAAGTGCGCCATTTCATAGGACATGGAAAACCCAAGCGTGGATGCCCCCTGAGGCCAAGTTTGTTTGACCCCTTGTG